>NZ_JBEZZN010000004.1:0-320373 GCF_040639195.1 Micromonospora sp. NPDC023956
GTGCGAACCAGAAGTGGACGCTGCCGTAGGTCGGGCGCGCTCCGCTGACGTGTGAGCCGGGGTCCCCGGTCACCACCCGGTGACCGGGGACCCCGGCGCCCGACGTGCCCGCCGCGCCCACCCCCGCTTCGGGCGCGTTGCCGCCCGCCGGCCCTTCCGGACCGGACACGGCGGTCCTAGAGTGGGTGACGGCAGCCGTGACAGGCGGCCGGTGGCCCGGCGGGAGGCGCAACCCGCTGGGTGCCAGGTGCGATCCGTCGGCGATCCGGCGGGCGGCACCCACCGGCCCCTCCCTCCGGCGCGGCCCCTCGTTCCGGGCCGGTCACCCTCG
Source organism: Micromonospora sp. NPDC023956 (assembly GCF_040639195.1). Classification (NCBI taxonomy): domain Bacteria; kingdom Bacillati; phylum Actinomycetota; class Actinomycetes; order Micromonosporales; family Micromonosporaceae; genus Micromonospora; species Micromonospora sp. NPDC023956. Next base: position 332 of record NZ_JBEZZN010000004.1, read on the forward strand.
CCCCGGTCCCGCCCACGGAATCCCTGACCACCACAGGGGAGAAGGACAATGGCGCGACCGATCACACTCTTCACCGGCCAGTGGGCCGATCTTCCGTTCGACGAGGTCTGCCGGCTCGCCTCCGAGTGGGGCTACGACGGACTGGAGATCGCCTGCTGGGGTGACCACTTCGAGGTCGACCGGGCACTGGCCGACGACTCGTACGTCGACCGCAAGCGCGAGACGCTGGCCAAGCACAACCTCCAGGTCTTCGCCATCTCCAACCACCTGGTCGGCCAGGCGGTCTGCGACCACCCGATCGACGAACGGCACCAGGACATCCTGCCCGCGCGGATCTGGGGGGACGGCGAGCCCGAGGGGGTGCGCCAGCGGGCCGCCGAGGAGATCAAGGACACCGCCCGCGCGGCGGCGAGACTCGGCGTACGGACCGTGGTCGGCTTCACCGGCTCGTCGATCTGGCACACCCTGGCGATGTTCCCGCCGGTGCCGCCGGCCATGATCGAGCGCGGTTACCAGGACTTCGCCGACCGGTGGAACCCGATCCTCGACGTCTTCGACGAGGTGGGCGTGCGGTTCGCCCACGAGGTCCACCCCAGCGAGATCGCCTACGACTACTGGACCACCAGGCGGACCCTGGAGGCGATCGGCAACCGTCCCGCCTTCGGGCTGAACTGGGACCCGTCCCACTTCGTCTGGCAGGACCTGGACCCGGTCAACTTCATCCTCGAGTTCGCCGACCGGATCTACCACGTCGACTGCAAGGACGCGAAGGTGCGTACCGGCGACGGCCGGCGGGGGCGGCTCTCCTCCCACCTGCCCTGGGCCGACCTGCGCCGGGGCTGGGACTTCGTCTCCACCGGGCACGGTGACGTGCCCTGGGAGGACTGCTTCCGGGCCTTGAACGCGATCGGCTACGACGGCCCGATCTCGATCGAGTGGGAGGACGCCGGGATGGACCGGCTCCTCGGTGCCCCCGAGGCGCTCCGGTTCGTCCGCCGGCTCGCCTTCGACGCCCCCGCGGCGGCCTTCGACGCCGCCTTCAGCACCAACCGCGACTGACGGAACCGGGCGGTTCCGGGGGTTGTACGACGCCCGACGGGCCGGCCGCGCGAGGCGGCCGGCCCGTCGAAGGCAACGCTGATCAGAACGTGCTGCCGTTGGTTCCGCTGCCGGAGGACTTGCTCCGGTTGGTGCTGCTGGTCGCGCTGGTGCCGGTGCCGGTCGAGCTGCCGCCCGCCGAACCGGTGCCGGTGGTGCCGCTGGTCTTCGCCCCGACCGTGGCCGGCGTGCCGGCGAAGGCGTCGTCGGCGGCGGTCAGCTCGTGCTTGCCGTCCCCACTGCCAGTGCCGAGCTTCTCGCCCAGCTTGGAGTGGCTGAGCTTGTCCTTGCCCTCGCTGTAGAGCCGGTTCGCCTGAGCCTGTGCGACCCCGGCCGCCTCCTGCACGGTCGGGTGGTCCAGCACCTTCCGGCCCCGGACGACCAGCTCCTCGTACTTCTCCCGGCCGGCACGGGCGCCCAGGACGAATCCCGCAGCCAGCCCGCCAAGGAACATGATCTTTCCGCGCATGGCGGCTCCTTTCGTACCTGACGCGCTACCGTCCCGTGCCGGGCAAGGCCCGGTCGGGAACGATCGTGTCGCGCCTGCGTCCTCTGTCCGCAGCTAACTACCCATCCTGCTCGCTGCTCATACCTCCCTGGGGCTGGATGGCAATTTGTCCCACCTTCTTGCGGTTCGAAGTTCGGTGGTAACCCACTGGACCAACACCCGGGGGAGTCCTGTACTCTTGTCCCCGTCGCACGGTGCCGGAGAGATCCGGTCCCGGGAAACGCGATCCCCCGTAGCTCAATTGGCAGAGCAGCCGGCTGTTAACCGGCAGGTTTTTGGTTCGAGTCCAAACGGGGGAGCTTTTCCACCAACGCCCGCCGGCATCGCCAGGCGGGCGTCGTCGTCTCCCCGACCGTCGCGCACCGCCGACACCGAGGGGAGGATGGCCGATGTCGGCCGAACCGGACGTCGTCATCGTCGGCGGGGGCCTGGCCGGGCTCGCCGCCACCCGTCGCCTGCACCGCGCCGGAGTGCCCTGGCGACTGCTCGAAGCCGGCGACCGGCTCGGCGGCCGGGTCGCCACCGACCGGGTCGACGGTTACCTGCTCGACCGGGGCTTGCAGGTGCTGAACACCGCGTACCCCCGGCTCGGCACCCTCCTCGACCTGGCCACCCTGAAGCTCGGTTACTTCACCTCCGGTGTCCTGGTGCGCCGGGGCGACGACCTGGTCCGGCTGGTCCACCCGCTGCGCGAACCGGCCGGTGCCCCCGGCACCGCCCTGGCCGGCGTCGGCTCCCTCACCGACCGGCTCCGCCTCGCCCTGCTCGCCGCCGGCTGCGCCACCCTGCCGCCGCGCCGGCTGCTCGACGCCACCGAGACGACCAGCGAGACCGCACTGCGCCAGGCCGGCCTCTCCGACGCGATCATCGAGGAACTGGTGCGACCGTTCCTCTCCGGTGTCCTCGTCGACCGGGAGTTGACGACCAGCAGCCGGATACTGGCCATGGTGTCGCGGTCCTTCGCCCGGGGTCGGATCGGGCTGCCCGCCGAGGGGATGGGCGCGCTGCCCCGGGCCGTCGCCGCGCCGCTGCCGAGCGCCCCGCCCGAGCCCGTCGTGCGCCGGGAGTTGGCCCGCCTCTACGGTCACCCGACCGACGACTGGGAGCACCTGACCACGGTCGCGGTCCCGCACGCCCTGCCGGCCGCTTCTCCGCCGCAGGGGCGGCTGCGCAAGCCGGTCACCCTCGGCGACGGCCTCTACGTCGCCGGGGACCACCGGGACAGCCCCTCCATCCAGGGCGCCCTGGCCAGCGGCTGGCGCGCTGCCGGTGCCCTGCTCCGGGCACTGCGCCCCTGACCCGCCCGGCCCCTCGTCGTCTTCCCCGCGCCCCTGCCTCCCGCCTTCCGCGTCGACCGGTCCCTGGCGTGTCGTACCCGCCGGATTCGCGGCGGAGCGACCCACGGTGGGCGAGCCGGGAGGGCCGGAAGCGCGCGGGGAGTGGGGGTGGAGGGGTCAGCCCTGGTCGATGCAGGCTGTTATCCTCGCGTTGCCCATCGTGCCGGAAGATCGGTGCCGTCGCCCTGCATGGTGGTGGCCGGTTTCCGGGCGGCCGGGTTAGTATCCCGGCGCCGGCAGGGGGCGGTAGCTCAGCGGGTTAGAGCAGGGGACTCATAATCCCTCGGTCGCGGGTTCGAGCCCCGCCCGCCCCACCAGGTAAAACACTAGATCTACGATTTCCCTGGCGTTAATCGTGGTGCGAGCGAGCTACGGCCTGTACCCAGGGGACAGCGAACGGGCGCGGGAAGCGCCAGCGCGGCGAGATCGAGGAGCTACCTAGCGGGTCGCTCAGGGTGAAGGTCTACGCGGGCATCGACCCCTTCATTATAAGGAGCGGCACTACCTCAGCGAGACCATCCCGCCTTTGTGGAGGCCCGCGGAAGGCTATCGAGCACCGGAGGCAGGGCCGCACGACTACACCGACAAGGGCCCGGCCGCACGAGTGCAAGCCGCTCGCCCCGGCATCGATCCGGGCCTGTCCCCCCTACCGGCACCGCCGCGCTGCTCCCAGCCTGCGCGCTATCGCGTAGCGCCTGGCGGTGGGCTCGGCGCGAACCTTGCGCCATCCTCGAAGCCGGGGAACCGGCCATGTCGGTAGAGGACCGAGCCGCCGACACGTGGGGATCAAACGATAGGCGCGGCCAGTGGCTCTCGGTGACGGCGCAGCCCGTCTGCCTTCAGGCGCCGTCGGAGGAACACCGGAGACGTTGCGCTAGAAGCGGAGAACCGCGTATGGAAGTATTGGCGGGCGGTTGGGGCAGCGGATGATCCGAGTGGGGGCACGATGCGCGATAGCGATATCCGTCAGGCGCTAACGGCTCGTCTCGCCACAAAGTACGATTCGCAGCCTGACACTCAGATCCGGCACGAATTGGGTCTCTGTGCTGGTCGTACCCGAGTAGATGTGGCGGTTATTAATGGGCGGATCTCGGGTTTCGAGATTAAGAGCGACCAGGATAAGCTAACCCGGCTAGAGGTTCAGGCCGAGTTGTATAGCCGGGTGTTAGATCGAGCCTCGTTAGTGACTACGGAGCGGTACTTGGACCGAGCTTCCGAGATGATCCCCTCTTGGTGGGGGGTGTGGCTCGCTCTTCCTGGTAAGCGCGCGGTCCGGCTCCGGAGTGTCCGCCGCGGTAGCCGAAATCCAAGTCCGAACCCTTTCTCGGTGGCCCAGTTGCTCTGGCGGGACGAAGCGATGGCGCTCCTACGTGAGCGAGGCAATCACCGCGGCTTGTCTAGGGCGCCGAGATGGTTCGTCTGGGAACGCCTCGCCGAAACCCTAGAGTTGGGGGAATTGCAGGCGGAGGTGCGGCGTGTGCTTAGGACGCGGGACAACTGGCCAGCTCACCCATGACATGCGCGAAATGATGGGATGTTCCCCAAGCTCGCCACTGTGTAGCGCCTCCAGGCCCAGGCTGACGTCTGGCGCAGCGGGCGAGCTCACTGTCGCCCCAAGAGAAATTTGATCCCTCGGCCGGCCAATGGTCGGATGAGGTCAGGGCTTGACACAAATCGTAAAAGCTGTCATTACCGCCGGTCTCGTAGCGAGCCCAACGATAGATCCACCAGTTGTCGCTGGCGGCGTATCTGAGACTGGGCAGGGGGCCACGGACCCCGCTGGGTGGCATGGCTGGATGTGCGATGGCGTAGTCACCAAAATCTGGGCCGCGGTCGGCTAAGCGTCTCCAGAGCTTCCAATCCCACCTCGTTAGAGGTGTCGCTTCGTTGCGCGGGAGGCTCGTAATGGTGGGCGGCATGGCGCCTGATGCGACCACGATGGATGCCCACCCTTGGTTGTCTAGCGAGTCAAGCACGTTCCGAATGACCTGCTCTGCTCGACTGACGTCTCTGTCGGATGAAACTTCGCCCATGTCCACCACCAGGTGGCACCGATCAGGGCTCATCTTGGTGATAGACATAGCTCTGGATATCCGAGGGGCATCGGCGACAGGGTCGGGGTCTGCGGTCGGGCTGCCGAGACGGATGATGGCTGTGCCGTTGTGGAGACGTGCCGCCTCACCGCACGCGGACAGCTGTTCGTCAGGGTCGTGTAGACGGATGACTGGCGCGATAGGGATTCCCCACTGTGCCAGGTCGTCGGCGATCTCCCTGATCAACGGTCGACCGTCATTGTTGACTCTGACGTGCGTGGTGTCCACTCCCAGGGTGAGGCCGGCTGGTGCGGCCTCTCGAACCTTACGAACGAACTTGAGGCCGGATTTGGTTGGACCGTCATCCGAGGGGCAGACCTCAAACAGGGGGTGTATGCGGCTGACCTCGTGGTCTCGTAGTCGCCCTAGCGCTTTGAACTCGCCTTCACGCGCCTTGAGCACGGGCCAGTATCTAGCCATAGCCGCCCCCTGAAGATCGCCGGTTGCGCCGCTAGCTACCCAGGGTAGCTGAGCAAACCCTCAATGTAACGAGTTGACATTGGCGGATGGGCATGGTTAAGGGTTATACGGGAGGGGTGATTGAGCTTATTGCGGTAATTGCGGCTTCTATCCTCGCTGGCTTGCTCTATCGTTCTAGCGGTGGCGTGGGACATTCAGATAGGCGACGTGGTCATTCGGCGGCAGCTGCATCAGCGTGTGGGCGGATCCTGGCAGGGCGGCATAACGCGGCCAGCCAAGAGCGCAGACGTACTTCTCTTCTCATCCCCGGCTGGTGCTCGTTTCGGGTACGACTTTGATGGGTGGCGGCCTGACGGGGCGTTCCACTACACGGGTGAGGGCCAGGTCGGCGATCAGACCTTCGTGCGTGGCAACGCAGCAGTGAGGGACCACCTTGACCGTGGCCTTCGGCTTCGATTCTTCGACCAGGTCAAGCGTTCGGTCGTGCGCTATCTCGGTGAGTTCCGGGTGGACCCGGAGCACCCCTGGTACGCGGAAGAGGCGAGGGACCGGCTGGGGGACCTACGGAAGGTCATCGTGTTCCGGCTCCTACCGGTCAATGCCGAGGCGCCCGAGTTCGGTGCGACGAGCGCGGGCAAGCCGGCAGTGCGGGATGTTCCGATGGAGGCTCACCTTGCCGAGACTTTCCAGGTAGAGCCCAAGCGTGAACCGACGACCGCTGAGCGGCGTGAGGCTGACCTCGTGGAGCGATACGTGGGCGCCGTAACTGCGGAAGGCGGCACCGCGACGCGCAAAGAGATAAGACTGCCCGACCTCGGCAGGGCTCTCTACATAGATCTCTTCGACGGAGGTCGGGCTGAGCTGGTCGAGGCAAAGAGCTCCGCGGCTCGTCACCATGTACGCCTGGCTCTCGGCCAGTTGCTGGACTACGGGCGTTACTTCGAGCACAAGTCTAGGGCTGTCCTGCTTCCGTCCCACCCGGGCTCCGATCTGGTTGACCTGTTACACAGCGTGAACGTCGCCTGCATCTACGAACAGGAGGGTGGCGGCTTCGTGCGCCTGGACCCGTAGGTCATCCCTGGTGCGGGATATGGTGCGAAGCCGTGAATGACTGAGTGAGTGGAGTGACCTGTAGTGGATCACGCTGACAGCCAGGGACCTCGTGAGGTCTTGGTGATCGCGCTGAAAGCCATTCAAGACCCCTCGGCCGCGGGCTCAAGCCCTACCCGCCACAACCCAAACGGATAGGGTATAAGATCCGCTAAGTTGCAGGTCACGGCCGCTTCAGCCGACATGAGGCGACCTCTCGGTTAGCTAACAAATACGCCCGCCTGGCGCGATGTCGTCACGGTGCGGCCGGTGAGTAGTCGGCGGAGGGCCCATTGCATTAGCCGGCGCGACACTCCGGGACGTTCCCACCTCGACGAGAGTGGATGCGGCCAGCGGTGTGTCAGCGTGGGTGTTGAGCCAGAAGACGAGGTCGCCATCGTGTCGGGTAGGCCTTCGGTGGTAGATCCTCCGAGGCCGCGATTCGTGCCCGTCAGCGCTAAACGGTCCATTGTCGACATACGACCGGACAGACCCGCAGTCGTCAAACCGACAGCTCGGTACACCCGCACCACCCGAACGGCCACCATCAGCGGACACCAACCCCCAACCAGAGAGACATCACCTTGTCCTACCCTGCCCCGCACCAGGACCCCTACCAGCAGCAGCCGTATCAGCAGCCCATCTCGGCCGCCCCGGTCAGCCCCTACCAGCCCGCTGGGTACGGGCCGCCGCACCCGCCCGTCATGTACGGGCCGCAGGTCATCGTCGCCACCCAGGCGCCCGCCTCCGGTTGGGCCACCGCCTCACTCGTTCTCGGAATCCTCGGTGTGCTCGGTGGCTGGTGCCTGTTCGGTATCCCGTGCATCCTCGCCGTCATCTTCGGGCATCTCGGGATGGCGAGCACCAACAACGGCACGAAATCCGGCAGGGGCATGGCCGTCGCGGGGTTGGTTCTGGGGTACGTGTTCGTGCTGCCGATGATCGCGCTGACGGTGCTGACGTTCGCTGGTGGTCTCGCGGGGGCGACCGCGCCGTGAGCTGACATCCGGCACTGGGAGCCGCCCACCCGACCAGGGCGGGCGGCTTCTCCGTGTCGGGACAGTCCCGCATGCCCCACCGCCTCGACAATCGCGCACCGGATCTTCCGAACGACCTGCTACGAAGCCGTCCAGCCGGGCCGGGCTCGGGCGGCTTCCGCACGTCGGGAGGAGATCCACCATGCCGAGGAAGACCACCATCCGCCGGAAACCATCCCCGCCGCCCTCCTGGGTGCCCTGGCTGCTCGCGGCTCTCGGGCTCGTCGCCGAGATGGTCAGGCTCACCAGCGAGGCGCTGGCGGCGTTCGGGTAGCCGGACGGGGCGTCTCCCGTGGTCCCCATTGCCGCCGACGCGCGGCCTGCGCTCCGACACAGGTTCGCGAGGCGTCGCCCGGCACGCGCCGACGTCCACCCGGCCCGCACCGCGCCGCCGGGTGGGCGTCGACCGCTCACGGGCACGACTACCCGGGCACGCTCCACCGCTGGTTGCCCTGGCCGTTGCAGGTCCAGATCTGGAGGCGGGTGCCGTCGGCGGTGCCCTGACCGGTGGCGTCGAGGCACCTGCCGGTGGCGGGATTGGTCAGCGTCTGCGCGTCCGCGTCGTAGCGCCACTGCTGGTGGGGGTTGCCGGTGATGCAGTCCCAGAGCTGGACCCTCGTACCGTCGGCGTTGCCGCCGCCGTCGACGTCGAGGCACTTGCCGAGGGCACGGACGGTGCCGTCGCCGGCCCGGGTCCAGGCCTGCGCGGTGCCGTCGGGATCGCAGGTCCAGAGCTGGACGGCGGTGCCGTTGGCGCTGTTGGCGGCGGCCACGTCGACGCACCTGCCGCTGGCGATGCCGCGGATCTTGCCGGTGGGCGGGGGAGTGCTGCCGCCGCCGAGGTTGACCTCGCCCTGGTTGAGCACGCGCGGGTGGTAGTACGCGTTGCGGATCTCGGTGTCGGTGTTGTTGCCCCGCAGGTGCTCGGACCAGATCATGAAGTAGGCCCAGCGGGGCTGGCTGTCCAACAGGGAACCGGTGGGCATCTTGCCCAGCTCGGCGAGTGCGATGGGCTTTCCGCCCGCGATCGACTGGATCTGCTGGTAGTCGCCGACCGAGGGGTGGCTCTTGTACCAGACGTCCAGCGACACCACGTCGACGTAGCTGTCGCCGGGGTGGTAGCCGGCCCAGCCGCCGGCCGGGTTGTCCTGCACGTTCCACACCCACACCAGGTTGTCGAGTCCCTGGCTGTCGAAGTAGTCGCGCATCTGCTGGTAGAGCTTGGCTCCTCCGTTGGCGCCGGGGCGCGCTCCCCACCAGTTCCAGCTCTCGTTCATCTCGTGGAAGGGCCGCCACAGCACCGGCACGCCCGCGTCCCTGAGCTGTCGCAGGTACGGCACGACCTCGGCCATCCGGTTGCGCCAGGTCTGGTTGAGCGCGGTGCCACCGGTGACGATCTGCTGGAACTGCGCGTCGGTGACGCGCGTCTTGACGCCGCCCTCGAACTCGCAGGTCCGGCCGACGGTGGGCGAGCAGGCGTGCCAGGTGAGGGTGACCAGGGAACCGTTGGCCCACTCGGTCTTCGCCTGGTCGATGACGCGCTGGCGGTTGCCGACGTCGTCGGCACGGAACATCATGTCGCCGCCCCACAGGCCCGGGTACTGCCCGGTCACGTCGTGGACCTGCCGGGTGTACTGGCCGGGCTGGCTGGCGGGTTCCTTGTTGTGCTGGCCCGAGACGACGTTCGAGCCGGTGACGGACCGCAGGTAGGCGAGGACGGTCGCCCTGGTCGTCGGCGCGAACGCCGCAGCGGTGTCCGGGGTCGGGGCGACCACGACCGGTAGCAGTCCGGCCGCCACGGCGACGGCGACCGCCGCTACGGCCCGCAGGGATCGCGTTGTCATGAATCTTCTCCTCGGTCGGGGAAGGGGACGGGGGTGGGGCGGCCGGCGGCCCCGCGCCCGGCGCGGCAACGTGAGGTCGAGCCGCTGCTCACGCCTGCTGAAGCGGTTCAGTAAACCCACCTTACCGTCAATGATCGGTGGACGTCTATGTCCAGGCGTCGGCCGCCGGCCTGCGTCCCTTCTGGGGCTTCGGTGGGTTTCGTCCGGCTTCCTGGTCGTTGCCGCATTCGTGCCTGGGTGCCGGACGACAGCGGATATGACTACGCCATATTGACGAAATTCGTCGCTGAGGAGTGTCTAGGCGACGAGTTTCCGAGGATCTATGGACAGTAAGTGGCAGTTCTCGTAGAGTCCCAGCATCTTCCGATGATCCTGGAGATGACGTGAACACTGCCGCCCCGGAACGTCCCGTCCACTCGCCGACCGAGCTGCACGCCGCTGCCACCGTGGTGGACGGAAGCACGGTCATCGAGCTCAGCGACGCCCACCTCGACCGGATCCGGCGTGGGGGTGTCACCGCTGTCAACCACACCGTCACCAGGCCGTACGCGGACACGGTCACCGCCCTGCGGGAGGTGAACAAGTGCCGTCGGTGGATCGACGCGCACTCCGACCAGGTGCTGCTGGCACTGACGGTCGCCGACATCGAGCGGGCCAAGGCCGAGGGCAAGGAAGCCGTCATCCTCGGCCCGCAGGACACCGAGATGATCGGTGTCGACCTCGACCTGCTGGGCACCTTCTACGACCTCGGTGTCCGCATCCTTCAGCTGACCTACCAGCGGCAGAACCTGCTCGGTGCCGGCTGCGGCGAGGAGACCGACTCCGGTCTGACCCATCGGGGGCGCCGCTTCGTCCAGGCGATGGACGAGTTGGGCATCCTGGTCGACGTCTCGCACTGTGGCGAGCGCACCGGCCTGGACGCCATGGAGACGTCCGCCAAGCCGGTCGTCGTCACCCATTCCTTCTGCGACGCGATGTCGCCGCACATCCGGGCCAAGTCCGACGGATACCTGCGCACCCTCGCGGAGCAGGGCGGCGTCATGGGTATCACCACCTTGTCCGGGTTCCTCTACTACCCGGAGGACCCGTCCCGGCGTCCGGATCTGGCCCGCTTCGTCGAGCACGTCAGCCGCGTGGTGGAGGTGGCGGGTATCGACCACGTCGCGATCGCCACCGACTACGACGAGACGTGGACCGAGCCGATGCGGATCGCCCAGTTGAAGGCCATCGCCCGGTCGAACTCCAAGGAGCAGCAGAACCTCCTCGGTGACTTCGGCTGGAACGAGCGTCGGGCGATCGGCATGGACGACGCCGCCGACTTCCCCAACTTCACCGAGGCGCTTCTCACCGGCGGCTTCTCGCCGGAGGACGTGACCAAGATCCTCGGCGGCAACTGGCTCCGGGTCTACGGGGAGACGTGGAAGCCGGCCTGACCCGTAAGCGCTGATTCGTGACACCAGCCAAGGAGACCCATGCGAACCCGATTTTTGACCAGAGCGCTGGCGGTGGGCGTCGTCGCGGCGCTCGCGGCCGGTTGCTCCGGAGGTGGTGAGCCTCCGTCCACCGACGGTGACAGCTCCAACGACGGCCTGACCAGCAACGTTCGCCTGGAGGACGAGACGCAGGCGGGCACCCCGAAGCCCGGGGGACGGCTCCGGATCATGATCCGGCTGGACGCCAACGAGCTCGACCCGCACCGGATGTCGGAGACCTCGGCCTTCGTCATCAACGAGCAGATCTACGAGTCGCTGGTGCAGTCGTACCGGGGCGAGATCAAGCCGGCGATCGCCGAGTCGTGGGAGCAGAGCGCGGACGGGACGGGCCTGACCTTCAAGCTCCGCGACAACGCCTACTTCCACAGCGGGCGGAAGATCACCGCAGCGGACGTGAAGTACTCGATCGAACGGATCAAGGACCCGGCGACCCGGGCGCCCCGGGCCCGCAGCTACGAGGGCATCACCTCGGTCGAGGCGCCTGACGAGCGGACCGTCGAGATGAAGCTGGCCAAGCCGAACGCGGCCATCCTGACCCTGCTCTCCACCGCCGCCTCGTCGGTCGTGGACAGGACGGTGGCCGAGGCGGCCGGTGGGCTCAACGGCAGCGTCGACGGCGGTAGCGGCCCGTTCAAGATCGCTTCCCGGGTCACCGGTCAGGCGATCAAGCTCGACAAGCACGACAAGTACTGGGAGCAGGGCGTTCCCTACCTCGACGGGATGGACTTCACCTTCAACCCGGACGACAACGCCCGCGCCGCGGCGATCCGCAGCGGCACGGTCGACTTCCTCTGGCGTCCGGCGCCCGAGTTCATCGACGCGCTCAAGCGCGACGAGAAACTCAAGTGGTACGGCGGCTCGGGCTCGCTCTCCCTGCACGTGCGACTCAACACCTCGAAGGCGCCGTACGACAACGTGAAGGTCCGGCAGGCCATCTACCTGGCGCTCGACCGCCAGGAGATCCTCAACGTGGCCAACTCCGGGTTCGGCACCCCGCTCAACGCCGGTTACCTGCCGCCCGACCGGTACGGCGCGGTGACCGAGCCGATCTACGCCAAGGCCGACGTCGAGAAGGCCAAGGCGCTGCTGGCCGAGGCGGGCTACCCGAACGGCTTCGAGGCCAAGCTCATGGTGATCGCCACGTCGGCGTTCCAGGTGCGCTCGGCCGAGGTGGAGCAGCAGCAACTGGCCAAGATCGGCATCAAGGTGACCATCGAGTCCGTCGAGTCCACCATCGCCGACTCGAAGACGAAGTCCGCCGACTTCGACATGTACCAGTCCGGCTTCGGCCTGACCTACGACCCGGACGAGCGGTTCTCGGCCAGCTTCCTCAAGGGCGGCGGGCTGAACTACGGCAACTGGACCGACCCGGAGTACGAGAACCTGATCGTGCAGGCCCGCTCGGAGCTGGACAAGGAGAAGCGCGCCGGGCTCTACCAGCAGGCCGAGAAGATCCTCGCCGAGCGTGGTCCGGTGGCCATGACCTTCCTCAACGCGGACTTCGACGTCGTGCAGAAGGACGTCATGGGCTACCGGGGCGACGCGACCCCGACGTACCGCTTCTACCGGAACATCTGGCTCGACCGATGAGGAGCCGTGGCGGGGGCGCCAATCCCGCGGGCGCCCCCGCCACCACCCCCGGCACGAAAGGCAACCCCATGACGTCCGTACCGCTGACCCACCGCTACGTCATCGCCGCCCGGCTCAAGGGCTACCTGAACAAGCACGACGAGTCGGTGGCCCTGCTCACCGAGGCGCTCGAACTGGAACCGGGCAGCCCCCGGCTGCTGCGGTTCCGGGGCCACCGCCGGATCTCGACCGGCGACTACACCGGCGCGATCGAGGACCTGCGCACCGCGGCCGACGGGCTGGCCGGGGTCGAGGACGAGTACGAGATGTACCAGCCCGAGGTGGAGAAGGACGTCGTCAGCCTGATCCTCGGCCGGCCCGAGCAGGTACGACCGCAGCACCTCAGCGAGACCGAGGCCGCCGCGGACCCGCAGGCGCTGGAGCGGTACAACACCACGCTGCACTGCTCCGTCTGGTACCACCTCGGCGTCGCCCAGTACCTCGCCGGCGACCTGGAGGGCTGCCTGCCCAGCTTCCGGGAGGCCGAGCGGTCGGCCCGGCACCAGGAGGGCCTGGTGGCGTCGCAGGACTGGCAGTACATGGCGCTGCGCCGTCTCGACCGGCCGGCCGAGGCCGAGCAGGTGCTCGACCGGTTCCGCGAGATCGCCCTCGTCGAGGACGACCACCTGGTGGGATACGAGGGCCGGATGCGCCTCTACACCGGTGACATCACCCCGGAGCAGCTCTGGGCGATGTGCGACGGCAACAGCCTGAAGACCGTCACCCAGGGCTACGGCCTGGGCAACTGGCACTACTACAACGGCGACGTCGACTCCGCCCGCGAGGTCTTCGACGGGGTGCTGCGCACCGGTGTCTCGCACGCCTTCGCCTACCTGGCCGTCAAGGCCGAGTACTCCCGCAACCCCGACTTCGCCGGGGCCACCGCACCGAAGGGGAACTGAGGACCATGGCAATCATCCGTGCCGAGATCGGCAAGCGTGACCAGGAAACCAAGGAAGCGATCATCGCCGAGCTGACCGACGTACTGGTCAAGTACGGCTCGCCGCGCGAGAACACCCACGTCCTGCTCTACGAGGTGTCGTACGACAACTGGGCCAAGGGCGGGGTGACGTACAACAACCGGAAGCGTGCGCAGGAGACATCATGACCTCCGACGGCCGGGGGCCGCACGTCCTGCTCACCCCGAACCTGGCCGACCTGCTGCCCCAGCTGCGCGAGCGCTACCCGCACTGCCGGTTCACCCCGGTCCCGGACGACGAACCGGTCCGCCAGGAGTGGCTGGACGCCGAGGTGATCCTGCGCAGCGCGATGAACGAGGACACCTTCGACGAGCTGCTGGCCAAGTGCGACGGGCTGCGCTGGGTCCAGATCACCGCCGCCGGCTTCGACTGGGTGACCGGCGAGACCATGCAGCGGCGTCTCGCCGAGGGGCTGGTCTACACCCGCTCGCCCAACTCCTACAACGTGCCGATCGCCGAGTACGTCGTCGGGGCGGTGCTGCTGCACTTCCGGGCGTTCCCCGCGCACCATGCGGCGCAGGAGCGCCGGGAGTGGGTCCGGATCGTCGCCCGGGACGTCATCGGCAGCACCATGGTGGTCTTCGGCACCGGTGGCATCGGCCGTGAGGTGGCCTGGCGGGCCCGGGCCCTGGGGGCCACCGTGATCGGGGTCAACCGCACCGGCGCCCCCGCCGAGGGGTTCGACCGGGTGGTGGCGTACGCCGACCATCTCGCGGTGCTCCCCGAGGCCGACTCGGTGGTGCTGGCCATGCCGCTGACCACGGAGAACCGGTACTTCTTCGACGCCGAGCGGTTCGCGGCCATGAAGGAGACGGCGGTCCTGGTCAACGTCGGTCGGGGCGCGCTGGTCGTCGAGGACGCGCTGGTCGACGCGATGCGTCAGGGCCGGATCGCCGGTGCCGTGCTCGACGTGTTCGAGGAGGAGCCGCTACCGGCGGACCACCGGCTGTGGAGCCTGCCGAACACGACGGTCACCCCGCACACGTCGTTCCGGGGCTCCGGCAACCTGCAACGGCTCTACGCCGACTTCTGCGCCAACCTCGACCGCTACCTGGCCGGCGCGGAACTGGCCGGCACGAAGCGACAGCCGGACCTGGGGTACTGACTCCCGGTCCCGGCCGGCGGCGGCCCACCCGATCACCGGGTGGGCCGCCGCCGTCGTGCCGTCCCGACCCGTTCCGCGAAGCCGGTGCCGCCGCCGATGCCAGCGCCGGTGGAGATGCCAGCGCCGGTGGGGATGCCGACGAACCAGGGGACCCTTCCCACCCGAGAAGCGGTGGGAAGGGTCCCCTGCGGCCGTCCGGCGGGGTGTTGGTTCAGTCGAGCAGGGCGCGGGCCGCCGCCCGCACGTCGTCCTCACGCAGCAGGACCTGGTCGGCGGCGGGACCGAGCGGCACGTAGCTGTCGACGCTGTTCACCCGGGCGATCCGGCCGGTGAAGCCGGCGTCGACCAGGGCGGCCACCACCGCCTCGGAGACGCCGCCGCTGGTGCGGGTCTCGTCGACGACGAGGACCCGCGAGACGCCGTCGAGCGCGGCACGCATGCTCACCGTCGGCAGCGGCGCGAGCCACTGGAGGTCGACGACCCGGGCGCCGACCCCGTCCCGGGCCAGCTCGCCGGCCACCCGCAGGCTCATCGGGACGCCGTTGCCGAAGGTGACCATCGCCAGGTCGGTGCCCTCGCGGACCGTCCGGACCTCGCCCAGCGGGTTCTCGGTCGCGGCCCACCGCGCCGGCTCGGGGTAGCGGGCCAGCCAGCCGCCGTCGCCGTCGGTGTGCAGGTCCCGCCGGTGGTAGAGGGCGATCGGTTCGAGGAAGACGCACACCCGACCCTCCTGCTCGGCCAGGGCGAGACACTGGCGGAGCAGGGCCGGCGCGGTGGCCGGGTGCGAGGCGACCGCCAGGGCCAGGCCGGGGATGTCGCGGAGCACCGCCACCGAGTTGTCGTTGTGGAAGTGCCCGCCGAACCCCTTCTGGTAGGCCAGGCCGGCGATCCGGACCACCATGCCGTTGGCGTACTGCCCGTTGGAGAAGAAGCGCAGCGACGCGGCCTCGCCGCGCAGCTGGTCCTCGGCGTTGTGCAGGTAGGCGAGGTACTGGATCTCCGGGATCGGCAGGGTGCCGGCCAGGGCGCCGCCGAGCGCCACCCCGAGGATGGTCTGCTCGTCGAGGAGCGTGTCGAAGACCCGGCTGGCGCCGAACGCCTTCCGCAGTCCCCGGGTGGCGCCGTAGACGCCGCCCTTGCGGGCCACGTCCTCACCGAAGACCTGCGCCTGCGGCCAGGTGAGCAGCGCGTCGTGCAGCGCGGCGTTGACCGCCTGGGCCAGGGTGAGCGGGCCGCGGGCTTCGGGGAGCCGTCCGCCGAACACCCGCTCCCGACCGGTGCCGACCCGCTGTGCGGCCCGGCTGACCTGCTGCACCCGGCGGGTGGTCAGCGGGGCGGTCACCGCCGCCGGGTCGGCCAGCCGGTCGACCCGGCCCAGCATCGACTCGGCCTGGTCCATCACCAGCTTGCGGGCGTGCTCGTAGCGGGCGAGGCTCTCGGCGGGGCTCAGGATCCCGCGTCGGGCGAGCAGCGCCGCCGTGGCCAGGATCGGGTCGCGGGCGTAGTCGGCGACGATCTCCGCCTGGGTACGGTAGGCCAGTTCCGCGTCCGAGCCGGCGTGCCCCATGAACCGCACGGTGCCCAGGTGCAGTACGGCGGGTCGTCGTCCGGTCCGCACCTGGTGCGCCACCTCGGCCGCGACGGTCAGCAGGCGGGCGGGATCGGTGCCGTCGGCGTGCACGTAGTCGATGCCGGGCAGGGCCGACAGCATCCGCCGGACCCAGCCGTGCGGGGAGCGGGTGCTGATCCCGATGCCGTTGTCCTCGCAGACGAAGAGCAGCGGCATCGGGATGCCCTGGTGGGCGCTGTACCCGACGGCGTTGAGCGCACCGGCCGCCGTGGAGTGGTTGGCCGACGCGTCCCCGAAGCTGCACACCACCACGGCGTCGGCCGGGTAGCCGGTGTCGGTGGTGCCCCGGTCGAGCGCGAACGCCATGCCCATCGCCCGGGGCAGGTGCGAGGCGATCGTCGAGGTCTGCGGGATGATGTTCAGGCCCCGGTGGCCGAAGACCTTGTGCCGTCCGCCGGAGATCGGGTCGTGCCGGGACGCGGCCGCCGAGTGCAGCACGTCCGTGATCGGGGTGGATCCGGGCACCTGACCGGCCCGCGCGGCGTAGAAGCCACCGGACCGGTAGTGCAGCAGCGCCGGATCGGTCGGACGGAGCGCCAACGCGACCGCGGCGTTGCTCTCGTGGCCGCTGGAGCCGATCGTGTAGAAGCCCTCCTGCCGGGACTGCAACCACCGCAGCGCGAGGTCGAGGTGCCGGCTCTGGATCTGGGCGTCGAGGTGGTCCAGCAGCAGTCCGGGGTCGACGTCGACGTCCGGGGAGGTTTCCTCGGGCAGGGGTCGGCCCGCCGACCAGCCGGTGAGGTGGCGAACCAGGTGGTCGTCGATGGATTCCACGCGCGTGCTCCTTGCGGGTCAGCGACTCGACCGGCCGCGCAGTCGCGGGTCCAGGACGTCGCGGAGGGTGTCGCCCAGCAGGTTGAAACCGAGGACGGCGATCATGATGCAGACGCCGGGCACGACCGACGGCCAGAGCGACATCTCCATGAAGGACTTGCCGCTGGAGAGCATCGATCCCCAGGACGGCTGGGGTGGCTGCACCCCGAGACCGAGGTAGCCCAGGGACGCCTCGATCAGGATGGCGTAGGCCAGGCTCGTGGTGAACTGCACCGCGATCGGGGCGATGGAGTTGGGCAGGATGTACTTCAGGATGAGCCGGGTGTTGCTCAACCCGACCGCCTGGCCGGACTCCACGTACGGCTCCCGGCGGACCGACATGGCGGTGCCGCGCACGATCCGGGCGAAGCTGGGGATGAAGACGATGACCAGGGCCAGGATGAGGTTCTCCGTGCCGGGCCCGCGGGCGGCCACCACCGCGAGGGCCAGCAGCAGGGTGGGGAAGGAGAACATGATGTCGGTCGCCGGGGTGATGATCGCGTCGAGTACGCCCCGGTAGAAGCCGGCGAGCAGCCCCAGCAGGACGCCGATCGCCCCGGCGCAGGTGACCACGATCAGGCTCACCGTCAGCGAGGTGCGTGCCCCGTAGAGGGCCCGGCTGAGCAGGTCGCGCCCGGCCTCGTCGGCGCCGAGCAGGAAGTCGCCGCCGGGCGGCGCGAGCCGCTGGTTGGACATGGCGGTCGGGTCGTAGGGCGCGATCAGCGGGGCGAGCGCCGCGGCGGCGGTCATCAGCACCACGATGACCAGCCCGACCAGGCCGACCTTGTCCCGCATGATGAGCCGCAGCAGCTGGCCGCCGCGGCGTCCGGTCTTGATGGGGGGTGCCTGCGGCCGGGGGCCGGGGACGACTTCAGTGACCACTGCGCAACCTCGGATCCAGGTAGGTGTAGATGAGGTCCACGAGGAGATTGACCACGACGTAGAAGAAGGCCAGGAAGAGCAGGGTGCCCTGGACGACCGGGTAGTCGCGCTGACTGATGCCCCGGATGACCATCGTGCCCAGTCCCGGCCACGCGAAGACCTGCTCCACGATGACGGTGCCACCGAGCAGGGCCCCCGCCTGGATGCCGAGCACGGTCACCACCGGGATCAGCGAGTTGCGCAGCGCGTGCCGGACCATCACCGCACGCTCGCCGAGCCCCTTGGCCCGGGCGGTGCGGACGTAGTCCTGGTTGAGCACCTCCAGCATGCTGGACCGGGTCATCCGCATGCTGATCGCCGCCAGGCTGGCGCCGAGGGTCACCGAGGGGAGGATGAGGTACTTCAGGCTGCCCCAGAAGCCCTCACCCTCGCCCGCGCCCTGCGACGGCAGCCAGCCCAGCGAAACCGAGAAGACGTAGACCAGCAGGATGCCCAGCCAGAAGTTGGGCAGCGACAACCCGATCAGCGAGGCGACCCGGGTGCTCGCGTCGAGCAGGCCGTTGCGCTTGGTGGCGCTGAGCACGCCGAGCGGGATGGAGATCAGGATCGAGACCAGCAGCGCCGACACCGCCAGCAGCAGCGTGGACGGGAAGCGCTGCATGATCTCTTCCAGCACCGGCTGACCGGTGCGCATCGAGGTGCCGAGGTCACCCTGGAGCAGGGCACCCAACCACCTCAGGAACTGCTCGTACACGGGCATGTCGAGCCCGAAGTAGCGGCGCATCTCCGCCTCGATCGCGGGGTCGCCGAAGTCCTGGCCCATGATCGAGCTGATCACGTCGCCGGGGATCATGCGGATCACCAGGAACGAGATCACCGAGATCCCGAGTAGGACCGGAATAACCGATAACAGGCGGATCAGCGTGATGCGCAGCATGGCTTGTTTCTCCGGTCTGGTCAGGTTTCCGAACCGGGCACGCCAGGATCCGAGTCCACATCCCAGGCGGACTCCTCGTCACCGGTGACGGCGATGTCGCGCGCCCACTCGTGGGCGCGTTTGGCGACCCGCAGCACCATCACCGAGCGGCTCTCCATCACCCCGTCGAGGTGGCCCAGTCGCTCGGTCCAGAACCGGCGCATGGCGTTGCTGGAGGCGAAGTAGCCGACCGCGATGATGTCGAACTGGCCGGTCACGTGGTAGACGTACGCGATCTCCGGCATGCCCGCGAGCTTGTCGATGAGCCGCTCGGTGGCCCCGGGAGCGCTCTGGATCTCGAAGAGTGTGTGCACCGGCCGGCCCATGAAGGCGGCGCTGGGGATCGCGGCGAACTGCAACTGCCCCTCGGTGACGAGGCGTTCCACCCGTCGTCGCACCGACCCTTCGGAGAGGCCGACCTTCGCCGCCAACGCGACGTTTGTCTGCCTCGGGTCCTGGACGAGTTCCCGGATGATGCTGCGATCCTTTTCGATCGAGCTCTTCGATGCCATCTCGCTCCAACTCATAGTGACGTAATTCGTCGCTGCCGGGAGCCTAGACGACGAACATCGTCTGTGCAACACTCCCGGTTGACGAATGGCGGCGTTCAGGAGTCTAAACACCAGGGGGTTCGATGGCCTTGTTGGAGGTGCGAGACCTGCGTACCGAATTCCGCGCGGCGCGGGGGTCGGTGACGGCGGTCGACGGTGTTTCCTTCACTGTGGACGCCGGCGAGATGGTGGCGTTGGTGGGCGAGTCCGGCTGCGGCAAGTCGGCCACCGCGCAGTCCATCATGGGCCTGATCGTGCCGCCGGCCGGACAGGTGACCGGCGGGCAGGTGATCTTCGAGGGACAGGACCTGCTGCGCCTGCGCCCCCGCGAGCTGCGGGCCGTGCGGGGCAAGGGGATCTCGATGATCTTCCAGGATCCGATGACCTCGCTGAACCCGGTGCTGACCGTGGGACGGCAGCTCACCGAGTCCCTGCGGCTGCACCTGGGACTGAACCGCCGGGGCGCGCGGGCGCGGGCGATCGAGCTGCTGGAGATGGTGCGCATCCCGGCCGCGGAGACCCGGCTCGGGGCCTACCCGCACCAGCTCTCCGGCGGCATGCGGCAACGCGTGATGATCGCGATGGCGCTCTCCTGCAACCCCCGGCTGATCCTCGCCGACGAGATCACCACCGCGCTCGACGTCACCATCCAGGCCCAGATCCTGGAGCTGCTGCGGGACCTGGCGCTCCAGACCCGGACCGCGGTCCTGTTCATCACCCACGACCTCGGCGTGGTCGCCGGCATGGCGGAACGGGTCAACGTGATGTACGCGGGCCAGATCGTCGAGCGTGCCGAGACGGTCGACCTGTTCCACCGTCCGCAGATGCCCTACACCTGGGGCCTGCTGGGGTCGGTGCCCCGGCTGGACCTGGTGCGCGGGGGCAAGCTGCGCCCGATCGCCGGCCGACCGCCGGAGCTGTCGGAGATGCCGTCCGGCTGCCGGTTCGCCCCGCGCTGCGTGCACGCCCGCGAAACCTGCCAGGACGACGCACCCCAGCTCACCCTGACCTGGGAGAGCCCGGACCGGGGCCAGCTGACCCGCTGCTGGGGCATGCGACCGGCGACCGACGGTGGCTGGCTGTCCACCCGCGACCGGTTCGCGAACCAATCGACGGAGGAGAGCTGATGTCCGAAGCCCCCGCGACCGGAGCGGACCAGCCACTGGTGCGCGTACGCGACCTGGCGGTCGACTTCAAGGTGCCGAAGCGCGGCTCGCTGTTCCCGGCCCGGCTGCGCGCCGTGTCCGGCGTGGACCTGGACATCCGACGCGGCGAGATCATCGGCGTGGTGGGGGAGTCCGGCTGCGGCAAGTCCACCACCGGCCGGGCCCTCCTCCAGCTGCTCAAGCCCAGCAGCGGCACGGTGACCTTCGACGGCACCGAGTTGACCACCCTGGGTCGGGGCCGGATGCGGGCGATGCGCCGACGGATGCAGATGATCTTCCAGGACCCGTACGCCTCGCTGAACCCGCGCATGACCATCGGCGAACTCATCGAGGAGCCGCTGCTGGTGCACTCGGACCTCTCCGCCGCCGGTCGCCGGGCCAAGGCGCTGGACACCATGCAGCTGGTCGGGCTCAGCGACCAGTGGCACGACCGCTACCCGCACGAGTTCTCCGGCGGGCAGCGCCAGCGGGTCGGTATCGCCCGCGCGCTGGTCAGCAACCCGGAGTTCGTCGTCGCCGACGAGCCGGTGTCCGCCCTGGACGTCTCCGTCCAGGCGCAGATCGTCAACCTGCTCGAACAGCTCCAGGAGGAGCTGGGGCTGACCATGATGTTCATCGCGCACGACCTGGCCGTGGTACGGCACCTCTGTGACCGTATCGCCGTGATGTACCTCGGCACCGTCGTCGAGGTGGGCGAGTGCGAGGACATGTACCGCCGGCCGCAGCACCCGTACACCCGGGCCCTGCTCTCGGCGGTGCCGATCCCCGACCCGCTGGTGGAGACCGAGCGGAAACGCCTCATCCTCACCGGGGACGTGCCGAGCCCGCTGAACCCGCCCAGCGGGTGCCGCTTCCGTACCCGGTGCTGGAAGGCGCAGGACCTCTGCGCGACGCAGACCCCGGGGCTGACCACCACCGGCACCGGTCACCAGGTGGCCTGCCACTTCCCGGAGAACGTCGATCCGCAGGACCAGCCGGTCGCCTCCGCCGTCGGTGGTCGATGACCATGACGACGACCGTGCCGTACCACCGCAACCTCGTCGGCGGCGAGTGGGTCGACGGTGAACGCCGGCCCAACCACAACCCCGCCCGCCCCGGCGAGGTCGTCAGCGAGTACGCCCGCGCCGACCGGGACACCGCCCGGACGGCCGTCGCCGCCGCCCGCGCCGCCCAGCCCGGCTGGGCCCGCCGGCCCGTCGCGGAACGGATGGCGGTCCTCGACCGGATCGGGACCACCATCCTGAACCGGGTGGAGGACCTCGCCGTCCTGCTCGCCCGGGAGGAGGGCAAGCTGCTCGCCGAGGCGCGCGGTGAGGTCACCCGGGCCGGGCAGACCTTCCGCTACTACGCCCACCAGCTGCTCCAACCCCAGGGTGAGGTGTACGCGTCCACCCGGGAGAACGTGCACGCCGAGGTCCGGCGTCGGCCGCTCGGCGTGGTCGGGGTCATCACGCCGTGGAACTACCCGCTCGCGATCCCGGCGTGGAAGGTCGCGCCCGCGCTCGCGTACGGCAACACGGTCGTGCTCAAGCCCGCCGAGCTGGTCACCGCCTCGGCCGGGGAACTCGCCCGGATCATCGCCGGCTCCGGTGCGCCGCCCGGCGTCTTCAACCTCGTCATGGGATCGGGCCGCGAGGTCGGCGAGGAGCTGCTCACCTCGTCCGGGGTCGACGGCATCTCCTTCACCGGCGGCACCGGCACCGGCACCCACGTCGCCCGGCAGTGCATCGCCCACGGCAACAAGCGGTTCCAGCTGGAGATGGGGGGCAAGAACCCGCTCGTCGTGCTCGACGACGCCGATCTGGAGGTCGCGGTGCGCTGCGCCCTGGACGGCAGCTTCTTCAGCAGCGGCCAGCGGTGCACGGCGTCGAGCCGGCTGATCGTGCAGGCGGGCGTCCACGACCGGTTCGTCGAGGCGCTGGCCGTGGCGGCCGACGCGCTGCGGGTCGGCGACCCGCTCGACCCGCACAGCGACCTCGGCCCGGTGGTCAGCCCCGACCAGCTGGCCCAGAACCTCGACTACGTCCGGATCGGCCGCGACGAGGGCGCGACCGTGGTGGCCGGCGGGACGCACCGTACCGACGAGGGGCAGTTCATGCGGCCCACCCTCTTCGCCGACGCCCGCAACGACATGCGACTCGCCCGGGAGGAGATCTTCGGCCCGGTGTCCTGCGTGATCCGGGTCGACGACCTCGACGAGGCGATCGACGTGGCCGCCGACACCCCGTACGGGCTCTCCGCCGGGATCGTGACCACGTCCCTGTCGGCGGCGGAACGGTTCAAGCGGGACGCCCGGGCCGGGATCGTGACGGTCAACCTGCCCACCGCCGGCACCGAGCTGCACCTCCCCTTCGGTGGCACCGGCGCCTCCAACCACGGTCCCCGGGAGCAGGGCGGCTACGCGCGGGACTTCTACTCCGTACCGGTGACCTGCTACACCGGCTGGTGAGGACGACCATGACCCCCAGGATCCTGCTCACCGAGCCGATCGCACCGGCCGGCCTGGAGCTGCTGCACGCCGTGGGTGACGTGCACGTCGCCCACGTCACCGACCCGGTGGCGCTGGCCGCCGGTCCGCTCGCCACCGCCGACGCCCTCGTGGTGCGCTCGTCCCCGGTCACCGCCGGCATGCTCGAATCCGCCCGGCGGCTGCGGGTCGTCGGCCGGCACGGCGCCGGGCTGGACGGCATCGACCTGGCCGCCGCCGCCCGGCTGGGCATCCCGGTGGTCGGTACCCCGGGCGCCAACGCCGAATCCGTGGCCGAGTTCGTCATCCTGGCCGCCCTCACCCTCGCCCGGCAGGTGCCGCAGGCGGTGGCGTCGTTGGCGGGCGGCGCGTTCCCGGCCGGCCGCTCGCTGCCGTCCGCGGTCGTCGCCGCCGGGCTGACCGGGACCATGCTGGCCAACCGCACCCTCGGACTGGTGGGACTCGGCGCGATCGGCCGGGCCGTCGCGGCCCGCGCGCGCGGACTCGGCATGACCGTGCTCGGGTACGACGTCGCGGTGGCCGCGCCACCGGAGGGCGTCCGCCTCGTCGGGCTGGACGAGCTGCTGCGCGAGGCCGACGTGGTCAGCCTGCACGTGCCGCAGACCGCGCAGACGACCGGACTCCTCGGTGCCGCCGCGCTCGCCCGGATGCGGCCGGGAGCCCTCCTGGTGAACACGGCACGGGCCGGGGTCGTGGACCGCGCGGCGGTGCTCGCCGCGCTCGACGCCGGGCAGCTGCGGGGCTACGCGGTCGACGTCTTCGCCCCGGAGCCACCGGAGCCCGACGATCCGCTGCTGCACCATCCACGGGTCCTCGCCACGCCGCACATGGCGGCGATGACCCACGACGCGTTGGACGCGATGGCCGTCGCCGTGGCGCGCGGCGTGATCGCCCACCTGCAAGCCCCGGAAGGAACCGCACCGTGACCCTGCCTGTCCCCGCGTCCGCGCCCGAGTACTTCGGCATCGACGCGCTCGTCGACGACGACACCCGGGAACTCCAGGCCGCCGTGCGCGGCTTCGTCGACCGGCGGATCCGCCCGCACATCGCCGCCTGGTACGAGGAGGGTCACCTGCCGGTTCGCGACCTGGCCCGCGAACTCGGGCAGCTCGGTGTGCTCGGCATGCACCTCGAGGGCTACGGCTGTGCCGGCACCTCCGCCGTCGCGTACGGGCTGGCCTGCTTCGAGCTGGAGGCGGGCGACTCGGGACTGCGGTCCCTGGTGTCGGTGCAGGGATCGCTGGCCATGTACGCGATCTGGCGGTTCGGCTCCGAGGAGCAGAAGCAGCGGTGGCTGCCCCGGATGGCGGCCGGCGAGGCGATCGGCTGCTTCGGCCTGACCGAGCCGGACTTCGGCTCCGACCCGGCCGGCATGCGGACCCGGGCCCGCCGCGACGGCGGCGACTGGGTGCTCGACGGCACCAAGATGTGGATCACCAACGGGTCGATCGCGGACGTCGCGGTGGTCTGGGCCCGTACCGACGAGGGGATCCGGGGCTTCCTCGTCCCCGCCGGGACCCCCGGCTTCACCGCCCCGGAGATCACCCGCAAGCTCTCCCTGCGCGCCTCGGTGACCTCGGAACTCGTCCTCGACGGCGTCCGGTTGCCCGCCGACGCGATGCTGCCGGAGGCCGCCGGCCTCTCCGGGCCGCTCTCCTGCCTCAACGAGGCCCGCTTCGGCATCGTCTTCGGGGCGCTCGGGGCGGCCCACGACTGCCTCCGGACGACGATCGACTACGCCCGCACCCGGCAGATCTTCGACCGGCCGCTCGCCGCGTACCAGGCGACCCAGCTCAAGCTCGCCGACATGGGCCTGGAACTGGGCAAGGGGTTGCTGCTGGCGCTGCACATCGGGTCGCTGAAGGACGCCGGCGCGCTCGACCACCGGCAGATCAGCCTCGGCAAGCTGAACAGCGTGCGGGAGGCGATCGCCATCGCCCGCGAGTGCCGGGCCGTCCTCGGCGCGGCCGGGATCACGCTCGACTACCCGGTCATGCGGCACGCGGCGAACCTGGAATCGGTGCTCACCTACGAGGGCACCTCCGAGGTGCACCAGCTCGTCATCGGCCAGGTGCTGACCGGTCACTCCGCCTTCCGCTGAGCCCGCCGGACGCGGGGACGGGCCCACCGGTGGGAGCCGGTGGGCCCGCCCCGGAACCCGGGGGAGTGGGGCCGTCGGTGCCGGGCCCGGGTCAGACGATCCGGAGCTGGGCCATCATGCCCATCGCGCTGTGGTCGACCATGTGGCAGTGGTACGGGTACACGCCGCGCCAGGTGTCGAAGGTCGCCTGGAGGCGGACGGGCTGACCGGGCCAGACGACCACGGTGTCCTTCAGGCCGGACTCGGTGGGGTCGGCCGGCCCGTCGCCCCGGCCGAGCACCCGGAACTGCACCAGGTGCATGTGGAAGTTGTGCGGCATGAAGACGTTGCCGTTCGTCACCGTCCACTCCTCGGTGCTGCCCCAGGCGACGGTGGTGTCGATCCGGGCCGGGTCGAAGACCTTACCGTCGATGTACGCCCGGTGTCCGGTGCCCGGCTCGTCCATCCGCAGCTCGATGGTGCGCCGCACGGTCGGCGTCGGCAACGGCGGCAGGGTACGCAGCTTCTGCGGCACCGAGCTGCGGTCCCGCCCCCGCGCCGGTACGACGTCGAAGCGCATCACCGAGCCGACCTGCTCGAACGGACCCGGCCCCATCAGGTTGTGCAGCACCACCGAGGTGCCCGGTTGGTAGCGGGAGAAGTCGACCACCACCTCCAGCCGTTCGCCCGGCGAGAGCAGCACGTACGGCGCGTTGACCGGCGCCTCCAGCAGGCCGCCGTCGGAACCGATCACCGTGATCTCGCTGGCGTCGGCGAGCTGGAGCAGGAAGAACCGCAGGTTGCTGGAGTTGACCAGGCGGAAGCGGTAGCGGCGGGCCTGCACCTGGAAGCGCGGCCAGGGCCGGCCGTTGACCAGGATGGTGGTCCGGTTGTCCGCGTCGTCCATGGTCCAGACCAGTTGGGCGTCGGCGTCCAGGTGCGCGTCGCGCAACACCAGCGGGACGTCGAACTGGCCCTGGGGCAGCGGCAGTGCCGCCTCGGTGCGGTCGGTGAGCAGGTAGAGGCTGGACAGGCCCCGGTAGAGGTGCTCGGCCTCCATGTGGTGAGTGTGGTCGTGCATCCACAGGGTCGCGTGCGGCTGCCGGTTGGGGTACGTGTAGATCCGCTCCCCGCCGGGCGGGATCGTGGCGGTGCCGGAGCCGTCGTCACCGGGCGCGGTGGCGCCGCCGTGCAGGTGCACCGCCGTCGGCATGCCCAGCCGGTTGCGCTGCCGTACCACCACCCGCCGGCCCGAGGTGGCGCGGATCGTCGGGCCGGGCAGGTCACCGTTGTACGTGTACACCTCCGTGCGGGTGCCCGGCAGGATCTCCAGCCGACGCCGGTGCATGGTGACCGAGTAGTAGTCGGTGGTGGCGGTCCGCAGCACCGGCCGCAGCGTCTGCGGCACGGTCAACGGGACGCTGAACGGGGTGAGGGTCTGGTTCCCCGACCGGACGGGGCGCGCCGCGGCCGGGGCCGCGCCGGACTGTCCGGCGAGACTGACCAGGCCACCGGTCGCGCCGAGGAGACCTGACGCCGCACCGAGCCGCAGTAGTTGACGACGAGTGGACACGGTAGTCCCTTCCTGGGAGTCGCGCGGTGGTTCCGGTCGACCGGAGGTCCGAGGACGCCGGCGGTTGTCCCGAGGCTCGATCATGTCGGAGATGGCGCCGCGCGGTGACCCCTGAAAATGACCCCCCTGAGACCGGACAACTCCCACGAATTCGCTGCTGGGTGGGGGTGGGACCGGACCCGGCGGGACGCGGTCCGGGCTGCGGTGGGATCCCCCCGTACGGCCTGCGACGTCACCGGCGCGCAGGGCTACCATCCACACCCGACGGTCCTCGCGGCCGGTGTGCCCGCACGGGCCGTGCCGAGCGTGCGCGAGGGACACCATCGTGCCGTTCGTCCCATCGAGGAGAAGCCGTGACCGACCAGCAGCCCGGCCCCGACCACACCGCCGCGCCGCAGTACCCCGCCCCCGATCCCACCGCTGCCGCACAGCACCCCGACCCCGCCACCGGCGCGCAGCACCCCGACCCCGCCACCGGCGCGCAGCAGCCCACCACCGCCGACCACGTCGTCGTACCGCAGCAGGCCCCGGGGCCGGCGGTGCCGCCCGGCTTCGTTCCCGGCGACGCTCCGGCGCCGTCCGGCGGATCCGCTCCCGGGCCGCTCGCGGCGTACCGGGTGCCGCTCGTCGCCGCGGGCGGGGTGCTGGCCCTGCTCCTGGCGGTGGTCGCCGGAACCGCCATCTACCAGGCGGTCAGGGAGGACTCGGGCATCACCGCCTGCAAGGCGATGGCCGGCGAGGGCGACGGGGCGAAGGCGCTCGACGACGGGGACGACGAACTCAGCGAGGCCGAGTACCAGAAGCTGCGGAAGCAGTTCGCCGACTCCGACCACGAGAAGATCCGGGAGCACGGTACGGGTCTGGTCGACATCGTGTGGGAGGTGTCGAGGATGAAGGAGGGCGAGGAGGCCGGCGCGCTCGCCTACCTCGGCCCGATGAGCACGCACATGACCGGCCTGAAGACGGCCTGCGCCAACGAGGGCATCCAGATCGACCTGAACGGCGACTGATCCGGGCCGCCGGCACGCGGCCCCGAAACCGGTTGGTCACCTTCGGACGGTCGTTGGTAATGTCCCGGGCCGGCTGAAGGGAAGATCGGCATGGCGAAGCTCAACCAGATCATCGCGGTCACCAAGGGCGTGAAGGCCCAGACCGCCCGGGAGTTCACCGAAGCGCAGCGCAACGTCCAGAAGGCGCCCATGCTGTCCGGCATCTCCCGCAGCTACCAGCCGAAGGACGAGGAGGGCGAGCAGCTCCCGCCGGAGTCGACCCGGGTGCAGGTGTCGGCCGGCGACGTGATCGGCGAGGTGTCGACGTCGCTGACCCGCCTCTTCGACCTGGTCCTCACCCAGGACGTCGCGAACACCCGCGCCAGGGCCGACGTGGTGGTGGACGGCCGGACGATCCTCGCCGACGTGCCGGTCACCTACCTGCTCTTCCTGGAGAAGCAGCTCGTCGACCTGTACGCCTTCGTCGACAAGCTGCCCGTGCTGGACCCGGCCGAGACCTGGACGTTCAACGACGCCGCCGGGGCGTACGCCTCGGACCCGGTGAAGACGGTGCGCAGCCGCAAGGTCATGCGCAACCACGTCAAGGCCGAGGCGACCGAGAAGCACCCGGCCCAGGTCGAGGTCTACACCGAGGACATCCCGGTCGGCTACTGGACCACGGTCAAGCTCTCCGGTGCCCTGCCCGCCACCCGGGTCAAGGAGCTGCGGGAGCGGGTGGCGAAGCTCCAGCAGGCGGTGAAGTTCGCCCGCGAGCAGGCCAACATGACCGAGGTGGAGGACCAGAAGGCTGGTGAGCGGGTGTTCGGCTACCTGTTCGGGTAGCCTCGAAGACTCCTTCCGTGGGAGCGCGGAAGGACGCGCGTGAGCGCGACAAGTTGAGACTGAACGTCAGACTGAGCGGGACGTGTTCCAGTGCAGGTTCGACTCCTGCCCCCGGCATACTGGCCGGGGTGGCCCAATTGGTAGAGGCAGACCGTCCGGTGAATCTCAGACTCTCGCTCCAGACTCAGCATTACCGCCGATCGTCGGATGGAGCAGCCGTGGATTGGGCTCGTGCAGTGTAGGTTCGAATCCTACCCGCGCCTCTCTTCGTGGCGCGGTAGCCCAATGGTAGAGGCGACGACATTCAAACTGACCCACGGCTTTAAACGCGTTCGACGTGCGAAGTGGGCGGAAACCTGGGACCCCCGGCTTGGGTAGGCCGGGGGTCCCGCTGTTTCCGGGGGAATCAGGCCGCCGGGTGACCCGGGGGGTTCGACGTCGCGCCAGCCATCGTGGCGGCCTCCGCGTAGCTCAGTGCGATCTGCCGGTTGATCCACTCTTTGCCCTCAGCGGCAACCCCCTCCAGGACGTGCAGGGCCCGGTGCAGGCCAGACGCCTCGATCGCCACGGTGGACAGGATGCGCGGGTCCTCTCCCGGCCGTGGCCCGTCGGCCTTCTCCTCCGACACCCGCACGTTGATCGGATGACCGTTGACCAGCGTCAACTCGAAGATGCGGGGGTGCCCGTCGTCCGAGGCGGTGACATGCACGGCTGCCACCGCCTCGAAGCGGTAGTTCATCCGCTCGTGTCGACTGAAGACCGCTTTCTCGAAGTCGAGGTCGGCGCTGGCCTGACGGACACCGTCCCGGGTCAGCAGGAACACCAGGATCCGGTACCGCGAGTACCGCAGGGGACCGTGGCGGACCCGGGCTCGCTTCCGGTTGGACATCGCCGGGGCCTCAAGAAACGCGTGAGCGATCACGTCACTGGCTTTCAGTCGGTAGTGCCGCATCGCCGCGTCCATGAGGAGCTTGCGATCGCACTCCAACCACGTGGCCACCTCGGCGTCGT
Organism: Micromonospora sp. NPDC023956; assembly: GCF_040639195.1. Classification (NCBI taxonomy): domain Bacteria; kingdom Bacillati; phylum Actinomycetota; class Actinomycetes; order Micromonosporales; family Micromonosporaceae; genus Micromonospora; species Micromonospora sp. NPDC023956. Next base: position 29,967 of record NZ_JBEZZN010000004.1, read on the forward strand.
CCGGCTTGTCCGCGAGCTTGGCGCACCACCGCCAGTATGCCGCTCGTCGGGCAGCCAACCGGTCTTCGTACTCGACACGGTCGGCGTCGTGACGACGGCGTTCCAGGGCGATGGTCAGCCACCCCCGTGCGGCCAGCACTCCACTCGGCAGGAGCAGGGCGACGGTGGCCGCTCCGGCTGTCGGAGCCTGCGCCACCGCGGCCACGACGGCCCACATCGCGAAGACGCCCATGGCGATCAGGCCGAGGACGACGGCGAGCTTGGTGGTCGTCGGGGTGCGCAACTCGAATCGGTACGCCAGCAGGAGCCCGTTCTGCCAGCGTTGCTTCGCGTCACTGGCCAGGTGTCGGATCAGCCACGCCACCTGCTTCGCGTCGACCTCCTTCTCCCGATAGATCTCGACGACCTCGTCACGGAGGTGGCGCCGAATCCCGGATGTCCGCTGCAACCACGCGTCGCGGTTCTCCCCCTCAGGGACGTACCGGCCGAAGTACTGTCGAAACTGAAGAGTGATCTGCCCGGCGAAGCCTTCGTCGGTGGTGGAGACGTCTCGTTGCCGGACGATCCGGTGTTCCCGTTCCCGGATGCGTAGTCGTTTCACCCGGAACCGCCACTCGGTGCCCCGGACCGCCACGACGTACCCAGCGGCAGTGCTGACGAGATAGGCGAGGAGCGCACCGAGGGCCCCCCGCTCGACGAGGAGCCAACCGAGATGGACCGTGGCTGACGCGAACACGGCAGTGGCGGCGCCGGCTCGTATCCGGTCGGCGAGCCTGGTCGAGATCGGCGTGGGTGGACGTGCCCGTGGTCCGGCCGGCGTGGGCTGGAAGAACTTCCACACCCGCCGCTCGCGGTTGCCGGCCCTGCGTCCCTCCTTCACCCGCTCGACCTCCAGCCGCCACAGATGGTCCTGAAGCTCACCGTCGAGCACCAGGTCGAGATGCCTGACGATCTTCTCGTGCTGCTCGGGAGGAAGTTCGCCCAGATCCTTGAAGAGGGGGCCGTGATCAGGGTCGGTCGATCCCACCGCGTCTATCAGGCGGTGGATGACTCGTAGCCCATCGGCCCACTCGTCGTCGTCGATCACCGTCTGTCGCCGGGCGGCGCGTAGCCGGGCGGTGTCCTCCGGCGACATGTCACGCAGGCTCCGGTTGCTGAGCAGGGCGAGAAACCAGTGGAAGCGGACCTTGCTCGTTGTGCACCCGCCGGCGAGGGCGTCCTCGAACAGCTTCCGGGCGCGGGTCGGGGTACCGCCGGCGAGGCAGCGTACGCCCGTCTCGTACTTTCGCTCCGGTGGATCGGTCGCCGCGACCTGGTAGAAGGACACCTCGTGCACGGTGTGGGCCTGGAAGCCGACGTTCGCGGAGCCGTCTGCAATATTGATCACCGGCTTGGAGGTGACGGTCACGACAGCTCCCGGGCCAGTGCGATGACAGCGGCAAGCCGAGCCGCCAGTTCCGTCACGTCGTCCACCAGGCCCCGTAGCCGCTTCAGCGCGATCATCAGGCCGCTCCGACCGGGCGCGCCCTCCTCCATGGACCGGGTGGCAGCGTCGAGTTCGACCTCGGCGGCCGTGTACGTGGCCTCGTCGATACTGCCGACCAGACGGGCCTCCTTCAGGTGGCCACGGAGGGCGGCGATCTCGGTGGCCAGGTCGGTCGGCTGCTGCCGGTCGGCACCGCCCATCTGGACGGTGCCGTAGATGTGACCCGCCTGGAACCCGACCCGCGCGTTGCCGGTCGCGATGTTGCTGACGCTGTCGCCATGCATCGCTGTGCTTCCCTTCGTGCCGGGCTGGTCGGTGTCGGTGTCGTACGTGAGTTCCTCGGCCAGCGCGGTGGCGAACGCGACCGCGTTGGCCACGGCCCGGGGCTGCCATCGGATGCCGTCGGTCGCCGCCTTGGTGCCGTCGGCCCGGTCGCTGACGCCCCGGACCACGACGACCGGAAGAGCGTTGTTCAGGTGGGCGGCCTGGGCCACCCCCGCCGCCTCCATCTCGATGGCCAACGCGTCGTTGTAGTGCTGCCGCACCCAGCGGGCCTGCTCGGAGATGCTGGAGTCCTGCACCACCTCGCCGGCGGCGATGGGTCCGAAGTGCACCCGGGGCGGGACCGCGTCGGCGGGCAGCCGGCGCTGCCAGGTCCTCGTCCGGTCGAGGTGCCGGGCGATCTGGTCCGGCCCGTGGGCGATCTCCCAGACCCGGGGCCGGGCCTTGAGGCCGTCGTCCTGGCTGGTGCCGCCGTGGTAGGCGTAGACGTGGGTGGCGACCACCACGTCGCCGAGGGCGATGCTCGGGCGGAGGCCCCCGGCGACCCCGACGAAGAGCACCGCCTTGGGCCGGAACGCGGCGATGGCCCGTTCGGCCAGGACGGCGGCGGGGTGGTTGCCCTTGCCCACGAGGCCCAGGACCACCCGGCACCGCCCGCCCGCGAGCTGTCCGATCTCGAAGCGGGTGCCGGCGGTGTGCCGGTGCACGCGCAGGTCGGACAGCGTCTCGCGGACCGCTTCGTACTCCAGGTTGAGAGCGGTGAGGATCACCACCGGACGGTCGTTCATGCACGTTCCTCGCTTCACTCGTCGATGGGGGCGACCGTTGGTCGGGGCGGGGCGCGGTTCGGCACCGCCGGTTCCGCTGCCGGGGCCCGTCCGCGCTCTCGGCCCTGACGGTCCGGACGGGGCCACCGGGCGAGTCGTCGTGCGCGGCTGCCGACGCGTACCGGTGAACACCTGCCGTGGATGCCACCGTAGACTTTACGTCACACTGACGTAAAGCCGGGACGGGGTTGGCTTTGATCGCAGTTCGCGAATTCGGGTGCGGGGCATCCCCGTGCGAGTCGACCCGCTACGGCAGCTTCCTGTGCTACAGCGAGTGCCGAGGGCCCGGGAAGAAGCGGCCCGCTGGCGGTACAGCCCCGGTCGTCAGAACCGGCCGCCCCCGCCGCGTCGGCCGCCCCCGCCGCGTCGGCCGCCCCCGCCGCCGAAGCCACCACCTCCACCGAAGCCGCCGCCCCCACCGCGCCGGGTCCGGCTGTCGCTGCCGCCGAAACCGCCGCCCCAGCCGCCTCCTCCGCCGCCCATCCCGCCGGCCAGGATGCCGCCGAGCACCGCGCCGAGCAGCGCCTCGGTGCCCTGGGAACGTCCCCCGTGACCGCCGTAGCCGCCGCCCGGCCAGCCGTCGACGTCGGAGCGGGCGGACCGGCCGGCCTCGCTGGCCAGCCGCGCCGCCTGGTGGGCCGCCGCCAGCGCGGTCACCGGGTCCGGGCCGGCCAGCGCGTGCGCCTGGTCCAGCTGCCGGGTCGCCTCGGTGAGCTGGGCGCGGGCATGGTCACCCACCGCACCACGGCGGGTGGCCACGTACCGGCTCGCGGTCTGGATCTCGGCCTGGGCGAACCCGATGGCCTGGCCGAGCATCGCCCGTGCCCGCGCTGCCCGCTGCGCCTCCTCCACCGACGTCGCCAACGCGTTGTCCAGTGCCTCGTCCGCCGCCTCGAGCCGCCGCAGGGCGGCGCGCGGGTCGGTGGTCGGCGCGGAGAAGTCGGCCCGGACGGCGGCCACCACCCGTTCGCCCTCGTCGACGGCGACGGCCAACGCGGTGTTCCCGGCGGACGGCCCGGCGAGCGCCGTCCGACCCTGGACGAGTTCGCCGTCGATCTCGACGAGGAGGGCATCGGCGGCGGTACGGGCGGCCCGAAGATCCTCGGCGGCCTGCGCCACGGCGTCGAGCAGCAGGTCGACCTGGCCGAGTGCCTCCTCGGCCGAGCGGACGGCGACGGCGGCCCGCGGCCGGGCGTCGGCGCGCACCGCCTCGTCGGCGTCGGTGATCATGGTGGCCGCGAACTCCAGTCGCTCCCGGGCGAGCTGCGGGTTGGCGGTCACCTCGGCCAGGGCCTCGGCGCTGTACCGGGTCCGGAGCTGCTGGAGGGCGGACTCGACGGGCTCCAGGCGCTTCCCGGTGGCCGCCTGCCGGTCCCGCAACGCCGGCACCAGTTCCGCGACCCGGGGTTCGATGGCGCGGAGCCGGTCGAAGGGCTCCGACTCGGCGTCGAGCCGCTGGTCCGCCGCCTCGCAGCGGCTGATGATCTCCTCGAGGCGGGCCTGCCGCGTCCGGTCGTCGAGTCCGGGCTCGTCGACGCTGAGCCGCAACCGGAACGCCTCGGCGACGTCCTGCCGAGCTGCGGCCACGGCCGCCGTGAAGGCGGCGGCCGCCGCCTCGCCGTACTCGCCGACGGCCAACGCCAGTTCCTGTTCGCTGGCCCGCAGTTCGTTGTCCAACTCCACCAGCAGGGTGTTGGCCCGTACGGACACCTGCTCGGTGCGGGCCCGTTCCCGTTCCCGGGCCGCCCGTTCCGCCCGCCTGCGCTGGGACCGACGCCACCCGACGAACCCGCCGATCACCGCGAGGGCCAGCAGGATCGGTGCGGCCACCCAGGCGACCGAGGAGACCACCTCACCGGTGCTGCGGGTGTCCGGCGTACCGGGGGTGATCCCGGGCCGGGGGACTGGCTGCCCGGCGAGCGCCGCGCGGAAGCCGTCGGCGGCACCGACCACCGCCCCCGCCCAGTCGTTCTCGCTCAACGCCGGCTCGATGGCCACCCGGGCCACCTCGGCGAGCTGCGCGTCGGTCAGCGGAAAGTTCTGCGGAACGGAGTACGCGTACGCCCGGTCGCGGGTGGCGACGGCGAGCAGGGCGTCCCGGTCACCGAGACCGCTCCGGCCGGCGGTGTCGTCGGCCCAGGCTCGGGCGTCACGACCGCTGAAGGTGTGGACGAAGACGACGAAAAGCTGCACCTCGCCGTCCCGGCGCAGGCCGGTCAGTGCCGCCTGGGCTTCTCCGCGCCGCGACCCCAGCACCTCGGCCTCGTCGGTGAGTTCGTCGGCGAGCCGGAACGGCCGGTCGGTCAGCGGGCCGGGGAGCGCGACCAGTGCCGGCGTCGGCCCGGGCGGGCCGACCGTGCCGAGCCGGGCCGGCTGGTCCGCACCGCTCGGACGGACGGTCTCCGCTGCCCCGGGCGCAGGTGGCACGAGCAGGAGCGCGCCCAGGGCGAGCGCCACGGTTACCGCCGTCCGGGGCAACATCCACATTTGCCCAGGCTAGCCAGGCCGGGCGGTGCCGGCGACCGGACCGTTGTCAGGGCCCTCCACCACCCGGCCGACACCGGTGACAGCGGTCGTCACCGGCCGACGTCGGCTGGTGGCGGCCGGCACCGGCTGGTAGCGGCCGACAGAGGTCGGCCGCCGGCCGGGGCGGGTCAGCCGACCAGCCGGCGTTCCCAGGCCCAGGCGGCGATCTCCACCCGGTTGCGGGTGTTCAGCTTGGTCTGCACGCTGCCCAGGTGGGTCTTGACCGTGCCGACGGTGATGAAGAGCCGGGCGGCGATCTCGGCGTTCGTCGCGCCCCGCGCCACCAGCTTCACCACCTCCAGCTCCCGGGGGGAGAGGCTGGTCTCGCCGGGGCGGGGCGCGGCCGGCGGGTTCAGGTGCGCCAGCAACCGCACCGTGACCGACGGGCTGATCAGGGCGTCCCCGGAGACGGCCGCGCGCAGCGCCTCGACCAGCAGCGCCGGACCGGAGTCCTTCAACAGGAACCCGCACGCGCCGTTGCGCAGCGCCTGGTGCACGTACTCGTCGAGGTCGAAGGTGGTCACCACGACCACCCGGACCGGGTCGGCGACTCCGGGGCCGGCGAGCAGTCGGAGCGCCTCCAGCCCGTCCATCCGGGGCATCCGGATGTCCAGCAGGGCGACGTCGGGGCGGAGCCGGCGGGCCAGCTCGACCGCCTCCACCCCGTCGGCGGCCTCGCCGACCAGCGTCATGTCCGGCTGGGCGTCGATGATCATGCCGAACCCGGTCCGGACCATGGCCTGGTCGTCGGCGACCAGCACCCGGATCACCGGCTGTCCCTCCCGTCCACCGGAAGCGTCATGTCCACGCTCCATCCTCCGTCGACGCCCGGTCCGGCGGTCAACCGGCCCCCGAGGGCGCTGACCCGCTCGGTCAGCCCGGCCAGGCCGAAACCCTGCCGGTCCCGGGGCCGTCCGGCACGCTGCCCGGCCCCGTCGTCGGTCACCCGCACCAGCAACCAGTCCGGCGTACGGGTGATCCGCACGTCCGCCCGCCGGGCCCCGGTGGCGTGCTGCCGGACGTTGGTCAGCGCCTCCATCACCACCCGGTACACCGACGAGGTCACCTCGACCGGCAGGTCGTCGAGCCGGCCCTCGGTGTGCAGGTGCACCCCGACCGGGCCGGCGGCGGAGAAGTTCCCGACCAGCTCCGGCAGCTCGGCCAGGCCGGCCAGCGGGGCGAGCGGCGCGTCCGGGGTGGCGTCCTGCCCGCGCAGCACCCCCACCATCCGCCGCATCGCGGTCATGGTCTCCGCGCCGGCCCGTTCGATCTGCTCCAGGGCGGCCACCGCCCGCTGCGGGTCTCGCTCGGCGACGTACCGGGCGCCCTGGGCCTGCACCACGATCCCGGTGACGTGGTGGGCGATGAAGTCGTGCAGGTCGCGGGCGAACTCGGCGCGCTGCTCGGCGCGTACTGTGGCGAGCTGCCGGTCCTGGGCGCTGGCGGCCATCCGGAAGTACATGCCGGCGGTGGCGCTGCCCGCCGCGACCAGCGCCTGAGTCATGCCGATGAGCTGGTAGACGCCGCCCAGGCCGAGCCGTAGCGGTAGCACCGACACGGCCAGTCCGGTGGCGGCGACCAGCACCAGCGCCGGGACCGGCGCGGCCCGGCGGGCCAGCACGAAGATCATGCCGAGCAGGCCGGCCGACTCGGCGAGGCCCCAGAAGCCCTGGCCGGGGCGCGACCCCCAGCGGGCCAGCAGGTCGGGATGCTCCGTCACGACGAACCGACCGGCCGTGGTGGTCAGCGAGCAGAGGACCACCACCGTGGCGGCGACCACGAGTGGTCGGGACCCCTGCCGGTGGGCCGGCAGCCACACCGCGGCGGTGGCCACGGCCAGGGCGACGTGCCAGAGGGCGATCAGCAGCCCCGCGTCGCCGCCGACCACGAAGATCCCGCCGTACAGCACGTCGGCCAGGCCGAGCAGGGCCATCCCGGCCAGGGCCACCGCCTGACCGGCCCGTCGCCACCAGGCGTGCTGCCGTCTCATCATCGCGTGACCACGGTAGCCGCCGCCCGGCCCGGCCCGGATCTGCCGAAAGTCGGACCCGGCCGGCCCAGGTCCCGTCCGGGGACAGATGTGCGTCCGCTGGCGCGTGGTGATGCTGGTGCCTGTTCGGAACACCAGCGCGGGAGGAAGCATGACAGCAGACCCCACCCAGACGGCCGCCGTCGCGGCCGTCGACGTGGTCAAGGTGTACGGCAGGGGCGACACGGCGGTACGTGCCCTCGACGGGGTGTCGGTGGGCTTCGGCCGCGCCCGGTTCACCGCGATCATGGGGCCGTCCGGGTCGGGGAAGTCCACCCTGATGCACTGCCTGGCCGGGTTGGACACGGCCACCTCGGGGCAGGTGCTGCTCGGCGGCACCGACCTGACCCGGCAACGGGACAGGGTGCTCACCCGGGTCCGCCGGGAGCGGATCGGTTTCGTCTTCCAGTCGTTCAACCTGCTGCCCCAGTTGACCGCGGCCCAGAACATCACGCTGCCGCTGGACCTGGCCGGCCGGCCCGTCGACCGGGAACTGCTCGACCACCTGGTGGAGGTGCTCGGGCTCGGCGACCGGCTGACGCACCGGCCGAGTGAACTCTCCGGCGGCCAGCAGCAGCGGGTCGCGCTGGCCCGCGCCCTGGTCTCCCGCCCGGAGGTGGTCTTCGCCGACGAGCCCACCGGCAACCTGGACTCCCGCTCCGGGGCCGAGGTGCTCACCTTCCTGCGCACCTGTGTGCGGACCCTCGGGCAGACCGTGGTCATGGTCACCCACGATCCGGCCGCCGCCGGGCACGCCGACCGGGTGGTGCTGCTCGCCGACGGCCGGATCGCCGGTGACCTGGACCGGCCCGACCGTACGACGATCAACGAGGCCCTGCACGACCTGGCGGTCGCCCGATGAGCCGTCGGAACACCGTGCTCCGCACCCAGCTCCGCGCCGCCACCCGCCGTCCGGCCCGGTTGCTGTTGATGGGGCTGGCCATGATCATCGCGGCCTTCGTCGTCTTCGGCACCGTCCTGGCCGAGGAGATCGCCGAACGGACCGTGCTGTCCAGTCTCAGCGGTACTCCGGAGGCGGCGGACGTCGTCATCGGAGCCGGCATGGAGAGCGACGCCACCACCCGGGCACTCGACGCGGCACGGCGGGTCCCCGGCGTCGCCGAGGCGGTCGGCCGGGTCGACGTGTACGCCGAGATCGACGGTCAGCCGGGCACCGGGATCTCGCTGCTGGCCGACCCCGGCACCGGCCCGCTCGCCACGGTCCGGGTGCTCCGGGGCGGGTACCCGGACGCACCGGGCGAGATCGCGGTCAGCGAGCGTACCGCGGACCGGCTCGACCTGCCGGTCGGCGCGACGGTGCGGGTCTCCACCGGGGTCGCGGAGCAGCCGGTCACGCTCACCGTCACCGGCGTGCTGGCGGTGCCGGACGACACCGACGGGCTGGCGTACAGCCGGGACAGTGAGGTCTCCCGGCTGGCCGGGCACGACAGCCTGATGCAGGTGGAGGTGCGGTTCGCCTCCGACGCCGACCCGGACGCCGTCCGCGCCGCCCTGGACCGGGCCCTCGTCGGTACCGGGGAGGGGAGCGGCACGCCGCTGCTCAGCTCGGGCGAGGAGGCCCGGTTCGCCGAGGCCGAAGCGGTCAGCGAGCGGGTGCGGGACCTCTTCGCGGTGATCGCGATGTTCGTGGCGACGGCGGTCGTCGCCGCCACCCTGGTCGCCACCTCCACGTTCCGGATCGTCTTCGCCCAGCGGATGCGGCAGCTCGCCCTGCTCCGGGCGGTCGGTGCCGACCGGTCCCACCTGTTCCGCGCACTGGCCGCCGAGGGGGCGCTCACCGGACTGGTCGCCGGCGCGACCGGGGTGCTGGCCGCCGCCGGTGTGGGGTACGCGCTCCCGCTGGTGCTGCGCGGCCTCGGCCGCGAGGTGGCCACCCCGGGCCGTCCGGTCGGCGCGGCGGTCGCCGTGGTGCTCGGCACCGTGCTGGTCGCCGTCCTCGCGGTGACCGCCCCGGCGATCACCGCGGCCCGGGTCGCGCCGCTGGAGGCACTGCGGACGGCCAGCACCACCGCCGCGCAGGGCGGGATCAACCGGCTGCGTGCGGCGGTGGGGATCCTCGGCGTCGTCGGCGCGGCGTCGATGTTCCTGGCGGTGCTCCGCCAGCTGCCCGGCCCGGGATCGGATGGACACGACCCGACGCGGCTGCTGCTCCTGATCGTCGCCTCCGGCACCCTGGCGTACGGGGCCCTGGTGGCGCTCGGGCCGGTGCTGGTCCGGCCGGTGCTGGCCACGGTCGGGTGGCCACTGCGCCGGCTCGGCCCGGTCGGCCGGCTGGCCGTCGGGGGCGTCGGTGGAGCGCCGCGCCGGGCCGCCGCAGTGAGCGTGGTCGTCGCTCTCGGCGTCACCCTGATCGCCGGGGCGCTGGTGGGCAGTGCCTCGCTCAGCGCGCTGTCGAAGCGGGAACTGGCCGGGATGGCCCCGGGCGACCTCCAGGTCACGGCGAGTCCGGACGGGAACGGGCTCCTCCCGGGCGGGTTTGTCGAGCGGGTCCGCGCGGAGCAGAACCTGACCACGGTGGTGCCGTACCGGGGCGTGTCCGGGGTGACCGTGGCCGGCGGGCAGGTCGAGGAGATGATCGCCGCCGACCTCGACCTGCGCCAGCTCTCCACCTGGGAGGACTTCGGTGCGGTCAGCGGCTCCCTGGACGACCTGGGCCCGGGACGGGTGGTGCTGCTCTCCTACTACGCCGAGGCGGTCGGGGTGCGGCCGGGGGAGACCCTCACGCTGACCCGGGGCGGCCGGGCGGTCGAGCTGCGCCTGGCGGCCACCCTGGACAACACCCCGGTCGACGCGGGTGTCCTGCTGCACCCGACCGACCTGGACCGGCTCGGCGTGCCGGCACAGCCCACCGGTCTGCTGGCCGACCTGGTCACCGACGGGGAGGACGACCGGACGGCGGCGCTGAAGACGCTGCGCACCCTCGGCGCCGGTGGGGTGACGGTCCAGGTGCTCGCCGACGTCCGCGAGGACGTCGGCGGTGACCTCACCCAGATCTTCGGCGTGATGCTCGCGCTGCTCGGGCTGACCGTGATCGTCTCCGTCGTCGGCGTCGGCACCACCACCGCGCTGTCGGTAGTGGAACGCATCCGGGAGTCCGGACTGCTGCGGGCCGTCGGGATGTCCCGGAACCGGCTCCGGGCCATGCTGACCGTGGAGGCCGGCCTGTACGGGCTGCTCGGCGCGGTGATCGGCCTGGGGCTGGCGCTGCCGTACGCGTGGTTGACGATGGCCGCGCTCGGCGGGAACGTGCCGGTCGAGTTCCCGGCCGGGCGGCTCGCGCTCGTGGTGCTGGTACTGGCGGCGGCGACGGCCCTGGCCGGTCTGCTGCCGGCCCGCCGCGCCGCCCGGGTCAGCCCGGTCGCCGCCCTGGGCGAAGGCGACTGATCATCCCGGCTCCCGTCCCGCTCTCGCAGATTCGCCGAAACCGCGGTATCAGCTCGGCGCGATACCGCAGTTTCGGCGAAAACGGATTGGCGATCGGGGCCGGTCAGGCGGCGGGCACCGGCTCCGGGGCGGTGGTGCGTTGGCCGCCGGTGGTGCGTTGCGCGGCGCGGCCCCAGACGCGCGGGCCGATCAGGTTCAGTGCGGCCGGCATCACCAGCAGGCGGATGACCACGGCGTCGAGGGCGACCGCGATGCCCAGGCCCAGGCCGAGCTGCTGGACCACGCTGACCTTCGCCACCAGGAAGGAGGCGAAGACCGCCACCATGATCAGGGCGGCGCCGTTGACCAGTCCGGCGGTGTCGCGCAGCCCGTTGGTGACCGCCCCGTGATGGTCGCCGTGCTCGACGAAGTGCTCCCGCATCCGCGAGATCATGATGACCATGTAGTCCATGCTCAGCCCGAACATGATGGCGAAGACCAGGGCCGGGGTGGTGCTGTCGATCCGCTGGCCGAGCCAGTTCTGGCTGATCGCGGTGAGCAGGCCGAGGCTGGCCGCGACCACCAGCGCGTTGAGTGCCAGCGCCAGCAGCGGCAGCAGCCACGAGCGGAACGCGCGGGCCAGCAGGGCGATGGTGATCAGCGCGACCGCGATGAGGATGGCCGGCAGGGTATTGATCAGAACCTCGTCGAAGTCGACGCCGGTGGCGGTCGCTCCGGTCACCTGGACCCGCACCCCGTCCGGGACGGCGCCCGGCAGTTCGTCGCGCAGGTCGTGGATCAGGTCGTGGGCGGCGTCGCTGTCCGGGTCGGCACCGGGGATCACCACGACCCGGCTGACCAGACGGTCGCCGTCGGCACCCCAGAGCTGGTCGAAGCCGGCCTTGGCCTCGGGCGGCAGCGCCGCGGACTGGCCGCTCACCGCGGCGGTGACCGCGTCGGCGGGGAGCCCGATGCTGGTCACGTCGGTGACCGTGTCGATCTTCGGCTGTTCCCGGACCGTGTCGGTGACCGCGCGTACGGCGTCGAGGAGCGTGGCCGGCGACGTGCTCTCCGGCGCGCTCACCACGACCTGCACCGGGAAGAGGTTGCGGAACTCCAGCGCGGCCTGGAGCCGCTCGATGCCCTGCCGGGAGTCGGCGTCCTCGGGCAGGATGGTCGCACTGGCCACCGGCGACTGGAGTCGGATGTCGGTCATCGGCCAGGCCATCACCCCGAAGATCGCCACCAGGACGGCCAGGGTCAGCGCGGGCCGACGCTGGAGCCGGGTGAGCAGGCCGGGGCCGCCCTGCGCGGTCCGCGAGGAGCGCGGCTTGAGCGACAGCCAGTTGATCCGCCGGCCCATCACCGTCAGCGCGGCCGGGAGCAGGGTCATCGACATGGCCAGGGCGACCAGGGTGACCACCACGCCCGCGATGGCCATGCTGCTGAACACCATGATCCGGGGGATGAAGAGGGCGAGCAGGGCCACCACCACGGCCAGGCCGCTGAAGAGCACCGCGTGTCCGGCGGTCCGCATCGCGGTGCGCAGCGCCGGGACGTACGTGTCGCCCGCGACCAGCTCGTCCCGGTACCGCTTGATGATGAAGAGCGAGTAGTCGACCGCGACGGCGATGCCGATCAGTGAGACCGCGTTGGTGTAGAGGGTGGAGAGGTCCGTCGCGAAGGTGATCAGGTAGCCGATCGCGGAGGCGACCACCAGCGCGAGACCGGCCAGCACGATCGGCAGCAGCATCGCCCCGACCGACCGGAACACCACCAGCAGGACGACGATCAGCAGCGGGAAGGCGATCATCTCGGCGGTGATGGCGTCCTTCTCGGACTGCACGCTGAGGTCGTAGTCGAGGGCCTGCGCGCCGGTGACGTGCACCTGGACACCCCGGTCCCGCATCGCCCCGGTCATCCGCTCGCGCAGTCCGTCGATCTCGTGCTGGATCGTGGACTTGTCGACGCGGAACCCGAGCTGGAGGAAGGTGGTGTGCTTGTCCGGCGAGAGCCACTCCGGGTCCTGCCGGTAGTCCTGCACCGAGGCCACGTGCGGGGTCGCCTCGGCCACCCGGGTCGCCTCGGCCAGTTCGGCGGTGACGTCCCCGTCCGGCTTGGTCAACACGACCTGGAGGCTTTCCGGGGCCTCGTCGAAGGTGCGCTCGATGACCTTCTGCCCGGCGGCGGCCTCACCCCGGGGATTGTCGAAGCCCCCGGCCTTCAGCGCCCCGGTGAGCGCGATCATCAGGGGCACGCAGATCGCGGCGAGCACGATCCAGATCGCGATGACGGTTTTCGGACGGGCTATGGAGAACCGGACGACGGCGTTCACGGACGTTGTGCTCCCTGCTCGCGCTGGACAGGGCGACCGATCCACCCGATCGCCGTCCCGCAGGATCTCGTGGCTGACTCGTGCCGGACTCGAGGATCGCTGGAGTGATCTACAGGTAGCTACGCTACGTGTAGCGCTACTCGCCTGTCATGCACCCTGAGTGATCGTTGAGGGATCCTCGAGTGAGCCTTGAGTGATTCACGAGTGGCCCGTCCAAGCATTCAACCCCGTTGCGGAGCCAGCACGGCCGAGGTCGCCAACCCCGGGCGTGTGTCGCCTCAGGGCGCTCCGACCGTCGCCGCGTCCACCTCCGAAGGCGTCCTTTTTGTCACGGATCGGAGATACCCACGTGCTCGGAAGACTTTGTGGGATTCAGCAGCTTCGCTGCGACCTTATCACTTTTGGCGGGGAGGGACGATGATCGGCCTCGATGAACATGTGCGGACGCTCGTCGACGACCTGGTCGCCGTGAAGCCGTCCCTGCGTCCCGAGGAGATCCGGCCGGAGTCGTCGATCACCCGGGACCTCGGCTTCGACTCGCTGGACCTGGTCGAGCTGGCCGCCCGTATCCGCGACACGCATCCGGACTTCGACCTGCTGCGCTGGCTGGAGGACGCGATGTCCTCCGAGGTGGACAGCGTCGGGTCGATGGCGGAACTGCTGGCGGGCTCCGGCGCCGCCGGGGAGGAGAAGCGATGAGCACGGCAGCCGCCACCCGCACCGACTACGTGGCCCTCGCTCACGAGCTGGCGCCGACGTTCGCCGAGAACGCGGCGGAGCACGACCGCGACCTCAGCTTCCCGTTCGAGAACATGGCCGAGCTGGTCCGCAGCGGCTACACCGCGATGACCGTACCGCCGGAGTTCGGCGGTGCCGGCGCCAGCCTGGCCGAGCTCTGCGAGGCGCAGCAGGTCCTCGCCGGTGGCTGCGCGTCGACGGCCTTCGCGGTCAACATGCACGTGCACGGCCTCGCCATGATCGCCCGCCTCGGCGGTCCGAGCGCCGAGTGGGCCTGCCGGGCGGTGCTCGACGGCGCGGTGATCTCCGGCGGCTTCAGCGAGCCCGGGGTCGGCGGCAACTGGTGGCACCCGACCACGCGCGCCGAGGAGGCCGAGGGCGGCTACGTCCTCAACGGCCGGAAGGGCTTCTTCACCGGTTTCCCGGGCGCGACGCACCTCTTCCTCTCCGCCGCCACCATCGACGACCGTGGCCTGCCGCAGCCGATGGCCTTCCTGATCCCCAAGCCGGACAAGGGGGTCCGGGTGACCGCCGAGTGGGACGCCGCCGGCATGCGCGCCACGGGCAGCCATTCGCTCGCCCTGGAGGACCTCTTCATCGACGAGAAGTGGATGGTGGGGGAGCGCGGCAACCTGCCGATGCTGTTCATGATGGGCGTCCACTGGGCCTGGTGCAGCTTCGCCTCCTGCTTCGTCGGCATCGCCCGCGCGGCCCTCGACCACGTGGTCCGGACCCAGCAGCAGCGGGTGATCAGCGTGATCGGCAAGCCGAACGCGCACCTGCCCGGCATCCAGTTCAAGGTCGCCGAGATGGCCGCCAAGGTCGCCGCCGCGCGGGCCCACCTGGAGGCCGCGATCCACGCCGAGCACGACGACGTGGACCCGCTGCGGCACTACATCGACATGAGCGTCATGAAGACCACCGTCACCCGGCTCGCCCACGAGGTGGTCACCCTCGGCATGCAGGTGCAGGGCGGTTCCGGCCTGGCCTCCAGCGACCCGCTCCAGCGGATGTACCGGGACGTGGTCGCCGGCCTGCTCGTACCGCCGGCCACCGACGTCGTCCTGGAGTGGGCCGGCAAGTTGGCCCTGGACGTGCCGATCTTCGCCGAGCCGCGCTGGGTCGGGTGAGCCGGATGACCACGACGACCAACGGGGGGACCACGATGTCGAGCGCGGGAACGGGCGTGGCCGCCGACCTGGCAGCGGACTTCGAGAAGCGCCGGACCGGCCGGGTGGACGCCGGTGACCTGGTCGCCGAGAACCTGGCCGCGCTGGATGCGGCCGGGGTGATCAGCGCCGCCGACGGCGACGGCGCGGGGCGGCGGCAGGTGCTGCGTACCGTCGCGGCGGGGTGTGGGGCGACCGCCTTCGCCCTCGGCGCGGCGCTGGCCGCCGGGCGGGCCGAGGCGGTGCTGCACCACGCGGCCGTCCAGCTCGGCCTGGCCGAACGGGCGTACGCGGTCGCGGTCGAGCGGGTGCGCCAGCTCGGCGACGTGGCCCGCCTGCCCGGCCCGCAGTTCGCGGTGGCCCGGATGCGCGGGTCGCTGGACACCATGGCCGCGTTGCTCGAGCGGCAGGCCGGCCGGGCCGTCGGGGACGACGACGCCGCGCTCGCCGAGGCGTGCACCGCCGGGCTGTTCGTGGCCGGTGAGGCCGAGGCCGTGGTCTCCGCCGCCTACGACCTGGTCGACGCCGACGCGGCGGCCCGGATCGGCCAGCTCTGGCACGACCTGAAGGCCACCGCGCCCCCGGTCTCCGCAGCGCTCGCCCGGGAACTGGTCGGCAAGGCCGCCTTCGGCATCGACCCGGCCCAGACCCCGAGGTGGGTGTGATGGCGGGCAACGACCGGCACCTGGCCGCGCTCGACCCGGACGCCGTCGCGATCGACAACGAGTACTACCACGAGGTCGGCGACTCCTGGTGGGACGCGAGCGGCCCACTGCGCGCCCTGCACGACATGAACCCGGCCCGGGTGGCCTACTTCGACGCGACCGCCCGGCACGCGTTCGGCGAGGACCGCGCGCGGGTGCGGGTGCTCGACATCGGCTGCGGCGGCGGCCTGGTCTCCGAGCGGATGGCCGCGCTGGGATACCAGGTCACCGGCGTCGACCTCTCCGCCGGTTCGATCGAGACCGCCCGGCGGCACGCCACGGCGAGCGGCGTGACCGTCGACTACCAGGTCGGCTCGGCGTACGAGCTGCCGAAGGCCGACGGCGCGGTCGACCTGGTGGTCATCTCGGACGTGCTGGAGCACCTGCACGACCTGCCCGGCGCGGTGGCCGAGATCGCCCGGGTGCTGCGTCCCGGCGGCATCGTCGTGTTCGACACGATCAACCGCACGGTGGCCAGCTACCTGAAGGCGATCGTGCTCTCCGAGAAGATCCTCAAGATCATCTACCCGGGTACGCACAACTGGAAGATGTTCATCCGCCCGGACGAACTGCGCGCGGTCTTCGCCCGGCACGGCCTGACCCTCACCGAGACCAAGGGCCTCGAACCCGTGGCGCCACCGCACAAGCTCGTCCCCGCCACGCTGCGCGGCCGGGCGGTCGGTCCCTTCCACCTCACCCCGTCCACCGCCGTGAGCTACATCGGCCAGGCCGTCAAGTCCCAGGAGAGCTGACACATGGTTTGGATCAGGACCAAGACCAAGCGCGACGCGGTGATCCGCACCAGCCGCGAGGAACTGCGCAAGGTGATGCTCGACGTCGTCGGCACCGGCCGGCTGATGCCGGGCGTGGAGGAGCTGACCCAGGTCGGTGACGACCTGTACCACTACCGGCTCGCCGAGGTCTCCAACGGGGTCGTCCGGTTCACCCCGGAGTACACCGCCCGGTTCGACACCTCCGACCCGGACGCGATCACCTGGGAGCCGGTGGGCGAGTCCAACTTCCGCTCCTGGGGCACGTTCCGGATCACCGACGGCCCGACGCCCGACGAGCAGGTGCTGGAGATCGACACCCGGTCCGAGGCCTCCGTCGACGTGGCGCGGGTGGTGGTCGTGTTGATCGAGCCGTTCGCCCAGAAGGAGAGCGACGAGGTCACCGGTGGCTTCGTGAAGGCGATCCGGGAGGCGGTCGAGTCCGGGAGCGTGTCCGGATGATCACCGCGACAGAGCCGACCCGGCCGGCGCGGATCGTCGGCCTGCGCACCGCGCAGGCCGGGCCGGCCATCTCCCAGCGGGAGATGTTCGACACCTTCTACAAGGACCTCTACGCCGACGTCCCGGACGCCGAGAAGCTCTTCATGAGCACCCAGGTCAACCAGCGCCGGATGCTCTGGCCGCCGAAGGAGCACTACGGCGACGGCTGGCCCGGCATGCAGGCCCGGATGGAGGCCTGGGAACAGGGCGTCCTGGCGATGGGGCGGCAGACCGTCGGCGGGGTGCTCGACGACGTGGCCACCGACCGGGTGGGCAGCTACACCTTCGTCAGCTGCACCGGCTACGCCGGCCCGACCCCGGAGATGCTGCTGGCCAAGGAGTTCGGCCTGCGCAAGAACCTGCGCCGGACCTTCGTCGGCCACATGGGCTGCTACGCGGCCTTCAACGGGCTGAAGGTCGCCCTGGACTCGCTCGCCGGCCGCCCCGACGAACTCGCCCTGGTCACCTGCGCCGAGGTCTGCTCGGTGCACCTGCGTCCCGAGGCGACCAAGGAGCAGGTCGTGGTCACCGGCCTGTTCGGCGACGCCGCCGCCACCCTGCTGCTGGAGTCGGTGCCGGGTGACGTCGACGCGGTGGAGGGGCCGGTGGTCCTGGGTACGCACACCGAGACCCACCCGGAGACCTCGGCGGCGATGACCTGGAAGGTCATGGACGACGCGTTCCGGATGACGCTCTCGCCGTACGTGCCGGTCTACCTCGCCGAGACGATCCGGCCCTTCGTCGGCCGGCTCCTGGAGCCGCACGGCCTCGCCGTCGGCGACCTCACGCACTGGGGCATCCACCCCGGTGGTCCGAAGATCATCGACTTCGTGGGTGCACGGCTGGAACTGCCGGTCGCGGCGCTGCGCCCGTCGCTGGAGATCCTCAACTCCTGGGGCAACTGCTCCTCGCCGACGGTCCTGCTGATCCTCGACCACATCCTGCGCACCTCCCGCCCGAAGCCGGGGGAGTACGGCGTCCTGATGGCCTTCGGGCCCGGCCTGACCATGGAGTCCGCCCTGGTCCGCTTCTGAGGGCCCGGTCCGCTTCCGATCCCGCCAGCCCACCCGAGAAACCCGAGAAACGGAGTCGGCCCATGGCCACCCCCAACCCGACCGAGAACCTGGTCGCCGACCTGCTCACCCAGTCCTGGGTGATCGACATGTTCACCGAGATCGGGGAGCGTCAGCGCCAGTCGATCGAGGTCTCCGGCCAGGTCCGGGAGCGCGCCGCGTCCAACCACGTCTTCTGGCCGTTCCACGCGCCGCAGTTCCCGCTGGTCGTCGCCGAGGCGGCCGGGAGCCGGATCACCGACATCGACGGCAACACCTACCTCGACTCGCACCTGGGCTTCGGCGCGCAGGCGCTGTTCGGGCACAACCCGTCGACCGTGGTCGAGCACGTCCGGGAGCACCTCGGCCGCTCCACCGGCAACGGCTACCTCAACCTCACCGAGCTGCAACTGGTCGATCTGCTCGAGGACATGCTGCCGCACTGCCAGAAGTTCGCCTTCCTGAACTCCGGCACCGACGCCACCAACGCGGCGATCCGGCTCTGCCGGGCGCACACCGGCCGCCGGCTGGTGGCCAAGTTCGAGGGTGCCCTGCACGGCGTGCACGACCTGGCCGCGCACAACACCGCCTTCTGGTACCACGGCCACCCGACGCAGCCCTTCCCGGAGGTGACCGCCGACGGCATCGCCCCGATGCCCGCCCTCACCGGCGTCGCCCCGGCGGACCGGACCGAGCTGCTCATCCTGCCCAACGACACCGCCGCCGCGCTGGCCCTGATCGAGAAGCACCGGGACGAGCTGGCCTGCGTGCTCGGCGAGGCGGTCTCCTCGTCGTTCCCGTACGCCGAGCACACCGTCCCGCTGATCAAGGCGGTCGCGGAGCGCTGCAAGACCCTGCGGGTGCCGTTCGTCCTCGACGAGGTGCTCACCGGCTTCCGCTACGGTCTCTCCGGCGCCGCCGGTCACTTCGACATCCCGGCCGACCTGTACTGCTACGGCAAGGTGGTGACCGGCCTCGGCCTGCCGCTGTCCATCGTGGCCGGTCGTGCCGACATCATCGACAACATGCAGACCACCGGTCTGCCCCTGACCGACCTGGGCCGCAAGACCTGCGTGCAGACCACGCACGCCGGCAACCACCTCTCGCTGGCCGCCTCGTTCGCCTCGCTGGGCATGCTCCGCGACGCCGGCCCGGCCTACTACGAGCGCACCCGGGCCAAGGTCGCCACGGTGCAGAACCGGCTCGCCGAGTTCCGTACCGAGACCGGCATCCCGCTGCGGCTGCTCGGCTTCGGCGACTTCATCGGCTCGTTCGGCTTCGTCGCCGGTGAGTCGTACGACGACTACCGGGAGTTCGCCGGCGCGGTCAACCCGATCGGCCTGTTCATGCTGACCCTGATGCTGCGCCGTCGCGGCATCTACACCCTCAGCCTGCCGATGTTCTTCACCGGCGACGCGCACAGCGACGCGGACGTGGAGGAACTCCTCGCCGCCGTCCTCGACTCGGCCCGGGAACTGGACAAGCACGGCTTCCCGTTCGTGCTCCCGGCCTGACCACTCAAATACCCGAAACACGGATGGGCCAACGCCAATGACGATCGCCGACACCACCCCCGACACCCGTACCCCGGCCGAGATCCTCGCCGATGTCATGTCCCAGCCCTGGGTGGGTGACCTCTTCGCCGAGCTGACGGAGCGGCAGCAGAACTCCATGGCGTTGGCCGAGGAGGTGCGGGAACACGTGGTCACCAACCACGTGTTCCTGCCCTTCCACGCGCCGATGTTCCCGCTCGGCGTCGCCGAGGCCCAGGGCAGCCGGCTCACCGACGTGGACGGCAACACCTACATCGACTCGCACCTCGGCTTCGGCGGGCAGTCGCTGTTCGGCCACAACCCGCCCCAGGTGGTCGAGTTCGTGCGGGAACAGGCGCTGCGGAGCACCGGCAACGGCTACCTCAACCCGCTGGAGGGCAAGCTCGGCGAGTTGCTCAAGGAACTCATCCCGCACTGCGAGAAGTTCGCCCTGCTGAACTCCGGCACCGACGCCATCACCATCGCCACCCGGCTGGCCCGGGCGTACACCGGCAAGCGCCTGGTCGCCAAGTTCGAGGGCTGCTGGCACGGCACCGGCGACGTGGCCGCGCACAACACCTCGTTCTTCGCCCACGGTCACCCGAAGGTGAACCCGTTCCCGGAGGTCGGCCCGGACGGCATCGAGCCGCTCACCGCCTTCACCGGCGTGCCGCAGCTGGAGATGCTGATCCTGCCGCACGACGCCGCCGCCGCCAGCAAGCTGGTCGAGAAGTACGCCGACGATCTGGCCTGCGTCATCGCCGACGCCGCCTGCCAGTCCTGGCCGTTCACCGACCAGACCATCCCGGAGCTGCGCGAGGTCGCGCACCGCTGCCAGGACCTCGGCGTCCCGTTCATCCTCGACGAGGTGCTCACCGGCTTCCGGTTCGGCACCGCGGGTGCCGCCGGCCAGTTCGACATCCCCGCCGACCTGCACTGCTACGGCAAGGTCGTCTCCGGTCTCGGCCTGCCGCTGGCGGCCATCGGCGGCAAGGCCGAGCTGCTGGAGGCGGCGCACACCTCGGGCATGCCGCTGACCGACATCGGCAGCAAGACCTTCGTGGTGAACACCCACTCCGGCAACCACCTGTCGATCGCCGCGTCGTACGCCTCGCTGAGCATGCTCCGCGACGCCGGACCGGCCTTCTACGAGCGGACCGAGGCCAAGGTGGCCCGGGTGCAGTCCCGGCTGGCGGACTTCCGCGCCGAGACCGGCATCCCGCTGCGGCTGCTCGGTTTCGGCGCCTTCGCCGGCACCTTCGGCTTCACCGCCCGGGACTCCTACGACACCTACCGGGAGTTCGGTGCGGCGGCCAACCCGCTCGGCCCGGCCGTGCTCACCCTGATGCTGCGCAAGCGCGGCGTCTACACGCTGAGCATGCCGATGTTCTACACCGGCGACGCGCACTCCGACGCCGACGTGGACGCCATCTGCGACGCGGTGATCGACTCGGCCCGGGAGATGGGCCGCAACGACTTCCCGTTCGTCATTCCCTGATCGTTCGCCACCCCATCGGAGCCCCTCATGAGCATCGACAGCGGCACAGGCCCCGACCTCGCGATCCACCCCGACCGGCGGGGTTACACCCACGACCCCGCCGTCGGGATCGCCCGGCTCACCCCGGCCGGTACGGTGGCCGGCGCGCTCGTGGAACGGGCGCGCCGGCAACCCGACGCGGTCGCCTACTACCTGCCGGACGAGCCCGAGGCCGACCAGCGGATCACGGTGGCCGGGATGCTCGACCGGGCGCACGCCGCCGGGGCGGCCCTGGCCGCGGCCGGGCTGCGCCGGGGCGGTCACGTCTGCCTCTGCCTGGACACCTCGGCCCCGCTGCTGGCCGGGTTGTTCGGGGCGGAACTGCTCGGTGCCGTCCCGGCCGTGCTGGAGCCGCCGCTCAGCGCCGGCCGCAAGCAGCTCTGGCTGGACCGGGTCCGGCACATCGTCGCGGTCGCCCGGCCGGAGGTGCTGGTCTGCGACGAGGAGCTGCGCGAGGCCACCGTCGAGGCGCTGGCCGGCCTGGACGTCGCGGTGATCAGCCCGCCGTTCGGCGCCGGGACGGTCGCCGAGCCGGTGCTGGAGGCCGGACCGGAGGAGCCCGCCTTCATCCAGTTCACCTCCGGCACCACCTCGGCGGCGAAGGGCATCGTGCTCAGCCACCGCGCGGTGCTGGCGGCGGCCTCCGCGATCGGCCTCGGCGGGCCGTTCTACGCCGACGACGTGATGGCGAGCTGGCTGCCGCTGCATCACGACATGGGCATGGTGGGCGCGACGATGACGCCGTTCCTGCTCTCCCTGCCGTCGGTGCTGATCCGCCCGCTGGCCTTCGGCACCCGGCCGGACCGCTGGCTGCGGCTGATCCACCGGTACCGGGCCACCCTCTCGCCCGCGCCGAACTTCGCGTACCGGCTGGTCGCGGCGGTGGCCCGCAAGGTCGACCTGACCGGGGTGGACCTGAGCTGCTGGCGGGCGGCGTTCAACGGGGCGGAGGTGGTCGACGCGGGCACGCTGCGCGACTTCCTGGCGGTGACCGCGCCGCTCGGCTTCCGCCCGGAACACCTGCGTCCCTGCTACGGGATGGCCGAACTCGGGCTCGCCGCGACCTTCTCGCCGGTCGGCACCCCGCCCCGGAGCGAGGCGGTCTCCCGGACCGCGATGGCCACCCAGGGCCGGGCGCTGGCGCCGGAGTCCGAGGAGGACACCCACCACTACGTCTCCTCCGGCATCCCGGTGCCGGGCACCAAGGTCCGGGTCGCCGACGCGAATCACGTGGACCTGCCCGACCGGCACGTCGGTCGGGTGCTGGTGGCCAGCGAGTCGATGATGACCGGTTACCTCAACGGCCCCGCCGACCCGCTGCTCGAACTGCGCGACGGCTGGCTGGACACCGGGGACCTCGGTTTCCTGCTCGACGGGGAGCTCTACGTCACCGGCCGGAGCAAGGACCTGATCATCCTGGCCGGGCGGAACTACCAGCCGCAGACCTTCGAGCGGGCCGCGGAGAGCGTGGACGGGGTGCGCGCGGGCGGTGCGGTGGCGGTCGGCGTACCGGATGCGCGCAGCGGCACCGAACGGATGGTCCTGGTGGTGGAGAGCCGGGCCCACCGGGATCCGGAGCGGGCCGCCGAGACCGTCCGGGCCGTCGAGCGCGCGGTCAGCGACCTGACCGGGGTACGCCCCGGGAAGGTGCTCGTGGTCGCTCCCCGTACCCTGCCCAAGACCTCCAGCGGGAAGCTCCAGCGCCCCCAGGTGGCCGCGATGGTGGCCGCCGGGCCCGTTCCGTGACCGCGGTGGAGCTGGCACTGCTCGGCGGCTCGCTGCGGCCGGGGTCGGTGAGCGAGCGGGTGCTGCACGCCTGCGCCGACCTCGCCGCCGGCCGCGGTGCCCGCTGCACGGTGCTCACCGCGGCGGACCTGGACCTGCCGCTCTACCAGCCCGGGACCCCGCACCGCCGGCCGGCCGCCGCCACACTGCTGGCGGCGGTGCGCCGGGCCGACGGCCTGATCGTCGTGTCGCCGACCTATCACGGCGGCATGTCCGGCCTGCTCAAGAACGCCCTGGACCACCTGGAGGACCTGGCCGCCGACCGGCCGGCCTACCTCGACGGGAAGGTGGTCGGCTCGGTCGCCGTGGGCTGGAGCGAGCACGGCGCCTCGACCGCGGTCGCCGCGCTGCGCACCACCGTGACGTCCCTGCGGGGCTGGGTCACGCCGATGGCGGTCGGCGTCAACTCGATCGAGCTGGCCGCCCTCGAGGACGTGGACGCGGGGATCCGCGCCGACGCCCGACTGATGCGTCGGCTGACGATCCTGGTCGGCCAGGTCACCGACTTCGCCGGCCGGGGCTCCGCCGCCCGCCTGGTTCCCAGCGCCTGACCCACCCCCTTCGCCATAAGGAGAGCGCCACGTGAGCACCCAGACCACCGACACCGGCATGAGCCAGGAGGGCTCGGTCGAGGACCTGCACCGGGCCGTGCGCGACCACTACGACAAGCTCGTCGACCTCTACGAGGACCTGTGGGGCGAGCACATCCACCACGGCTACTGGGACCTCGACGCGCCGAACGTGTCGCGGGACGTCGCGCAACGGCGGACCACCCAGGAGCTGATGCGGTTCGGCGGCATCCCGCAGGGTGCGCGGGTACTCGACTCGGGCTGCGGCATCGGCGCGTCCGCGGTGATGCTCGCCGCCGACCTCGGCTGCACCGTCGAGGGCATCACCCTCAGCCACGAGCAGGTCAAACGGGCCACCGAGAAGGCGGCAGCGGCCGGCGTCGGCGACCGGACGTCGTTCCGGGTGCTCGACGCCATGCACACCGACTACCCGGACGACACCTTCGACGTGGTCTGGTCGATGGAGAGCTGCGAGCTGATGCCGGACAAGCGGGCCTACCTCGCGGAGAACCTGCGCATCCTCAAGCCGGGCGGCCGGCTCGTGGTGGCCACCTGGACCAGCCGCGACGACCGGCTCGACCCGAAGGAGGTCAAGCTGCTGCGCCGGCTCTACCGGGACTTCGCCATCTCGCACGTGCTGCCGCTGGAGCACTACGCCCGGCTCTGTGGCGAGCTGGGCTACGCCGACGTGCGGACCGCCGACTGGACGGACAACGTCAAGGCCACCTGGGCGCTCTCGGCCGACATCGTCAAGCCCCTGATGCGCGACCCGTCGTACGTGTGGAAGCTGGTGCGGGCCAAGGGCGCGGACATCTTCCGCTTTCTCAACTCCGTCCCGCTGATGAAGCAGGCGTACGACAAGGACGTCATGCACTACGGCGTCTACACCGCCGTCAAGCCGGGCTGACCGGCACCGCCCCACCCCGCTCCCGGCTTCCCGTCGCAGGACGCGCCCGCGCTGCGACGGGAAGCCGGTGCGCTCATTCCCGCCGTTCGTCCGGGCCACCCGCACGGGCACCGTCGTGGCCGACCGGCACCGGCTGGGCGGCGTCGACGCTCGGCACCACGTACGGGTCGCCGCCGGTTCGCGCGGCCCGGTCCGCTCCGGTCGCCCGGTCGGAGTACCGCCAGAGCAGGGCGAGGCCGCCCGAGGCCAGCACCACCGCCGCCACCAGCGCGGTCCAGGCCGCGTAGCGGTGGTCGACGGCCGGGGCCGGTGCCCAGTCCGTCCGGACCAGGTCGAACCACTCGGTCGACCGCAACCGGTCGCTGCGCCGTACCAGGTGGGCGAAGAGGAGCAGCGCCGCCGTGGTGGCCGCCAGGACGGCGGCGCCGACCCGACGGGGACGGTGGCGCAGCACCGTGGCGACCGCCCCGCCGGCGAGCAGGAAGGCGGTGAGCATGCCCAGGTGCCCGACGTGCCGCTGCATCAACCAGCTCAGCACGGGGGCGAAGTAGGGCAGGTAGAGGCAGGCCACGAAGGCGACCACCGCGGTGACCGGGTGCCCCAGGGCTCGGGCGGGGCCACTTCGGCGCAGCGTCTCCCACCACTCGAGGGCGCCGGGCAGCTCGGACGTCGGGCCGGAACGCAGCGTCGCGCCGGCCAGGGCGCCCGGTGCCCCGGCGCAGACCAGCAGGGGGACGACCACCAGCAGCGCCACGTGCTGTCCGATGTGGTGGGCGTGGGTCACCGCCGCGTACCGGGCGAAGCCCAGACAGGTCACCCCGACCAGCACCAGCATGCCGGCGAGGAAGCAGAGCGTACGGGCCGGCGGCCAGACCCGGCCGGCACGCCGCAGCCGGCGGACCCCGGCGAGGTACAGGCCCCCGCCGATCACGGCGATGAGCAGGAAGTAGGCGTCCGGGACCGGTTGGCCCAGCAGCCGGGCCACGGTCGGCGCGGCGGGCAGCGGAAAGCCGAGGAGTTCGGTGTAGACGTCCGGCTCCACCGGATCGACGGTGACCGGCGAGGGGGCCCGGGACATGGCCACCCCGACGGCCACGATCCCGGCGAGCACCAGGACCTCGACCGCGGCGAGCCGCCGGAACGCCCACGCCCCGCCGGCGGCGAGCCGGGGCAGGGTACGCCGCCGGTGCGCCGCCCCGAAGGCACCCAGTGCCACCAGCACGACGCTCTTGACCAGCACCAGCGTGCCGTACCGGGTGCTCCACAACTCGTCCGGCTGGTACAGCCGGATCGCGGTGTTGGCGATCCCGCTCAGCCCCATCAGGACGAAGCACCAGAGCGCCATCGTGCTGTAGCGCTGGGCCGCCAGGGGCAGGTCACGGTCGCCGGGGAGGGTGAGCAGCGCGGCCAGGCCACCGACCCAGAGGGCCGCCGCCGCCGTGTGGACCCCGACGCTGCTGACCGCGATCGCGTGGTTGCCGGAGCCGGCCGAGTGGCCGGTCAGCACCACCGGGAGGGTCGCCGCCACGGCCAGCAGGGCGGTGACCGCGACACCGGTGCGGGTGATGACCCACCGGGTCGCGGCGAACACCACGACGATCATGACCGTCGCGACGACCAGGCCCTGCCCCTGCGACACCGACATGGCGAGGCTGAGCACGGTGACCGCGGTGACCTGGTCGACCGGGTTGCCCAGCAGGCTGGAGGCGGTGAGCGGCAGCGCGACCACGGTCGCCACCAGCCAGAGCGCCGCCGCCCAGGACGCCCGGCGGAGCAGCCGGTACCCGACCGGACCGACCAGCCGGTCCAGCCCGGGTAGCAGGAACGCCGCGGCGACCGTCCAGCCGACGGTCAGGACCGCCCCGACGTAGCTCAGCGTCCGGGCGACCGGCAGCGCCCAGGCGGTGAACGCGCCGCCGTCGGGCAGACCGAGGATCTGCTCGCGGTCGGTGCCACCGCCGTACCACAGCGCGAGGGCGAGGACCACGGACCCGACGGCCGCCGTCGCGACGACGAGACGGGGGACGCCGGAGCGGCGCCGGACGGCGACCGGCGGGTCGGCCGGGCGCGGCTCGATCCGGGTCACCTGGGCAGCTTCCTGGTCAGCCGCCGGGGCATGCGGGTCCGCGAGGCCAGGACCACGCCGGCCGCCAGCAGCACGAGCCCGCCGCCGGCCACCAGGACCCAGGGCGTGCCGGAGCGCGTGGTGGAGCCCTCCTCCGCCTCGGCCGGGGGCAGCTCCGTGGGCTCCTGACCGGGCGGCAGGGCCACCTGGAAGCGGAACTCGCCCTGCACCGGGTGCCCGTCGGAGCCGACCACCCGCCAGGCGACCCGGTACGAGCCCGAACCGGTCGGGTAGACCGGCTGGCGCAGCCGGAACTGGTCGACCTCCACCTCGCCCCGCAGGTAGGACCGCCCCTGCGGTCCGGCCACCACGATCGTGACGAACTCGTCCCGGACACGGTCGTCGAAGGTGAACTCCACCGTCT
The DNA here is from genome assembly GCF_040639195.1 of Micromonospora sp. NPDC023956. Lineage (NCBI taxonomy): Bacteria > Bacillati > Actinomycetota > Actinomycetes > Micromonosporales > Micromonosporaceae > Micromonospora > Micromonospora sp. NPDC023956. The sequence goes on from NZ_JBEZZN010000004.1 coordinate 56,589, forward strand.
CCACCGGAGTCGAGATGGTGGAGTCCTTGGCGGGGGACACGCTCGCCAGGCGGGCGTGCGCGTTCGCCGGGGTCGCGGTGACCGCCAGTACGACCGCAACGGCAGCCGCCGCCGCTCCCACCTGTCGGATCACCAGGCCGGCCGGGCCGGACCATCGGGACATTCGGAACTCCTCTACTCAGGCCATACGATCAGGAGTCGTTCCTCGTGCCCGTCCGGTTCCATCACGAGTCGGGATCACGTTCGCAGGCTCTCCCGGAGCCGGGGCCGCAGCAGGTCCCGCGAGCCGGCCGCGACGACCGCGGGACGCCCCTCGTCCCGGGCGGTCCAGACCGCGTGGCACAGCACCCGGACGGCGTCGACGGGGTCCCCCGGCCCACCCGTCAGGACGATCTCGTCGCCCTCCCGCCGGGTGCGCCAGGGGCCGCAGTCGTACCGGTCCTGCCCGCCCCGAACCGGCGGCGGCGGCGCCCGGAAGAGACCGCGCAGGTCGGTCACGACGTGGGTCGGCCGGTGCGGGGGCGGCGCGTCGAGCAGGTGGTCGACGGTGGTGACCCCGGTGAGCACGAGCACGCTGTCCAGGCCGCTGCGGTGGGCACCCTCGACGTCGGTGGCCAGGCCGTCGCCGACCATCACGTGCGGACCCGGCCCTCGTCGGGAGGCGTAGCCGAAGATCGCCGGCTCCGGCTTGCCGGCGACCAGCGGCACCCGCCCGGTGGCCAACGTCACCGCGTGCACGAGGGCGCCGTTGCCCGGTGCCATGCCGCCCTCGCGGGGCACCGCGAGGTCCATGTTCGTCGCGATCCAGGGCAGGCCCCGGGCGACGGCGTAGGACGCCTCGGCCAGCTGCCGCCAGTCCACCTCCGGGGCCGAACCCTGGACCACCGCCGCCGGATCGTCGGCGGCCGAGCGGACCGGGACCAGCGACTCCTCGCGCAGCGCGGTCAGCACGGCCTCCCCGCCCACCGCGAGCACCCGGGATCCGGCCGGCACGGTGGCCGCCGCCATCGCCGCCGCGACCTGCGCCGAGGTGACCACCGACTCGGCCGGAACCGGCACGCCGAGCCGGTTCAGCAGGGCGGCCACCTCGGCGGGCGTCCGGGACGGGTTGTTGGTGACGAAGATCCGTTCCCGTCCGTGCCGAGCCAGGTCGGCGAGCGCCGGTGGGGCGTGGTCCACCGCGGCGGCACCGCGGTAGACCACGCCGTCCAGGTCGAACAGCATCGTCCGGTAGCGTTCGACCAGCGGGCGGTCGTCGCCCCACGGGCCCGGTTCCACAGTGGTCACTCGGAGGAGTCAACCACGTAGTGGCTCGGCCGTCCCTCCCGGTACACCAGTTTGCCGATCTTCTCGGCCTCGGCCCGGGGCATCAGCGCGAACCGGCCGTCGGTCTGCAGCATCGCCACCGAGTGCCAGGGGGTCAGCCACATGTCCCGGATCTCCAGCAGCCGGATGCCGAACTTCGCCGCCCCGCAGGGCTGCGGGTGGATGGAGAGCCGGACCGACACCGGGTAGTGGTCGGCGATCAGGTCGCCCCAGGCGCGACTGCGCTGGATCACGCCGTACGCCCGCTGCCGGCAGTCCCGCTGGAGCGCGGCCTTGCTGTCGTGCCACTCGCTCACGTCCTCGACCAGGAACCGGGTGATCCCCCGGTAGAGGCTCAGCGTCTTGTCGTCGGAGCGGACCTCGTCCCGCAGGCTCTCCAGCGACTGGGCGTACTGCTCGGTCAGCAACTTGCGCTTGCCGTCGTAGTCGTGGCCCGCGTAGACGTCCTGGAGGCTGAAGGCCTCGATGTGGGACAGTCCGTGCCGCTCGACCATCGCCTGGATCTCGTCGCCGTACTCGGTGATGTGGTCGTCCGGCACCCGGATCAGGTCGCCGAAGACGTGCCCGTCGGAGCAGAGCAGCATCCGCGCCCCGGGGGTGTGCACCTTGGCGACCTGGTCGCAGAGCTGGTTGAGGAACTGTAGGGAGAGCAGCTCGCCCATGTCCGGCAGGTGACCGAGGACCTTGCGCCGGTTCGGGGACTTGCAGGGGAAGGCCGGCAGGGTGAACAGGATGGGCTCCTGCCGGTCGACGAAGTGCCGGATGGCGCTGAGTTGCTCGGCGAAGCAGTCGGTGTGCTCGTGCTCGCCCGCCTCGGACCGGCGGTGCGGCAGGAGGAACCGCAGGATGACGTTCGAGATCAACTCGGCGCTGGTGTGGTCCTGCGGTACGGAACGGGTGGAGCTTGGCATGGTCTTCTCCCAGCTGACATCACGCTATGGAAGGGGAGGGTCCGAGCCCGCGGTCGTCGGTGACCGGGCGTGGATGGCCCGGTGGCTCGGAGGAGCGCGCGCTCGCGCACGGCCGACGGCGTCGGCCGCGTGGGATGGTTGGTGGACGGGTCAGGGAGTCGCGGTGAAGGTGACCGGTAGGCGCTCGACGCCCCGGCCGAGGACGGCCGGGATCCACCCCAACTCGTCGGGGTCCGCGGCGAGCTTCAGGTGCGGCAGGCGTCGGAGGATCGTCTCCAGCGCGATCTGGAGTTCGGTACGCGCCAGACCGGCGCCGGGGCAGAAGTGGATGCCGTGCCCGAAGGCGATGTGCGGGTTCGGCGAGCGGTCGAGGTCGAGTTCGTCCGCCCGGTCGAAGCGGGCCGGATCCCGGTTGGCGGCGGCGAGGGACACGATGACCGAGTCACCGGCGGGGATCCGGGTGCCGGACAGCTCGCTGTCCTCCGCGAAGAACCGCCAGGTGGTCAGCTCGAAGGCACTGTCGTATCGCATCAGCTCCTCGGCGGCGCGGGGCAGCAGTGCCGGGTCGGCGGCGAGTCGTTCCAGCGCCTCCGGGTGCGTCAGCAGGGCCACCATCGCGGTGTTGATCTGGTTGGTCATCGGCTCCTGCCCGGCGACCAGGAGTTGGAAGATCATTGACGAGAGTTCCTCGTCGCTCAGCCGGCCGTCGCCGTTCGCCTCGACCAGCTTGGAGAGCAGGTCGTCGCCGGGGTCGGCCCGCCGGTCCGCCTCCACCTCGGCGATGTAGGCCTGGAGGCCGTGCAGGAGGCCGATGTAGTGGGCGCGGTGCGGCGACCGGGGACCCACCGGCTGGACCACCCGGCACCACTCGCGCCGGAACCGGCGTGCCAGGTGCGGCGGCAGACCGATCACCGTGCTCAGCACCAGGAACGGGAACTTGGCGCTGAAGCTCTCGGCCAGGTCGCCGTGCCCCACCGGTGCCAGGTCGTCGAGGAGTTCCTCGGCCATGGCCTGGAACTGCGGCCGGAGCGCTTCGAGCCGTCGGGGTACGAGCGCCTCGGCGACGAGCCGCCGCATGAACGTGTGCTTCGGGGGATCCTGGTGCAGCAGGTGGACCTGGAGTTGCGAGTGCTGCGGCTCCGGCATGATCGCAGCCAACTCGCGCCAGGCGTCGTTGCCCAGGTCGTGGTTCTTGCCGAGCCGTGGGTCGGTCAGAGTACGCACCGCCGCGTCGTAGCCGGTGACGAGCCAGCCGGTCACCCCGCTCGGAAACTCGACGGGGTGGACCTCGCCTTTGTCGCGTAGCTCCTGGTAAGTGGTGTACGGGCAGCGCTTGAACTCCGGCCCGTAGAGCGGATAGGGCTTTTCTGAGGTCATCAGTGTCTCCAGGAAGGAACTGTCGGCGCGGACGACCGTCGTTCGGTGCGCCCGCGCAGCCGATGTCGCGGGCGGCGCCGACTGCGATCGGTCCGAATCGGCGAAATCGTTTCTCCGTGATGTCGACATGACGGAGCCTTGCGTGTCCCATGCCTGTCTTCTCGGTTCAGGACCGGGAAACGCCTGCTGGGCAGGCTGGTGCTACGGAGGTCGCGTCGACTGGCAGGACGGCGTTCGACCCCCGGCCGCCCTCGGCCGTCAAGCGCCCTGAACTGCGGCTCTGGCCTCGATCCGGGCGCCGCTGTGACGGGGCCGGAAGAGGTGTCGTCGCGTCGAACCGGTCGGACAGGCGATCCCGGCCGGGGCCGATAAATGGCCCACCCCTGCCGTCGCTCCGACCGCGTACCGTCCGTTCGGAGTGCTGCCCCCGTGCGGTGGACGTCGCCCTGACCGGAGGTCGTGGCTGTGCGAAGTCCGCCGCTTGACTTTGTGCATCCGCTCTCCTTTGGTATCGGCGCAAGTCGATAGCTGGGGTGGCTTGCACCGAACCGTTGATCCATCTGTCAGGCGAAGTCATCCCCCAAGGGAATGTAACGCTCCATCACCAGTAAATCACTCACTTAATGACCTTGAATGGGGTGACAGAATTTTCACATCAACGCCTAAATCGAATGTTCGTTCGGTAACGTTGCACGGAGGATGTCGCCCTTGATGGGATTTGCTGGCGTTTTCCGCCCGGTGTTGCCGCAGTTTTGGCCCGGGTCGCTCGCGGTCCCGCGTGGGGCGTCGGGGGGCGGCGTCTGTAGTGTCCGATGTTCCCATGGTTGAAGATGAGCCAGGGAACCTTTTGTAGGTCATCAACGACTGCCCGACATAAAATGAATTATGTCGATATAAGAAATATGTAGGCAGTGTCGGAAAGTCTCGCCATTATTCAGTCGGACATCGCGTGGGTGTCGCCGGGCGACGGCGGGTGACCGCTGTCGGGCCTTCGGCGTGGCGCGGGTCGGGGCGGACGTGCCGGTGCGGGCGGCCGGCGATCCGGTTCACCGTCGGTGTGGGGCTGGGCCGGTCATCGAGGGCCGGCGCAGCCGATCCGGTCCGGGGTGCGGTGTGCGGGCTACCGGGGCGCGTGGAGCGCGGGTCGAGCGATTCCGGCGCCGGTGGCGTCAGCCGCGCCGGCGGCCGGGGCCGGAGTCGGGGTTGCGGCCCGCGTGGTCACGCTGCTGGTGGTGCGGTCGCCGTTGGGGTCGGTCGGCACGGTCCGGCCGGGACGCTCGACGCGGACGGCCGCCGGAGAGACCTGCGAACCCGGTGGTGACGAACGGAAGGGGCGAGGCCCGTACGTCCGGCGTTGCCCGCCGAGACTCCGCGACGCCCGTCGGGCGAAGTCCGTGCTGTCGGGCGATCCGGACCGACGTGGACGGCCGGGGAGGACCTTCGACCCTCCACGTCGGTCCCGGTCACCGCCGGGGCAGTCGACCTGCGCCGGTGACCGGCGTCGACCTGGCGTGCCGCCGGTCGACGGAGCCGGTGCGACGGCCCCGCCGCCGGCCGCTGTTCGCCGGTGGTGCCGGGCGCGGGCGGATCCCGCCGGTTCCCGATCCTGCGGTCCGGCCGTCAGCGGACGGGGCCGCCCCGGTCGGCGGGTCGTTCGTTGAGGTGCGGGTACGGGCTGTCCGGCACCTCGACGCCGAGGAACCGGCAGATCGGATCCCAGCCCTCACCCACCCGGTACTCGAGAAGACGGTCGGCCGGCACCTCGCGGCGGACCGCCTCGTTGTGCCGCTCGTAGCAGGCGATGACGTGGTCGCGGTCGTCGACCCGGCCGTCGAAGCAGCGGGGCACGACGACCCGGTGCCCCACCAGGGTGGCGGTCTGGACGAGCTGCTCGGGTGGCTGGCCCGGGAACTGGGCCGCGACCGCCGCGCTCTGCTCTCCCCGCAGCAGCAGGCGCAGGATGGTCTTCTCCATCGAGTCGTACCAGGCGGCGGAGTCACGGGTGCTCAGGATGACCTTGGCGTTCGGGTACTCCCGGACCAGCTCACGCCAGAATGCGGTCCCCGGCCAGTCCACCGTCGCCCGGTACCCGTCCAGCGCGGTCCGCAGGGCGTTGACGTCGTTCTCCGCTGCGGCCAGCCAGTACTTGGCCTGGTCCGGCTGCTCGAAGAGCGTGGCGAAGTGGTAGCACGGGTCGAAGCCGAGCTGTACGAGAGCTGCCCGCAGGGAGAGAGTGCCAGTCCGGCCGAAGCCGACCCCGATCACGTCCATTGAGTTGCGTCCTTCCACGGTGGAGACAGATGCCGGTGGGTCAGTCCAGAGCCTTCTGGGGCATCACCTCGATCGGTTCGGCGCCGACGGGTGCCGCGGCGGGCCGGGGTCGGCGGACGGTCAGCAGCCCCGTGCCCAGGACGACGGCGGCGAGCGTGGCGATGGTCAGCGAGGTCGTCAGGGCGTTCCGCATGCCGGAGACCGAGAGGTCGGAAGCGGCCCACACGGCCGTCGCGACGGCCGGCCCGAGGGTGAAGCCGAGCATCCGCCCGGACTGGAGGGTGCCCGCGGCGGTCGCCGCGAGTGGACGCGGGGCGGCCCGCATCGCCATGGCCTGGACCGGCCCGCCGAACAGGGCGGTGCCGGCCCCGCCCACCGCCAGCCGCCAGGCGAGGTCCATCGGGGTCCAGTCACTGGAGAGCGGCTGGACCAGCAGCACCGAGGTCGCCACCAGCAGGGCCCCGACGAGCGCCACCGGACCGGGCGCCCAGCGGTCCGCCAGGGTGCCGCCGAGCGGCGCGAAGACCGCCATGGCCAGCGGGTAGGCCAGCACCGTCAGCCCGGCGACGGCCGCGCTGGTGCCGAGCACCTGGAGCAGGAAGTACGGCACGACGAAGGCCAGCATCGCGTAGCCCAGCGAACCGGTCACGATCGCCAGCGCCGCCAGCGAGATGTCCCGCGTGCGCAGCAGGTCCAGCACCGGCCGGTTGGTGCCGAGCCGGTGCCAGGCCAGCAGCGCCGGCACGGCGAGCAGCGCCAGCAGCAGCCAGGCCGGGCCCCGGTCGGGGGCCAGCGAGATGCCGCCCAGGAGGGCGCCGACGGCCACGGCGATCAGTCCGGCGGCCAGCAGCCACTCCCGGTCCGGCAGGCGGAACGCCTTGCCGGTGGCGGGGATCGTCCGCAGGCCGATCGGTAGTACCACGGCGCACACGGGCACGACCACCAGGAAGGCCGCCCGCCAGCCGATCGAGTCGAGCAGGAACCCGCCGAGCGACGGGCCGGTGATCGCGCCGAGCGGTCCCATGGTGGCGATGACGCTCATCGCCCGGCCCTGGGTGTCGGCGCGGACCGCGAGGGCCGCCAGGGCGGGCGCCATGGCGAAGATCAACGAGGCGAAGACGCCCTGGAGGACCCGGGCGGTGATCAGGGCCTCGATCCCCGGGGCCAGACCGGCGGCCAGGCTGGTGAGCCCGAAGCCGCCGACCGCGAAGGCGTACGCCGTCCTGCGGTCGATCTGGTCGAGCCAGCGTCCACAGGGCAGCACCAGGATCACCGCCGGCAGCAGGTAGCCGACCGCGACCCACTGGGTCACCCCCTGGGTGGTCCCCAACTCCCGCTGGATGACCGGCAGCGCCACGTGCACGACGTTGATCTCCAACATCACGAGGAAGGAGATCAGCCCTGCGGTGAGCACCACCGCCCAGCTGTTCCGCTGGCGCGGTCCGGCCGGCCCGTTCGGCGGAGGTGTGATCTCCCGGCTCTGCGTCACGTTCCAGCTCCATCCACACGGTCATCGGGGGGTGTGTGTCAGAAGGTAGTCGCTCCACTACCGGATTTGGTTCACCGGGACGGAGAGATTCTTGAATATCCCCACCACCAGCGGGTAAGCCGGTATGTCCGATCCTGATCGCCCGACTGTCGGGAACTTCCCGGGTACGGAGCGCGACTAACGGAACATGACTGAGATGTTGGCAGGGCGGCGGGCCGGCGGAGCTGCGCGGACAGCCCGTCCTTTCCATCACGCGGGACAGGCGCGTCGGTCCCGGCCATCCAGTGCCGACCGGCGGCCCAGGCTCCCGAGGACCGCCCCCTGGCTGGCCGTCATGATGAGCGGCGCGGTGGTGCTGGCCGGTTGCGGCGGCGCCAGCCCGGACGCCGACACCAAGGCGACCGCCACGGTGACCATCAAGGACTGTCAGGGCAGGGACCTGGCCGTGCCGGCGTCGCCCCGGCGGGTGGTCACGGTGGACGGCTACGCCGCGCAGGCGATGGCGAGGCTCGGACTGACCGACCGGATCGTGGGAACGGGTTACCCCGCCCCCTTCGGCGCCGACCAGCAGCCCTACCGCGGCGAGTTGGAGAAGCTGCCGGTGCTCGGGCGGACCGTGGCGACCACCGAGGTGGTGGCCGCCGCGACCCCGGAACTCGTGCTGACCGGTTTCTCGAGCTTCGGCCAGGCGCCCGGCAGCCCCAGCGACGCCGACCTGGAGACGATGAAGGCCAAGGGCCTCTCCGCCTGCCTGGGCGACGAGAAGAACGGCGGGCCGGCGAGCCTCTCCTCGACGTACGACTTCCTCACCCGGCTCGGCCGGGTGTTCCAGGTGGAGGAGCGGGCCGAGCAGGTGATCGGCGAACTGCGCGCCCGGGAGCAGGCCGTGGCCGCGAAACGGGGCTCGGACAAGCCGCGGGTGCTGATCCTCCAGGACAACCCGGTGGCCGGGCAGCCGCTGAAGACCTCGGGCACGGTGACGATCGCCCACGCCCTCATCGAGGCGGCGGGGGGTCAGAACGCCTTCACCGACGTGACGTCGATGCACGCGGACGTCTCACCGGAGGAGGTGCTCAAGCGGGATCCGCAGGTCATCTGGGTGATCAGTGACTATCCGTTCGCCAAGGTGAAGGGCGAGGAACTGCTGCGGCAGGTGAAGGCGAACCCGCTGCTGGCCAACACGAGCGCGGTCCGACAGGGGAGGGTCGTCGGCACGTCGCAGTTCCTGGTCTCCTTCCCCACACCACTGAACCTGGAGGGCCTGGAGCAGCTCGCGGCCGGGCTCTGGACGGAGCGGCCGTGACCGTCGCGGAGACCCGCGCCGTCCCCGGCACCGCGTCCGGGCGGCGGGTCAGCCGTCGCCCGGAACGCGTGCCGTACGCCGTGGTGCTCGGCGGACTGGTCGTGCTGCTGCTGGTGTCGCTGGTCGCGGCGACCGGGATCGGGCCGGTCCGGGTGCCCCCCGACGAGGTGGGCCGGATCCTCCTGCACCACCTCACCGGCGGTGGCGACAGCGCGTCGACGTCGGATCTGATCGTCTGGCGGATCCGGTTCCCCCGGGTGCTGCTCGGCGCGGTGGTCGGCGCGGGCCTCGCGCTCTCCGGTGCGGTGGTGCAGAGCGTGGTCCGCAACCCGATCGCCGACCCGTACCTCCTCGGGTTGTCCTCGGGCGCGTCGGTCGGCGCGGTGGTCGTGCTGACCACGGGGCTGGCCGTACTGGGTGCCCTGACGCTGCCCACGGCGGCCTTCCTCGGCGCGGCGGCCGCCATGGCCGTGGTGCTGTCCCTGGCGCGGCAGCACGGCCGGCTGCTGCCCCTGCGGCTGGTACTCGTGGGGGTGGCCTGCGCGCACCTGCTCGGCGGGGTGACCTCCTTCCTGCTGACCCGGTCGGAGAGCGCGGCGGTCCAGCAGCAGATCATCTTCTGGTTGCTCGGCGGCCTCTCCGGCGCGCGGTGGGAGTCGCTGGTCGTTCCCGCGGTGGTGGTGCTGGTGGGCACGGCGCTGCTGATACTGGTCAGCCGCCGGCTGAACGTCCTCGTGCTGGGCGAGGAGGCCTGCGCGGCGCTCGGGGTCTCCGCCACCGTCCTGCGGCGTCAGCTGCTGATCCTGGTCACGCTCCTGACCGGCACCGTGGTCGCCGTATCCGGCGGGATCGGGTTCGTCGGTCTGATCGTGCCGCACCTGGCCCGCATGCTGGTCGGGGCCGACCACCAGCGGATGCTGCCGGTGACCGTCACGCTGGGGGCGCTCTTCCTCATCTGGTCGGACGTCGCCGCCCGGATGCTGATCTCGCCGACGGAACTGCCGATCGGCATCCTCACCGCCTTCCTGGGCGTGCCGTTCTTCCTGCTGGTGATGCGGGCCCGGGGCCTGGCCGGAGAGGAGATGTGATGGACCTGTCCGTCGACGGGGTGTCGGTGACGCGGGGCGGCCGGCGGATCCTCAGCGAGGTGAGCCTCTCCACCCGGACGGGTGACTTCACCGCGCTCGTGGGGCCGAACGGCAGTGGCAAGAGTTCCCTGCTGCGCACGGTCTACCGGGCGTACCGGCCCGACGCCGGGACGGTGCTGGTCGGTGGCCGCGACGTCTGGAAGATGACCGCGGCGGAGGCGGCCCGGTGCACCGGCGTGCTGGCCCAGGAGCAGCACTCCGGATTCGAGTTCACCGTCTTCGAGACGGTCTGCCTGGGGCGCTCGCCGCACCTGGGCACGTTCGACCGCTTCCGCAGCGTCGACCGGCAGGTGGTGGAGCAGGCTCTCGAACAGACCGGGTTGGTGGACCTGGCGCACCGCCGGGTCGGGCAGTTGTCCGGCGGCGAACGGCAGCGGGTCCTGCTCGCCCGCGCCCTCGCGCAGGAGCCGCAACTGCTCGTGCTCGACGAGCCGACCAACCACCTCGACATCCGTCACCAACTGGAGTTGATGGAGCTGGTCCGGGGTCTCGGGGTGACCACCGTGGCGGCGCTGCACAGCCTCGATCTCGCGGCGACCTACGCGGACTCGGTCGTCGTGCTCCAGGAGGGGCGGGTGGTGGCGACCGGCGCGGCCGAGAACACCCTCACCCCCGAGGTCCTCCGTACCGTCTTCGGGGTCGAGGGCCGGATCGACACGGACGCGGACACCGGCCGGGCGCTGTTGAACACCCGCCCGCTGTGCGTCTGCCCCAGCCGGTCCTGTCACTGGAGCTGCAAGCCGGCCGACGCGGCCCGGGTGAGTCAGATGTAACGCCGCGATTAACCGGGTCGACGTCCGCGTTGTCGCGGACGTGTCGAGCATGCCCGCGAATCGTCGACAGAGGCAACCGAAACATCGGCACAATGGGTCAAAGTCGCTGCTAACGGCATTGCGACATATAGTTCACGATGATTGGACAGGTGTGTCGGCAATCTCGCTCTCAGGGCCGTTAACCTGGGATGGTCGTCGATGTTACTGGTATGTTGCTGCCGTACCTGGGGACGTGCGGATGCAGGTCGGACGGAGGCTCCGGCCCGCGACCTGGTCGACGCTGACCGGCCACCGGCAATCGCGTTCGTCCTCGTTCCCGCCGGGGTCGACGCGAGTCGATCACGCTGATTGCTGCTAGAGGGGTACGATGACGGCCGAAAACACCACGGAAGTGCCCACCTACCCTTTCGGGCCGGTTAACAAGCTCGATCTCCACCCCCGTTACGCGGAACTGCGCCGCACCGAACCGATCGCCCGGGTCCGCATGCCCTACGGGGGCGACGCGTGGTTGATCACGGGCTACACCGAGTTGAAGCAGTTCCTCGCCGACCGTCGATTCAGCTCGTTGCAGGCGACCGAGCCGGAAACCGCCCGGGTGACCCCGCTGCCCCTGCGCAAGGGGAACCTGCTCTCGATGGATCCGCCCGAGCACACCCGGATCAGGCGGGTCGTCGCGGGCGCGTTCACCAAGCGACGGATCGACGCTCTCGCACCGCGGATCAAGGAGGTGGTGCACGAACAGCTCGACGCGATGGCGAAGCACGGCGCCCCGGTCGACGCGGTCGAGTACCTCGCCGTTCCGGTGCCGGTGACCATGATCTGCGAACTGTTCGGCATCTCCTACGAGGACCGGGACCGGTTCCGGCAGTTCTCCGACATCTTCGTGGCCACCAGCGGCGCGCCGCCGGAGGAGATCGAGCGGTCGCGCAACGAGCTGGAGGCGTACCTGGGTGAACTCGCCGACCAGCGTCGGCGCGAGCCCAGGGAGGACCTGGTCACCACGCTGCTCGAGGCGTTCGAGCGGAAGGACCGGCTGAGCGAGACGGAGATGCTGCGCACCGGCATCGGCATCCTGATGGCGGGCCACGAGACGTCACTCAGCATGATCGCGAATGTGCTCTACCTGCTGTTGGCCCAACCGGAACTCTGGGCCCAACTGCGGGACGACCCGCGCCTGGTGCCCAGTGCCATCGAGGAGATGTTGCGGATCATTCCGCTCCGCTCCGTGGGCAGCTTCCCCCGGGTGGCGGTCGAGGACGTGGAGATCGCCGGGGTCACCATTCGGGCCGGCGAGACCGTGGTCTTCCAGCGGGCGTCGGCGGACCGGGACGAGCGGATCTTCGAGAACCCGGAGGAGATCGACCTGGCTCGCTCGAACAACCCGCACCTGGGATTCGGTCACGGTGCGCACCACTGTCTCGGCGCGTCGATCGCGAGACTGGAGATCCAACTCGTCCTGGAGGGACTCCTCGGGCGTTTCCCGGGGCTCCGGTTGGCGGTTCCCGCCGACGAGGTGCCGTGGAAGCCCGGCCTGATCGCGCGGTGCCCGTCGGCACTGCCCGTCGAGTGGTAGAGGGAGCGGCGATGACCGGTCGACGGTGGAAGGTGGAGGTCGATTCCTCGTGCATCGGCTCGGGGATGTGTCTGGCCACCGCGCCCAGCCACTTCCGGTTGGTGGACGGGTGGTCGGAGCCGGTGGAGGAGGTGGTTCCGGAGGGCGACGCGTTGGTCGTCGCGGCAGCGGAACTCTGCCCGGTCAGCGCGATCGGCGTACGCGACGCCGAAACCGGGGCCGAGCTGCGGATAATCGGTTAGGGACTAAACGGTAAATGGTCGGGGGAGCGGTGTCGTCGGGATCGGCTGGGATGTGGCAGGGCCGGTACGGCCCGGCCACCGGAGCCCGCTGGGCTGGAGTGAGGAACATGAATTTCTGTCCGGACCGGAGGGCGGCCGTCGCCGCGCCGCCCGGCGGCGGGCGGACCCCGCCCACGGACGCGGGCGCCGTCGGTGACGGGGGCGGCCCGCCGCACCCCGGCCGCCGGCCGGCGGCCGGTCCCGGCGGCTCTCCCGGAGAGGACCTGTCATGAACGCGATCTGGCGACTCGGCACCTACCTGTTCGTCCTGCTCGTGGTCTTCGCGGTGATGCTGATCATCGGCCGGCTCATCGGTCCGATCGGCTCACCGGCGGAGAGCGGCGAGGGGCACGACATGATGATGTCGGCCGGGCAGGTCGACCGGGTGTCCGCCGCGCCGGCCGTGGCCGGACCGCCGGTGGGGGTGGCGCGATGAGCGTCGCCACGCCCCCCGAGGTGTCCCCGGCGACCAACCGGATCGACCTGGTGATCGGCGGTATGACCTGCGCGGCGTGCGCGAGTCGGATCGAGAAGAAGCTCAACCGGATGCCCGGGGTCCACGCCACGGTGAACTACGCGACCGAGAAGGCCAGCGTGGCGTTCCCCGACGAACTCACCCCGGCGGACCTCATCGCCACCGTGGTGAAGACCGGTTACACCGCCGAGGTCCCGCCTCCGCCGGAGGAGGTGGAACGCGGCGTCGCGCCGGCCGACCCGCTGGACGAACTGCGGAAGCGGCTGCTGGTGTCGATCGCGCTCTCCGTTCCGGTGATCGCGCTGGCCATGGTGCCCGCCTGGCAGTTCACCTACTGGCAGTGGCTGTCGCTGACCCTGGCCGCCCCCGTCGTGGTGTACGGCGGCTGGCCGATGCACCGCGCGGCCTTCGTCAACCTGCGCCACGGCGCGGCGAGCATGGACACCCTCGTCTCGCTGGGGACGCTGGCCGCGTTCGGCTGGTCGGTCTGGGCGCTCTTCCTGGGCGTCGCCGGCACCCCGGGTATGCGGCACGAGTTCTCGCTCAGCGTGTCGCAGACCGACGGGGCGGCCAGCATCTACCTGGAGGTCGCCGCCGGGGTCACCATGTTCATCCTCAGCGGCCGGTACTTCGAGGCGCGGGCGAAGCGCCGCGCCGGGGACGCGCTGCGCGCCCTGCTCCAGATGGGCGCGAAGGAGGCCTCCGTCCTCCAGAACGGGGTGGAGGTCCGGCTGCCCATCGACCGGGTGGTGGTGGGAAACCGGTTCGTGGTCCGTCCCGGTGAGAAGATCGCCACCGACGGGGTGGTCGAGGAGGGCAACGGCACCGTCGACGTGTCGATGCTCACCGGGGAGTCCGTGCCGGTCGAGGTCGCGCCGGGCGACGAGGTCGCCGGGGCGACGGTCAACCGCAGCGGGCGGCTGGTGGTACGCGCCACCCGGGTCGGTGCCGAGACGCAGCTCGCCCAGATGGCCAAGCTCGTCGAGGAGGCGCAGTCGGGCAAGGCGCCGGTGCAGCGACTGGCCGACCAGGTGGCCGGCGTGTTCGTACCGGTGGTGATCGGGCTCGCCGTCGGGACGCTGGGCTTCTGGCTCGGTACCGGGATGGGCTCGCCGTCCTTCGCCTTCGCGGTGGCCGTCCTGATCATCGCCTGCCCGTGCGCGCTGGGTCTGGCCACCCCGACCGCCCTGCTGGTCGGGACGAACCGGGGCGCCCAGCTGGGGGTGCTGATCAAGGGACCGCACATCCTGGAGAACAGCCGGCAGGTGGACACCGTCGTGCTGGACAAGACCGGCACCGTCACCACCGGCCGGATGAGCCTGTTGGAGGTGGTCGTCGGCGACGCCGACCGGGACGAGGTGCTGCGGGTCGCCGCATCGCTGGAGTCGGCGTCGGATCACCCGGTGGCCCGCGCGATCGTGGCCGGAGCCGGAGCCGGAGCCGGAGCCGGAGCCGGAGCCGGAGCCGGCGAGCGGTTGCTGCCGGTCACCGACTTCGCCGACCTGCCGGGGCTCGGGGTCCGGGGCACCGTCGCCGACCGGCCGACCCTCGTCGGGCGGTCCCGGCTGCTCACCGAGGCCGGACTGGAGATCCCGGCGGCGCTCGACCAGGCACGACAGGCGGCCGAGGCGGCCGGTCGCACCGCCGTACTGGTCGGCTGGGCGGGTGTGGTCCGGGGCGTCTTCGTGGTGGCCGACACGGTCCGGGAGACCAGCGCCCGGGCGGTCGCCGAGTTGAAGGCCCTCCGTCTGGTGCCGGTGCTGCTCACCGGGGACAACGAGAAGGTGGCTCGGGCGGTGGCCGCGGAGGTCGGCATCGACGACGTCATCGCCGACGTGCTGCCCGCCGAGAAGGTCCAGATCATCAAGGAGTTGCAGGCCGAGGGGCGGACGGTCGCCATGGTCGGTGACGGGGTCAACGACGCGGCGGCGCTGGCCCAGGCGGACCTGGGGATCGCGATGGGCAGCGGCACCGACGTGGCCATCGAGGCCTCGGACCTGACCCTGGTCCGGGAGGACCTGCTCGCGGTGGTGGACGCCCTGCACCTCTCCCGGGGCACCCTCCGGGTGATCAAGGGCAACCTCTTCTGGGCGTTCGCCTACAACCTCTGCGCCCTGCCACTGGCCATGGTGGGCATGCTCAATCCGATGATCGCCGGTGCGGCCATGGCGCTCTCCTCGGTTTTCGTGGTCTCCAACAGCCTGCGACTGCGGACGTTCCAACCGGCGAGGACGTCGTCGTGACACCGGTGGGCGGGCGCGGTCCCGGCGCCCGCCCACCGGGCCTCGTCCGTGCGCGCGCCGTACCGCGGCCGGTTCCCTATGCTCGGCTCATGGAACTGCGCGTCTTCACCGAACCCCAGCAGGGGGCCAGCTACGACCAGTTGCTCGCCGTGGCGCGCGCTGCGGAGGACGCCGGCTACGGCGCGTTCTTCCGCTCCGACCACTACCTGATGATGGGCGAGGCGAGCGGGGAGCCGGGGCCCACGGACGCCTGGACGACCCTCGCGGGACTGGCCCGGGAGACCAGCCGGATCCGGCTCGGCACGCTGATGACCGCCGCCACCTTCCGGCTGCCCGGTCCGCTCGCCATCACCGTGGCCCAGGTGGACGCGATGAGCGGTGGTCGGATCGAGTTCGGTGTCGGCACCGGCTGGTTCGAGGCGGAGCACCGGGCGTACGGCATCCCGTTCCCGCCGCTCGCCGAGCGCTTCGACCGGCTCGAGGAGCAGCTCGCCATCATCACCGGCCTGTGGCAGACCCCGGCGGGAAAGACCTTCGACTTCTCCGGCCGGCACTACACCCTCACCGACTCCCCGGCCCTGCCGAAGCCGGTGCAGTCGCCCCGGCCGCCCGTCCTGGTGGGCGGGATGGGCGCGAAGCGGACGCCCCGGCTCGCCGCCCGCTTCGCCGACGAGTTCAACCTGCCCTTCGTCGCGGTCGACGACACGGCCGCGCAGTTCGGCCGGGTCCGCGACGCCTGCGCGGCAATCGGCCGGGACCCGGCGGAGCTGTGCTGGTCCAACGCGCTGGTGCTGTGCTGCGGCCGGAACGACGCGGAGGTCCGGCGGCGGGCGGAGGCGATCGGCCGTGACCCGGACGAGCTGCGGGAGAACGGCCTCGCCGGCTCGCCCGCCGAGATCGTCGACAAGATCGGCCGGTACGCGGGCGTCGGCAGCCAGCGGATCTACCTCCAGCTGCTGGACCTGGCCGACCTCGACCACCTGGACCTGGTCGCCGCCGAGGTCATGCCGCAGGTCTGATTCGTCCCGGCAGACGGCGGCACCGCAGGCGACGGTTCCGCAGGTGACGGTCCCGACGTGGCACCCGGGCCGGCCGGGAGACGCCGCCGGCACCCGCGCCGGCACGCGCCGCCGGGGCCGCTGACGTGGGCGTGCCGCCGAGGGCCCGGTGACGCGGGCCCGCCGACGACCGAGGGGAGAGGTCATGGCAGACGACGGGCAGGCCGTACCGGAGGCCGGGGTGCCGACCCGGAACTGGGCCGGCAACGTCACCTGGTCGGCGGTCCGCCGGCACCGGCCCACCTCCGTCGACGAGCTGCGGGACCTGGTGGCGGCGAGCCGGCGGATCCGGGCGGTCGGCAGCCGGCACTCCTTCAACCGGCTCGCCGACACCACCGGCGACCTGGTCGCGGTGGACGGCCTGCCGTCCACCGTCGCGATCGACCGGGCCGCCGGCACCGCCACCGTGTCGGCCGGGCTCCGCTACGGCGAGGTCGCGGCACGTCTGCACGAGCAGGGGTACGCCCTGCCGAACCTCGCCTCCCTGCCACACATCTCCGTCGCCGGGGCGGTCGCCACCGCCACCCACGGCTCCGGTGAACGCAACGGCAACCTGGCCACCTCGGTCGTCGCCGTGGAGCTGGTCACCGCCGAGGGCGATCTGGTCCGGGTGGACGCCACCGACGGGCGCTTCCCCGGCATCGTGGTCGGCCTGGGGGCGTACGGGGTGGTCACCCGCCTCACCCTGGCCCTGGTGCCGACCTTCGAGGTCCGCCAGTACGTCCACCTGGGCCTGCCCCGCGAGGCGATGGACGAGGCGCTCGCCTCGGCGTACAGCGTGAGCCTCTTCACCACCTGGCGGGGCACCGGGTTCGACCAGGTGTGGCGCAAGCAGGTGGTCGACCAGCAGCCGCCACCGGTCCGGTGGCTCGGCGCGACGGCGGCCGACACGCCCCGGCACCCGGTGCCGGGCCTGCCCGGCGACACCTGCACCGGGCAGCTCGGGGTGCCCGGCCCCTGGCACGAGCGGCTACCGCACTTCCGGCCGGGCTTCACCCCGAGCAGCGGCGAGGAGTTGCAGTCGGAGTACCACCTGCCGAGGGAGACGGCGGCCGAGGCGCTGGCCGCGCTGGACGGCGTCCGCGACCGGATCGCCCCGGTGGTGCAGATCTGCGAGCTGCGGACGGTGGCCGCCGACCGGCTCTGGCTGAGCCCCCAGTACGAGCGGGACACCCTGTCGATCCACTTCACCTGGGTGGCCGATGCCGGGGCGGTCGCCCCGGTGGTGGCCGCCGTCGAGGAGCGGCTGGCCCCGTTCACGCCCCGTCCGCACTGGGGGAAGGTCTTCGGGATCGCCCCGGCGGCGGTGGCCGCCGCGTATCCCCGCCTCGCCGACGCGGTCGCCGCGACCGTCGCCGCCGACCCGACCGGGAAGTTCCGCAACGAGCTGCTGGACCGCTATCTCCCGCGCTGAGGCCGGGTGACGCCGCCGGAGCCCGGGACCGGGTACGTCAGAATCGGGGCCGTGTTCTTCGGCATCCTGGGTCCGGTCGAGGCGCGTACCGTGGACGGGATGCCCGTGCCCCTGGGCGGACGGCAGGTGCGGGCGCTGCTCGCCCTGCTCCTGCTCGACGCCGATCGGGTGGTCGGTACGGACCGGCTGATCGACGGCCTGTACGGCGACCGCCCGCCGGCCGGCGCGACGAACGCGTTGCAGTCCCAGGTCTCCCGGCTCCGCCGGGTGTTGCGCGTCGCCGGTGCCGCCCCGACCGTCGAGGCGCACCCGGCCGGGTACCGGCTCGGCGTCGACCCGGAGGACGTCGACGTGCACCGGGCCACCCGGCTCGCCCGGACGGGTCGGCAGCTGCGCGACGGCGGTGCTCCGGGCCGGGCGGTCGCCCTGCTCGGCGAGGCGCTCACGCTCTGGCGGGGCGAGCCGCTCGCCGACGTGGCCGCCGCGCCGTTCGCCGCCGCCCAGGTCGTACGCCTGACCGAGCTGCGGCTCGGCATCGGGGGATCGTCGACACGGCCGAGTCGGAGCTGCGGCAGGCGCTGACGGGGTTCCGGTCGGTCGGGGACCGGTGGGGCGTGTCGCAGGCGCTGGACGGGCTGGCGACCATCGCCGCCTGGCGCGGCGCGGACGACGAGTGCCTGGCCCTGCGCGACGAGGCCCTGGGCCTGGTCCGGCAACTCGACGCGTACGAGGAGGTGGCGGACCTGCACTGCCGGCGGGCCGAGCGGCTGCTGCGCACCGGTGACGCCGACGCCGCCCGCGTCGAGTACGCACACGCCGCCGACCTCGCCCGCCGTGGCGGCATGTCGGCGACGGCGGCCCAGGTCGCCTGGGGCCTCGGCGAGGTGGCCCGGTTGACCGGCGACCTGGCGGAGGCCCGCCGCCGGCAGGCGGATGCGCTCACCCGGATCTCGGAGGACTGGACGGGCGCCGAGGTCCGGGTCGCCGCGTTGACCGCGCTGGGCCGGGTGGCGCAGGCCGCCGGCGATCCCGACGAGGCCCGCCGCCGGCACCGGGAGGCGCTCGACGCGGCCCTGCGTCAGCACAACGGGCCGGACATCGCCGACGCGGCCGAGGGCCTGGCCGGGGCGGTGCTCGACGACGGTGCCCCCGAGCGGGCCGCCTGGCTGCTCGGTGTGGCCACCGCGGTACGTGGCCTGCCGGTCACCGCCAGCCGGGACGTGGCGTGGGCGGTGGACGGGGCGCGGGCGGCACTCGGCGAGGACGGCTACGCCGTCGCCTTCGCCCGGGGTGCCGCGCTCGGCCACAGCCGGGGCCGCTCCGCCCTGCGGGACCTGCTCCGCGGCTGATCCGGGCGGTCCGCCCGCCGACCATGGCGACCGATGCGGCTGACCGTCGGCGGCGGTGCCGGTCAGCGTCCGGTGCGGAGCCGGTCAGGAAGGCCGGTCACCCTCGGCGGCAGCGCACTGTCCCCTGTCGACGAGGAGCCCGCCGTGGCCGACACCGGTACGACCCAGACCGCCCCGCCCGCCGTCCCGACGCCGTCCGGACCGGACCCGGGCAGCCGTCGGCCGACCGCCGGGAGGGGTGGGGAGCCAACCCGCCGGTGGTGGCGTCGCCCCTGGATGGCACCGCTGGGGGTGGTGCTGGTGGTGTTCGTGGCGTTCTCCCTGCCGCCGTACCTGAGCCTCGACCCGGAGCAGTCGCGGATCACGCCGCCGGAGGGGGTGCCGCTCTACCACCCGCTGCTGGTCGCGCACGTCCTCTTCGCCTCGGTGGCCACGCTGGCCTGCTGGTTCCAGGTGTGGCCGTGGTTCCGGCGGCGCTTCCCGGCCGCCCACCGCCGGATCGGCCGGGTCTACGTCTTCGCCGGGGTGCTGCCGGCCGGGGTGATCGGCTTCTATCTCGGCGCGGTGACCCCGTTCGGGCCGGTGGCCCGGGTCAGCGGTGTGCTGCTGGCACCCCTCTGGCTGATCTGCACGATCGTCGGTTGGCGGCGGGCCCGGCAGCACCGGTTCGTCGACCACCGCCGGTGGATGATCCGCAGCTTCGCGCTGACCGTCTCGATCATCACGAACCGGATCTGGGGCGTGGTCTTCTTCCTGTTGCTGAGCCCGCAGCTGGAGACCACCTTCCACGGCGACGAGAAGCTGGTGAGCTGGGTCGTCGCCGGGGCGACCGCCTGGCTCGGGTGGACGCTGCCGCTGCTGGCCGCGCAGTGGTGGCTGGACCGCCACCCCGGCCGGCACGCCACCCGCGCCGGCTGAAGTCCCGCCGGCCCGGCCCGCCCGGCCGGTTCCACCCCACCCCGCCCGACCAGCCCAGACCCGCCCGGCCCGCCCCCACCCGTCACCGTTGGGCGGCGAGCTGCTGGCGCATGCTGCTGCGCTGCACCGCCCGGCTGATGTCGCTGGGGGAGACGATGCCGACCAGGTGGCCGTCGATCACCACGAGCGCCCGGCCGTCCGCGCACTCGCTGAGCCGGGGGAGCAGGTCGGTCAACTGTTCCTCCGGCCGGGCCAACACCAGCTCGTCGGCCCGGCAGGCCACCTCGGCGAGGGTGGTCGAGCCCCGCCGGTCGGCCGGGACGTGCCGGACCCGGTCCACGGTGACCAGGCCGATCGGCCGCCCGTCCTCGGTCAGGGGCAGGGCCGAGTGCCGGTACGCGAAGAGGTAGTGGTCGACGAAGTCGCCGACGGTCATCCCCGCCGAGGCGGTCTGCGGTTGCGGGGTCATCACGTCGGCGACCCGTACGCCGTGCAGCGCCGAGCCGAGCCGGGCCTGCCGTTCCTCCATGGTCGCGGCCCCGATCAGGAACCAGCCGATCAGCACCAGCCAGAGCCCGCCGATGCCGGCCCCGACCAGGAACTGCCAGAGGCCCAGTCCGATCAGCAGCACGCCCAGCACCCAGCCGGCGCGGGCAGCCACCACCGAGGCGCGGGTCCGGTCGCCGGTGGCCTTCCAGACGGCCGCGCGCAGCAGCCGCCCGCCGTCGAGCGGGGCGGCCGGCAGCACGTTGAAGATGGCGAGCAGGAGGTTGATCCCGGCCAGCCAGGAGAGCGCGCCCACCAGGAGCCCGCGCTGCCCGGCGAGGGCGAGCGTGACCGCGCCGCCGCCGAAGAGGACGCCGATGATCAGGCTGACCAGGGGTCCGACACCGGCGATACGCAGCTCCGCGCCCGGGGTCGGCGCTTCGCCCTTCAGCTCGGAGACGCCGCCGAAGAGCCAGAGGGTGATGCCCTCGACCTCCAGTCCGTTACGTTTGGCCACTACCGCGTGGGCGACCTCGTGGGCGAGCAGGCCGACGAAGAAGACCACCGCCGCGGCCAGGCCGGCGAGCACGTACGCCCAGACCGGCTCCCCGGGGTAGGCGCGGGGGAACTGCCGTGCGGCCAGCGCCCAGGCGATCAGCGCGAAGATGACCAGCACGCTCCAGTTGACGCCGACGGGCACGCCGGCCACCCGGCCGAGCCGGAAACTCGCCCTCATGGCACGCTTGATACCCCGTCGGGTGGCGACCATGCCGGTCGTCGTCGAACACCCACTCGGGGTCGGTCGCTCAGTCGAACAGCCGGTCGAGCGCTTCCTGCTCGAGGTCGCGCCAGCGCTGGGCGTCCTTCAGGGCCTTCGCGATCTCCTTGTCGTCGAGATGGTGGGCGCCCTCCTCGCGGATGCACGCGACGCTGAACGGCCGGCCGACCGACGGCGAGGTCCGCTCCAGCGCCTCCAGCACCCGCACGACACCCACCACGCCGTACTCGACGGGCCGCGTGATCATGCGGAAGTGGGACAGCAGCGCGCCGGCCTGCTGGGCCATGGGCGCGCCGGAGCCGATGGCGTGGAAGCCCACGTCCTCGTAGCGGCCGATGAGGCCGTTGGGGTTGATCTCGACGATCCACGGCCCGTCCTGGCGGTAACCCGCTGCGAGCAGGTACGCCGACACCCCGCCGCCGCTGCCCTCGCCGGGCACGTCCGGGATGTAGTTCTCGTAGTGCTTCTTCAGGATCGGCAGGACGCGTTCCTGTAGCTCGTCGCCGATGTCGGGCGCTTCGAGGATGGCGGTGGCCGAGTCCTGGAGGATGGGGCGCAGGTCGTTGAGCACCCCTCGTGCGCCGCTACCGCCCCAGGCGGCGCGCGAGCCCAGCGGGTGCAGCTTCTGGGCGGGAAAGCTCAGACCCCGGTCGCTCTCCGTGATCTGGGAGTCCGCGCCGATCACCACCCCGTCACGGCAGACGATGGCGAGTACGACGGTCATGGGGTCCTCCTCGGCACGGGGTACGGGGTAGGGCGCGAGGTACCCTGCACCCCGCCTGCCTACACCCGGGGGGTACGGGGTGTGGCATACGCCCTCCCCACCCCGTACCCCGCCGCGCGGTTGCCCGCTCACCTCCCGGTGCGGCCTCACCGTGCCGTTCGGGCGTGCCGGACGGTGCTACGCCAACCGGGCGCCGACGTGGAGGGCGATCGCGTCGTGGGCCGGGACGTTCCCGACGAACCAGCCGCCGGCGTCGACGGTGACCACCGGGCCGCTGCACGAGCCGTTGCTGAAGGTGCCGTGGACGACGTCGCAGTACCGGCCGGCCGGCAGACCGGTCTGGTAGGACCGGCCGTTGACCGCGAAGTCCTCGTCGTTGATGGTGACGAAGCCCTTGCCGGTCCGGCTGAACGCGATGTGCTGGTAGCCGTTGTCCCACCAGTTGGAGACTCCGGCGCCCTCGGTGGCGTTGCGGAAGCCGACCATGTTGGCGATGACCGGCCAGCGGTGCTCGCACTCCCAGCCGGAGTAGCAGGTGGTGTTCAGGGTCTTGTTGCTGCCGTCCGAGGGCGGACCGGCGTCGCGGTTGGTGAAGGTGTAGCTCGACATCACCGTCGGCGACCCGTACGGCCAGGCCAGCATGAAGGCGTTGGCCAGCGCGTAGCTGCCCCGGTCCTTGTACGTCAGCACGCCGCCGACGTCCCGCTGGGTGTCGTGGTTGTCGACGAAGACCGACGAGACGCCGCTGGGCAGGTGGCCCCAGCCCTCGCCGAAGTTCTTCAGGTACGCCAGCCGCTCGGAGCGGAACACCCGGGCCAGGTCCTTGCCGTAGCGGAACTCGTGCACGTCGCCGTTGCCGGTGTACTCGCCGGGTTGGATCGGCTCACCCGCCCCGTAGATGACCTCCTGCACGATGTACGCCGAGCGGGAGAGCTTGCCCCTGATCGCGGCGATGTCGGCGGCCGGCATGTGCTTGCTGGCGTCCATCCGGAAGCCGTCCACGCCGAGGGAGAGCAGGTCGTTGAGGTACCCGGCGATCCGCGTCCGGACGTAGTCCGACTCGGTCTTCAGGTCGGCCAGGTTGACCAGTTCGCAGTTCTGTACCTCGTACCGGTCGCCGTAGTTGGCGATGTCGTTGTTGCCGTTGCGCCCGCAGTAGTGGAAGTCCTGCGACTGGTAGATGCCCGGGTAGGTGTAGTGCTGGTACGACGAGCCGGCCCAGCCGGTGCCGCCGGCGTCCTGGCCGGACATGTGGTTGACGACCGCGTCCACGATCACCTTGACCCCGGCGGCGTGGCAGGTGTTCACCATGGACTGGAACTGCGCGCGGGTGCCCTTGCGCGACTCGATGCGGTAGCTGACCGGCTGGTACGCCAGCCACCACTGGTTGCCCCGCACGTGCTCCTGCGGGGGCGAGACCTGGACGTAGCCGTAGCCCTTGGGGCCGAGGGTGCTGGTGCACTCGCTGGCCACCGAGGGCCAGTTCCACTCGAAGAGATTGGCGATGACCTTCTTGGTGCCGGTGGGGGCGGCGGCGGCCGGGGGAGCCGCCACGGTGACCGGTGCGAGCAGGCCGGCGAGCAGGCCCACGGCCAGCAGCGCCGAGCGGCGTCGACGTCGAAGCATCCTGTACTCCTGACGGGGGTGCGGGGGACGGGGGACGCGCCAGGGAAACCTTGGTGCCGCCTTCTTGCAGCAGCACCTGAAACTTGCTGAAAGGTTACGAGCGTGTTGCAGCGCCTGTCAACGCATGCACATACATCACTGCTGGCCGAGATGGATGCAGGCGACCTGCAAGGACTGTCGGTCCCGCCGGGACGCACCGCACGGTGGGTCCGCACCCTCCACATGTCGTCGGGACCGCACGTCGGGACGTCCACCCCGTACGCCAGGGCTATGCTTTTTGGCGCGGCGGGCGGACAGGTATCCGGCTTCCGCGAGGCGGGCCGGGAGGCGGATTGCGTCAGCACGGGCGGCGGACACGCCGGACCACAGCGGATCCGGGCCGGATCTCCCCGTGGCGCGATCAGACGGCGGGACGCCGTCGGTGGCACCTCGTCCGAGTCATGTCCGTGGTGGTCCTCCTCGCCCTGACCGGGCTGTTGCTGTGGCAGGTGACTCCCGGTGTCGCGGCGTTCTTCCGCCGGCCGCTCGGCGAGCAGGACCAACAGGCGAGCGTGCTGAGCATGCTGATGACGTCCGTCGGGCTGCTGGTGAGCGTCGCGGGACTGGTCGTGTCGATCCGACAGACGCGCAGGGCCGGCGCGCCGCAGGGCTCCACGGCCCCCGAGGTGGCGGCCTCCGGGGCCGGCGGCCGGGAACAGCGGGACCGGGTAGCCCGGGACCGGCTCGAGGCACACCTGGGCCCCCAGGGCGGTCTCCGCCGTTTCGGGGAGGGGACGAGCCTGGCCCTGGCGCTCCGGGTCCACCAGGCGATCGAGTTGCCGCCGCACCCTGCGCCACCGGTCCGCGAGGCCGACGGTGGTCGCTCGTTCCGGAGGCCCCGGCGCGATCGTGCAGCCGACGCCGACGCCGACGCCGCCACCGGAACCGGCCGGGAGGCTCTGGACCCGGTCCTACCGACCTGGGTCGCGCGAGATCAGGAACCCCGGGTACGGAGCTTCCTCACGCAGGCGCGGCGATCGGGTGGCTTCCTGGTGGTGGTGGGCGACTCCTCGACGGGCAAGACCCGGTTGCTCTACGAGACCGCGCGGACGGTCCTGGACGGCTGGGCGGTCCTCGCGCCGGCCCTCGGCGACGGAGACCTGCTCAACCTGACCGCCACCGCAGGTTTCGAGCTTCCACCGCTGGTCGTCTGGCTCGACGAACTACACCGTTTCCTCGACGGCCCCCACCTCGCCCCCGGCTCCACCCCGATCACGGCCGAGACCGTCCGGTTGCTCCTCGACCGGCCCACACCGGTGGTGATCCTCGGGACCATGTGGCCGGAGCACGCCCAGGCCCTGCGCGCGATCGACACGGATCCGGTGACGCACCAGCAACACCCCCGGCATCCCCGGGCGCTGGACGTGCTGGACCACCGACTCTGTCGTACGGTGACCCTCGGTGGCTTCAGCCCCGGGGAACGTGCTGCCGCAGCCGCACTGGCCGCCGCCGACCCCCGGCTCGCCGTAGCGGTGGCCGACCGCCACTTCACCGTGACCGAGGTGCTCGCCGGTGCTCCCGAGATCATGCGCCGCTACGAACAGGGCACCCCGGGCCAGCAGGCCATCCTGTACGCCGCAGTCGATGCCCGCCGCCTCGGGGTCCAGGCGCCACTGACCATCGAGCTTCTCGCCGCCGCCGCCCGGGGCCATCCCGGTACCGTCTCGCCGGACGACGACTGGGCTACCGACGCGATCCGCGAACTGAGCCGCCGTACCGGTCCCACCGACCGGTCCACCGCCCCGCTCCTGACGATTCCCGACCCGGCCCGTCGCAGCGTGGTCGGCTACGACGTCGCCGACTACCTGCTCCAGCGCCTCACCGAGAGCCGACGCGACCAGCGGATCCCCGCAGTGACCTGGGACGCGCTCCTCGAACACGTCACCGACCCGGACGACGCCGCACGTCTCGCCCGGAGCGCCCGCAGCCGCCTGCTCCACCGCTACGCGATCCCGCTACTCCAGCGCGCGGCAGCCGCCGGCAGAGACTCCTCGGCGGACCACCTCGCCGACCTGCTCGCCACCCCGGAGCACCTGGAGTTCCTGCGGGACCAGGCCGACTCCGGCGACGACGGGGCCCGGTGGCGGTTGGTCGAGGTGTTGGCCGCCCGGGGCGACCTCGAGGGATTGCGCGCGTTGGCGGAGGCCGGTGACCGGGTGGCCCGATGGCGGTTGGCCGAGATGCTGGCGGCACGGGGTGACCTGGAGGGCCTACGGTTCCGGGCGGACGCCGGGGACTCCCGGGCCGCCGCCGAACTGTCCAGGGCACTGGTCGGACGGGGCGACCTGGAGGGTTTACGGTCCCGGGCGGACGCCGGTGACGACCGGGCGGTCGCGGAGTTGGTCACGGTGTTGGTCGCGCGGGGTGACCTGGAGGACCTGCGTGTTCGCGCCGGGTCGGGTGACCGCGAGGTGCGGTGGCGGGTGGCCGAACTGCTGGTCAGGCGGGGCGACGTGGAGAGCCTGCGGGTGTCCGCGGAGGCCGGTGACCGCGAGGCCCAGACGCGGTTGGCCGAGGTGCTGGTGGCGCGGGGTGACCTGGACGGGCTACGCACCCGTGCCGACGCCGGTGACGGGGCGGCCCGGGGGCGGTTGGCCGAGGTGCTGGTCAGGCGGGGTGACCTGGAGGGTCTGCGGTCCCGGGCGGACGCCGGTGACGATCGGGCCGCGACGGAGTTGGTCAGGGTGCTGGTGGCGCGAGGCGATCGGGACGGTTTGCGGACCCGGGCCGAGTCGGGTGACTACAACGCCCGGTGGTGGCTGGCCCAGGTGCTGACGGCCCGGGACGACCCCGACGGCCCCGCGCGTGCCGACGGGACCGCTGGGGAGGCGGTCAGGGCGTTGGTCGCGCGGGGTGACCTGGCCGAGTTGCGGTCCCGGGCGGACGCCGGTGACGACCGGGCCGGTAGGGAGTTGGTCAGGGCGTTGGTCGCGCGGGGTGACCTGGACGGCTTGCGGGCCCGCGCCGAGTCGGGTGACGACGATGCCCGGTGGGAGTTGGTCGAGGTGCTGGCGGCGCGCGACGACCTTGACGGCCTGGGTGCCCTCGCCGACGCCGGTGACCGGACGGCCCGGACACAGCTGGTCGAGCTGCTGGTCGCGCGGGGCGATCGGGAGGGTCTGCGGTCCCGGGCGGACGCCGGTGACGATCGGGCCGCCGTCGAGCTGACCAGGGTGCTGGTCGCCCGGGGCGACCTGGGCGAGTTGCGCGCCCGTGCCGACTCGGGTGACGACCGGGCCGCTACCGAGCTGGCCAGGGCGCTGGGCGCGCGGGGCGACCTCGACGAGCTGCGGACCCGTGCCGACGCCGGCGACGACGTGGCCCGATGGGTGTTGGTCAACATGTTGATCGCCCGTGGTGACGCCGACGAGCTGCGCTCCTGGGTCGACCGGGGCGACCACGGGGCGGCCCGGCACCTCGCGGACGTCCTCGAGCAGCGCGGCGACGTGCACGGGGCCCAGCAGGTGAGACAGTTCGGACTGACCCCCTGACCCGGCACGCGGGACGACGATCCGCGCTGGGTGGCGCCCATCCGCTGCCCCACCGGGAGGCGTGCTCCCGCACGTCGGCTGTGCCACGGACCGCGATGGCACGCCAGGACCCGAGTCGCGGGCACCGCCTGGGCCGCCACGAGCGGTCACCCTGCACCCGACCGGGTGCAGGGTGACCGCTCGGCAAGGATCAGCGGCCGGGCGGGACCAGGCGGTCGGTGCCGAGCCGGTCGCGGAGCACCTCGGGCACCAGCACCGAGCCGTCGGGCTGCTGGAACTGCTCCAGGATCGCCGGGAAGAGCCGGCTGGTGGCCAGCGCCGACCCGTTCAGCGTGTGCACGAAGCGGGTCTGCTTGCCGCCCGGCTCCTTGTACCGGATGGCCGCCCGGCGAGCCTGGTAGTCGCCGGCCCAGGAGACCGACGAGACCTCCTTGTACTTGCCGGTGCTCGGCATCCACACCTCAATGTCGAGGGTCTTCTTCATGGACGCGCTGGCGTCCCCGGCGGAGAGCAGGGTGCGCTGGTAGTGCAGGCCCAACCCCTCCACCAGGCTCTCCGCGTGGGCGAGCATCTCCTCCAGCGCCGCGTCCGCCTGCTCGGGCAGGGTGAACTGGAAGATCTCCACCTTGTTGAACTGGTGGCCCCGGACGGTGCCGCGCTCGTCCGAGTGCGAGCCGGCCGACTCCCGCCGGTAGCAGGGGGTGTAGGCGAACGCCTTCAGCGGCAGCTTCGCCGGGTCGAGGATCTCGTCCTGGTACGCGCCGAGGATCGCCGTCTCCGACGTCGGCAGCAGGAACTGCCCGCGCGCGGTGGACTCCCGGTCGAGGTGGTAGACGTCGTCGTGGAACTTGGGGAACTGCCCGGCGGCGTACCCGGCGCTGTGCAGCAGCAGGTGCGGCGGTAGGAGGAACTCGTACCCGGCGGCGATGTGCCGGTCGACGAACCAGTTGAGCAGCGCCCACTCCAGTCGCGCCCCCCACCCGGTGTACATCCAGAAGCCGGAGCCACCGAGCTTGACGCCGCGCTCGTGGTCGACCAGGCCGAGGGCGCGGGACAGCTCCACGTGGTCGCGGACCTTCTCGATCGCCGGCGGCTCGCCGAAGACCTTGACCACCCGGTTGGCCTCCTTGCCACCGGGGAGCACGTCGTCGGCGGGCAGGTTCGGCAGCTCGCTCATGCTGGCGCGCAGCCGGGACTGCACCTCGTCCAGCTCGGCCTCCAGCTCGGCGAGCTGCTTGCGGCCCGCCTCGGGGGCGGAGACCTCGGGCTCGGTGCCGGCGCGCTTGGCCGCCGCGTACGCCCGCGCCTCCGCCTTGCGGCGCTGCCGCTCGGCGTCGATGGCACTGATCAGGGCGCGTCGGTCCTGGTCGAGCTGCCCGATCTCGTCAAGGGCCCGCGTGACCTCGGCGGGATCGAGCCGCTTGGCGAGCGCGGACGCGACCGCCTCCCGATCCTTCCGGATCAACTCCATGTCGAGCATGCTGCTCCGTACGCTCCGTCCGGGGCCGTCGGGTGGGACCACCAGATGGTACCGTCGCGCCCCCGCCGGCCGGGCGCCCCCCGCGCGCCCGGCCGCCTGGCGGTCCGCCCTCCCTGGATCGGCGATATCGGGGCATCACTCGGACAGGAAGCCCCGACATCGCCGGAACCGCGCCCGGGAGGGGGACGGCGCCGGGAGGCGTCAGAGCTTGATCGGCATCAGCAGCGAGTAGGTCGAGTCGTCGTCGGGGCGGCGCACGGCCAGCGGGGTGATCGGCCCGTCCAGCTCCAGCACGAGCTGCCCCCCGCCCGCCGCCTCCAGGGCGTCGAGCAGGAACTCCCGGTTCACCCCGACCCGCAGGTCGTCCCCGGTCGGGGCCTGGTCACCGTCGACCACGTCCAGGCCGCCCCGGTCGTCCACGCTGAGCACCGTGACCTCGTACCGCGTCCCGTCGTGCTCGCGCACGACGGTGGGCGCACCGCCCAGGGTGGCCCGCAGCGCCGGCACGTCCACCGTCGCCCGGCGGGCCGGCGCGGCGGCGACCGGGTTGCGCAGCAGCCGCCGGTGGTCGGGGTAGTCCACGTCGACGGCGGAACCGGTGACCTGTTCGCCGCCGACCGCGACGGTGATCCCTTCGGCGTCCACGGTCAGGGACGCGTCCCCGGCCGGGTCGGCGGCGAGCAGCGCGCGCACCCGGTCGGCGACGTCCACCGGGACCGGCACCCGCAGCGGCGGGCCGGTGACGGCGGCGGGCGCACCGGCCACCGCCAGCCGGAACCGGTCGGTGGCGACCAGGGTCAGGGTGTCCGGGCCCACGTCCACCAGGACGGTGGCGAGCTGCGGCAGCTCCGGGTCGCTGCCCACGGCGAAACGGACCGCGTCGAACGCGGCGGCCAGGGCGGTGGCGGGCAGGGTGAGTCGGGTGGTCATGACGATCTCCTCGTGATCGAGCAGGGCACGGATCCGGGAGAGTTCACGGCGGGCGTCGACGAGCCCGTCCTCGAGCCGGTGCAGGTGCGCGTCGAGCAGCCCGTGCACCACCGCCGGTTCGGCGGCGGCGACGGCGGCGGTGATGCCGGCCAGCGGCATCCCCACCCGGCGCAGCCCGGCGACCAGTCGCGCCGCGCGCACCTGGTCGCCGGTGTACCAGCGGTACCCGGTGTGCGCATCCACCCAGGCCGGGGTCAGTACCCGGGCCCGGTCGTAGAAGCGCAGCGCGCTCACCGTCAGGCCACTGGCCCGGGCCAGCTCGCCGATGCTGAGCAGTTCCCTCTCCACGAGCACCGATGCTGGTCCCTCGACCTGGTCGAGGGTCAACCCGTCCCGCCGGTCGGCCCGTTGCCGGCCGGTGCGCCGCCGGTCGGCCCGTTGCCGGTCGGCGTGCCGGCGTCGATCACCCTGACGGTGATGCCGGCCCGGACCAGGCGCTCCAGCAGCGCGTCCCCCATCGCGGTCACCGGGGTCACCTGGCCGGCGGTGGCCGGCAGGTCGTCCAGCGCCAGGCAGAGTGCCGACTCGGCGAGCATCTTGGCGGTCTCGTCGTACCCGGGGTCCCCGCCGGCCACCTCGGTGACCACCCGCCGCCCGCCGCCGGTGCCCACGAACCGCACCCGGAACCACGACGTCGCCCGCTGTTCGGGCGTCGGCCCCTGTCCGGAGGCGAGCCGGCCGTGCAGCCAGCGCCGGGTCGGCGGCACCTTCACCAGTCCGGCCACCGCCCCGAGACCGACCGCGCCGGCCAGCACCGTCGGCAGCCGCTTCACCGCCGCGAAGTGCCGGTAGGTGAAGTCCGGGCCGTACTCCGGCCGGGCCGCCGCCGAGCGGCGGACCACCTGCGGGTCGATGGTGGGCAGCGGTACCGCCCAGAAGCCCAGGTCCGCCCGGCGACCGATGCGCCCCGGTACGGCCCGCACCCGGCGTCCCGCCGGCCGGGGCTCGGCGGCCCGGCGCTGGCGCGCCGTGCGGCTCATCTGCGTCGACCGCTCGAACGCGGTCAACGCCGAGTGGTACGTCCCGGCGGAGAACCGCCCACCGGCCCGGACGAACCCGTCGACGGCGACCGGCCCGTCCGTGGGCAGGTGCTTGAGGGTGAACCAGACCCCCAGGTCGTACGGGATCGAGTCGAAGCCGCAGGTGTGCACCAGCCGGGCCCCGGTCCGTTCGGCCTCGGCGTGGTACCGCAGGTACATCAGGTCGACGAACTCCGGCTCACCGGTGATGTCCAGGTAGTCGGTGCCGGACCGGGCACAGGCGGCGACCAGCGGCTCCCCGTACCGCAGGTAGGGGCCGACGGTGCTGACCACCACCCGGCTGCTCTCCGCCACCGCGCGCAGCGACTCCGGATCGGTCACGTCGGCGGTCAGCAGCGGCAGCCCGGCCAGCTCCGGGTCGACGGCGGCGAGGCGGTCGCGCACCCCGGCGAGCTTGTCCGGGTTGCGCCCGGCCAGCGCCCAACGGAGCCCGGCCGGGGCGGTGCGGGCCAGGTAGGCGGCGGTCAGCGCCCCGGTGAAGCCGGTCGCGCCGAACAGGACGAGGTCGTACGGGCGGGATGCGGACACGATGCCGAGTCTCCCACCCGTGGGGGGTGTCTGCGGTGCTGGCGGCCGGCAACCGGCTCAGCCGGCGACGGGAACGGCTCAGCCGGCGGCGGTAACCGGCTCAGCCGGGGGAGAAGAGGACGCGGACGCAGCCGTCCGTCCGGTTTCGGAACAGGGCGTACCCCTCCGGTCCCCGGTCCAGCGGGAGCCGGTGGGTGGCCAGGTGCTCGGTGCGCAGTTCGCCGCGGGCCATCTGCTCCAGCAGGGTCGGGATGTGCCGGGGGCCGTGCGGACGCGCCCCGCGTACGGTCAGCTCCTTGCGTACCACCGCACCGGCCGGGAAGGTGTCCACGAAGTCGGTGACGTCACCCAGCACGACCACGGTCCCGCCCTTGCGGCAGGCGTGCACCGCCTCCCGCAGTGCCAACGGGGTGCGGGGGGCACGGCGCAGCCGATCGGCCAGCGACCGGGAGCCGCCCACCGCGCCGGCCGCCTCGACGCACACGTCCGGGCCCCGGCCACCACTGCGTTCGCGCAACTCGGCGGTGACGTCGGCGTGCCGGTAGTGCACCGTCTCCGCGCCGGTGTGCCGTTCGACCATGCGCAGCCGCTCGTCGTGCCGGTCGACCACGACGACCCGTGCCGCGCCCCGCAGCACCGCCGCCCGGGCGACCAGCTGCCCGACCGCGCCCGCGCCCCAGACCGCGACGACGTCCCCCGGACGCACCCCGCCGACGTCCACCGCCGTCCAGCCGGTCGGTGCGGCGTCCGAGGCGAACACGGCCCGCTCGTCGGGTACGCCGTCCGGCACGGTGAACGCGCCGACGTCGGCGTACGGCACCCGCACGTACTCGGCGTGACTGCCGGCGAAGCCGCCACCGGCCGACGGGTGGCCGTAGCAGCCGGCGGGCGCCTGCCCCCAGGCCAGTTCCGCGGCGACCGGGTCGACGCTGCCGTTGTCGCAGCAGGAGTGCTGGCCCTGCCGGCAGTACCGGCAGCGGCCGCAGGCCACCACGGAGGCGACCACCACCCGGTCGCCGACCCGGTGCCGCCGTACCCGGGGACCCACCGCCACCACCTCGCCGAGGAACTCGTGCCCGAGTACGTCCCCGGGGCCCAGGACGCCGCCGTCGATCAGGTGCAGGTCGGTTCCGCACGTGGCGCTGCACCGGACCCGCACGATGGCGTCGTGCCCGTTGCGCAGCTCCGGATCGGGCACCTCGGCGACGGCCAGCCGGTCACCCTGCCAGCACAGCGCCCTCATCCGGGCGCCGCCCGTTCGGTGCGGGGCCGGT
Source organism: Micromonospora sp. NPDC023956 (assembly GCF_040639195.1). Classification (NCBI taxonomy): domain Bacteria; kingdom Bacillati; phylum Actinomycetota; class Actinomycetes; order Micromonosporales; family Micromonosporaceae; genus Micromonospora; species Micromonospora sp. NPDC023956. The sequence goes on from NZ_JBEZZN010000004.1 coordinate 88,954, forward strand.
CCGGCCGTAGCGGTTCCCCAATCTCGGCGCGCTGCCGTACCTCCCGCAGCGCGGCCCGGAGCACCTGGTCCGGGTCGTCGCCGACCAGGTGTGCGGCCAGCCCCGCGAAACGGCCGTCGGGGGCGCGGACGGCCAGTTCGGTCCCCCGGTCACCCGGGGCCGTGCGCAACCGCACCTGCACCCCGTCGCCGAGCCGGGCCAGCGGCTCCGGCAGCCGTCCGCCGGGCAGCACCTCCTCGACCGGACGGTCCACCGTGACCACCTGCCACCGCCCGACCGGCACCGGCCGCCTCGCGCGTACCACGGATCGTCACCCGCCTTCCGTCGTCGCCGTCTCCCGGCCGGCGACGTACCGCCGGACTCCCCGCAGTCTGCCGACCGGGCGGGTGAAGCCGGTTCCCCCCGAAGGGGTGAACGGCGTGAGGCCGGGTAACCGCCGGCCGCGACCGGGGAGCACGGGGAGGCCGACAGATGCCGGAGCAGTCGAGCGGGGCGGGTCCGACCGTGCCGCTGCTGGCGTCCCGGTTGACCGCGCCCCCGCTGCCGGAGCCGGTGGTGCACCGCCCCCGGCTGCTGCGCCGGCTGGACGCGGGTACCGACGGGCCGGTCACCCTGGTCCGGGCACCTGCGGGCTGGGGCAAGAGCACCCTGCTCGCCGCCTGGGCCCGGACGGCCGGGTCGACGCCGACCTGGCTCTGCGTCGAGCCGGGCGACACCGCGGCGCGGCTCTGGTCGTACCTGGCCGCCGCGCTGGGTGTCACGGACCTGCCGGCCGACCGGTCCGACCACCTGGAACTGCTCGCCGCCGCCCTCGCCGGACGGGACCGCCCGGTCGTGCTCGTCCTGGACGACCTGCACCGGGTGACCGAACCGGCGGCCCTGGCCGGGCTGGAGTTCCTGCTCCGCCACGCCGGGCAGCTGCGCCTGCTGGTCGCGGCGCGAACCGATCCGGCGCTGCCGCTGCACCGGTGGCGGCTGCGCGGCGAGCTGACCGAGATCGACGCCGACGAGCTGGCGTTCACCACCGACGAGGTCACCGAGCTGCTGACCACGCACGGGGTGGTGGTGCCCCCCGCCTCGGTGCCGACGCTCCGCGAGCGCACCGGAGGCTGGCCGGCGGGACTGTGTTTCGCCGCGTTGGCCGCCCGGACCGCCGCCGACCCGGCCGCCGCGGTCACCGGGTTCGGTGGGGAACAGCCGGACGTCGCCGGGTACCTGCGGGACGAGGTCCTCGCCGGGTTGCCCGGCGCCGACGTCGACCTGCTGCGACGGCTCGCGGTGACCGGCACGGTCTGCGACGACCTGGCCGCCGCGCTGACCGGGCCGGCCGGCGGGGACGGGCGGCTCGCCGACCTCGTCCGGTCCACCGGGTTCCTGCACCCCGACGGCCTACGCTCCGGCTGGTACCGCTGCCAACCGCTGCTGGCCGACCTGCTCCGCGCCGACCTGGCCAAGCGGCCCGACGGAGAGCTGCGCGAGCTGCACTCCCGGGCCGCGGACTGGTACGCCGGGCAGGGCCGGTCGGCCGACGCGCTGCGGCACGCGCTCGCCGCCGGCGACTGGGAGCGCGCCGCCGACCTGGTGGTCGTCGGCTGGCCGGAGCTGGTCCCGTACGACCCGGAGCCGGCCGGAGCACCACCGCCCGCCCCACCGGTCGGCCGGGTCGACCGGGACCCGGAACTGGCCCTGGCCCTCGCTCTCGACCACGCCCGGTCCGCCGACCCCTCCGCCGCCGCCCACCACCTGCGCGTCGCGGTCGCCGCCGCCCGCGACCTGCCCGCGCCGCGCCGGGACCGACTCCGGTGGCTGGTCGCCGCGTTGGAGATCGCGCTGGCCCGGCTGGCCGGGGACCCGGCCGGGGTACGCGCCGCCGCCAGCCGGCTGCGCGGGCTGGTCGGCTCGTCGACCGGCCCCGGCGACGACCCCCGCTCGGGCGTCGGTGACCGGGCCGACGGACACCTGGTCGCCGGCACCGCCGACGCGCTCGCCGACCTGGCCGAGGGCGACCTGCCCGGCGCCGGGACCGCCTTCGACCGGCTGTCCGCCGAGGCCCGGCAGGCGGGCCGGACCCGCACCGAGCTGCTCTGCCGCAGCCGGTCCGCCCTGGCCGCGGCGTGGCACGGCCGGCTCCGCGAGGCCGAGCAGGACGCCCGGGAGACGCTCGGGGGCCCGGTGACCCCGGCTGACCGTGGTCACGCGTACCTGGCCCTGGCGGTCGTGGCGCTGGGCCGGGACCGGCCCGGCGAGGCCGAGGCGGACCTGGCGCGCGCCGACGGCCCCGGCCACGACCCCACGGTGGCCGCCGTCGCCGCGTTCTGCCGGGCGCAGCTCGGGCGCGACCCGGTCGCCGCCCAGCATGCGCTGGCCGGAGCCCGCCACCGGCTGACCGACCGCCCCCGTGCCCAGGCGCTGGCCGACCGGCTGCTCGCCGCCGAGGCCGACCACTGCGCGGTACGCGGCGACCCGGCCACCGCCCGGGAACTGCTGGACGCCGCCGCCGGTCCGGCACCGGCCAACCCGGAGTTGGCCGTGGCGCGCGCCCGGGTCGAGCTGTACGCCGGTGATCCGGCGGCGGCCGGCCGCGTGCTGCCTCCGTGGGACACCCCGGCCGCCGACCGGTGGCCGGTGTCGGTACGCCTCGACGCCGGCCTGCTCGACGCCCTGCTCGCCCGACGGGCCGGCGACACCCGCCGCGCCGGCCGGGTGCTGGAACGGGTGCTGGAGCTGGCCGCGGTGGACGGGCATCGGCGGGTGTTCACGGACGCCGTGCCCGGGGTGCGGGACCTGCTCGCCGCGCACCTGGACTCCGGCACCGCGCACTGGGCCTTCGTCACGGACCTGCTCCGGCTCGGCGATCCGACCGGCGCCGACGAGGCGGCGCGGTGCGGTGGCGAGCCCGGCCGGGGACTGGACGAGCCGCTGACCGAACGGGAGCTGACCATCCTGCGGTACCTACAGAGCATCCTGTCCAACGTGGAGATCGCCAGCGAGCTGTCCCTGTCGGTGAACACCGTCAAGACGCACGTCCGCAACATCTACCGGAAGCTGGACGCCACCCGACGCCGCGAGGCGGTCCGCCGCGCCCGCGAACTGCACCTGATCTGAGCACCGGGTGTGGCCGGCACGCACCCGGCACCCGGGCGGGCGTCAGTCGTCGGTGGCCTGGTCGACGGCGGTGAGCAGGTCCGCCACGGCGTACCCGTCCTCGTGGCAGACGCCGTTGACGAAGAGGGTCGGCACGCCGCTCACCCCGCTGTGGATGCCCCCGACGAAGTCCCGCCGCACCCGGTCGGCGTGCGTCCGCTGGTCCACCTCGACGCTCACCTCGTCGGGGGAGATCCCCAGCTGCTCGACGCCGACCGTCAGGTGCACCGGGTCGAGCTGGTCCTGGTGTTCGTACAACCAGTCGTGCATCTCCCAGAACCGGCCGCGCCGCCCGGCCGCCTCGGCGACCTGGGCCGCGCTGTCCGCGTACGGGTGGACGTTGGTGATCGGGAAGTGCCGGTAGACCAGTCGGACCAGGTCGCCCCGCTGGCGCAGCACGTCCCGCAGGTTCCGGTAGGCCGCGCCGCAGTGTCGGCACTGGAAGTCGGCGTACTCGACGAGGGTCACCGGCGCGTCCACCGGGCCCCGTGCGTGGTCGGCGTCGGTCACCGGCACCCGCAGGCGGGCCATGGTGACCTGGAGCGACGTGGTCATCGCGCCGCTCACCTCCTCCCCGTCGGCCCGGCCCGGCGGTCCGCGCCGGTCGGCACGGCCCAGGGCCGGTCACGGGTTCCAGCCTGCGGGCGCTACGGGTGAGCCCGGTTCACCCCGCCGGGGTGGTCCGGACCAGGAGGCGGTTGTGCACCTCGGTCACGCCCGGGGCGGACCAGGCGATCCGTTCCGCCTCCGCCCGCTGCGCCGTGGACCGGACCACCCCGTCCAGGACGACGGTGTCGTCGTACACGTCGACCGAGACCCGGACGGTGTCGGCGGCGACGCCCCGCTCCAGCGCGCGGAGGATGCCGGCGGCGACCTCCGGGCCCGGGGGAGTGGTCCGGGGTCGCACGGCGATGCCGTTGCTGACCCCGCGCACGCCGGTCAGGCGTCCCACCGCCCGGTCGGCGGCCCGCCGCTGGTACTCCCAATCGACCCGGCCCCGCAGGGTCACCCAGCCGTCGGCGACGGTCACCTCCACCGCCTCCACCGCCACGAACGCGTCCCACTCCAGGGCACGGGCGGCGGCGAGGGCGATCTCCTCGTCGGTGCGCCGGGCGGAGCCGGCCAGCCGGACGGTGAGGTCGTTCGCGACCGCCCGGACGCGGGGGACGCGGTGGGCGGCCCGCTCGGCGGCCCACTTCTTGGCGTAGCCGTCCACCCACCCGGTGAGGGTCACCACGCCCTCGGTCACGGTCACTCCGATCTCGTGCGGCTGGACCCGGGGCTCCCAGGTCAGCTCGTCCAGCACGTCGGCCTGGATGTCGTGGTCGGTACGGGTGATCGTCGCGCTGCCCATCGGAGGGCTCCTCTCCGCCGGTGGTGTCCTCGTCCGCCGGCCGGGACGTCGCTGGTGTCCCGGCCCCTAGGCCCGGGGCGTCGCCGAGGCCCCGATCCGCCGGCCGTGGCGATGCTGGTGTCCTGGCCCGCCGGGCGCGATGCTGCCCGTGGGGAGGGTGAGCCGCCCTCACCCGGACCGGAGGAGCGGTGTCGGGCGGATGGGACGGGCGTGACAGCCGGGCCGTGGTACGGCACGATCTGGATCGATCGAGTCACAGTCGGCGACGAGGGCGGGCGATGAGCACCGAACGGGAGACGGCCCCCACCCCGGCCCACCTCCGGGACCGGGTCGGGTGGGCGCTGTGGCGGTTGGCCCGGCACGAGTGGACCCTCGTGGTACTCGGCTCGTTGCTGCTGGCGGCGATGCTGACCTGGCCGACCCTGCGGGACCTCGCGGGGACGATCCCGCAGGACACCGGGGACCCGACGCTCCAGGCCTGGCAGGTCGCCTGGGGCGGGCACGCCCTGCTGACCGACCCGACCAGCCTGTGGCACTCGAACACCTTCCACCCCGAGCCGTACACCTACGCCTACTCCGACACCCTGCTCGGGTACGCCCCGTTCGGCATGGTGGGGGACGGCCCGGTGGCCGCGGTGGTCCGGTACAACCTCCTCTACGTGCTGGTGCACGCCCTGGCGTTCGTGGGGGCCTACGCGTTGGCCCGGCAGTTGGGGGCGGGGCGGGCCGGGTCGGCGGTGGCCGGGGCGGCCTTCGCGTACGCCCCGTGGAAGCTCGCCCAGGCGGGGCACCTGCACGTGCTCTCGGTGGGCGGGATCGCACTGTCGCTGGCCATGCTGGCCCGGGGGCACGGCTGGTCGCTGCGGCACGGTTACCGGCCGGACCGGGCCCGTCCCGGCTGGGCGGCGGCCGGCTGGGTGGTCGCCGCCTGGCAGGTCAGCCTGGGCTTCGGCATCGGCCTGCCGTTCGCGTACGTGCTGGCGCTGGTCTGCCTGACCGCCGCGGCCGGTTACGGCTGGGCCTGGTGGCGACGGGGCCGGCCGCCCTTCCCGCGTGGCCTGCTCCTGGCCGACCTGGCCGGCGGGGTGTTCTTCGCCGGGGTGGCCCTGCTGATGGCCGCCCCCTACTTCGAGGTGGTCGAACGTCATCCGGAGGGCCGGCGCACGGTCGCGCACATCGAGATGTTCTCCCCGCCGCTGCGTGGCTTCCTGACCGCGCCGCCGGAGAACTGGCTCTGGGGGGAGCGGCACGCCGCCGCCCGGGAGACGCTCGGCTTCCCCAACGAGATGACCCTGCTGCCCGGGGTGGTGCTGCTCGGGCTGGCCTTCTCCGGGCTCCTCCTGTCCACCTGGCGGCTGCGGCACCGGCTGCTGCTCCTGGCCGGGGTCCTGGTCAGCGTGGCGCTGGCCGCCGGCACCACGTTCCTCGGCGACGGGGACCCGGGCTACGCCACCCTGGTCGAGCACGCGCCGGGCTGGGACGGCATCCGGACCCCCGGCCGGCTGGTGCTCTGGACCACCCTGCTGCTCGGCATCCTGGCCGCCGGCGCACTCACCCGCGTACCGGCCGACCGCGCCGCACCACCGGCACCGGCACCGGCGGAGCCGACCGGGCAGGACGTACCGGAGGCGGCCCCGGCCGCCCGTACCGACCGCTTCGCCCGCTGGGGGCGGCTGGTGCTGGTGGTACCGCTGGCGCTGGTGCTGCTGGAGGGGGTTAACCGGACCCCGCACGTGCCGGTGCCGGAACAGCCGGCGGCGCTGCGTGGGGTGGACGGACCACTCCTGGTGCTGCCCAGCGACGGCATCCGGGAACTGCACGTGATGCTCTGGTCCACCGACGGCTTTCCCCGGACGGTCAACGGGCTGGCCTCGTTCACTCCGGTCAGCCAGGCCGAGATCCGCGCGGCCAGCCTCAGCTTCCCCGACGCGGGTTCGGTGGCCTACCTGCGACAGCGGGGGATCCGGACGGTGGTGGTGCTCCCCGGGTACGCGACGGGTACCCCGTGGGAGGGCGTGGCCGAGCGGCCGGTGGACGGACTGGACATCCGGCGGGAGCAGGTCGGCGACGGGTTCGTGTACCACCTGGACTGATCGGACCCGCTCCGGAGTGGGCAGACTTAGTTGGGAGCGTTTCCAAATCGGGGTTCGACCGGTTAGGGTGAGGTCCTTCCACGGTCGCGGGAGCCAGCGCGCGGGTGGGGGAGTCGGGCAGCTCCCCGGATCAGTCGTCCGCCCGGCGGCGGCCGTCAGGCCGGCGTGCCGGGTGCCCCGGAGCCCTGCCCGGGGTCGCTCCCCCCGAGAGGAACCGCTGATGCGGAGAAGTGTCGCCGGCGTGGCCGCGTCCGTGCTGGCAGCCGCGGCGGCCGTGCTGGCCGTCCAGGTCACCGTCGCCCCCTCCGGTTCGGCCGCCGCCGCGGCGGCCGAACCCTACTCCTGGAAGAACGTCCGGATCGACGGTGGCGGCTTCGTCCCCGGCATCGTCTTCAACCCGACCGAGAAGAACCTGATCTACGCCCGCACCGACATCGGCGGGGCGTACCGCTGGGAGCAGTCCAGCCAGTCCTGGACACCGCTGCTCGACTGGGTCGGCACCGACAACTGGGGCTGGAACGGCGTGGTCAGCCTCGCCACCGACCCGGTGCAGACCAACCGGGTCTACGCGGCGGTCGGCATGTACACCAACGACTGGGACCCGAACAACGGCGCGATCCTGCGCTCGACCGACAAGGGCGCCACCTGGCAGGCGACCGAACTGCCGTTCAAGAACGGCGGCAACATGCCCGGCCGGGGCATGGGGGAGCGGCTCGCCGTCGACCCCAACCGGAACAGCATCGTGTACTACGGGGCCGAGGGCGGCAACGGCCTGTGGCGCAGCACCGACCACGGCGTCACCTGGGCGAAGGTCGCCAACTTCCCGAACGTCGGCAACTACGTCGCCGACCCGAACGACTCCAGCGGCTACCAGAGCCAGAACCAGGGCCTGACCTGGGTCAGCTTCGACAAGAGCACCGGTACGGCCGGCTCCGCGACCCAGACCATCTACGTCGGGGTGGCGGACAAGCAGAACCCGGTCTACCGGAGCACCAACGGGGGGACCAACTGGGAGCGGATTCCCGGTCAGCCGACCGGGTACCTCGCCCACAAGGGGGTGGTGGACCACGTCGGCGGTCACCTCTACCTCGCCACCAGCGACACCGGCGGTCCGTACGACGGGGCCAAGGGTGACGTCTGGAAGTTCACCCGGGCCACCGGCGCGTGGACGCAGATCAGCCCGATCCCGTCGAGCAGCACCGACGCGTACTTCGGCTACTCCGGGCTGACCATCGACCGGCAGCAGCCGAACACCCTCATGGTGGCGACGCAGATCTCCTGGTGGCCGGACGCGATCTTCTGGCGGAGCACCGACGGCGGCGCGACGTGGAGCCGGATCTGGGAGTTCACCAGCTACCCCAACCGCAGCAAGAAGTACACCATGGACATCAGCACGGTGCCGTGGCTGGACTTCGGGGTGAACCCGAACCCGCCGGAGGAGACCCCCAAGCTGGGCTGGATGAACGAGTCGGTGGAGATCGACCCGCACGACTCGAACCGGTTCCTGTACGGCACCGGCGCGACCATCTACGGCAGCACCGACCTGACCAAGTGGGACACCGGCGGCACGTTCACCATCCGGCCCGTGGTCAAGGGGCTCGAGGAGACCGCCGTCCTCGACCTGGTCAGCCCGCCGAGCGGCGCGCCGCTGGTCAGCGCCCTGGGCGACATCGGCGGCTTCCGGCACACCGACCTGACCGCCGTGCCGGGCAAGATGTTCACCCAGCCGGTCTTCACCAGCACCACCAGCCTCGACTTCGCCGAGAGCAAGCCGGCGGTCATGGTGCGGGCCGGCAACTTCGCCGACGCCGACCGCCCCAACGACAGCCACGTCGCGTTCTCCACCGACGGCGGCGCGAACTGGTTCCAGGGCAGCGAGCCGGGCGGGGTCAACAACGGCGGCACGGTCGCCGCGGCGGCCGACGGCAGCCGCTTCGTCTGGGCCCCGGGCGACGCCGGCCAGCAGGTCGTCCACTCGGTCGGCTTCGGGACCTCGTGGACCGCGTCGACCGGCATCCCGGCCAACGCGACCGTCGAGTCCGACCGGGTCAACCCGAACAAGTTCTACGGCTTCAGCGGCGGCAAGTTCTACGTCAGCACCAACGGTGGGGTCAGCTTCACCGCCACCGCCGCGACCGGGCTGCCCGCCACCGGCAACGTCAAGTTCAAGGCCCTGCCCGGCAAGGAGGGCGAACTCTGGCTCGCCGGTGCGGGCGGCCTGTGGCGCTCCACCAACTCCGGAGCCAGCTTCACGAAGTCGGCCGGCGTCAGCACCTCCGGTAACGTCGGCTTCGGCAAGGCGGCCCCCGGGCAGACCTACCCGGCGCTCTACCTGTTCGGCACGGTCGACGGCCAGCACGGCGTCTTCCGGTCCGACAACGTCGGCGCGACCTGGGTCCGGATCAACGACGACAAGCACCAGTACGGCAACGCGGGTGAGGCGCTCACCGGTGACCCGCGCGTCTACGGCCGGGTGTACCTGGGCACCAACGGCCGGGGCATCCTGGTCGCCGACCGGCTGGGCCCCGACCCGACCACCCCGCCGCCCGGCACCACCCCGCCCCCGACGACCCCGCCCCCGACCACGCCTCCGCCGACGACCCCGCCGCTCACCACGCCCCCGCCGACCACCCCGCCGCCCACCACGCCGCCGCCCACCGGGACGGGCTGCACGGCCACGTACAAGGTGACCGGCTCCTGGCAGGGCGGCTTCCAGGGCGAGGTGACCGTCCGCAACGCCGGCACCACCGCGATCGCCGGCTGGACGGTGGGCTGGACGTTCCCGAACGGCCAACAGATCAGTCAGCTCTGGGGCGGCCAGCACACCCAGAGCGGCGCGTCGGTCTCCGTCCGGGACCTCGGCTGGAACGGCGCGCTCGCCGCCGGTGCCAGCACCAACGTCGGCTTCCTCGCGAGCTGGACCGGAGCGAACGGGGTGCCCGCGGCGCTCACCTGCACCGCCCGCTGACCCGACGACCGGCCCGAGTCGGGCCACCCGGACGGAACGCGCTCCGGGTGGCCCGGCCGACGGCCGACGGCTCCACCAGGAGTCGGGCCGTCCGCCGTACGATCAGGCCCGCTGACGACTGAGGGGTGGGTCGATGAACCAGACCAGGACCGCGTACCTGACCGCAGCCCGCTCGGCGGTGGCCCTGCTCGCCGAACCGGTGGTGGCCCGGCGCTGGGCCGAGCCGAGCGCGCTCGACGGGCTCCGGGTGGGTGGCCTCGCGGCGCATCTCGGCGCACAGGTCCTCCGGGTGCCGACGGTGCTCGACCAGCCGGTCCCGTCGGAGGAGCCGATCGACCTGCTGACCCACTTCGGCCGGGTGCCGTGGGTCCACGCCGGGCCGGACGCGGAGGCCAACGTGGCCGTCCGGCGGATCGGGGCCAGCGCGGCGGAAGCCGGGCCGGCGCCGCTGCTGGCGCAGGTCTCGGCAGCGCTGGACGGGGTGGCCCCGGCGCTGGCCGACGCTCCGGCCGACCGGGTGGTGGCGGTGCCACCCGGCGGCTGGGCGCTGACCCTCGACGACTATCTGGTGACCCGGCTGGTGGAGATCGCCGTGCACTCCGACGACCTGGCGGTCAGCCTCGGAATCGACCCGCCCGAGCTGCCGGCCGAGGTGATCGACCCGGTGCTCGGCCTGCTCACCCGGCTCGCCGTCCGGCGGCACGGGCAACCGGCGGTGCTGCGGGCGCTGTCCCGGGCGGAGCGGGCCCCGGCCGACATCACCGCCATCTGACCGCGCCGCGAACAGCGCGAACCCCTGGTCACCACCGCGGTGGCCAGGGGTTCGACGGTTCGGGCCGGCTCAGGTGTCCAGGTTGGCCGGCGAGTTGGGGCGGTCGACGTCGACGAACTCGATGTCGTCCGCCTCCCGGTCGGCCCGGCCACCGACGGCACGTGCCGCCGATCCGGCCGCCCAGCCGATCGCCGCCCCGGCGAGGGCGGCGCCGATGAGCAGCGCCCAGGGCAGGGCGGGTCGGCGGCCGGCGAGCGCGTCGAAAGCGAGCACCGCCCGGCGGCGGGCCTGCTCGGCGGCGCCGCCGACCAGGTCGCCCGCGTCGTCGGCGAAGGTCAGACCGTTGCGTCGGGCGGACCGGGCGGTGTCGCGCACACTGTCGCCGGCCGATTCGACTGCGGACGTCAGGTGTCGCCACGCCTGGTCCGCGATCCGCTCGGGCTTGCTGCGGCGTTCCAGCAGGGTGGATCCGATCATCCTGATTACCTCCTCGGGGTACCGGCGGTCACAGCGGACCACGGCGTCGGGCCGGCGCGAAATGGCGCCCACCCGTCCGCCACGTCGCCCGTTCGGGTGAACGGCCCGGCCGGGCGGGATACCACGTGCCCCGTCCGGCGTCCGGGCAAACCAGGTCGGTGATGTCGATCACCGGCGGCGCGGACCGTCACCGGGCGTGATCGGCGGCCCGGTCGCCCGGGTCAGCGCAGCGTCACCACCGCGACGCCGCGGGCGAAGTCGTCGTCGTCATCGTCGTCGTCATCGCCCGCACCACCGAAGCCGCAGGCCAGCACGAGGGCGAGGAGGGCGCCCACGCCCGCCAGTCCGAGCAGTCTCTTGATCATCTATGGCTCCCTGGTCGATGTCGGTCGGTTCCGTGGGGCTGATGCTAGGCAGGCCGGTCAATGCCGGGGTCGGGTGGACCCTACCGGTCGGGCACGCCAGGACGGACGGATGTGCGCCGCCCCGACAAGCGCCCGCTAACCTTGGTCGTGGTGCGCGAAGATCCGCGACCGGGTTTCCCGGGGGGAAGGAGAACCGGAAATGGGCGACTTGTCGCTCCTGATCCGTGAATTGCTCATCCCCGGGGGTGGCGACCGAGGCTGTCGGAGGAATACTCTCGGTCGCGGCCCGCGTACTGATGAGGCGCCCGGAGACGGGCGAGTGGAGGTGCTCGCGTGAGCCTGTCGATCGTGAAGTCGGTCCTGTCCGGTGGCGTCATCGAGATCGCCCCGCGCGGCGAGATCGACGTCGACACCGCGTACGAGGTGCGCGAAGCCGTCGTCGAGGTGCTCGCCAAGGGGCGTCCGACGCGGATCGAACTGAACATGAGGCTGGTGACCTTCATCGACTCGGTCGGCATCAGCGCGATGGTCGCCGGCTTCCAGACCGCCGAGGTGAGCGGCGTCAAGTTGGTCGTCACCGAGCCCAGCCGGTTCGTCCACCGGCAGCTCTGGGTGACCGGGCTGCTCGGCCTCTTCGGCGCGCCGGAGCCGTACTTCGCCGGGGCCGCCGCCGCGCCCCAGCCCGAGGTGCTGCCCGGCGCCTGACCGCCCCGCGCGGCCGGGTCAGACCGGTCGCCAATCCTCACCGCTCAGTCCGGCCAGGTTCACGTCGGTCACCTCGGTGACCGCCCGGATCGCGGTCACGCAGGCGTACCCCTCGGCGAGCCAGAACAGGTCGGTGCCCGGCTGCACCGCCTGCCCCGGTTCCTCGAGGGAGGTACGGACGAACCCGTGCCCCGCCTCGGCGACCGTCATCTGCACCTGACCGAACGTGGCCAGGGACGCCCGGCGTACCCCCCGGAGCCGCTCGTACGGCAGGTCCGGGGAGTTGACGTTGAGCACGCTCTCCACCGGGCCGGCGGTCAGCCGGGGCAGCAGGTCCAGGGCCACCTGGGCGGCCGTGGACCAGTGCCGTTCGGTGTCGCGTACCCGGGCGGCCGGGTGCACCGCCGCGCCGCCGCTGCCGGCGGTGGCGTCGGCGGTCGAGAGCACGTCCAGCGAGACCGCCATCGCCCGGCACCCGTTGGCGGCGGCGGTGAACGCCGCGCCGACCGTGCCCGAGTGCAGCACCGCCCGGCCGGCGTTCGCGCCCCGGTTGATCCCGGACAGCACCAGCGACGGCGGCGGGCCGAACGCGCCGTGCACGGCGATCAGGACGATGAAACCGGGGGAGCCGCCGACCCCGTACACCGGCACGTCCGGCAGTTCGGGCAACGGGTGGTCGCGGACCACCACGTGTCCCTCGCGCTCCAACGCGGTCATCGAGGCGCTGGTGCCGCTCGCCTCCTCCAGCGGGGCCGCCACCACCACGTCCAGCCCACGCTCGACCGCCGCCTGGGCGAGCCGGGCCAGTCCCGGCGCGGCGACGCCGTCGTCGTTGGTGACCAGTACCCGCAGGCTCATCGTCCGGCCGCCCGGTCGGCCAGCTCCTCCGGGGTGGTCCGTTCCTGCGGGCGGTTGCCCGCCGGAACCAGCCGCACCCGTTCCACCAAACCGGCGATCGAGTCGAGACGCCCGGTGCCCAGGCCGTGCCGGGTGACGTTCAACGCCCCGGCCGCCGCGCCGGTACGGATCGCGGTGCGGATGTCGCCGCCGCCAGCGAGGACGGCGGCCACCCCGGCGGTCATCGAGTCGCCCGCGCCACGGGGGTCGGCCGCCTCCAGCCGGGGCATGACGACCTCCAGGACCTCCCCGTCGACCAGGGCGAACGCCGGCTGGTCCGCCCGGCTCACCACCACCGTCTCGGCCCCGGCGGCGTGCAGGTCGTACAGGGCGCGGGTCAGCTCGTCCTCGTCCGCCGAGCGGGCCCGGCCGTCGCGGAGCAGTTCCTCGTGACTGACCTTCAGGAAGAACAGCCCGCCGGCGAGCACCGCGTCGAGGTGCTCGCCGGAGAGGTCGGCGACCACCCGGCCGCCGTTCGCGGCGAGGTCGGCGGCGAACCGCCGGTAGAGGTCGGGCGGGACGATCGACGGCTCACCGGGGCCGCTGAGCACGCTGACCGGGGCGCGCAGTCCCTCGCCGAGCGCCAGGTTGTACAGCTCGTCCAGCTCGTGCCGGGTCAGCGGGCGACCGGGGACGTCGGCGACCTCGTGCCGGGCCCCGTTCCGCCGGTCGTGCACGTACCCACCGCTGGCGGTGTCCCGCAGCACCCGCTTGAGCCGTACCCCCTCGGTGACCAGCAGGGGTTCCAGTACCTGGCCGATCTCGCCGCCGAGGCTGGCGCAGAGCACCACGGGCACCCCGAGCGACATGATCATGCGGGCCTGCCAGACCCCCTGGCCGCCCGGGTGCAGGTGCAGCTCGGTCTCGGCGCTCGGTTGGTCAACGGTGACCGTCAGCACGGGTGCCGGCGCGAAGACCATCACGTACCCGTCGGGGCCGTCCATGGGTGTCCGCCTCTCCTCCGCTCGCCGGAGGGTTCCCCTCCCGGCGCCGCTCATGCGACCCCTTCCGGGGGGTTCGGTGGAGGCTTCCGTCCGGCCGACGACGGCCGACGGCCCGTCACCCCGGACGGGGTGACGGGCCGCGCGGGGTGGCTCAGTAGACCGACAGGTGGACGTGGTTGGTGTGGTCGCTGGACGGGTCGCCGTTGGCCCCGCTGTACGACTTCCACCCGCTGCTGGGCAGCCAGATCTGCCGGTACCAGATGACGTAGAGCACGCCGAGCCGGCTGGCGTTGTTCTTGAAGTACGCCGCCAGGTTGTCGCCGTACGTCCGGTCACCGCCGGTGGCGTCGCCGCCGAAGCCGGTCTTCTGGGCGGCGAAGTCGCAGGCCCGGCCCTTGGGGTGTTCACCGGACCCGCCGGAGCGGTAGCAGGAGACGTAGCGGGTGAAGCCGGCGGCCTTGGCCTGGTTGAGCGCGTGCAGCGTGCGCGGGGTGATGCAGCCGTTGGCGGGCGTCGGGTCGTTGACGCTGCACGACTCGGACGGCCAGGAGCCGTCGGAGTTGCGTGGCGCCGGCTTCGCCGTGGTCGACCGGGACGAGTCGCTGCCCCCGCTGGGGCGGGTGGCCGCCGTCTTGCGGTTGGAGACCACCAGCGCCTGCTCGGCCTGCTGCTTGCGCTTCTCCATCACCGCGACCTGCTTGCGCTGCTCGGCGATCTCCCGGTTCAGCGCCGTCCGGGCCCGGTTGGCCTGCTCGCGGGTGGCCAGCAGGCCGCGCAGTTCGCGGTCCTCGTTGGCGGCGACCGCGTCCAGTGCGGCGACCCGGTCCATGAAGTGTTCCGGCGAGCCGCTGGTCAACAGTGCCGAGGCCGGCCCGAGTCGGCCGGTCCGGTACGCGAGCCCGGCGATCACGCCGACCTTCTCGTCGCGGACCGCCAGTTCCTTCTCGGTGGCGGCGAGTTGTTGGTTGATCTTCTGCTGGCGGGCGACCGACTTCGCGAGCGCGTCCTTCGCGTCGAGCCACCCCTTGCTGGCCGCCTCGAGTTGGGCGCGCAGTGCGGGGGTGCCTCCCTCGGGGTCGTCGCCGGGAGCTCGGGCCGTCAGCGGGGGCGCCGCCGCGGCGGGTGCCACCGTGACCGGGCCGGCCGCGACGCCGAGGGCGAGTGTCGCGGCGATCAGTGCCGCCATCCGGGCGGCGGTACGTCGTACGGGTGCCACTACTGGCATGCACATGTCCTTCCGTCAGCCGCCGACCGGGTTAGCTGACGGGTTCGGGACGGAAGATCCCTACCGCTCACGCGGATGCACCCCAAGGACGTGGTTCCCCGGCTCGCCGTCACGGCGATTAGGCGGCGGTCCCCGCAGGCGCCGGAGGGCGCCGCCCGGCGGTGACCGGGTCCGAGACTACCGAAGCCGGTGTCCCAGGGGCAGCGGCGGCCACACCACTCTCACCAGATGACACCGGTATATCCGACATAGGCGGACAATACACTCCCAGATTTAAGTCTGTCCTAATTACCACTCGACCCGGCCGCAGACGCCCGGCGACTCGCCGGGTTCGACCTGGAGGGTGGCGTGGTCGATGTGGAAGTCCTCGTGCAGCGCGGTCCGCGCGGCGGCGAGCACGCTGCCGACCTCGGCCGCCGGATCCGTGGTCAGGTGGGCCGAGGCGACCTCCATCCCGGAGGTGAGCGTCCAGAGGTGCAGGTCGTGCACCTCGACCACGCCCGGCACCGCGCTCAGCCGGTCGCGTACCGCGTCGACCTGGAGGTGCTCCGGCGCGGCCTGGACCAGGATGCGCAGCGCCGCCCGCCCCAACCGCCAGGTACGCGGCAGGATGAAGACCCCGATCGCCACCGCGACCAGCGGGTCGGCCCACCACCAGTCGGTGAGCACGATGACCACCGCGGCGGCGATCACGCCGACCGAGCCGAGCAGGTCGGCCACCACCTCCAGGTACGCCCCGCGCAGGTTGATGCTCTCCTTCGCGCCCTCGCGCAGCAGCGCGAAGGCGGCCAGGTTCGCCAGCAGCCCGAGCACCGCCACCACCAGCATCGGGCCGGTGGTCACCTCGGGCGGGTCGTCGAACCGGCGCACCGCCTCGACGAGCACGTAGACCGCGACCCCGGAGAGGAGGACGGCGTTGGCCAGGGCGGCGAGCACCTCCAGCCGGTAGAGGCCGAAGGTGCGCTGCGGATCCCGGCCGGCCCGCCGGGCGGCGGTGATCGCGGCCAGCGCCATGCCGATGCCGAGCACGTCGGTGAACATGTGGCCGGCGTCAGAGAGCAGGGCCAACGAGCCGGTGCCGAGGGCGGTCACCGCCTCGACCACCATCAGGGTGGCGAGCAGGCCGAACGCGGCCCAGAGCCGGCCGGTGTGCCGTTGCGCGGCGTGTGCGATCCCGCCGTGGTGGTCATGACCTGCGCCCACGCCCCCACCCTCCGTTCCCCGTCCGGTCCGGACCCAATGTATGTTCACATCGCTATGTGTGCAAGTGACTGTGGGTCGCGCGTCCACGACGGAAGCGGCCGGCCGCCTCGTCGGGCGGCCGGCCGGGCGAGAACGGGTGGGTCAGTCGACCGGGTCGATGGTGGTGAGCCGCTGAGTGGCCCGGGAGAGCGCCACGTAGAGCGTCCGCACGCCGGAACCCGGATCGGCCCGGATCTCGCCCGGGGCGACCAGCGCCACGCCGTCGTACTCCATGCCCTTGGCCTGGAGGCTGGTCACCACCTGGAGGCGCGGCGAGTCCAGGTCGGCCAGCCAACCGGCCACCTCGTCCCGGCGGGGCACCGGCGTGATCACGCCCACCGTCCCGGCCACCTCGGCCAGCAGCGCGGCGACCGCCTCGACCGTCCGGGCCGCCAGCTGCGTCGCCGGCACGGTCAGCGCCACCGGGTGCACGCCGGTGGAGCGGACCGCCGTCGGCAGCGGCAGGTCCGGGTGGACCGTGCGGATCTCGGCCGCCGCCACCGCGAAGATCTCCGCCGAGTTGCGGTAGTTCGTGGTCAGCGTGAACTCGTGCCGCCGGCGCCGACCGACGGCCTGGTCGCGGGCCCGGGACAGCTCCACCGGGTCGCCGGTCCAGGCGGTCTGCGCCGGGTCACCGACCACCGTCCAGGACGCCAGCCGACCCCGTCGGCCGAGCATCCGCCACTGCATCGGTGACACGTCCTGCGCCTCGTCGACCACCACGTGCGCGTAGTCGCGGTAGTCGGCCGGGCGTTCCCGGGCCGCCGCGCGCTGGGCGCGCTGCCGCTCGCCGAAGGTGCTCAGCTCACGGACCCCACCGGCGAGCTGGAACGGGTCGCGCCGGCGCCGGGCGGGCTTCATCGGCTGACCGAGCAGCGCGTCCAGCTCGTCCAGGAGCGCGATGTCGGCGATGGTCAGCCCGTCGCGGTCCAGCGTCCGCCAGGCGGCCGTCAACGCGCGGATCTCCGCGCCGGAGAGGAGCCCCCCGGCGTACGCGCGCAGTCGCTCCGGACGGGCCAGCCAGCCGAGCACGTGCCGCGGGTGCAGGCGCGGCCACCACGCCTTGAGGAACTCGCGGAACTCCGCCCGGTCGGCCAGTTCGTCCTCGAAGGCCCGCTGCCCGGGTAGGCCGGACAGCCCGATCCGGCGGGCCTGCGCCCAGAGCGCGGCGAAGATCCCGTCGAAGCCGGCCCGGCGCACCTCGTTGCGGCGGGCGCCCCGGGGCAGCGCCCGGGTGCGGATGGTGTCCAGCTCGGAGCGGGTCAGCCGGAGCAACTGCCCCCGGTAGAGCAGGCGCAGCTCGTCCGGACCGTCCGGGACGGCGTCGTGCGCCGCGCGTTCCAGCACCCGCCGCATCCGCAGCGAACCCTTGACCGCCGCCACGTCCGGCGGGTCGGTGCGGGTGGCGGTCATGCCGGGAAAGAGGGAGCCGAGCGAGTGCAGGGTGGCCGTCTCCTCGCCGAGGGACGGCAGCACCGAGGCGATGTACTCGACGAAGACCGTCGACGGGCCGACCACCAGGATCCCGCCCCCGGCGTACCGGCTGCGGTCGGAGTAGAGCAGGTACGCCGCCCGGTGCAGGGCCACCGCGGTCTTGCCGGTGCCCGGTCCGCCGGAGACGATGGTCACGCCCGAGCCGGGGGAGCGGATCGCCTCGTCCTGCTCCCGCTGGATGGTCGCCACGATGTCCCGCATGCCCCGCCCGGTGGCCCGGGAGAGGGTGGCCAGCAGCGCGCCGTCGCCGACCACCGGCATCTCCGGCGGGGCCGCCGCCGGGTCGAGCAGGTCGTCCTCGATCCGGGTGACCCGCTCGGCCGAGGACCCGATGGTGCGCCGCCGCACCACGCCCAGCGGCTGCGCCGGGGTGGCCTGGTAGAACGCCGCCGCGGCGGGGGCCCGCCAGTCCACCACCAGGGTTTCGGCGTTCTCGCCACGCACCCCGAGCCGTCCCACGTGCAGCACCGACCGGTCCCGCAGGTCGAGCCGGCCGAAGACCAGCCCCTCGTGCTCGGCGTCGAGCAGGTGCCGGCGCTGGGCGGCGTGGAAGACCATCGCGTCCCGCTCGACCAGCGCGCCGAAGTTGCCCACCTGGGCCAGGTGGTAGCCGTCCCGCTCGGCGCGGGCGGCCGACCGCCGCAGCTCGGCCAGCCGGGCGTACACCCGGTCGAGATGCCGCTGCTCGGCGGCCATCTCCTGCTCGAGGGTGCTCTGGTCGGTCACGCACGGGCTCCTGTGCTGTCGGTGGCGGACGGCGCGGACCCGCGCCAACCTGACCCGGCCGAGGGTACGGGCAGCGGCTCGACCGGCGGTCGGGCCATCCCGGTTCCGACGTGATTACTCCCGTTATATCGTTTTCCCTACCCGGTGGGCCGAGGCAGCCGGCGCGCGGGCGTACGGCACGCCGACCAGGCCGCCACCGGCCAACGCCGCAGAGCCGGTCAGGCCGCCGACTCCTCGGTCGCCACCGTGGCCAGCGCCTGCCGGAGCACCGCGACGACCGCCGCGTTGACCTCCTCCGGGCGCTCCATCATCAGCATGTGGCCGGCGCCGGGGCAGACGGTCAGCTCGGTGGTCGGCAGCACCTGCGCGATCGACTCCGCACACGGCGGCGGGGTGAGCCGGTCCCGGTCGCCGACCAGCGCCGCCGCCGGCACGTCCCCCAGTTCGGCCAGGGTGTCCAGACGGTGCTGCGCGCCGATCGAGGCCCGGAAGCCGCCGATCGAGCGGAGTGAGGCGTGCGCCACCGCCGAGGTGACCAGCCGGATGTCGGTCGGGTCGCACCGGTCGCCGAAGAGCAGCCAGCGCAGCGACGGCCGCAGCGCGCGCAGCAGGGCGCGCGGTGGCCGCCACGCGCCGCACCGGGCGAGCACCCCGGCCCCGGTGGTCTCGGCCAGCCGGATCAGCCGGGCGATCCGTGGCGAGAGCCCGTACGCGGTGTGGGTGTGCCCCTCGGCGGTGGTGGCCACGAAGACCAGCCCGGCCGTCCGGGCGGCGAAGTGCGCGGGGTGGCGGTGCGCGTACTCCATGATGGTCATGCCGCCCATCGAGTGCCCGACCAGCACCACCGGCCCGGTCGGCGCGACCTCGTCCAGCACGGCCGCCAGGTCGTCGCCGAGCTGCGCCAGGGTCGCCGTGCGCAGGGCCATGCAGCTCGACCGGCCGTGTCCCCGGGCGTCGTAGCTGACCGCCCGCACCCGGTCGCCGAGCTGCCGTCCGATTCCGGCGAGCTGCCGGTGCCAGCTGCGTCCGTCCAGCGTCCAGCCGTGCAGCAGGACCACGGTGACCTCGGCGTCGGCCGGGCCGGTCGTCTCACCGTGCAGCCGGACGCCGTCCGGCAGCCGCACCTCGAATCCCTCCGGCATCGCCACCCCATCCTCCAGCCGGACCGCTCCGCGCGGGGGTACCCGGCGGTAACCAACGGCTACCCGCCATGGCACCACGCGAATCGTCCGACGGAAAGAATCGCCGTCCCGGGTTCGCGCCCCGTGAGAAATCTACCGATGCGAATGTCGCTCACGACAGAGCCGCCCGCCGGACAGTCCGGCGGGCGGCTCGTGGTGTCGCTACGGGGCGGCTCAGGCCTCGAAGACGCCGGCCTCGACCAGGCGCTTCTCGGTCGCGTCCCAGCCGTCGCCCGGGTGGGTGGTGTTCAGGTTGTTGATCTCCGCCCGGATCTTGGCGGCGTGGCCGGCGGCGGCCAGCACCCGGATCTCCTCGACGAAGGCGTCGGAGTCGGTGCGCAGGTGCGCGGTCTTGCCGTTGGTCAGGTTCCGCACGTAGGCGTGCTTGCCGCCGTTGAGCGGGATGAGGTACTTGAACTCGCCCAGCACGCTGAGGGCGCCACCCTGGCCAGCCTGGCCGGCCCGGACTGACGCGCGCGCGGTCTTAGAGGTGTTGCTCGCCACGGAGGTACTCCTTGCAAGACGTACGGGAGGACGGAACGTCCGGGGGCGGTGCGGACGGCCCCCGGGAGGAGGCGAGCCCGCGGTCACCTGCGGCGACGAAGCCGCGAGGCGATGCACGGCGGCACAGACCGCCGAGTGAACTGTACACGACCTCGCCACCCGGTCCGGTCGGTGTGCCGGGCCGAGCGGGCTGGTCGCGGCCCTCGTGTCGCGGTGCCGCCGCCCGGCGGGACGAACGCGACCGGCCCGCCACCGAACCCGGCGGCCGGGCCGTGGAGGCGCCCGCCGCCCTTCACGCAAGGTGACGAAGGATACTCGCAACGCTATTCCGGTGGCGAATTTTCCGATTCCCTGGCGCACCATCCGCCACACCAGTCATCATGTGTGTCCTGGTACCACTTGGTGATCGAGGTCGTAGGGGAAGACGCACCTCGCTCTCCGGGAGGTCCACCGTGCCTACGCGTGGCGTCGTATACGTCCACTCGACCCCGCTCGCCGTGTGCCCACACGTCGAGTGGGCGATCGCGCGCGTCCTCGTCGCGCCGGTCAACCTCCAGTGGACGGCCCAACCCGTCGATCCCGGCGCCCGCCGGGCCGAGTGCGGATGGACCGGTCGTCCCGGTACGGGCGCCGAACTGGCCGCTGCCCTCCGGCAGTGGCCCATGATCCGTTACGAGGTCACCGAGGAGCCCAGCCCCGGAGCCGACGGTGAACGCTTCATGTACGTCCCCGGCCGGGGACTGTTCCGGGCCACCGTCGGCGCGGCCGGGGACATCCAGCTCGGCGAGGACCGGCTGCGCAGCATCATGCTCGCCGCCCGGGGCCCGGAGGCGCTCGCCCACGCCCTCGACAAGGCTCTCGGCACCGCCTGGGACGCCGAGCTGGAGCCGTACCGCTACGCCGGTGACGGCGCCCCGGTGACCCGGCTCACCCGGGTCGGCTGACCCGGCCGCACCGTCGCCCTCCCACCCGTGTCCGCCCGGTTTCCGGGGCGAGGTCGTCCCCCGGCCCGGTGACCGGGGCCGACTCCCGGCCCGCCCGCAGGCGCGGGTGCGGTAGGTACGGGGGGAGTGGAGCGGATTTGGTGGGTGCGGAGGGAGTTTGATGGGATGGGGCGTGTGTCGAGTCTCCTCCGGCGTGCCGGCGTCGCGTCCGTCCTGCTGGCCGTCCTGACCGCCGCCGGGTGCACCGGCTCGACGGACCAGCCCACCACCCCGACGACCTCGGCCGCCCCGACCCCGTCGGCCGCTGCGACGCCGGCCGCCGATCCCGCCGCCCGGGCCGCCGCGCTGGTGGCCACGCTCGGTGACGAGGACCTGGTCGGCCAGGTGCTCATGCCGTACGCCTACGGCAGCTCGGCCACGGACGTCTCGGCCGGCTCGGCCCAGGGCAACAAGGCCCTGGCCGGGGTCGCCACCCCGGCCGAGATGATCGCGAAGTACCGGCTCGGCGGGCTGATCCTGGTCGGCTTCTCCGCCGACGACCCGACCTCGGGCAACCAGGAGACCACCAACGTCGACAACCCGAAGCAGGTCCACGGGCTGACCACCGGACTGCGCGCCGCCGCCGGGAAGCTCCCCGCCGGTACGGCCCCCTTCCTGATCGGCACCGACCAGGAGTACGGCGTGGTCACCCGGATCACCGACGGGGTGACCCAGCTGCCCAGCGCGCTGGCCGCCGGGGCGGCCGACGACCCGGCGCTGACCGAGGCCGCCTGGCGGGCCGCTGGCACCGAACTCGCCGCCATGGGGATCAACCTCGACTTCGCCCCGGTCGCCGACGTGCTCGCCACCCGCAGCACGGTGATCGGCTCCCGCTCCTTCGGCGCCGACCCGAAGCGGGTCGCCACCCAGGTCGGCGGGGCGGTCCGGGGACTCCAGGGCGCGGGCGTGGCGGCCACCCTCAAGCACTTCCCCGGGCACGGGCACAGCTCCGCCGACTCGCACGCCGAGCTGCCGGTGCTCACCCAGTCCCGCACGGTCCTCGACAGCGGGGCGCTGCCCCCGTTCACCGCCGGCATCGACGCGGGCGCGTGGGCGGTCATGTCCGCCCACCTCGACGTCCGGGCCGTCGACCCGGGCACCCCGGGCACCTTCTCCCGCAAGCTCCTCACCGACGTGCTCCGCGGGCAGCTCGGGTTCCAGGGCGTGCTGATCACCGACGGCATGAACATGGCCCCCGCGAAGCGCTACCCGCCGGGCGAGGCGGCGGTGCGGGCGCTCAACGCCGGCAACGACCTGATCCTCATGCCGCCGAACGTGACCCAGGCCTACGACGGGCTGCTCGCCGCGCTGCGGGACGGCTCGCTGCCGCGTCCCCGGCTGGTCGAGGCGGTCACCCGGGTGCTGACGCTGAAGTTCCGGCTGGCCGACCACCCCACCCCGGACATGTCCACCCTGGCCGACGACGTCCACGACCGGGCGGCGAAGGACCTGGCCACCGCCGCGGTGACCGTGCTGCGCGGCTCGTGCACCGCCGCGAAGGTCACCGGACCGGTCACCGTCACCGCCTCCGGCGGGCGCGAGCGGACCCGCGCCGCGCTGACCGAGGCGCTGACCGCCGCCGGGGTGCGGGTCGTGCCCAGCGGCGGCACCGTGGTGCACCTGGTCGGCTACGGCGACGGCGCTTCCGACCTGCGCGCCGGTGCCGCCGTGACGGTCGCCATGGACACCCCGTACGTGCTGGCGAAGGCGACCTCGCCGACGCTGCTGGCCACCTGGTCGTCGAGCCGTGCCTCGATGGCCGGACTCGCCGCCGTGCTGGCCGGCAAGGCCCGTCCGACCGGGCGTACGCCGGTGCCGGTGACCGGGCTGCGTGCCCCGTCCTGCCCCCGCTGACCTGCGTGCGCGTCGTCGCACCGCTCGGCCCGGCGACCCGGATCCGGCTGGTAGCGTTCGCCTCGAGCACCGGTGGAGCGGGTGAACAGGGGGCGAGTGCGGTGACGCGACCGGAGCCCGTCCTCTCCGTGGTGGTGCCGATGTACAACGAGGAGAGCGTGCTGCCCGCGCTGGCCCGCCGGCTCCGCGTCGTCCTCGACGACCTCGCCGAGGCGTACGAGGTGGTGGCGGTCGACGACGGCAGCGACGACGGCACCCCCGCCGCCCTGACCGCCCTGCGTGCCGGCTGGCCGGAACTGCGGGTGGTGCGGTTGCGACGTAACAGCGGCCACCAGCCCGCCCTGGTCGCCGGGGTGCTGCGGGCCCGGGGCCGGTACGTGGTCAGCATCGACGCCGATCTCCAGGATCCGCCCGAGACGATCGTCGAGATGCTCCGCGCCGCCCGCGCCGACGGCCTCGACGTGGTCTACGGCGTCCGCGCCGACCGGAGCACCGACAGCCCGTTCAAGCGGTGGACCGCCGCCGGCTACTACCGGCTGATGCGTCGCCTGGTCGGCAAGCAGGTGCCCGCGCAGGCCGGCGACTTCCGACTGCTCAGCCGGGCGGTGGTGGAGGCGCTGCGCGAGCTGCCCGAGCCCGCCCCGGTGCTCCGGCTGGTGGTGCCGTGGCTCGGCTTCCCCAGCGGGGAGGTCGCCTACCACCGGCACCGACGCGCCGCCGGACAGACCAAGTACCCGCTGTCCCGGATGGCCGGGCTGGCCGCGCAGAGCGTCACCAGCTTCTCCGCCGCGCCGCTGCGCTTCGCCACCTGGCTCGGGCTGGCCGGGGTGGTGGTCTGCGGGCTGCTGGTGGTGCTCACCGTCGTCGCCTGGTCGGTCGGGGCCACCGTGGACGGCTGGCCCTCCCTCTACGTGGCGATCCTCTTCCTCGGCGCGGTGCAACTGCTCTGCCTGGGTCTGCTCGGCGAGTACGTCGGCCGGATCTACACCGTCGTGCAGGGCCGCCCGGCGTACGTGGTGGCCGACGACACCGCGACCGACCGGGAGACCGCCGACCCGGCCGCGCCTCGGGAGGTCGGCGGCCCCACCGTGCTGGCCGACAGCCTGCGGTGACCGCGCTCGCCACCGGAACCCCACCGGGCGTCGCGCCGACCCGTCGCCCGGTCGCCCTCCGCGTCGTCCCACCGCTGGTCGGGTACGCCGTCGTCGCGGCCGTCCTGCTCGCCACCGGCACGCCCGTGGTCGACGTGGTCCGGTTCACCGGGTACGCGCTGCTCGGCGTGCTCCTGCCCGGCACGCTGGTCTACCGGGCGCTGCGTCCCCGCCCGCACACCCTGGTCGAGGACCTCGCGGTCGGCGCGGCGGTCGGTCTGGTGCTGGAGCTGGCCGGTTGGGCGGTGTTCACCGCCCTCGGCGCGCCGCACCTGCTGTGGCTCTGGCCGCTGGCGGTGGTGGCGCCGTTCGTGGCGGTGCCCCGGCTGCGCCGGCACTGGCGGCCCACCGGTCACACCCCCGTCCCGGCCGGCTGGGCGTGGTCGCTGACCGCCGTCGTCGTCGGCTTCACCGGATACCTCGCCGAGTCGTTCCTCCGCCCCAACCCGGTGCTGCCCACCGGCGAGGGCCAGGCCCAGTACATCGACCTGGCGTTCCAGCTCTCGCTGGCCGGGGCGGCCACCCACCAGATGCCCCCCGAGGTGCCGCAGGTCGCCGGGGAACCGCTGCACTACCACTGGTTCGGCTTCGCCCACCTGGCGGCGGCCAGCCTGGTCAGCGGGGTCGACCTGCCGACCGTCTTCTTCCGGCTGGCCGTGCCGGCGCTCTGCGCGCTGGCCGCCGTCCTGGTCGCGGTGGTCGGCTGGCGGGTCAGCGGCCGGGCGTACGTGGGCGTCGGCGCGGCGGCGCTGATGTTCACCGTCGGCGAGTTCGGCTACGAGAACGGCATCCGCCAGCTCTTCGGCACCCAGGCCACCTTCATCGTCTGGGGCAGCCCGTCGATGACGTACTCCTGGGTGCTGCTGCTGCCGTTGCTCGCCGCGCTCGCCGAGCTCGTCGGCCGGGCCCGGGGCAGTACGGTGCCACCGCTGGGGCGGGGCGCGTGGGTGCTCGCCGCGCTGTTCCTGGCCGCGTCCACCGGGGCCAAGGCCAGCTCCGTGCCGGTGGCGCTGGCCGCGCTCGGCTTCACCGCCCTGGTGCTGCTGGTGACGCGCCGTCGGGTGCCCCGGGCGGTGCTCGGCGCGGCCGGGCTGACGCTGGCCGCGCAGCTCTTCGCCACCGCCGTGCTGTTCCGCTTCGTCAGCCACGGGGTCACCGTCGACCTCTTCTCCGGCCTGCGTCCGTACGTGCCGGCGGGCACCTCGGCCACCGCGCTGTTCTGGGTCGCCGTCACGGTGGCGTTCCTGCTCAACCTCCAGCTCCGGCTGGCCGGGGTGCTGGCCCTGGTGGGGGTGCGCCGGGGTCGGCTGGAGCCGGTGCAGCTCCTCCTGCTCGGCGGGGCCCTCGCCGGCCCGGCGATCTACCTTCTGGTCGGGCATCCGGGCAGCAGCAACCAGTACTTCGTCCGGGCGGGTTTCGCGTTCGGGGTGATCCTCTCCGCCTGGGGGTACGCCGAGGTGCTGGACCGGGCCCGGCTGTCGTCCCGTGGACGGGTGGTGCTCGCCGCCGGGGCGGCCGGCCTGGCGCTGCTGCTCACCGTGATCCAGCTCCGGCACCCGGCGACCGCCGAGGCCGCCGCGGCGTACGGGCCGGTGCTGCCGCTGCTGCGCTGGGCGGTCGCGTTGGCCGTGGTGGCGACCGTGCTGGGGCTGCTCTGGCCGGCGCTGGTCGGCGGCTGGCCGGCACTGGCCGGACGGGGTTCGGCGGTGCTGCTGACCGGCGCCCTGGTGGCCGGTGCCCCGGGGCTGGTGCTGGACGCCGCCGCCGCCCGGCGTTTCCCCAACGGTGGGGCGTACGCGGTGGTGCCGATGCCGGCGTCCCGGGTGGAGGCCGCCCGGTGGGTGCACCGGCACAGCTCCCCCGACGACGTGCTCGCCACCAACGTGCACTGCCGGGTGGTGACCGACGGCTGGTGCGACGCCCGGTCGTTCTGGCTCAGCGGGTATGCCGAGCGCGCGGTGCTGGTGGAGGGGTGGTCCTTCGCCCCCCGGATGGTCGGCCGGCCCGGTGGCGCCTACGCCCCGTTCTGGGATCCGGAGCGGCTGCACGCCAACGACGCGGCGTTCACCGCGCCCACCGCCGCCGGGCTGACCGGACTGCGCGACCGGTACGGCGTCCGTTGGCTGGTGCTGGACCGCTCGGTCACGCCGGAGCCGCCGGCCCTGGCCGACCTCGCCGACGAGCGCTTCCGCAACGACCGGATGACCGTCTACCGCCTCCGCTGAGCCGTCGTCCCGTCGCTGACCCGTCCGCCCCCGCTCCGGTGCTGGCAGGGGGCCTGTCCGTCGACATACGCGAGGAGGGGTCCCCTGCTCATCGGCAACCGTGAGCAGGGGACCCCTCCTACCACCTACCGCGGTGGTGGCGGGACCGGTCGGGTCAGCGCAGGCGGACCTGGTACGCCCGGGCGGCGTCGCCGGACTCGAAGGCGGCCAGCAGCGAGCCGGCCCTCCCGCCCTCGACGGGGACCGTGACGGTCACCGAGCGGCCGGCGGTCAGCCGCACGGTCTTCTCGCCGAGCGCCTGGTCACCGTCCCAGGTGTACAGGTACGCCGTGCCGGTGCGGTCGGCGCGCAGGGTGACCCGCACCCCGTCCCGGGTGACCCGCTGGTCGCTCAGGCGCAGCGCCCGCTCGGGGAGCTTGGCGACGGAGGCCGGCGCGACACCGTCCACCGCGGACTGCGCGATGGTCTGCGGGCTGTGCACGCTCCGGGCGGCGGTGTCCGGGAAGACCGGCGCGCTGGGCTGCCGGGCTGCCGGGGTGTAGCCGGGGAGCGTCACCAGGCCGTAGCGGTACGGGTCGGCCCGGACGCCGGTGAAGGTGGACCAGCCGAGCCGGGACTGCGAGCTGAGGTCCTGGGTGTCCGAGTCGTACACCAGCACGTTGAAGCCCATCCGCTGCGGGTCGACCGCGTCCGGCAGCACCGAGAACGGGATGCTCGCCTCGAGCGTGTAGCCGGTGTAGGGCTCGCTGACCTTGCTGACCACGGTCATCCCCGGTGCGGTCTCCGCACCCGGGCCCTGCCGGTTGTCGGCGTCACGCTGCCAGCACGGCGGGTTGCCGTTGGCCGGGTCGTCGGTGATCGGGAAGATGCCCGCCTTGAACACGGTGGAGGTGTCCGAGGAGTTCCCCTTCGGGTCGACGATGATCTCGACGCTGTCGGTGCGCCGCTGCCGCTTGCAGTCCTGCGGCACGACCTTCTTGCCGAGCACGTCGTCGGTGACCTGCACGATCACCTTCAGCGCGTCCTCGGTGTAGGCGATCCGGCCCTTGGCCGTGGCGTCCTGCGGCGTGACCGACTGGCCCTCCCAGATCCGGGAGAAGTCCAGCTCCTCGCCGGGGTACTCGCCCGGGGCGGCCGCGCCGTCGACCGCGTGGTCGTGGCCGGCGTGCGGGACCTCGCTGGTCGGCACGATCTCCAGCGCGCCGGCCTCCACGTTGGTGCCGGACCGGCTGGTGGTGGTGATGGTGATGCCGTAGTCGCCGTTGACGCCGCCCTCGTTCGCGGTCGGCAGCGACGGGTCGCTGTTGGTCACGGTGAAGGTGACCGAGCCGGTCGCCCCGGCGGCCAGGCTGGCGTAGTTCTTCGTCGCCGCGTCGGCGGTGAAACCGGCCGGCAGGCCGAGGGTGACGCTGCCGGTCTGCGCGGTCGAGCCGTGGTTGCGCAGGTCGACGCGGACCTCGCGGCTCTTGCCGGAGCCGAGGGTGAGCACCGGCTTGATCAGGGTGTCGAGCTGCGGGTAGCCCTCCGCGCCGGCCCAGTCGCGGAAGATGCCGACCTCGGGCAGCGGCTCCAGGGTGCCCCGGACGTCGGCGACGACCCGGACGGCCCGGTCGGTGCGACCGGTGCCCTGGCCGGTGGCGAGGGTGGCGCCGAGCAGCGACTGCTGGTTGGTGGCGGCGTCGGCCGGGACGGTGACGGTGAAGGTGGCGGTCCGCTCCTGGCCCGGCGCGACCGCGCCGCGCAGCGCACCCGAGCCCTTGGCGGTCCAGCCGTCGGGCAGCCGCAGGGAGACAGTGGGCTTGGTCAGGGCCCGCTTGGCGGCCCGCACGTGGGCGGTGACCTGGACGGTCTGCCCGGGGGTGAGGTCGAACCGGTCGGCGGTCAGGTAGAACTCGGTGTCCTCGGGGAGAGCGCCCTTGACGGCGGGCAGCACCGAGCCGCGCAGGATCGCCTCGGGGGAGGCGTCCGCCGGGTCGTACGGCACCCGGCTGTCGACCAGGGTGTAGAAGTCGCAGCGGATCTGCGCCGGGTCGGTCGGGGCGGCGGCGCTGTTCGCCCAGCCCTGGGTGACGTAGTCGCGGCGGGCGTCCACCTCGATCTCGCCCCAGGTCTTACCGGACTTGCTCCGGGTGCCCTCCCAGACACCGAAGACCTGGTCGGTTCCGACGGTGGGCCGGAAGGTGGTGGCGCAGGCCGGGCCGGGCGAGGAGGTGCCGGTGCCCCCGGTACGCAGGAACTTCGCCGCCCGGAAGGGCTTGAGCCCCTCCTTGCGGATCTGCTCGGGGAAGGCCTTCGGGTCGGCTGCGGCGTGGAACGCCTCGGCGGCGAACCGGGCCGCCTGCTGGTGGTTGCCGTGGTTGCCGGGGGTCGGCGACGGGTTCATCGTCATGACGATCTCGGGCCGGGTCGTCCGGATCACCCGGACGATCTGGGCGAGGGTGTCGTCGTGACCCCAGATCTGCTCGGACAGGGGCGCGGAGGCGGTGTACCAGAAGTCGACCCGGTCCAGGTTGTAGAGGTTCTCCACCCCGGCGCGGCCGATCGCGGTGCGCTCCTCGCGCTCCCGGATGATGCCCAGCGGAGGGCCCTCCTCCAGGCCGACGGCGTTGCCGCCGCCCTCGCCCCGGGTGATGGTGACGACGCCGGAACGGACGCCGTGCTTCTCCTTCCACTGGCCGAGGGTGGCGAGGCTGCTGGCCTCGTCGTCGGGGTGGGCACTGACGAAGAGCACGTCCAGGTCGACTGCGTCGGTCGGCTTGGCGCCGGTGGTGCCGGCGGGGGCGGCGACGGCGGGTGCCCCGGACAGAGCCAGGGCGAGCGCGGTGGGTAACAGGAACGCCTTGAATCGCATGCAGATCCTTCCGCTGAACGCGGTGTCCGGGCAGCGACCGTCGGCGTCGGGCGCACGGCGGCGTCGACGCTCCGGTCGCGTTCGGACGGCTGATGGGGGACGGCCGGCGCGAGGCGCGGCAGGGCACCGGGCACCGGGGTACGCAGCGGTACGGGCATCCGTACACACTGGAAGGCCTTCGCCGGTGACGCTAGGGACCGGTGCACCGGCGCGTCAATCCTTTGCACGGCCTTTCTTTGTTTATGGAAGAAATAAAGTCGCCGGGTAGAGGCCATGATCACCCGGCGCATTCGGTGCGGTCGCGCTCGGTCAGCGACCCGGCGGTGGCGTGTTTTGCCAGCTAGCCACGGTTCTTCTCGGGATCCGAGATGCATTCGTGACTTGACTCGTTAATTCGTTCGCCGTAGGAAGGAAGTGTGACTGACGTGGTGACGCCACCGACGAGCCCGGTGAGCCGGGAGCGGGCCAAGGAGATCAAGCGGCTTTCCGTGATCTCCACCGCCCGCCAGGTGCGGGTGCTCTCCCGCGCCGAGCTGACCGAGCTCACCGGGCTGAGCCCGGCCACGCTCACCCCGCTGGTCCGGGAACTGATCGCCGAGGGGTACCTCATCGAACGCGGCCCCGGGACGTCCCGGACCGGCCGCCCCCGCGCGATGCTGGAGTTCAACCCCCGGGCCGAGCTGGTGGCCGCGGTCTCCCTCGAACCATCCCGGCTGAGCTGCGAAATCGCCGACAGCGACGGTACCGTCGTCGCCCACCGCACGGTCCGGCTCGCCGGCGACATCGTCGACACCGTCTGCCGGTCGGTGCCCGAACTGGCCGGCGACGGGCTGCCCGCGCTGCGCGGGGTGGCCATCGCCGCGCCGGGGGTCTCCTCCGGCGGGGCGGTCCGGCTCGCCCCCTCGGTGGGGCTGGTCGAGGGGCTCCCGATAGGGGAGTCGGTGCAGCAGCGGCTCGGCGTGCCGGTGGTGGTGGACAACGACGTCAACCTGATGGCGGCCGGCGAGCACGCCTGCGGGGCCGGCAGCGACGTGGCCGACCTGCTGCTGCTGCACGTCGCCGACGGCATCGGCGCCGGCCTGGTGCTCGACGGGCAGGTCCGCCGGGGTTCCGGCGGCGCGGCCGGCGAGGTCGGTTTCCTGCCGCTGGACCCGACCGGCCGGGGCCACGACGGCATCGGCCCGTTCGAGGCCCGCTGGTCGGAGAACGCCATCGCCGAGCGGATGGTCGCCCTGGCCCCCGGCCGTCGCCCGGACGCCCCGGTCGCCGCCCTGGTCGAGCTGGCCGGGACCGACGAGCGGGCCGCCGCCTACCTGGACGAGGTGCTCACCGCCTGGTCCCGGCTGATCGTCTCCTGCGTCTGCGTCGTCGACCCGGGCCGGGTGCTGCTCAGCGGGGCCGCCACCCAGCTCGACGACGCGGCCGTCGAACGGCTCCAGGATCTGGTCACCACCGCCGTACCCAGCCCGACCGAGGTGCGCCGGGCGGTCCTCGGTGACCGGGCCGTGCTGCACGGCGCGGTCAGCTACGCGCTCTCCGCAGCCGCCGCCGGCCTGCCCCACCTGCTTCCCACTCCCTGACCACACAGTTCCCCATCACCCGGAGGTACCCCATGAGACGTCGCCTTCTCCTCGCCGGGGCGCTCGCCACCGTGCTCGCCGCCGGCACCGCGTGCGGTGGCGGCGGTGGCGGTGACGACGCGGCCGGCGGCGCGAGCGCCGAGAAGCTGACCATCTACACGGCCCGCGACAAGAAGGTCTCCGACTACGTGGTGGAGCAGTTCACCGCCAAGTACCCGGAGTACAAGGGCAAGGTCGAGATCCTCAACCTGGGCGCGCAGGAGATCCTGGAGCGGGTCCGGGCCGAGAAGGCCAACCCGCAGGCGGACGTCTGGTGGGGCGGCACCCAGCAGGGTCTCTCCGCAGGTGCGACCGAGGACCTGCTCGCCCCCATGCAGCCGAGCTTCGCCGGCAAGATGGACGCCAAGTACAAGGACGCCGAGGGCCGCTGGTTCGGGGAGATCCTGCTGCCCGAGGTCATCATGTACAACAATAAGGCGCTCACCCCGGAACAGGCCCCGAAGGACTGGGACGACCTGCTCAAGCCGGAGTGGAAAGACAAGATCATCATCCGGGACGTGGCCGCGTCCGGCACCATGCGGTCGATCTACTCCGCGATGATCGTGCGGCAGTCGCCCGACGGCAGCAACCCGCAGCCCGGGTACGACTGGCTCAAGAAGCTCGACGCCAACACCGGCGCGTACGCCGCCAACCCGGCCGACCTGTACCTGAAGCTCTCCCGCCAGCAGGGCACGCTCAGCGCCTGGAACCTCCAGGACGTCCTGCTCCAGGCCAACCAGTCGAACATGCCCTTCGGGTACGTGATGCCGGCCTCCGGTGCCCCGGTGCTGGTCGACGGCCTCGCCGCGGTCAAGGGCGGCAACACCGAGGGCGCGCAGAAGTTCCTCGAGTTCCTCTTCGACGACAAGCTCCGTGCCGAGCTGGCCAAGGAGTACTTCCAGATCCCGGCGGTGGAGATCGCCGAGCAGCCGGAGTGGCTGGCCAACCTCGACCTCAAGCCGCTCGACGTCGACTGGGACGTGATCGGCAAGAACGAGACCGAGTGGATCAACCACTGGAACAGCCAGATCAAGAACAAGGGCTGACCGCGCGGACGCCGGACCGGGACCGACCCGGTCCGGCGTACCCGCCCGTCAGTGGTTCGTCCGACCAGGTGGCGTACCGCACGAAGGAGAGGGCCTCATGATCGATGTCACGCTGGAGTCGGTGAGCAAGCGCTTCGCGCGCGGTGGCGACACCGCAGCCGTGGACGACGTCGACATCACCATCGCCGCCGGGGAGTTCTTCACCCTGCTCGGCCCGAGCGGCTGCGGCAAGACCACCACCCTGCGCATGGTGGCCGGGTTCTACTTTCCCACCTCCGGGCGGATCCGCTTCGGCACCGAGGACGTCACCCGCCGGCCGCCGAACAAGCGCGACACCGGCATGGTCTTCCAGAACTACGCGCTCTTCCCGCACATGAGCGTCGCGCAGAACGTCGCGTACGGGCTGAAGATCCGCAAGGTGAACCGGGCCGAGGCGCGGCGGCGGGTCGAGGAGGCGCTCGGCGAGGTGCACCTCTCCGGCTACGGCGAGCGGCGCATCGACGAACTCTCCGGCGGACAGCAGCAGCGGGTCGCGCTGGCCCGCGCCCTGGTGATCCGGCCGCGCACCCTGCTGCTCGACGAGCCGCTGTCGAACCTCGACGCCAAGCTGCGCGAGGAGACCCGTACCGAGATCCGCCGGATCCAGCAGGAGGCCGGCACCACCGCGATCTACGTGACCCACGACCAGGCCGAGGCGATGGCCATGTCGGACCGGATCGCGGTCATGCAGTCCGGCCGGGTGCAGCAGATCGGCGCACCGCAGGAGATCTACCACCA
The DNA here is from genome assembly GCF_040639195.1 of Micromonospora sp. NPDC023956. Lineage (NCBI taxonomy): Bacteria > Bacillati > Actinomycetota > Actinomycetes > Micromonosporales > Micromonosporaceae > Micromonospora > Micromonospora sp. NPDC023956. Next base: position 121,551 of record NZ_JBEZZN010000004.1, read on the forward strand.
GCCGGCCAACGCCTTCGTGGCCCGCTTCATCGGCCGCAGCAACGTGCTCGACCTGCCGGTGGTCGCCGCCACCGAGCGCGGTGTCACCGTCCGGCTGCCCGGCGGCCGCGAGGTCGCCGTCGGCGCGTCCGCCGGGCACGGCCGCAGGGCCGGGGAGAACGCCCTGGTCTCGGTCCGGCCCGAGCACATCGCCCTGACCTCCACCACCGACCCGGGCGCGCTGCCCGGCCGGATCACCGAGGTGGAGTTCACCGGCATGGCCACCAACCTGGTGGTCGACGTGGCCGGCGAGCCGATCCAGGTGGCCGCGGTGGACGTGCCGGCCGGCGTCACCGTCGGCGACCAGGTCGGCCTGCGCCCCAACCGGGAGCGGATGTGGGTGGTCCGCCCGTGAGCACCATCCCCGCCACCCCGAGCCCGGCCACCGTCCCGCCGGTCACCGGGGACCCGACGCCGCCGCGCGCCCCGCGCCGCCGACTCGCCGACCGCTTCGGCGGCGGGACCGGCTCCCGCTGGTTCCCGTACGTGCTGGTCTTCCCGCTCGCCCTGATCCTCTTCGGGTACGTCGTCCAGCCGATGTTCGCCACCTTCGCCGAAAGCGTCGGGGTGGACGGGGTGGAGAACTACACCGCCTTCCTCAGCGGCGACGGCGTGGCCCGCTCCGCCCTGGTCACCTCGCTGATCATCTCCGCGGCCAGCGTGCTGCTCTGCGGCATCGTCGGGGTGGCGATGGCCTTCCTGCTCAAGCGCTTCCAGTTCCCCGGCCGTGGGCTGATCGAGGCGATCATCCTGGTGCCGGCGGCCCTGCCGCCGCTGATCGGGGCGATCTCCTTCCAGCTGCTCTACAGCGAGACCGGCATCTTGCCGCGCGGCCTCCAGCAGCTGCTCGGCACCGAGAACCCGGTGCTGCCGTTCAGCGGCATCGCCGGTGTGCTGGTGGTGCACACCTTCACCATGTACCCGTACTTCTACCTGGCCACCTCGGCCGCGCTGACCGGGATGGACCCGTCGGTGGAGGAGGCGGCGTACAACCTGGGGGCCGGCCGGGTCCGGGTCTGGCGCACGGTGCTGCTGCCGATGCTGACCCCGGCGCTGGTCTCCGCCTCGCTGCTGGTCTTCATGACCTCGCTGGCGTCGTACACGGCTCCGCTGCTGTTCGGGGTGGACCGGACGATGACCATGCAGATCTACATCAACCGCACCAACGGCGACCTGCCGATGGCCTCCACGTACGCCTCCGTGCTCGGCGTGGTCTCGGTGCTGTTCCTGCTGGGCATGCGCTGGTACGAGGGGCGGCGCAGCTACCGCTCCCAATCCAAGGGCGTGGCCAGCCACCGGCGGGAGATCACCAACCCGTTCGGGCGCTGGGCGGCGCTGGCCGCGTCGCTGCTGGCCACCGCCGTGCTGCTCGCCCCGGTGGCGACCATCGCCCTGGTGGCGTTCTCCGAGGACGGCACCTGGACCACCGAGGTGATCCCGGCCGCCTACACCTGGCAGAACTTCGTCACGATCTTCTCCAACCCGGACGCGTTCCAGCCGATCCTGAACTCGCTCCAGATGAGCCTGCTCGCCACCATCGGCTGCATCGTGGTCGGCGTGCTCATCGCCTACGCGGTGCGCCGGCTGGACTTCCGGGGCCGGGGCCTGCTGGACGTGGCGGTCATGCTGGCCTGGGCGCTGCCCGGCACGGTGGTCGCGATCAACCTGATCTCGGCGTTCAGCACCGGCAACGCGTTCAGCTTCGGGCAGGTGCTGATCGGCACCTTCTGGATCATGCCGCTGGCGTACTTCGTCCGGTTCCTGCCGCTGGTGTTCCGCTCCAGCTCGGCGACCCTGGCCCAGATCGACCCGTCGTTGGAGGAGGCCGCCCGTAACCTGGGCGCGTCCTGGTGGCGGGCGTTCGGGTCGGTGACCCTGCGGCTGATGCTCCCCGGTGTGCTGGCCGGCGCGCTGCTCGCCTTCGTGCACGGCGTCGGCGAGTTCGTCGCCTCGGTGCTCATCTACACCTCGGACACCGCGCCGATCTCCGTGGAGATCAACAACCGGATGTACTCGTTCGAGGTCGGCACCGCCGCCGCGTACGGCATGCTCCAGGTCGTGCTGATCTTCGTGGTGATGGTGCTCTCCGGTCGCCTGGAGGGCGGCCGGCGGTCGAGTCGGGAGGCGGCGAAGTGGACGGCCTGACGGCCTGGCCGGCCGGGGGCGGGTTGATCCCCGCCACCCGGATCCCCGGCGGGGAACTGGCGGCGGTCGCCGCGGCGGCCGACTTCGCGGTGCTGCCGGTCGGCGCGGTCGAGTGGCACGGCCCGCACCTGCCGCTCGGCACCGACCTGATCCTCGCCGAGGGCTTCGCGCGCGAGAGCGCGGTGGACGGGCCGGCGCGCGAGGGCGCGGTGGACGGGCCGGCGCGCGAGGGCGCGGTGGACGGGCCGGCGCGCGAGGGCGCGTTCGGTGTGGCGGCCGGCGGGAACACGGTGGACGGGCCGGGCGGCAGGAACACGGTCGACGGGCCGGTCGGCGGTCCCGGTCCGCGCGGGGTGATCTTCCCCGCCGTGCCGTACGCGGCCTGCCCCGGGCAGACCCGGCCCTGGCCGGGCACCGTGGCGATCCGCCCGGAGATCGCCGTCGGGTACCTCGCCGACGTGATCGAGGGAATCGTGGCGGCCGGTTTCCCCCGGCTGCTGGTCGTCAACGGGCACGACGCGAACATGTCGACCGTCCGGGCCGCGATGGAGTGGGTCTCCGGGCGACGTACCGCCAGCCTGCTGCTGGTCAACTGGTTCCAACTGGTCACCCCGGAGGAGACCGCCGCGCTGTACGGGCCGCTGCCGGCGCGCGGGCACGGCGGGGCGTACGAGACCTCGGGCGTGCTCGGCTTCGACCCGGACGCGGTCCGCCTCGGCGCGGTCGACGACCTCCCGCCGAAGCCGAAACTGCCGGTGCCGCACCCGTACGTGCTGGTCGAGTCCCGACCCGACCCGTGGCAGGGCTGGTCCGGGCACATCTCGCTGGCCGACGAGACGATCGGGCGGCGGGTCCGGGAACTGGCCGGCGGGCGGCTGCGCGAACTGGTCGCCGCCTGGGTGGCCGCCGAACCCCCGGCCGCCCCCACCGCCGCCCCGCTGCCCGCGCCCGCTCCGGTCGAGCCGCCACCCGCGGTCGATCCGGTGGCGGGGCCGGCGTCGGCGGGTGCGCCGTTGTCCGGGGAGGACCGGTGACCGTGGACCGGGGACTCGACGTCGTCGACTTCCACCTGCACTTCCGGATCGGCGCGGACGAGACGATCCGCTCCTGCGAACACGCCGCCGGGATGCACCCGGGCGGCGAGCACGAACGGGCCGTCCGGGCGGCCGGTTCCGCCCCGTACGCGACGCAGTGGCGGCAGGCGTGGGGCTTCCCCGACCCGGAGCCGCCGGCCGAGCGCTGGCAGGACGAGGCGGACCGGTGGGCGGAGGAGTTGCGGGCGGTGCACGTCCGGCGGGCGGTCTTCGTCACCGGCGGCGGCAACGACACCCTCGCCGACGTGGTCGACCGGCACCCCGACCTGCTGCTCGGCTTCGCCCACCACGACCCGTACGGCCCGGGGGCCGCCGCCGAGCTGGAACGTGCGGTGGTCGAACGCGGCCTGCGCGGGCTGAAGCTCTTCGCCCCGTTGCTGCGCGGCCCCCTCGACCACACCGACCTCGACCCGCTCTGGGACACCGCCCAGCGGCTCGGCGTGCCGGTGCTCATCCACATCGGCCACTACGGCAGCGCCGGTGGCCTGAGCTTCGGCCGGTACGGCGGCCCGGACGAACTGGCCCGGATGGCCCGGCGCTTCCCCGAGTTGGCCGTCGTGGTGCCGCACTTCGGCGTCCAGCACGTGCAGGACCTGTTCTTCGCCGCGTGGGGCTGCCCGAACATCCACGTCGACACCTCCGGCTCGAACCAGTGGGTGCGCTGGATGCCCTACAAGCTGACCCTGGAGGACCTCTTCCGTCGCTGTTACGAGACCATCGGCCCGCACCGGATCGTGTTCGGCAGCGACTCGTCGTGGTTCCCGCGCGGTTACGTCACCCGCTACCTCGACGACCAGCTCCGGATCTGCCGGGAGCTGGGCCTGCCCGACGACCACCTGCGCGCCATCTTCGCCGGAAACGCCGAGCGGCTGCTCGGCCTCGACGACTGACCGGCTGACGTCGGGCGCGGCGAGCGACGCGCCCGGCCTGGAAGGAAGTGGACACCCGTCATGAGCACACCCCCGCTGACCACCTACCAGCGGCACCACCTGCGGCCCACGTACGACCACCACGTCGGGTACCTGTTCCCGGCGATGGTACGGGCCAGCCAGGCGCACGTGGTGATGCTGACCGAGCAGGGACTCGTCCCGGCCGACCGGGGTGCCCGGCTGCTGCGCGGTCTCGCCGAACTGCGCGCCGACCCCGCGCCCGCGCCGGAGTTCGACGGCACCTTCGAGGACACCTACTACCTGCTGGAGAAGCGGCTCGCACAGGCGTGCGGCATTCCCGCGTCCGAACTGGACGTGCAGATGGCCCGCAGCCGCAACGACCTGGACGCCGGGGTGTTCCGGATGCTCCTGCGCGACCAGCTGGTCGGTGTGCTCGACCGGGTGCTCGCCACCGGGACGACCGTCCTCGACGCCGCGCACCGGTACGCCGACGTGGTGATCACCGGCTACACCCACCGCCGGCCCGCCCAGCCCACCACCATCGGGCACGCCCTCGCCGGCTACGCCGAGGCGCTCGCCGGTGAGGCCGTCGGGTACGCCGACCTGATCGACGCGCTCAACGTCTCGCCGCTGGGCTCCTGCGCGTTCGCCGGCACCGACCTGGACATCGCCCCCGCCCGGGTGGCCGAGCTGCTCGGCTTCGGCGGCCTGGTCACCAACTCGTACGAGGCGGTGGCCGGGGCCGACCACCTGATCCGGGTGGGCACGCTCAACGCGCAGGCCCTCGCCACCGGTGCCCGGCTGGCCCGCACCCTGATGGACTGGCTGAGCTGGCGCTGGGTGACCACCCCCGGCGACTTCACCCAGGGCAGCAGCATCATGCCGCAGAAGCGCAACCCGGTGGTGCTGGAACACCTGGTCTCGATGGCCGGGGCGACCGCCGCCGACGCCGCCAGCGTGCTCAACAACGTCGGCGCGGCCTGGTGGGAGGACTCCAACAACGCCACCACCGACGTGCAGGTCCGGCTCTGGGAGAGCAACGACCGGGCCGACCGGTTCTTCGCCCTGCTCGGTGGCTTCCTCGCCGAGATCGAACCGCTGGAGCCACCGTCGGCGGAGGAGATCGTCGCCTCCGGGGCGACCACCACCGCCGCCGCGGACGCGCTCACCCGGCACGGGGTGCCGTTCCGGGCCGCGCACTCGGTCGTCGGCCGGCTGGTCCGGGGCGGCGCCCCGGGCACCTGGACCGTCGAGGGGGTCCGCGCGGCGGCCGGGGGCATCGCCGACGGGCTCTCCGACGCCGCGGTCGAGGACCTGATCGCCGCCGCCGTCCGTCCCGAGCAGGTCCTCGACCGGGCCCAGGTGGACGGTCCCGGCAGCGAGGCGGTACGGGCCCAGGTGGCGACCCTGCGCGTCGCCTTCGAGGCCGTCGCCGGCCGGCTCGGCGCGGTCCGTGACCGGCTGGCCCTGGCCGACGCCGCGCTGGACGCCGTCGCCGCCGAGCGAGCGGTACGGTGAGCGCGCCCGCCCTGTCGACCGGAGGTTGTGACCGGTGAGTGTTGGATTGTCCGGTCGAGCTGCCCAGCCCGCGCCGGTGGCCGGTGACCGGCCGGTACTGCTCGGCATCGATTTCGGCGGTACCAAGATGGCTGTCGGGGTGGCCGACGGGCAGGGCCGGATCCTGGTCCGCGAACGGGTCCCCACGCACGCCGACCGGGGTGCCCCGCAGGCTCTGGACCGGGCGTTGGCGCTGGCCGCGAAGCTGGTGGGCCAGGTGGGCGGCCCGGTCGTGGCGGCCGGCGTGGCCTCGCCCGGCGTGATCCGGCCCGACGGCATCGACCTGGCCCCGAACGTGCCCGGTTGGGACCGGCTGCGGCTGGCCGACGCGGTCCGCGACCGGTTCGGTGTGCCGGCGGTGGCGGTGGACAACGACCTGAACGCCGCAGCCCTGGCCGAACTGCGCCTCGGCGCGCTGCGTGACGCCGACCCCGGGCTGGTGGTCGGCATCGGCACCGGCGTCGCGGCGGCGATCACCGTCGGCGGCACGGTGGTCGCCGGCCACCGGGGCGCGGCCGGCGAGATCGGGTACGCCGTGTCCGGCGGCCCCTGGCCCGGCAGCATGCTCGAACTCGACTTCTCCGGCCGGGCGCTGGACCGGCTCGCCGACGAGCAGGGGGTGCGGGGTGGCGCGGCCGGGCTGGCCGCCGCCGCCGCGCGTCCCGGCCCGGCCCGGGACGCGCTCACCGCCCGGGTCGACGAGTTCGCCCGGCACCTCGCCACCTGCTGCCTGCTGCTCGACCCGCAGCGGGTGGTGCTGGTCGGCGGGGTGGCCGGCAGCGACCTGATCCGGGGCCTGCTGACCGAGCGGCTCGGTGCGGTGCTGCCGTACCGGCCGGAGGTGGTGCTCTCCCGGTTCGCCGACGACGCCGCCCTGCACGGCGCGGTGATCCTCGCCCGCGAGGCGGTGCCCGCGTCCCGCTGACCGCCTCCGGACACCGGCGGGTGGGCAGTGATCGACTCCGTTTCGCCGGAACGGCGGCCTCCAGCGTGCTGGATGGTCCCGCTTCGCCGGAACGGAGTCGATCACGAGCGCGCTCAGCGGGTGGCGCGCAGTGCCTCGATCAGCCACTCGAACGCCGGCACCATCGGCGGGAACGGTGGCCGCCGGTGGAGCACCCCGACCAGCTCCCAGTACCGCTCCACCCGGCGGTCGGTGAAGGTGGACATCCGGTCGGCCAGCGCGACCCGCTCCCCGGCGGAGAGCGCCGGGCCGACGATGCGGTCGAGGATCTCCCGGGCGGCGGGGGAGTCCGGGGCGATGCCGGCGGTGAGGGCGTCCCGGGCCGGGGTGACGTCGGGCATCGGCTCCGTCGGGGCAGCCTCACCGGCCGCCCCGGCCACCGCCATCTCCCGGGCGCGGCGACGGAACGCCGGGTCGCTGACCAGTTCGGCCAGCTCCACCCAGGCGTCCACCTCCTCGTCGGTGGGATCGTCCGGCAGGTCGGCCGGGATCGCGCCCCGCATCGCCGCCGCGATGCCGCCGGCGCGGGAGTCCGTGTCGATGCCGGCGAACACCTCCGCCACGAAGTCGTCGATGATCTGCTGCCGCTCCCGGGCGGAGAGGCGGGCCAGGTCGTGCATGAGTCTCAACTCCTCGGTCGTACTGCCGCGACGGACGACCGACCGCAGTACCGCCCGGCGCAGCCGTAGCGTCCGGATCTCGACGTCCAGCGCCCGGACGTGCGCCCGTGCCACCTCCGCCACCCCGGCCTGCCGGTCGAGGATGCGCGCCACGTCGTCGAGGCCGAGGCCGAGGTCCCGCAGCGTCCGCAGCAGGTCCAGCCGGGCCACCGCCGGCGCGTCGTAGAGGCGGTACCCGCCGCCGGACCGGGTGGTCGGCGGCAGCAGCCCCAGGTCCGACCAGAACCGGATGGTGCGTACGGTCAGGCCGGTGCGATGCGCGAGCTGCCCGATGGTGAACAGCTCGGTACGGTCGTCCACGACCACAGCGTGCACCCTCCAGCCGCTGGAGACTCAAGCCCTCCAGCGCTCAGCCCTCCAGTGCCGCAGCCCTTGAATGCCGCAGCCCTTCAGTGCCGCAGCCCTTCAGCGCTTCTCACCGCTAAGCGCTTCTCACCGCTAAGCGCTTCTCACCGCTAAGCGCTTCTCACCGCTCAGCGGTTCGCCCGCGGCGTTCACTCGTCGGCGGGGCGGTGGGCGCGCAGCATCAGCGACACCCCGGGCAGCCCCTTCACCGGCAGGTACCGTTCGGCGGCGACGACCGCCCGGAGCCCGAGGTTGACCACGCCGGGCAGGTCGTCCAGGTCGCTGCCGGTGGAGGTGCGCCGCCGCCAGGCGGCGACCGGCCGGAGCAGCACGTTCCAGCTCCACAGCTCGTCGACGACGAGGCCGGCCTGTTCCACCGTCGCCCGCAGCGACCCCCGGTCGTAGCGGCGGACGTGCCCCACCGCCACGTCGTGCGCCGACCAAAGCCGCATGTCGCACGGTACGGCGATCAGCGCGGTGCCGCCGGGTCGCAGCGTCCGGCGGATCTCGGCGGCGGCGAGGTGGTCGGCGTCGACGTGTTCGAGGATGTCGAAGGCGACCACCAGGTCCAGCCCGGCCGAGGTGACCGGCAGGTGTCGGGCGTCGGCCCGGATCACGTCCAGCCCACGTTCCCGGGCCACCTCCGCGCCCTCCACGCTGAACTCCAGCGCCACCGGTCGCCAGCCGTACGCCCGCAGCACGCGGGTGTTGCCGCCGCCGGCCGCGCCGACGTCCAACGCCCGCCCGGGGCGCTGACCCGAGGCCGCGAGCCGGCGCAGCGCCCGCCCCAGCAGCGCGCGACGCTCGCGGTACCACCAGTGGGTGTCCTCGAGCGCGGCGAGCTTGCGGATCTCGGTCGCTTCCACACGCACTCCTCGCAGGTCGGGCGACCCTCACCCTAACCGTGGCCGCTCCCGCCCCACCCCCGCCCGGCGAGTTGGTGGCAGGGCCCCTGCTGCCCTACCAGTGAGGGCGGGCGGGGCGGGAAAGCGCGAAGGCACCGCTGTCGCGGACGACAGAGGTGCCTTCGGTGCGGTTGCTGTCAGGCCCGGGTGAAGACGAGGGCCACGTTGTGCCCGCCGAAGCCGAACGAGTTGTTCAGCGCGGCCGGGACGTCCATGTGGCGCGCCTTGTTGGCGACCACCTCGAGGTCGAGACCGTCGTCCGGGTCGTCCAGGTTGATGGTCGGCGGCACCACGCCGTCGCGGATCGCGAGGACGGTGGCGATCGACTCCAGCGCGCCGGCCGCCCCGAGCAGGTGCCCCGTCATCGACTTGGTCGCGGTCAGTACGGGGTGGTCACCGAGCGCCTTGTGCAACGCCACCACCTCGGCCATGTCCCCGACCGGCGTGGACGTGGCGTGCGCGTTGACGTGCACGATGTCCTGCCGGGCCACGTCCGCGTCGGCGATCGCCTTCGCGATGGCCCGGATCGCCCCCGCACCCTCGGGATGCGGCTGCACGATGTCGTACCCGTCGGAGGTGATGCCGGCCCCGGCGAGCCGGGCGTAGACCCGGGCCCCGCGCGCGGCGGCGTGGTCGGCGCGTTCCAGCACGACCACCCCGGCACCCTCGCCGAGGACGAAGCCGTCCCGGCCCTTGTCCCACGGGCGGGAGGCCCGCTCCGGATCGTCGTTGCGGGTCGACATGGCCCGCATCGAGGCGAAGCCGGCCATCGGCAGCGGGTGGATGACCGCCTCGGTGCCGCCGGCCACCACCACGTCCGCCCGGCCGGAGCGGATGATGTCCAGGCCGAGTGCGATCGCCTCCGCGCCGGTGGCGCAGGCGCTGGCGACCGCGTGCACACCGGCCTGGGCACCCAGTTCCAGCCCCACCCAGGCGGCGGGGCCGTTGGGCATCAGCATCGGCACGGTGTGCGGGGAGACCCGCCGGGGGCCGGACTTCTCGAGGATGTCGTCCTGGTTGAGCAGCGTCACCGCACCACCGATGCCGGAGCCGATGCTCACCCCCAGCCGCTCCGGGTCGAGCCCGGAGTCGGCCAGGCCGGAGTCCGCCCAGGCCTGGTGCGCGGCGATCAGGGCGATCGCCTCGGACCGGTCGAGCCGGCGCAGCTTCACCCGGTCGATCAGCCCGGCCGGGTCGACCGCGAGTTGCGCGGCGATCCGGACCGGCATCTGGCCGGCCCACTCCTGGGTGAGCGCACTCACCCCGGAGCGGCCGGCGAGCATGGCGTCCCAGGTCGACGTGACGTCCCCGCCCAACGGGGTCGTCGCGCCGAGCCCGGTGACGACGACGTCGGTACGACTCATGTCAGGACTGCGCCTCGATGTAGCTGACGGCGTCGCCGACGGTCTTCAGGTTCTGCACCTCGTTGTCGGGGATCTTGACGCCGAACTTCTCCTCCGCCGCCACCACGACCTCGACCATGGAGAGCGAGTCGACGTCGAGGTCGTCGGTGAACGACTTCTCCTCGGCCACCTCGTCCGGGTTCACCCCGGCAACCTCTTCGAGGATCTCGGCGAGGCCGGTGGTGATCTCGTCACGGGTCATTGCGTTGTGCTTCCTCTCCATATGGGTTATCCGCACCCGGCCACGGTACGGCCGGGCGGGAACGGCGCGGTCGTACCGCAGCCGGATATCTGGGGCAGCAGCGCGGGCGGGCCCGCACCGACATCAGGGGCAGCGGACGACCTGACCGGCGTAGGTCAGGCCACCGCCGAAACCGAACAGCAGCACCGGGGCGCCCGAGGGCACCTCACGCCGTTCGACCAGCTTGGACAGGGCCAGCGGCACGCTCGCCGCCGAGGTGTTGCCGGACTCGACGATGTCCTTGGCGACGACGGCGTTCGGGATGCCCAGCCGTCGGGCGATGCCGTCGATGATCCGGGTGTTGGCCTGGTGCGGCACGAACGCGGCCAGCTCCTCCGGGCGTACGCCGGCCCGCTCGCAGGCCTGGAGCGCCAGCGGGGCCAGTTCGGTGGTGGCCCAGCGGAAGACCGCCTGGCCCTCCTGCGCGACGTACGGCCGCCAGCCCTCGATCCGGACCGCGTCGCCCTTCTCCGGGACCGAGCCCCACACCACCGGGCCGACCCCGGCCGGCTCGCCCTCGGCGGTGGCGGTGACCACTGCCGCGCCCGCCCCGTCGGCGAAGATGATGCAGGTGGAGCGGTCCGTCCAGTCGATGAAGTCGGAGAGCTTCTCGGCGCCGATGACCAACGCGTTGCGCGAGGCGCCGGCCCGGATGGCGTGGTCGACGGTGCCCAGCGCGTACGCGAAGCCCGAGCAGGCGGTGTTCAGGTCGAACGCGCCCGGTGCGTTGATGCCCAGCCGGGCGGCGACCCGGCATGCGACGTTCGGGCTGCGGTCGATCGACGTGCAGGTGGCCACCACGACGAGATCGATGTCGGCGGCGGTGAGCCCGGAGTTCGCCAGCGCCTTGTCGGCGGCGGCGGAGGCCATGTCGGCCACTGTCTCGCCGTCGGCGATCCGCCGGCTGGCGATGCCCACCCGGTCCCGGATCCACTCGTCGTTTGTCTCCACGAGCTGGGCGATCTCGTCGTTGGTCACCACCCGCGAGGGCTGGTAGTGGCCGAGGGAAAGGATCCGGCTTCCGCTCACGGTTGGAGTCCTCCGATACGGACGAGCGGCTGGCCCGGGGCGACCGGGTCGTCGTGGTGGGCGAGCCACTCGGTGAGCAGCCCACCGGCGTGCGTGGTCACCTCGACCGCCCCCTGGCGGGTCGAGAGGCGTCCGATGACCTGGCCGGCGTCGACGGTCCCGCCCTCGGCGAGGCCCTCGGCCGGTGCGAAGGTACCCGCCACGGACGCGACCACCACGCGGAACCGGGTGGTCGGTTCGTGCCGGGGTGCCGTGCCGTGCCGTGCGATCAGGCTGCGGGCGGCCGGCAGGTCGTCCGGGGTGTTCAGGGTGACGATCTCCGGCAGGGCGTCGGAGCCCTTGTACTCCCGCTTGATGAGGTTGTGCAGGGTGCCGGCCGGCGGCAGTTCGATCACCCCGGTCACCCCGAGGTCCACCAGGGTCGCCATGCAGAGGTCCCAGCGGACGGGGGCGGTGACCTGGCGGACGAGGCGCTGCACCATCTCCCGGCCGTGCGACACGGCGCTGCCGTCGAGGTTGGACAGCAGGACCCGGGCCGGGTTCCGGACGGTGATCCCGGCGGCGACGGCGGCGAGCGCGGCCTCGGCCGGGCCCATGTACGGGGTGTGGAACGCCCCGGCCACCTTGAGCCGCATGATCCGGGCCTTGGCCGGCGGCTCGGCGGCGAGTTTCTCGATCCCCTCGGTCGCCCCGGCGGCCACCACCTGCCCGGTGGCGTTGCGGTTGGCCGGGTGCAGGCCGTGCTGCTCGACGGCGGCGAGCACCTCGTCGGCGTCGCCGCCGAGTACCGCCGCCATGCCGGTCGACTCCAGTGCGCAGGCCGCCGCCATCTCCCGGCCGCGCACACCCGCCAGGGCGATCGCGGCCTCGGCGGGAAACACCCCGGCCAGCGCCGCCGCGCCGAGTTCGCCCACGCTGTGACCGGCGGTGAGTCCGACGTCGTGCATCGGCAGGTGCTCGGCAGCGAGCAGCGACGCCGCGACCAGCAGCGGCTGGGTGCGGGCGGTGTCCTTGATCTCGTCCGCGTCGGCGGCGGTGCCGAGGTGGACGAGATCGACACCGGCCAGCGCGGACCACCAACGCAACCGCGCCTCGGTGCCGTCGAGGTCGAGCCACGGGGTCAGGAAGCCGGGCTTCTGAGAACCCTGGCCGGGAGAGAGTACGGCGAGCACGTCTATGACTCTGTCTGAATCTTGGCGGCCGTGCGTTGTCGGCAGGCACCAAACCGCACTAGAACCTTTGGAGGGATCCTACAAAAACACCGGTTTCGGTACCCGGTCAGCGCGCCTCGGCCCGTCCGCCACCCGGCGGTGTGGGGAGCACCGGGGTGACCGGGTCCAGCCGGCCGACGGTCAGCGCCACCTGGAGGGCGAACGCGTCCCTCGGTATCAACGGGGACAAACCAGTCACCTCGGCGATCCGGCGCAGCCGGTACCGCACCGTGTTCGGGTGGACGAAGAGAGCCCGAGCCGTGCTCTCCAGCACGCCGCCCGAGGCGAAGAACGCGTCCAGGGTCTCCAGCAACTCGCCCCCGGAGCGGACCAGGGTGGCGTAGTAGTCCTGCCGTAACCGTCGGCGGGCCTCGGCGTCCCCCGCCAACGCCCGCTCGGGCAGCAGCGCGGCGGCCTCGACCGGGCGGGGCGCGGCCGGCCAGGCCGGAGCCGCCCGGTACCCGGCCAGCGCCGACCGTGCCGACTCGGTCGCCTCGTCCAGGCTCGGTACGGCGGGACCCACCACCACCGGGCCGTCGCCGAACGCCGGCAGCAGCTTGTCGGTGGCGGCCAGCGGGTCGGCCGCGCCGCCGAGCACCACCACCAGCCGGTCGCCGTGCACCCCGCCGATCACCCCGACCCGGATCCGCCGGGCCAGCCGGTAGACGGTGTGCAGCACGGCCGCCACCTCGCCGCCCGGCGAACGGCCCACCGCCACCGCCACCGGGGGCGCGTCCGCCCAGCCCAGCGCGGCGGCCCGGCTGGCCAGCACGTCCGAGGAGTCACCGCGCAGCAGCGCGTCCACCAGCAGGGCCTGGAGCCGGGCGTCCCAGTTGCCGCGTACCTCCGCGGCCCGCGCGTACGCCCGCGCCGAGGCGAAGGCGATCTCCCGGGAGAAGCGCAGCACCACCTCCCGCAACTGCTGCTCCTCGCCGTCGGCGGCCAGGTGCGGGACCTGCTCCTCCACCACGTCGATGGTCACCTTGATCAGCGCGACGGTCTGCTGGAGGCTGATCGACCGGGCGAGGGCCTGCGGGGCGATGGCGAAGACCTCGTCGGAGACCTCCTGGGTGCTGTCCGCCCGGCCCCCGCCGTCGCGCAGCCACTGCACCAGCGAGCGGACGCCGGCCTGGGCGACCAGCGTCACCCAGGACCGCTGGTCGGCCGGGAGTGCCCGGAACCAGGGCAGGGTCTCGTCCATCCGGGCCACGCTCGCCGTGGCCAGAGCGCCCGCCGCGCGTTCGATCCGGCGCAGCGTGGCGGGCAGTTGCGTACCCCCCGGCTCGGTCCCCACCGCCCTAGCCTGACACGCGCCCCGTCGGGCACCGCGCCCGAACCCCCGCCGCGTGCCATCATGGGCGATGATCGCGCGCCCGCCGCTGCTCCTGCCGCTGCTCGCCCTCACCGCTCTGCTCGTACTGGCGGTCCCGGTCCTCACCGACTGGGCGCCGCTGGACCGCGCCGACCGCGCGCTCAGCGAGGCCTTCCGGGGGTACGGCGACCACCGGCCGGGACTCGTCTCCGCCCTGCGGATCCTCACCGACGTGGCCGCCACCGTCCCGTTCCTGGTCGCCGGGGCGGTCGCCGCGCTCGCCCTGCTCGTCCGGGGCCGGCGCGCGGCGGCGGCGTTCTGCGCCGTCGTCACCGTTGCCGTGCCGGTGCTCTGGGGGCTGGCCCACTGGCTGCTGCACAATCCCCGCCCGCTGGACGGCTTCGTCACCGTCACCAGCAACGGTTTCCCGAGCGGGCACACCAGCAACGCCGCCGCCGCCGCGCTGGTGGTCGTGCTGCTCGCCTGGCCCCGGCTGGCCCGTACCGGGCGGCTCGTGGTGGTGACGGCGGCCACGGCGTTCGCGGTGTTCGTCGGCCTGACCCGGGTGGCGCTGCTGGCACACTGGCCCACGGACGTGCTCGGCGGCTGGCTGCTGGCGCTGACCGTCGTACCGCTCGCGGCGTACGCGGTCCGGGAGCGGGCGCCCGCCCGGTCCGACTGACCGCCCCACCCGGCCGGCTGCGGCCCCGCCTCGCCGGGGCGCCGGCCCCGGTCACTCGTCGACGGACATTACGCATGCGACGTACCGCCGGACGCGTCCGGCCAGTACGGTGACAGGGCACGGTGCGGCGCGTGGAACTTCCACGAACGTGATCGCGCGGCCCGCCGCCGGGGCACGATCCGGCGACGGGGCGGACAGGGCCCAGGGCGAGCGTGAGGAGACCGGAGATGCCGCACGGGGAGGCCGAGCACGGCTGCGCCCAGGGCGACGCCTGCCGGCCGGGTCACCAGGACCAGCAGGCGCCCGGCAAGCACCACAACCTCCGTCGGTCGCCGGTGGGTACGCCGCAGGTGGCCGAGCCCGTCGTCCGGCCCGCCGAGGAGGATCCCCCGGTGCCCCGTCAGCGGGGTGGCGACTGCGTCGATCCGGAGCCGGTGCGGGCGGCGTCCTGCCGCAGCGACCTGCCGGGCTGGGCCGGCGCACACCGGCACGGGCCGGTTCGGCCGAGCCAGCGGGCCACCCGACGGGAGCGCCCACCGCGCCGCTGGTGCTGACCGCCGCACCACGACACGGAACCGCTCACCCCGCTGACGCCCGCCCGGCTCGGGCCCCGGGGATCGGTGGCCGCCGATCCACGCCCGACGACCGGTGACGACGCGACGCCGGGTGGCCCCGAAGGGACCACCCGGCGTGCGACGCGTGCGGCGCGGCGGTCAGCGGGTGCGGCGCCGGATCAGCAACGCGATGCCGGCCAGCCCGACCGTGATGACGATCACCACGCCCGCGTTCAACAGCAGCAGCCGCTGCAACTCGCTGAGTGCCTGGTCGATGTCCCGGCCGGGGTCGAGGGACTCGTCGGGGAGCATCCGCTCGCCACCGCCGACCCCACCGCTGACCGCCTCGACCTGCCGGGGCAGGGGCACCCCGGCCGTCCGCAGGGTCTCGGACATGTTGAGCCGGCCGAGGAACCAGGCCGCGTTGGTCTTGGCCGCGGTCGGCTGCTTGGCCGGACGGAAGGCCCTCGGTCCCCCCTTGGCCAGCGGGTAGAGGTCGAAGGTCTGCTTCGGCTGGTCGCCGGCGAGCACCACGACCGTGTACTTCGGACCGAGGTCGGCCGCCTTGGGGCCCGAGGGCGCGCCGATGCCGAACCAGTTGACCTGGTCGATGACCGCGGTGACGTGGGCCGCAGCGGTGTCCGTCCGCAACCGCAACGGTTCGGCCAGCCCTTCGCCGCTGATGTCCACTCCGGGCGGCGCGGGCTTGGGCGCGGCGTGCGCCCCTCCGGCCGACATCACCGCCACCAGGACCGCCCCGACCGCCGCGACGAGTAGCCGCCTCACCCTCCGGACCACTGCCGCCTCCTCGCCCCGTTTCGATGGATGGCCTTGCTGCTGGTCACGCGCTGACTGGAGAAGGCACGAGCACGCCGGGTACGGCCGGACGTACTTATCACAGACTCCGCCGGCCGTCGTTCGGTTGCAGCTTCCAGGACAGTATTTTGAACTATCTGCGATGCAAGCCCGACCAATGACAAGACGTGTGATCGGTGGGCGGATCGTACCTTTACGGAGGGGTGCATGGGGGGCAGGGTCCTACGGCTGGCGGGTTGGCTGGTCATGATCGGCATGGCACTCGGCGTGTCGCTGTGGTCGGCGGCGCCGGCCGCCGCGCACAACTCGCTGACCGGCAGCGATCCCGCTGACGGCGCACGGTTGGCGCAGGCTCCGACCCGGATCGAGCTGCGTTTTCTCGCCCGACTCGATCCGAAGACGACGAAGATCACAGTAACCGGACCGGACAACGTGCCGGCGTCCCGGGGTGCCCCGACGGTGAACGGCTCCCGGGTGCGGGTGGCCTTCGTACCGGGCGCGGCCGGGCTGTACATCGTCGACTACCAGGTCCGGTCGTCGGACGGCCATCCGGTGAGCGGCGAGATCCGGTTCACCCTGACCGTCGGGACCCCGGCCGACCCGTCGCCGTCGCCCACGGTGACCGCCGCGTCGCCCACCCCGGCCCCGGTCGATCCCGTGCCGTCGACTGCCGCTGCCTCCGCCGCACCGGCTGCCGACACCGACGACGGCGGCGCACCCGCCTGGCTCTGGGGGGTCGGCGGGATCGTCGTGCTCGCCGCGCTCGCCGCCGGGCTGCTGCTGCTCCGCCGCCGCCCCCGGTCGGGCGGCTGACCGCAGGTCCCGCCGACCAGCACGTCGCCCGGCCACCGGATCGTGGACAGTCACCGTTCCCTGCGGACGGCAACTGTCCACGATCCGGCGTCGGTGCCGTCGGTGGGCGGGCGAGGGCGGATCCGCCGATGCGTTGTGGTGGTGGGGGCGGCGTGCGTCGACCGTACGGTCAGGGAAGCCGGACCCGGGCGGCACGCAGCCGGGTCAGGGTGCGCTCGCGGCCGAGCACCTCCATCGACTCGAACAGCGGCAGGCCGACGCTCCGGCCGGTCACCGCGACCCGGACCGGAGCCTGCGCCTTGCCGAGCTTGAGCCCGCGCTCCGCGCCGACCGCCTCCAGGGCCGACTTGAGTCGTTCCGCGTCCCACGTCTCCAGCGCCTCGAAGGCGGCGACCGCGGCGTCCAGCAGGTCGCCCGCCCCCTCCTTCATCGCCTTCGCCCAGGCCGCCTCGTCGACCAGCGGCGAGGCGAGGAAGAGGAAGTCCACGTTCGGCACGATCTCGCTGAGCACCGCGATCCGGGTCTGGGCCAGCGGGGCGACCGCCGCGAAGGCGTCCGCGTCGAACTCCTCCGGCTGCCACGGCGGCGGCGGGATCGTCGCCGTGCCGGTCAGCCACGGCTGGCAGGCGGCGACGAAATCCTCCACCGGCAGCGCCCGGATGTACTCCCCGTTGAACGCGCGCAGCTTCTTCTCGTCGAAGAAGGCGGGGGAGGGGTTCACCTCCTCCAGCCGGAACTCCTCCTCGATCACCGACCACGGGACGATCTCCCGGTCGCCGGAGGGAGCCCAACCGAGCAGCATCAGGTAGTTGCGCATCGCGTCGGCGAGGTAACCCTCGTCCCGGTACGCCTCCAGGGCGACCTTGTCGCGGCGCTTGGAGAGCTTCTGCCGCTTCTCGTTCACCACCACCGGGACGTGTGCCCAGACCGGCGGCTGCACGCCGAGCGCGTCCCAGAGCAGCTGCTGCTTGGGGGTGTTCGGCAGGTGCTCCTCGGCGCGGATCACGTGGGTGATCCCCATGGTCATGTCGTCGACCACGTTGGCCAGCAGGAACACCGGCGAGCCGTCGCCCCGGGCGATGACGAAGTCCTCGATCAGCTTGTTCTCGAAGGTCGGCTCACCCCGGATCAGGTCGACCACCACGGTCGTGCCCTCGTCGGGGGTGCGGAAGCGCAGCGCGCGCCCCTCGCCCGGCGCGAGCCCCCGGTCCCGGCAGAAGCCGTCGTAACCGGAGTACTGCGAGCCGCTGCGGGCCTGCACCGCCTCGCGGGCGCAGTCGCAGTAGTACGCCCGGCCCGACCCGTGCAGCCGTGCGGCGGCGGCCCGGTGCTCACCGGCGTTCTGCGACTGGAAGTACGGCCCCTCGTAGGAGCCCCGGGCGATGCCGATCCAGTCGAGCGCCGACAGGATGCCCTCGGTCCACTCCGGCTTGTTGCGGGCCGCGTCGGTGTCCTCGACGCGGAGCACGAACACGCCGCCCTGCTGCTTCGCGTAGATCCAGTTCTGCAGAGCCGACCGGGCACCGCCGACGTGGAACATCCCTGTCGGGGAAGGGGCAAAACGCACACGTACCGTCACGCCGTCCAGCGTACGGCTGCGGTGTCCCGGTGGTGGGAGGGGCCCCTCGGTGCCGCTTCCCGTCCTGGCGGAACTCCCGGCGCCCACGCGGCGGCGGAGCGGGCAGGACGGGAGGACGGCGGTGACCGGTCAGCGGACCGTGCGGATCTTCAGCACCAGGGCACTGCCGAGCAGGGTCACCAGGGCGGTCGCCGCGTACAGCGTCGGGTAGCCGCCGAGGTGCACCACGATCGGTGCGGAGACCGCCGGACCGAGCACCTGCGGTGCCGAGTTGGCGATGTTGATCACGCCGAGGTCCCGGGCCCGGTCGGTGGCGGCCGGGAGCACCTGCGTGATCAACGCGGCGTCCACCGACAGGTACACGCCGTAGCCCGCGCCGAGCAGCGGTGCGGCGACGACCGCGGTCGACCAGACCGGCGCGACGGCGAGCAACAGCGCTGCCACGCCCATCACCACCCCGGCGGCGATCACGAAGACCTTCCGTCGGCCGGAGCGGTCCGACAGCCAGCCGGCGACCACGGTGGTGACGGTCAGCCCGGCCGTGTAGAGCAGGATCAGCACCAGCAGCGCGCCGTCCGGATCGGGATGGCGCACCTCGTCGGTGAGGAAGTACAGCAGGTAGAGCGTGCCGAACGCGTTGCCGAGCTGGACCAGGAAGCGGGTGATCCAGGCCCAGCCGAAGTCGGGGTGCCGGCGCGGGTCGACGGCGGCCAGCAGGGCGCGCGGACGCAGCGCCGGGCGGTGCGCGCGGGGCAGCGGGTCGTCCGGGGTCAGCAGGGCGAAGGGGAGGGCGAGCAGCAGGACGACCGCCGCGATCGCCAGGTAGCCGGCGGCGTTGCCGGTGACCAGGACGGTCACCAGCAGCACCCCGAGCACCAGGCCGAGCGCCTGGGGGATCCCGATCCAGCCGGAGACCGCGCCGCGCTGGGCCACCGGCACCCGGTCCGGCACGGCGGCGGTGAGGCTGGCCAGCATCGCGTTGAAGCAGACCTGGGCGGCGACCCAGCCCACCGTCACGCCGAGGATGGTCTGCTGCCGGGCGAGCAGGACCAGGGCGAGGGCGCCGAGCAGTGCGCCACCGGCCGTCCAGACGTGCCGGCGGCCGAGGTACCGGCCGCCGAACCGGGCGACGGTACGGTCCGACAGCGCCCCGGCCAGCGGGTTGGCCAGCACCGCGGCCAGCGCCCCGACCCCGGTGACCAGGGCGAGCATGGTCTCCTTGCCGTCCGGGGCGATCCGTTCGACCTGCTGCGGCAGCAGCACCTGGATCGGGGTGAAGAAGGCCATCCAGACGCCGAGGTTGGCGGCCACGAGCAGGGCTATCCAGCCGCGCCGTACCGACACGGTGGGTTCGGCGAGCGCGGCCGGCAGCGAGCCCGGGGTCGGGTCGACGGTGCTCACCGTGGCCCGCCGTCGGGCGTCGGAGCCCGGGAACTCACGCCCCGCCCCCACGGCTGCGGGCGATCAGGTCCCGGTACCAGGCGTACGACGACTTGGGCGTGCGCGCCTGCGTGGCGGCGTCGACGTGCACCAGGCCGAACCGCTTGGTGAAGCCCTCCGCCCACTCCCAGTTGTCCAGCAGGGACCAGACGAAGTAGCCGCGCACGTCCACGCCCTCGTCGACGGCTGCCCGTACCGCGCGCAGGTGACCGTCCAGGTAGGTGATCCGGTCCGGGTCGTGGACCCGCCCGTCGGCGTCGGGCTCGTCGTCGTACGCGCAGCCGCTCTCGGTGACCTCGACCGGGGGCAGCGCGTCGCCGTACCGGTCGCGCAGGCCGACCAGCAGCTCCCGCAACCCTTCCGGCACCACCGGCCAGTCGAAGGCGGTGCGCGGGTACCCGTCCAGGTCGGCCAGCTCGAACGGCAGCGGCGAGCCCTCCTCCGGGGCACGGACGCCGGTCGGGTTGTAGTAGTTGACGCCGAGTACGTCGATCGGGGCGGCGATGGTGGCCAGGTCCCCGTCCCGAACCACCTCCGGCCCGGGGTCGAGGCCGGGTGGATAGCCGAGGCCGAGCACCGGATCGGTGAAGAGCCGGTTGTGCAGCGCGTCGTAGGCCGCCCCGGCGGCCCGGTCGGCGTCGCTGTCCCCGAGGACCCGAACCGGGGAGTAGTTGTTGGTCAGGGCCACCGGGCCGGTCGTCCGGGCGCGCAGGGCGGCGACGGCCAGCCCGTGCCCGAGGAGCTGGTGGTGGGCGACCGGTACGGCGTCGAACAGGAGTTGCCGGCCGGGGGCGTGGGTGCCCAGGCCGTAGCCGAAGCTCATGTGCACGAACGGTTCGTTGAGCGTGATCCACAGCCGGACCCGGTCGGCGAGGCGGGCGGCGACCAGATCGGCGTACTCGGCGAAGCGGTGGGCGGTGTCCCGGCACAGCCAGCCGCCGGTGTCCTCGAGGGACTGCGGCAGGTCCCAGTGGTAGAGGGTGGCGACCGGGTCGATACCCCGGGCCAGCAGCGCGTCCACCAGCCGGTCGTAGAAGTCCAGGCCGCGTGGCTCGGCCGGGCCGACCCCGGTCGGCTGGATCCGGGGCCAGGCGGCCGAGAACCGGTACGCGCGGACGCCGAGGCCGGCCAGCAGCGCGACGTCCTCGGCGTACCGGTGGTAGTGGTCGCAGGCGACGTCGCCGGTGCTGCCGTCGGCGATCCGGCCCGCCCGGTGCGCGAAGGTGTCCCAGACCGACGGGCCGCGGCCGTCGGTCCGGGCGGCCCCCTCGATCTGGTAGGCCGAGGTGGCCACTCCCCAGCGGAATCCGGCGGGGAACGGGGGCGTCGAGGTCGGCATGCACCCTCCACAGAAAGTGAAACGTATTCGGGACTCTAGATCCCGATCCGGCTATGCGCCATGACCGACCTTTCGTCAAGGGATTTCGGCGTGTCTTTTCGGAACCCGTCCGCATCTGTCCGTTTTGACGCATACAGTGCGGAATATCGTGGGATGTCCGCAGTGGGGGAAAAGATAGAAATGATCCTCGTGGAACGTAGTGCGCACGTGGCGGCGCCGGTGGAAGCGGTCTGGGACGTGGTGCAGCGGGCCGAACAGTTGCCGGCCTGGCTGGCCGGTGTACGGGCGGCCGAGGTGCTCTCGGGAGAGGGCTACGGTCGTCGGCAGCTGGTCCAGGCCGGGCGCGGTGCGGCGCACGAGGCCGAGGTGATCGCCTTCCAGGAACCCAACCTGATCGGTTGGCGGGAACGGGCCAAGGGGGCCGGTGCCCGGGCGGAGGCGCGCACCGAGATCTACGTCCAGCTGACCGCCGACGAGGAGGAGGGGGGCACGGTCGTCCGCCTCATCGTCGTCCGCTGGCCGGCCGGTCCGGTCAAGGCGGCTCTGCTCCGGCTCGGTCTGCGTCGGGTCGGCGCCGACCTGGAGGACTCGCTCGCCCGGCTGACCGACCTGGCCGCCGTCGGCTGAGCCGGGTCAGGTCCGGCGACGCCCGCGACGGCGGTGGCCCGACGTCCCCGCCAGGGACCCGGGCCACCGCCGTCTGTCCACCCGCCGAGTGGCCACGGGTGCCCACGGACCGGAAAGGGCCCGGCGCGGTCGTACCGCGCCGGGCCCTCGTCGGTCCGTCAGGTCAGGAGTCGCCGCCGGTCTCGCCGACCGGAGCGGCGTTGACGTCCTGGATCGCGTACTTGCGGGCCGCCTCGGCCGGCACCTCGGCCGGCACCACACCGCGCAGCGCGAGCTGCCGGAGCGTCGCGACGGCCACCGACTCGGCGTCGACGTGGAAGTGCCGACGCAACGCGTGCCGGGTGTCCGACATGCCGAACCCGTCCGTGCCCAGCGAGGTGTAGTCACCCGGCACCCAGCGGGAGATCAGGTCCGGTACCGCGCGCATCCAGTCGCTGACCGCGACCTTCGGCCCGTCGGCGTCGGCCAGCTTCTGCTGGATGTACGGCACCCGCTGCTCCGTGCCCGGGTTCAGCAGGTTGTGCTCCTCGCACTGCACCGCGTCGCGGCGCAGCTCCGTCCAGGAGGTCACCGACCAGACGTCGGCGGCCACCCCCCAGTCCTGGGCGAGCAGCTGCTGGGCCTTGAGAGCCCACTGCATGCCGGTGCCGGAAGCGAGGATCTGCGCCCGGGGCGCGTCACCGTGCGAGTTCACCGACGGGGCGGGGGAGTAGCGGTAGATCCCCCGCAGCAGCCCCTCGACGTCCACCTCGGCCGGCTCGGCCGGCTGGAGGATCGGCTCGTTGTAGATCGTCAGGTAGTAGAAGACGTTCTCCTGCGCCTCGCCGTACATCCGGTGCAGGCCGTTCTCCACGATGTGCGCGATCTCGAACGCGAACGCCGGGTCGTACGCGACCACCGCCGGGTTGGTGGCGGCGATCAGGTGCGAGTGGCCGTCCTCGTGCTGGAGACCCTCACCGTTGAGCGTGGTCCGGCCGGCGGTCGCGCCGAGCACGAAGCCCCGGGCCATCTGGTCGGCCGCCGCCCAGAACCCGTCGCCGGTGCGCTGGAAGCCGAACATCGAGTAGAAGATGTACAGCGGGATCATCGGCTCGCCGTGCGTGGCGTACGCGGAACCGGCCGCGGTGAACGAGGCCACCGAACCGGCCTCGTTGATCCCCTCGTGCAGGATCTGCCCGGTGGTCGACTCCTTGTACGACAGGAACAGCTCCCGGTCGACCGAGGTGTACTTCTGCCCGTGCGGGGAGTAGATCTTCTGCGTCGGGAAGAGGGAGTCCATCCCGAAGGTGCGCGCCTCGTCCGGGATGATCGGCACCCAGCGCTTGCCGAACTCCTTGTCCTTCATGATGTCCTTGAGCAGCCGGACGAAGGCCATCGTGGTGGCCACCTTCTGCTTGCCGGACCCGCGCTTGACGTCGGAGAACCGCTCGCTGCCGGGAATGGCCAGGGACTTCTGCTCCGTCCGCCGGGAGGGCAGGTAGCCGCCGAGCTGCTGACGCCGCTCGCGCAGGTACGCCATCTCCTCGGACGACTCGCCGGGGTGGTAGTACGGCGGGAGGTAGGGGTTGTCCTCCAGCGCCTTGTCCGGGATGTCCAGGTAGAGCCGGTCGCGGAAGGTCTTCAGGTCCTCCAGCGTCAGCTTCTTCATCTGGTGGGTGGCGTTGCGGCCCTCGAAGTGCGACCCGAGCGTCCAGCCCTTGATCGTCTTGGCCAGGATCACCGTCGGCTGCCCGGTGTGCTCCATCGCCGCCTTGTACGCCGCGTAGAGCTTGCGGTAGTCGTGCCCACCGCGCTTGAGGTTCCAGATCTCGTCGTCGCTGAGCTGCTCGACCATCTTGCGGGTGCGCTGGTCACGGCCGAAGAAGTGCTCCCGCACGTACGCCCCGGACTCCGCCTTGTAGGTCTGGTAGTCGCCGTCCGGGGTGGTGTTCATCAGGTTGACCAGCGCGCCGTCGGTGTCCGCGGCGAGCAGCGGGTCCCACTCCCGGCCCCAGACGACCTTGATCACGTTCCAGCCGGCGCCCCGGAAGAACGCCTCCAGCTCCTGCATGACCTTGCCGTTGCCCCGGACCGGGCCGTCCAGCCGCTGGAGATTGCAGTTGATCACGAAGGTGAGGTTGTCCAGCTCCTCGCGGGCGGCCACGCCGATCGCGCCGAGCGACTCGACCTCGTCCATCTCGCCGTCGCCGAGGAACGCCCAGACGTGCTGCTGGCTGGTGTCCTTGATGCCCCGGTGATGCAGGTAGCGGTTGAACCGGGCCTGGTAGATCGCGTTCAGCGGGCCGAGACCCATGGAGACCGTCGGGAACTCCCAGAAGTCCGGCATCAGCCGGGGGTGCGGGTACGACGGCAGGCCCCCGCCCGGGTGGGACAGCTCCTGCCGGAAGCCGTCCAGCTGGTCGTCGCTCAGCCGGCCCTCGAGGTACGCGCGCGCGTACATACCGGGGGAGGCGTGCCCCTGGTAGAAGATGTGGTCGCCGCCACCCGGGTGTTCCTTGCCCCGGAAGAAGTGGTTGAAGCCGACCTCGTAGAGCGAGGCGGAGCTGGCGAAGGTCGAGATGTGCCCGCCCACCCCGATCTCGGGACGCTGCGCCCGGTGCACCAGCATCGCCGCGTTCCACCGGATGTACGCCCGGATCCGCCGTTCGATGTGCTCGTCACCCGGGAACCACGGCTCGCGCTCCGGCGGAATGGTGTTGATGTAGTCGGTGGTGGTCAGCGACGGCACCCCCACCTGACGCTCCCGGGCCCGCTCCAGCAGGCGCAGCATCACGTAGCGCGCGCGCTTGGTTCCGCGCTCGTCGATGACCCCGTCGAGCGACTCGACCCATTCGCTGGTTTCTTCAGGGTCGATGTCCGGAAGCTGGCTCGGCAGACCGGCGGTGATCACCGGGCGCTTGCGTTCCGTGGCCACAGGCGTTCCCTCGGTTGTGTGTGGGATAGGTCTCTAGCGCCATCCTGCCCTCTGGTGGCACCCGTCGTCACGTCTGCCTCCCCCAGACGCGACGCTCAACACAGGTACCGACCAGTAACTTTCGAGCGGGTTGCGACCGGTGGTCCCACCCGGTCCGGAGCTGCGCTTTCCCGCCCCCGGTCGAGGCGCCGGTTCACCGTCCGTTTCCGGGGCGGCAACCATCGACCGGCGCTTGCCCGCGGCTCCTACCGTGACCGCATGACGATCCGACGCGCTCTGGCCGGTGCCCTCGTCCTGGTCGGCGTTCCCACCCTCGTGCTGGCGGTCCTCGGCATGCTCGGCGGTAACGGAGCCCTGGTGCCCATCGCCCTGCTCGGGCTGGGGCTGGCCGGGCTGGGTGTCCGGCTGGTGATCGACCCGCGCCCGGCCCGGCCCGGTGCCCGCCGGTCGCGGGGCGGGTACGTGGCTGCCGCCCACCACCCGTACCCCGCCCCCACCGGGGACGTCGGGTGGTACGGCCCGGCCGAGACCGGTGACCGTTCCGACAGCGGCCGGTCGGGCTACTCCGACAGCGGCTCGTCGAGCGGCGGCTGGTCCGGCGGCGACAGCGGCGGCTTCTCGGGCGGCGGCGACAGCGGTGGTGGCGGCGGTGGCGGTGGCGGCGGCGACTGACGCCACCGACCGGGGAATCGCGGTGGTGGCCGGTGCCGTACGACGCCGGCCCGCCTGCCCGCGTGCGCGGACTGCGGCAGAATGCGACGTATGCGTACCGAGGTGATCACCGTCCAGACCGGTTCCCGGCCCACGGTCCGGGACATCACCACCGAGGCCGGGCGGTTCGTCTCCGGTCAGGGCGACGGCCTGCTGCACGTCTTCGTGCCGCACGCGACCGCCGGTCTGGCCATCATCGAGACCGGCTCGGGATCCGACGACGACCTGCTCACCGCGCTCGACGAGCTGTTGCCCACCGACGACCGGTGGCGGCACCGGCACGGGTCGCCCGGCCACGGCCGGGACCACGTGCTCCCGGCCTTCGTCCCGCCGTACGCGACGGTGCCGGTGCTCGCCGGCCGGCTGGCCCTCGGCACCTGGCAGTCGATCTGCCTGGTCGACACCAACGGCGACAACCCCACCCGGAAGGTCCGCTTCTCCTTCCTCCCCGCCTGACCCTTCCCGGACCGGCCGGAGGTGCGGGACCGGACTACCCTCGCGCCGATGAAGGCAGAGAACATCGACGCACCCATCGTGGCGGTGACCGTCTACGCCGACCGGGCGCGGGTGACCCGGCGCGGCACGGTTCCCCTGGCCGCCGGTGAGCACCGGCTGCGGATCGGGCCGCTCCCGCTCGGCCTGCGCCGGGACTCGCTGCGGGTCGGAGGCCGGGGGCCGGCGACCGTGCTCGGTGTCGACCTGGTGACCCGGCACCAGGCGCGCAGCACCGACGAGCAGGCGCAGGACCTGGAACAGCGCCGCCGGGCGCTCACCGACGAACTGGCCGCGCTGGACGGCGCGGACGCCGTCGAGGCGCAGCGCGCGGAGTTCCTCACCCTGCTGTCCCAGCGCGCCGGCGGGACGTACGCACGGGCGCTGGCCAGCGGGGACGCGGCCCCGGCCGACGTCGCGGCCTTCGCCGACTCGGTCGCCGGGCAACTGGCCGCCGGGCACGAACGGCAGCGGGAGCTGGCGCGGCGGCGTACCGACGTGTCGGAGTCGCTCGCGGCCGTCGACCGGCACCTCAAGGAGGTACGCGCCAAGCGGGCCCCGGACCGCCTCTTCGCCGAGGTGACCGTCCTGGTCACCGACGAGGCCCCCGACGACGGCGCCACCACTCCCGCCACCCCCACCGCTCCCGGGTCCAGCGCCCCCACCGCTTCCGGGCCGGCCGTCGCCGACCTCGAGCTGGAGCTGACGTACGTGGTGGACGGGGCCCGCTGGCAGCCCTCGTACGACCTGCGGCTGGTCGACGAGGTCGTCACGCTCACCTGGTTCGGCCTGGTCAGTCAGGAGACCGGCGAGGACTGGCCGGAGTGCCGGCTCGAACTCTCCACCGCCCGGCCGGCGGTGACGGCCACCGTGCCCGAGTTGTCGCCCTGGTACCTGGATCGGGTCCGGCCGCTGCCCCCGCCGATGCCGATGTCGGCCCCGGCCGGCGGTGCGCTCCCGAAGCCGGCCCCCGCGGCCCGCTCGTTCGGCGCGGCGGAGTCCGGCCGCGCCGGTGCGCCCGCTCCCGCCCCGGTGCGGCAGAGCGTCGCCGAGGTGGAGCAGGGGATCGCGGCGGCGACGTACCGCCCGGCCCGGTCGGTCGCCGTCCCGGCCGACGGCTCCGCGCACCGGGCGACGGTCGCGGTGCTGGACCTGCCGGCGGCCCTGGACCACGTGACCGCGCCGGTCCGCGAGCCGGTCGCCCACCTGCGGGCCACCGTGCGCAACACCTCCACGCACACCCTCCTGCCCGGCCCGGCGGCGATCTTCCACGGCGCCGACTTCGTCGGCAGCACCCGGTTGCGGGCCTGGGCGCCGGGAGAGGAGACCGAGTTGGCGCTCGGCGTGGACGACCGGGTGCGGGTGGAACGGACGTTGACCCGGCGCAGCGACACCCGGGCCACCCTGGGCTCGACCCGGCGGCGGGACGTGGAGTACGCGGTCACCGTCGCCAACCACACCCCGCGCGTGGCGACGGTGACCGTGCGGGACCAGCTCCCGGTCTCCCGGGACGAGGGCGTGGTGGTCCGCGAGACGCGGCTCGACCCGGCCCCGGACGAGCGTACGGAGTTGGGTGAGCTGACCTGGCGGCTGCGGCTCGCGCCGGGCGGCACCGGCGAGGTGAGCCTGGGCTTCCGGGTGGAGCTGGCCAAGGGCGTCGACCTCGCCGGCTGGCGCGACTGACCGTCGCCGTTCGTACTGGCCGGGGCTCCGGAAGGGCGACCGGGCCCCGGCCTCGTACGGCATCGGCTGAGAACGATGCCGATGGATGATCAGACCGTAGGATGTCAGACATGACTCAGGGCACCGTGACCTCCGCCACTCCTGGCTTGGGCGACCGCGCGGGGCTCGCCGGGGACACGGTGCGCCGGATCATGCACCTCGCCGCCGCGATCCGGCACTGCCAGGACGTCGAGATCGCGGAACTGGGCCTCACCCCGGCGGTCGCCCGCGCACTGCACGAACTCGACCCCGACCACCCCGTACCCGCCCGGGACCTTGCCGAGCAACTGCGCTGCGACCGCTCCAACGTGACCGCCCTGGTCGACAAGCTGGAACGGGCCGGACTGGTCGAACGCCGGGTCGACCGCGCCGACCGGCGGCTCAAGACCCTGGTGGTGACCGAGGCGGGCCGGCAGGTACGCGCCCGCGTGCACCAGGTGCTGTCGGACTCCCGGCTGCTCACCGCCCTCGGTACCGACGAACTGGCCGCGCTGCGGCAGCTCGTCCAGAAGGTCTCCGGCGGCTGCGCCCCGGCGGACTGCCTGGACTGATCCCCACAAAACGGATCAACCGGGCGGGGGTCGCAGGGCGGCGGGCGGCGTCGGCCGGGCGGTGGCCCCTGCCCCGGTCCGTGTCTGAGTGGGCAGGTTCGGCCGTCGTCGGTAATGCTGTCGACGTGACCACCCCGCAAGATCTCGACGACCGGTTCCGGGAGAGCCTGGCCGCGCTGGCCGGCGCGGCGCAGCGACGGGACCCGGAGCAACCCGTCCGGGACGGCGCCACGCTGACCGGGACGCGCGCGCTCGAACTCTTCGACGCGCAGGTCACCAGCCGACAACTCGACCTGGCGGCACGCTGGCTCGGCAGCTTCGGCGAGGGTTACCACACGATCGGCTCCGCCGGGCACGAGGGCAACGCGGCGGTGGCCGCAGCGTTGCGCCCCACCGACCCGGCGCTGCTGCACTACCGCTCCGGCGCGTTCTACTGCGTCCGGGCCGCCCAGGTGCCCGCCGGGGACCTCGGCGCGGACGCCCCGGGCGGCGACGACACCGACGCCGGCAGGCCGGACCCGTACGCCGGTGCGGCGCGGGACGTGCTGCGCGGCGTGGTCGCCTCCGCCGAGGAGCCCGGCGCCGGCGGCCGGCACAAGGTGTTCGGCCGGGCCGACCTGGCCATCGTCCCGACCACCTCGACCGTCGCCTCCCACCTGCCCCGCGCGGTCGGCATGGGGCTGGCCCTGGAACGGCTGCGCCGGCTCGACGGCGTCGGCCGACGCCTCGGGGGACGGGGCGGCACCGGCGTCAACCGGCCGCCGTGGCCGGCGGACGCGCTGGTGGTCTGCTCGTTCGGCGACGCCTCGATCAACCACGCCAGCGCCACCGCCGCCCTGAACACCGCCGGCTGGTGCGACCACACCGGCCTGCGGGTCCCGGTGCTGTTCGTCTGCGAGGACAACGGACTCGGCCTGAGCGTCCGTTCCCCCGAGGGCTGGGTGGAGGCGATGCTGCGCTCCCGGCCGGGGATCCGCTACTTCGGCGCGGACGGGTGCGACCTGGTCGGGGCGTACGAGGGAGCGACCGAGGCCGCGGCCTGGGTGCGCCGGCACCGGCGTCCGGCCGTGCTGCACCTGAGCACCGTCCGGCTGATGGGGCACGCCGGCACGGACGTCGAGAGCGCGTACCGGGGAGCCGCCGAGATCACCGCGGACCTGGACCGGGACCCGGTGCTGGCCACCGCGCGGCTGCTCGTGGACGCCGGCCTCGCCGCACCCGCCGAGCTGATCTCCCGCTACGACGAGATCGGCTGGGAGATCCGCAAGGTCGCCGAGGAGGTCATCGCCGAACCGAAGCTCGCCTCGGCGGCGGAGGTCGTCGCCCCGCTCGCGCCCCGCCGGCCGCTCCGGGTGGCCCGCGCGGTCGCCGACGCCGCCGCCCGCGCCAGCGGCCCCGGGGCGGCGGCGAGGGCCGCCGCGTTCGACGGGAACCTCCCCGAGCTGGCCGGCGGGCTCACCCTCGCGCAGAGCATCAACGCCGCGCTCGCCGACGGCATGCTGGACCATCCGGAGATGGCCGTCTTCGGCGAGGACGTCGCCGTCAAGGGCGGGGTGTACGGAGTGACCAGGGGGCTGCGGGAGCGGTTCGGCGTGTCCCGGGTCTTCGACACCCTCCTCGACGAGACGTCGGTGCTCGGGCTCGGCCTCGGCGCGGGGATGGCCGGGATGCTGCCGGTGCCCGAGATCCAGTACCTCGCCTACCTGCACAACGCCGAGGACCAGCTGCGCGGCGAGGCGGCGACCATGCAGTTCTTCTCCCGGGGGGCGTTCCGCAACCCGATGGTGGTCCGGGTGGCGGGGCTGGCGTACCAGGAGGGCCTCGGCGGGCACTTCCACAACGACAACTCGGTGGCCGTACTCCGGGACGTGCCCGGCCTGGTGGTCGCGGTCCCGGCGCGGGCCGACGACGCCGCGCCGATGCTGCGGTCCTGCCTGGCCGGCGCGGCGGTGGACGGCAGTGTCTGCGTCTTCCTGGAGCCGATCGGGCTCTACCACACCCGTGACCTCTACGTCGACGGCGACGGCGAGTGGCTCGACCCGTACCAGGGGCCGGGCGGCTGGGTGGGCGCGCACGTGCCGATCGGCCGGGCCCGGGTCTACGGCGTCGGTTCCGCCGAGGACGTCACCATCATCACGTTCGGTAACGGAGTGCGCCTGTCGCTGCGCGCGGCGGCGCGTCTCGCCGCCGAGGGGGTCGGTACCCGGGTGGTGGACCTGCGCTGGCTCGCGCCGCTGCCCGTACCGGACATCATCCGGGAGGCGTCGGCAACGGGCCGGGTGCTGGTGGTGGACGAGACGAGGCGCTCCGGTGGAGTCGGTGAGGGGGTGATCGCCGCCCTGGTCGATGCCGGATATGTCGGGGCTGCCCGGAGAGTGGCTGCTGTCGACTCTTTCGTACCCTTAGGTCCGGCTGCCCGGCAGGTGCTGGTGTCGGAGGAAGCCATTACCCAGGGTGCCCGTACGCTGCTGGCGCGGTAAATTCCGTTCCACCCGGTGCGCCACTTGCGCCGGAAGGCTCGAGTGTGTGGACTTTGCCTAACGGTGTCGGAGGAGATGCCGGGAGCAGCGAATGAGATGAGGAGGCACGCGACAGTGAGCGCGACCGCTGGTCAGGCCGCCGACGGGGTACGCAGCCTGGCGGACCGGTTCGGGATCGAGCCGGGGATGGTCGTCATGGAGATGGGGTACGACGAGGACGTCGACCACGATCTCCGGGACGCCCTGACCGACCGCTGTGGAGAGCTGGTCGACGAGGACACCGACGAGGTGGTCGACGCGGTGCTGGTCTGGTACCGGGACGGCGACGGTGACCTCTTCGAGCTCCTCGTCGACGCCCTCGGCCCGCTGGCCGACAACGGCGTCGTGTGGCTGCTGACGCCCAAGGCCGGGCGGCAGGGGCACGTCGAGGCGAGTGAGGTCGCCGAGTCCGCGCAGACCGCAGGTCTCCAGCAGACGTCGACCATCAACGCCGGCCGGGACTGGAGCGGTGCCCGTCTCGTCCCGCGGCGTGGGTCCAAGAACAAGAAGTGACGCCGTCGCACCCGGCACCGGGTGTGGCAGGCTGGTCCCACCCGTGACTAACCAAGGAGCTTGCATGCCGATCGAGGTTGGCGCCGAGGCGCCGGACTTCGTGCTGAAGGACCAGAACAACCAGGAGGTCCGCCTCTCGGACTTCCGTGGTAAGCGCACCGTGCTGCTGGTCTTCTACCCGCTCGCCTTCACCGGCATCTGCCAGGGGGAGCTCTGCGAGGTGCGGGACAACCTCAACGAGTACGTCAACGACGACGTTCAGGCCCTCTCGGTGAGCGTCGACTCGGTCTACGCCCACAAGGTCTGGGCCGACAAGGAGGGATACCAGTTCCCGCTGCTGGCCGACTTCTGGCCGCACGGGGCGGTCGCCCAGGCGTACGGCGTCTTCAACGACGTCGCCGGCATCGCCAACCGGGGCACCTTCGTGATCGACAAGGCCGGCGTGGTCCGCTTCGCCGAGATGAACATGCCCGGCGAGGCTCGCGACCAGCAGGTGTGGCGCAAGGCGCTGGCGGAGATCGCCGCCGCCTGAGATCCCACCCCGGCATTCGGTTCGACCGGGCCGGTGGCTGGCAGGTAAGCTGCCAGCCACCGGCCTGCCGTACGGAGCGTCCGGGCGCGTAGCTCAGTGGGAGAGCACTCGCCTTACAAGCGAGGGGTCGCAGGTTCGAAACCTGCCGCGCCCACAAACCCACCTCTACCTGCGAAAACAGAGGCAGAGGGGCCTGGGTTGGCCAGGCTTAATCGCACAGACAGAACTCGCCTACTCGAATCGACGATCCTCAGGAAACGTCCACCGGGGCACCCCGAACACCCCCGGCGAGCGCGAACAACCGCCACGACCACCCCCACAGCCCGGTCACGGCAGAAAACCGCTCCACCACGCGCCCCGCCAGGGAAAACCGGCAGGAGATGAACGGCACGCGAGTGCTGTGTGGTGGTGGCGGACACGGCCAGTAAGCGCGGCAACCTACCGAAAGACCTCGGCCCTTACTCCGCTTGGATCGACTCCTTCGCGCTGTCCCTGCGCGTCGCCGAGAAGTCCGCGAACACCATCCGCATCTACACCGACGCCGCCGGATGGCTCGCCGGCTGGCTGCTGCTCAACGCCAAGGTCCGATCCTGGGACCAGGTGAGCCGGGACGAGCTGCGCCAGTTCTTCGTGCACATGCAGGAGATCGGCTACGAGCAGGGCTACCGGAACAACATCGCCCGAGGCTTGCAGGCTTTCTTCAAGTGGTTCGCCGAGGAGGAAGAGGTCCCGGACCCGTTCAAGACCTTCAGGCCACCACCGCCGCCGAAGATTGGGGAGAAGACCCCCGACGTCATCAGCAAGGAAGACCTGAAGGCACTGGTAAAGGACGCCGAGTCAGGTCGTGACTTCGAGGCCGGCGAGACGCGGCACTGCTGCGGCTGTTCGCCTGCACTGGCTGCCGGCTAGCGGAGATCACCAACCTTCGAGTTCAGGACGTGGACGTGCGGAACCGTACTGCCGTCGTGGTGGGCAAGGGCAACAAGACCCGCACGGTGAAGTTCGACGCCAAGTGTGCGCTTGCGTTGGACCGCTACCTGCGTAAGCGTGGCGAGCACAGGGCGTCCAAGGATTTCGACGCCCTGTGGTTCGGGGTGCGGCGACGCATGCCGATGACTCCGTCCGGCATTCCGCGGGTCATTGAGCGGCGCGGCGAGCGTCTGGGTTTGGACATCCACCCACACCTGTTCCGGCACACGTTCAGCCACAACTGGCTGGACGAGGGGGTGCTGAGGGGACCTGATGGAGTTGAACGGCTGGTATTCGCCGCAGATGCTCCGCCACTTTGGGGGTCGGCGAAGGCAGCCCGAGCACGTAGGGCCTACGACCGGATCGACGTGATGCGCGGCGTCTAGGCCGGCCCTTGTCGTTCTTGCCGATGGAGGCAGAGCCGAACACGGCTCACTCGCACCCGTCGGCGTCGCCCCGCCCGTAGCCCTCACAGCAGTCCAGTCGGTGCGCGTACACCCGCACCTCCCGCCCCCGCACCTCCTGAACGTCGGCCGTCCGCTCGTACAGGCAGGCACGCCACACCACCTCAGAACGCCGCGCGTCAACCACCTGGCCGTCGCCGGGGCCGCCGCGCAGGAGCGCATACATGCAGGCCACCGTACGCCGGGACAGACGGAAGCCCGGATGGAATGCTCACGGGTCACGGTGCCGCACGCCGGCTGGACCGCCACAATCCCTGCCGCAGGCTAACCTGCTCTCTACTCACCAAGGGCCACTACCGAAACGCGCCACGCACGCTCGAAACAAGTCGATCTGAGCCTTACTGGCCCACAACCCCACCTGCATCGAATCCGGATCGGCGGCAAGCCGCTCACCCATAGACACGAAATTCACACCAGCCTGGGAGATACGCGTATCAACGGCCTCGGCAGCCAGAGAACCCACCTCGCGGGCCACCGCCGGTGCCGGGGGAACATTCTCCGACGTCAGGTTCGCAGTCCTCGGCAGCGCGTAGACGGCCCGGCAGGCAAGCCGATCCTTGTCGGAGGTTGGGCTCGGCGAAAAGCTGGGAGTGACGGCGACCGGCGCACTGCTCGACGCGGCAACCGGCGTGGTGGTGTCGTCACTGGCACACCCCGAGGCCAGAACGGCACAGAGCAGGGCGGCGACATGAGCGGGGGTTCTGCTGATCACCGGCGCACCGTACCTGGACTGCCGGTTCCACGACTACAACCTCGCGTCGGCCCCTCGACGTCTACCGCAACGACGAAGCCGCCCCCATCTCGCAGGAAGGGGCGGCTTCACCGTGTCGGGCTTGAGCGCTACCAGTCGAGGCTCTGATAACCCGGTCCGCCACCCGACTCCTCAGGAGGGGGGTTGAAGACGAACTCTCGGTACGAGCGATCCGGGACGAGACGCCGGCCAGCCTGGGCCTTCTTGAGCCAGTCGACAAGTTCGGCGATGTCCTCCTCGCGCATACCTTCGTCACGGAGCTTCCCCGCGAAGGCACCAGGCTCGACGCGGTGCCACCGGTGGCGGACGTTCATGAGATCGGCCTTGAACATGGCCTGCTCGTTCCACTTCAGGTGGTTGTCGTAGCCCTTGGCCTTCATGGCGAGGTACTCAGCGATGCTGGCGACGCTAGGTGGTAGGTCTTCGGTGTTAGCCATGAGTCAGTTGTACCGGTGAGAGGTGACACCTCCACCGGGGCCATCCGAGGCGTATCGACCGGATAGCCCAGCCATCAACACGTCCACGGTCCGGGAAGGCGCACCAACGCCCGGAGGCCCCTCCATCGCCGAACAGCCGATCAGAACGGTGGAGGGTCCAGGTCCAGGTCCGGATCCGTGCCGGACGAGCCGGCGCCCCTCAAACTCTCACCCTGAGAAGGGCGCCAGCCTTCCTGAGCCGCCAGGAGTCGCGCCTCCTCCCTTGCCTGAAACAACGCCTGAAGCAGCGAATCCACCTGCTCATCCGTGAGCAAAGCCCGATAGGAAAAAGTCAGGCCGTTACCACCTGCGGTGACCCCCAGGTCGAACCAGACAGTCGGATGAACCAGCGGGCCGTCGTTGCGGGCCGAAGCACCCTCAAACGTCAACCGCGTCCCACCCCACGGATCAATGTTCACCCGATGAGGTGGGTACCACCCCGCCTCTTCTCGCTTACGCTCCACGTCCGGCTCTTTCTCCGCAGGGAGGGTGAGCTGATAGTCCATCAGTTCCCCGTTGCTGCGCATCGCCAACAGGCCAGCCTTCACCAGCTTAAGCGCCATCTCCGACAGCGGCATCGCCACGAGTTCGTCCCAGCTCATCGGCCAATCCCACACATCCGTTACCAAGGGTGCCGCATCCGACAGCGGGCCCTCACAGAATTTGTCGTGCTGGAATTCCAGGACCAGCCCACCGTCGTCGGCGGCAAGAACCAGCCCTTCCACCAGCGGTCCGAGGTCCGATTGCTCGTCGGAGAGGTACTTTTCTGCCTCTTCCGCCCACTCCTCTGCATCCACGAAGCGGGCGCCGATCAGGAAGCTCCACCCGTCAGTGCCGGTGATGATCTGGCCTGAGGTCATGGTCGGAGAGCGTAAAGCCCACTCTGGGTGCGTCTCCGGCGGGTCTACGTCGCCTTCTACGCCCCCATCACCCGCCGGCAGGGTCAGCCGGTAGTCCACGCGGTCGCCGTTCCTCCGCCCCGCTACCAGGCCAGCTTTCAATATCTCGGACATCGCCATCATCAGCGCCATCGACGAGAACAGGTTGTACGTCACCGCCTCTCTCTGATCGTCTCCCTCGCCGCACATCGCCTCCACCAGAGGACCCTCGCAGAAGCTCTCGTCCTCGAAGTCGAGAATCAGCCCGTCGTCGTCGGCGGCGAGAGCAAGGGCGGCGGTGACGGGCCAGCAGCAGAGGTGCATGCTGGTGGCGGTGATCCGTCGCGCTTCCAGTTCCCATTCGTCAACGGTTACGAAACGGGCACCGGTCAGGTAGCTCCACCCTTTGGCGTCGGTGGTGATCTGCTCTGGGGTCATGGCCGGACAGCGTAGGGCCAACGATGCCCCAATCCCCAATACGGCGTAGTGGTTACGGTCCCGCGACAAGCGGACCAGCGACGCCATCCCGACAGAACGCCAAGCCGGCGGCCACCGGCAATCTAGCCTCCGCTCGTGGACACCGAAGCCGCCGCCGGACTCGTCGGGCTCCTCGCCGTCATCGGCGTCGGCTGGGCCATCTGGAACCACGTGCACGGCGACTACTACGACGATGACGACGTCGTCTACTACGAAGAGTGGTACTACGAGGAGTGGGACGAGTAGGCGCGTGCCGGGCATAGCTGCTGGCGGATAGGCCACCCCGTAACGACCGGATAGCCTATCCACTCCTTGCGCCCCGGATGCTCACAGCGCACGCCGGCAGCAAACGAAGCAACTCGCCTCCCGGCTGCTTCGGTCCCGATGGCAAGGTCAATTAGCTGTTCCGGATCATGCTCCCGCGCGCAGAACCCGGAACCAGCCCTTCCGTCGGGTAGCCAACGCAGACGAGCCTCCCAACGCCTCACGCACCGAC
Source organism: Micromonospora sp. NPDC023956 (assembly GCF_040639195.1). Lineage (NCBI taxonomy): Bacteria > Bacillati > Actinomycetota > Actinomycetes > Micromonosporales > Micromonosporaceae > Micromonospora > Micromonospora sp. NPDC023956. The sequence goes on from NZ_JBEZZN010000004.1 coordinate 157,681, forward strand.
GCATCTAGAGCATCCATCGCAGCCAGCATGCGCAAACGCCCCGGATAGTCCTCGGGCACGTAATCACCTTCGTGTGTAGGAAACCCGTCGTTGTTCAGATCCCAATCCAAGGCAAGCTCGACGTCCTCCACCTCGGCCCACGCCCGCCGCATCGCCGGAGTCCCCAACAGGTCCAGCCGGGCGTCGACCGGCACCGACGGCTTGTAGAAAGTGGGGTGCCTGCTGGCGAGTTGGAGTACACCCCGGCCGGCGGTGATGCGGCGTTGGAGTTGGGCGAAGTTGGTGCGGCCTCGGTCCCAGACGATGAGTTCCCCGTCGAGCACTGTGCCGGCGGGCAGGGTCCTGACGGCGCGGGTGATGTCGGGGAAGTAGAGGGTGAGGTTTCGTCCGGCGCGGGACTGGAGGTACACGCCGTCGTGTCCTCGGAAGGCCAGGCATCGCCAGCCGTCCCATTTCGGCTCGTACAGGAGGTTCGGGCCGGCAGGCACTTCGTCGACCGGTGCGGCGAGCATGGGTGCGACCGGTCGGCGTAGGAGCCCTGATGTCGGCCCGGTGCGGTGCTGGGCCGGGCTCACCGCCTCCGCAGTCTGTGTGTGGTTCTCCTTGTTCCTCCCAGGTCATCGTCAGGGAGGCGGCGGCGAGCGTGGGTGAAGATCGGTGACATCGAATGGGGCACCAACGGAACGACGCCCGGACTGATGCCGGGCGTCGTCGTGCGTTGCGGGCGGGACGGCTCGATCAGTTCGTCCTGTGGGTGCGGCGGCGGAACTGCATGGCGACGGAGACGCCGACCGCCAGACCGATCACCAAGCCGGCGAACCCTACAGTCAGCGCACCGTTGCCGGAGTTCAGGCCGGACAGGTTGGACACGGGGTCCATGGTCGGTGCGGGGCTGGTCGGTTCGGCGGCGGTGGGCGCGGGGCTGGTCGGGTTGGGGCTTGGCGATCCGGTTGGCCTCGGCGTCACCGTGCCGGTGGGGATCGGGGTGGGGTTGTTGGTTGCCGTGGGCGTTGGCGTGGGGGCGTTGCAAGATGCGGGTTCGTTGACGACGCGCACGTACTTGTAGCCTGCGATTTCGAGCGACCACCGGTCGGTGGGCTTCACCCAGTCCTCGGTGATGTACGTGTTGCCGGGGAGGGCGGTTCCGGTCATCTCTTCGCCGCGCTGCTTGACGAGCTTGTACTGGCGTGCTTCGTCGGTGGCGTTCTTGATGCGGAGGGTGACCTGGTACGGGCTTGGCCGGCAGTCGACGATCAGGTTGAAGCTGGCCGCCGTGGTGCCACATGCCCTGAGCGCGTCGGGGGAGACTGAGGCAGAGGCCACGACGACGCCCTCGACGGTGACGTCCACGCTGTAGCCGCCGAGCGTCTCCCGGACGGCGCTGCCGCCTGCCGGGATCGTGAACACCGGGGGGTAGGGAGACGCGGTGTCGTTGGTGATGGCGGCTTCGATGTCGGCCGAGGTGTTGTTAGTGACCGTCCAGTACACCCAGCCGTTGCCGTAGGCGGGCTCGTAGCAGGGAGATGACACGGTTACGGCTGGGGTTTCGGCGTGGGCTGGCGCGGCGAAGCCTGTGAGTGCGAGCGCCAGGGCGGCGCTGGTGAGAACTGTGGGTAGTAGTTTCCGCATGCCTGCTCCTTGGGGATAACCTGGTGATCCGGATCGCGGTGAATCTTGACGCTTTGTGATCACTGCAAGCAAGCCATTGGTCACTCTCCCGATAGGGAGGCGCCAGGAGTGGTTGCGCCTTCTCCTTGCGTGGGCAGGGGCAAGGTTGCGGGACGGTCGGGGTGCAGCAGTTGGTCGAGCCTGCGTGGGCTGGGGACAGTAACGAAGCGGGAGCGCACGTCCACGAGCACCACCGGCATGCCGCGCTGGTGGGCCTTCAGGAGGGCCGAGTGGGTGCCGCCGGACCGTTTGCCGCGCAGCCACACCGCTACGGCCGCGTTGGATGCGGCCAGCATGCCGCCGTTCCGTTCGTGGAGGAGCTGCACGGCGCGGCGCTTGCGGGTGTCCCCGGTGAGGCCGTCGAGGTTGCCGTAGACGTGCTCGTCGGCGGCCAGGGCGCGCAGCCGGTGCCACTCAGCGACGGCCTCGGGGTCGGGCCACGGGTCGGGCTGCTGCGGGAACGGGATGTGCGCCGCGTACGGCACCTCGGCGCGGTAGAGGCTGTCTGCCCACCACATGTCCGCACCCAACGCCATGCCGGTGATGCCAGTCGTGGTGCCGTGCTTGTCGCGGAGCTTCACGGCGATGCGGTCGAGTTGTTCGCGGATCCAGTCATGGTCAGCCGCCGGGAGGTGTTGGGGGCGGTGGCCGGTGACCATCACCGTCGGCCACACCGGGGCGGTCACCGTCGGCTCCTCGGCTTGAGCGGACGTACCCGCGCAGCGTTGCCATCCAGTCGGGGTTCGGGTTCCTCCCGGCGGAACGCGTCGAGACGAGACACCCCGGCCAGCAGTTCCTCGGCGCGGGCGGCAGCAGCCAGCAACGCTAAGAACTCCTAACGAAATGATGTTGGACGTGTCCTCGGGACGTGAGGATCGTTCTGTCTGAACGTGAGGAGGGGTGAGCAGCCGCCATGGGTCGTCTCGGACGAACTGTGGGCCGAGATCGCACCGCTGCTGCCGCCCCGTCCGCCTCGACGGCATCGGTTCCCCGGCCGCAAGCCTCTCGATGGCCGCAAGGTGTGGTGCGGAATCCTGTTCGTGCTCTACACCGCGATCCCGTGGGAGTACCTGCCTCAAGAGCTTGGGTTCGGTTCAGGCATGACCTGCTGGCGCCGGTTGCGGGACTGGAACGACGCCGGTGTCTGGCAACGACTGCATGAGGTGCTGCTCGGCAGACTGCGGGCCGCTGGGCAGTTGGACATGTCCCGGGCGGTGATCGACGGCTCCCACGTCCGGGCGCTCAAGGGCGGGCCAAAACCGGTCCGAGTCCGGTCGACCGCCGCAAGCCAGGCTCGAAACACCACGTCATCACCGACGCGGGCGGCATCCCCCTTGCCGCGAGCCTGACCGGCGGCGACCGCCACGACGTCACCGAACTGCTGCCCCTGGTCGACAAGATCCCACGGATCAAGGGCATCCGCGGCGGGCCCCGGCAACGGTCCGACCGGATCTACGCCGACCGGGGCTACGACTTCGACTGCTATCGCCGCGAGCTACGCACGCGCGGCATCACACCCGTCATCGCCCGACGCGGTGTCGGTCACGGATCCAGCCTCGGCACCCGACGCTGGGTCGTCGAGCAGACCATCGCCCTGCTGCACTGGTTCCGCCGCCTCCGAATCCGCTGGGAGATCCGCGACGACATCCACGAAGCGTTTCTCACCCTCGCCTGCGCCATCGTCTGCTGGCGCAGGCTGCAACGCTCACAGAGTTAGGAGTTCTTAATCGCTGACGCCTTTTCTCCTTACAAGCGAGGGGTCGCAGGTTCGAAACCTGCCGCGCCCACAAACCCTTTCTGCCTGCGGAAAGCGCGGCCATCGGTGAGTCCTTGGCTCGCTGGGGTAGAGGCTGGTCGGCTGCCGTTGATGCACGCCGGTCAGACCGGTCAGTTGTCGAACCAGAAGACGATCCGTACATCCTGTGGAGCGCCCATCGCGGTCAGCAGGTTCAGCCGTCCGAAGTACCAGTCGCCGAGGAACTCCCGCAGATTCGCCGCCGGGGGTTCACCGTCGGTGCGGGTGTCGGTGAACGTCTGGTCGTAGTCGAAGTCGATCAGCTCGGCGAGGGCGAGCCAGGTGTGGGTGTGTCCGTCGGTGTCCCATGAGTCGCTCTTGGCTCGCACTTCCGGGGACACGTCGTCGGGAAGCCCACGGGGGTTGGCGATGACCGGGGTGTTGGAGTAGTTCCGCACGTCGGCGAGGAACCCGAACAGGCCGTAGCTGCGTATCCCGTCGAAGGGGCAGTGCCGGTCGTTCGGGTACTCGTTGTCGGGAAAGGCGTCGTCGCCTGCGTAGCGCCACTGGCCGTCGATGCGGATCTCAGCGTAGGCGTGAATGTCGCTCCCCAAGGGGATCTCCGTTCGGTGGGTGCCGGGCTGGGGCGGGTGACAGTAGTGCGGGCGTTCCTGACGTGCGCGGCGCAAGAGATCAGACAGGATTCAATCAGAAGCTGGACGCCTGGCCCTGGAGAGGAGAGCACACCCGCCACGGCTGCCGATGGCCGCGTCGACGTTCGTGTACAGACGTACCCGTCCGGTGGCCCTCGGCACGTGGCATGAGGACGGCGGCACCTGCGAGAGCGACGCGTGGGGTCCGTACGACGGCAAGAAGCCGAACACCACCCGCGACATCATGAAAGCCTGCCTCCAGGTCTGCCGTTCCTGCCGGTAGAGGGGTAACCGAGCGGCCTACTCGCACCCGTCCACGTCACCCCGCCCGTAGCCCTCACAGCAGTCCGGACGATGCGCGTACACCCGCACCTCCCGCCCCCGCACCTGCTGCATATCCGAGGTCCGCTCGTACAGGCAGGAACGCCACACCACCTCAGGACGCGAGACGTCGACCACCCGGCCGTCACCGGGGCCGCCGCGCAGGAGGGCAAACATGCAGGCCACGGTACGCCGGAGAGGGACGGCCTACTGACGTTCCAGATCACGCAGACACCCCGCCCGCCAGGCGGTACTCACCGTCGTCGTGCCGCACGCCGGCTGGACCGCCACCATCCCGCCGCCGAGGAAGACAGGCCGTCAGGCAGCCGGGGCGGCCCTGCCCGACTCCACCAGCTCGGGCACGCCAGCCGTCGTCCCGGCGCAGAAGAGGCACCCTCGAGAGAGGGTGCCTCTGGTGGAGCAGCGGAACAGCGGTGAGAAGTTCCCGTTTACCAGTTGCAGTTGGCGGCCGGGATCCAGCCGTCCTGCCCCGGTGCCTCGGCGCCGTGGCCGTAGTACCAGGTCTGAATGTCACTGCCGCCGTAGATCGAGTGGACGCGGAAGCCCGGCCCGGGGCTCAGGGTGCGGAGGACGTTGCCCCAGGGCTGGTCGCGCAGCCAGGTGGTCTGATTGGTCACGCAGATGTCACCGGGGGTGTCGCTGGCGACGGCCGGCGCGGACGTCACCGCCGTTCCGGCAGTGAGGACGGCCATTACCGTCAACACGCGTACAACGTTGCGCTTCATGCGCTTCCTCTCGATCAGATGCCGTGCGAGCCAACCGATTATGCCCAACGCTTCCGGCATGGCAAGCCGGCCCGTCCGCGCAGCAGATCCGGGCGCAGATGGTGTGTCGGTGGGAGACTGGCCGATTTACGACTCCTCAGCCGGCCCCTGTTGTAGGTGCACTCGCCGCGGGTGCGGTAGCTGAGATCGTTGGGTGGGTGGCGCTTTCCACGTCCCCGGCGCGGGGCACCCCACTCCTCGAATGTGTTCTCAGACCGCTCGAACCTCGGCGAGCCGCTTGACTGCGTACTCGTCGTCCCAGCAGACAGCGGCCTCCCATGCGGCCGACGCCTGCGCGGCGATGTCGTACGCGCCGTCGTCGAGGCCGGCGGCGTTGCCGGGCAGCACGAGATCGAGGACGGGGACGTCGACGTGCGCCTCGTCCCAGTCGATCAGCGCGACGTGGTTCGCGGTCATGCGGACGTTGCCAGGGTTGGGGTCGCCGTGCACGACGCACGTCTGATGTCCGGCGAGGCGCGCCCACGCCGCTCGGCACCGAGCAACGCCCTCAGTGGGCATCGCACCGAGGTCGATCTTCGTCCCGGTTTCGGCGTGCAGGAGATCGGTCGACGATCGCCAGCCTGGACGCTGCGGCCAGTCCTGCGTCAACCGATGCAGCTCGCGGAGCGTGCCGGCCACGCGACGCCAGTCGGCCTGCGTCTCGGGCGGTCCACCGTCCAGATAGGTCATCACCACCAGACCGTCGGCGAACAGCCGGCCGTCCGTGGTCGGGATCGGGACCGGCACGGTGAGACCTTCACGGTCGAGGTGTCGGAGGAGCTCTGTCTCCCACGCGAGATCAGCGTCGCTCCTGGTACCGAGACGACCGACCGCGAGCTGCCCGTTGACGCGCACGCTCCACAAGTCGTTGGCGACTCCGCCAGTGAGCGGCTCGATGCGAGCGACGTCCTCACCCCACTGCCCGAGTGCCTCCCACCCCACCGGCCAGATCCTACGGCGTTCCGAACACCACTGTTCTCGGCATGTCCGAACGCACCGGTACGGTCGCCGAATACTCGAAGCGACGGACGCCGACCGCGCCGCCGCGCGCTGCCTGCGGCAGAAGACGACGGATCAGCAGTGGGGCGCGGTTTCCGACAGCGCCCGGCGGTCCAGTAACTGCCCGATCGCCGTAGCGATAATCGGGTTGACGGCGAATTCCCGGCACAGCCAATCGAAGGTGAACCGGGCGGCAGCCCAGTTGTGCTCGTAGCCGGGCACCATCACCGACAGCGGCAACACGTCGGGCGGATAGGCCTGCTCGACGCGGCGGCTGGCCTCGAACGGATCTCGGCGATGCCCGGCCGGGGTGGTCAGGTTCAGCAGGGCGATCACCCGGTCGACGGCGTAGGTCTGGATGAACCGGGCGGCGGCCAGCCGCTCGCCGCGCAGCTCGCGGTGCAGGCCGACGTAGAGGTTGGTCAGCGCCTCGTTGAGATGGAACTCGACCGTGTCGAACGGTGGTACCGACGGCGACGGGCCGTAGTCGGCCAGCCCGGGTGAGACGTCGGCGCGCTGCCAGACGATCCGGGCGCCGGTGAACGGCAGTCGGGCCAGTTCGTCGACGGTGAAGATCGCGTACTCGGCGAAGACGCCGTCGGCGAACAGCGCCTTGCGGCCGTTGCGGTCGTTGGCGAAGCTGTATGCCACCGGGTGTGCGGCTGCCAGCCAGTCGATGTCGGACAGGTAGCGGTCTTTCGCGTCGTCGTCGACGACGACGAAGAAGTCCAGGTCCGAATGCTCGTCCATGCGGTCGTGCTCGGTGCCGGCCGAACCCAGGCCCAGCAGTGCGAGAACGTCGCCGCGGGTGGCCAGGTGTGCGCCGAGGTCATCGAGGCGCTGCAGCATCGGGTGCATGACACGCCGTCCCTTCGGTAAGAGTCGACGTTTCAGCCCGCACAGCCCTCCTGGCCGCCGAGGTCGCGACGCCTGCGATCTCATGGTTCGGCAGCGTCCGGGTGCCCGTCAAGGGCCGCCACACCATCTCGCCGCCTCACCCGCCTCACCCGCCTCCACCCGCCGCGCCGGTCGCACCGGTTCACGAGGACCTTGAGCGAGGGCTCAGCGAGCGGGCACCGGCTCGGACGACGGCCGCCACTCTCGCCTGATCAGCCCGTAGACCCACGAGTCGGAGACCTCGCCGTTCACGACGCAGTCCTCCCGCAACGTCCCTTCCCGCAGGAACCCGAGCTTCTCCAGTACGCGGGCAGATGCCACGTTGCGTGTGTCGGTTTCCGCCTGGACGCGATTCAGGTCCAGCGTGTCGAATGCCCACCGCAGCAGAGCGCGCGCGGCCTCCGTCGCGTAGCCGTGGCCCCACGCCGCATCGTCGAAGCAGTAGCCCAGCGACGCGCTGCGGTAGACCGGATTCCACCGGTTCAGACTGCACCAGCCGATGAACGTCGCGTCGGAGCCACGATCCACGGCCAGCCGCGCGCCGGTGCCCTCTTCTGCCATCTGCCGGCAAGCCGTGATGAACCGCTCAGCGCGTGCGCGTTCGCTCCACGGCGGCGCGTCCCAGTAGCGCAGCACGTAGGCGCTGCTGTGCAGCGCGAAGAGGTCGTTCGCATCCGCGTCTTCGAAGGGACGCAGTCTGAGGCGAGTGGTGTGCAGCGTGGGGGTGGGCAGCGACATGGGCGTCATGTCCCCTCCTGTGACGGGTGGCCGACCAACCAGACATCCGGTGCTCGACCCCTCGCAACGGATTTTCTCGGCGGGTGGGCGGAGCACGACTACTGGCATCGTTCGGTCACGATGTCGATGTGAGCGAGCGACTACAGGTGAGCCTGGCGGTACGCGGCCGGTCGTGGACGTCGCCCGTACGGCAGGCGGTGGTGGCCGGCCTGCTTGCCGCGGCTGCGGTGGCCGCAGCGCCCGAGTGGTCCGGGCGGGCCGCCGTCTCGGCGGCCCGGTGGCTCGGCCGGTACTGGCTCGTCGTCGTCCTCGTTCTGGTCGCCGTGGCGCTGGCGGCGGGCGGCCGGCGGCGGCCGGTCATGGCCGTCGGACGCCGGCCCCGGACGCCGACCACCTCCCTCCTGGTGCACGTCGTGCTGCTGGTGGTGGCGGCGACGGCTGTTGCCGTCCTGGCCGGTGTGCTGCTGTGGCGTCTCCTCGGCCAGCCGGCCATCGGTACCCCGACGGCCGGGCCGGCGGTCCCCACGGTGACACCGACGTGGAGCGGGCCGCAGGCGCTCGAGGGAATCAAGATCGTGTTGACCGTGGTGGGTGGCGTCGGTGCCATCGTCGCCCTGACCGTGGCGTACCGGCGGCAGCGCCTCAACGAGGTGGCCGCCTACCGGGAGGACACCAAGGTACTGCTGGACCGCTTCTGTGCGGCGGCCGAACTGCTGGGGTCACCAGAGGCGGCGGTGCGTACCGCCGGCATCTACGCCTTCGCCGCCCTCGCCAACGACGCGCCCGAAGCCAGGCAGGGCTGCATCGACGTGCTGTGCGCGTACCTTCGTCAGCCCTACGAGCCGCCGTCGCGGGCGACGGGAACGGACACCGGATCGCCGGGTCGTCCCGAGCGGGCGCAGCTCGCCACGGAGCCGTTGCCGGTCGGTCGGGAGCCGGGCCAGGACCGTCAACTCCGGCTGACCGTCATCCGGCTCATCCGCGACAACCTCCACCTACCCGAGGACGACCACCGCAGCTGGCGCGGTCACGACTTCGACTTCACCGGTGCGGTCTTCGACGGCGGCGACTTCAGCGGTGCGACGTTCAGCGGTGCCGGCACCGTCACGTTCGCCGGTGCCACGATCACCGGCCCGCTGACGTTCGCCGACGCCACCTTCGCCGGCGGAACCGTCTCCTTCGTCGGCGCCCGGTTCGCCGGCGGCAGCGTGACCTTCGACGGGGCCCGGTTCACCGGAGGCGTGGTCGACCTGTCGACGGTGGACGAGGAGCAGTGGACCCCAGCGGCGCTACGGTGGCCGGCGGAAGTCCCCGTACCGGCCGGGCTGCGAATGCCGGCCACCGCTGCCGACGCGACGACCACCGCAGGAGCCGTTACCCGTGCCGGCGTGAACCGTACCGCCGGCCGTCCTGCGCGCGACGGCCGACAGCACGATCAGCGGCGTCGGAGACGTGCCAGCCGCTAGGGCGCGGGCTAGCCGTCGGCGCAGTGCACGTGGCTCTCGAGGATCCAGCCGTCCGTGGTGTCCGCCTCGGCGCCGTGACCGAAGATCCAGATACGGCCGTGGACGTCACGGATACTCGACAGGTGGTAGCGGAAGCCGCGACCGGCGTGCAGCGTACGCAGGTAACCGACCCCGCCGTAACTGTCGTACGAGGCGAACAGCCATCCGTTCGAGCTGATGTTGCAGAGCAGACCGAACGTGCCGTGGGCGTGTGCGGGGCTCGCCGTGGCCAACGTCCCACCACCAACGGTGATCGCCAGTGCGGCGAACACGCTGAGAAGTTTCCGCCTCATGCGATTCCTTTCCGGCTTACGGTTTGTCGAACCCGGCGAGTGTCGCACCGCTGATCTGCGCCGGTGAATGGGAAAGGTTTCCCAGCGCCTGTCCCGACCCGGAGCAGGCGCCCAGGCTCGACGGGTGGTCGGCCCGTTCTGCACCGCGCGTCTGGCCCTGCGTACCTGCACCCTCGCGGACCTCGACGACGTCTGGGCCTACCAGCGGCGGCCGGAGGTGGCCCGGGGCCGCGATGCTCCGGCACGTGGACCAGGTTTCACCGCAACCGGCCGGACTGACCGGCCGGCCGGGGGGAACCCGCCAGAAGCCGTCGAGCCGTCGAGCCGTCGAGCCGTCGGGCCGTCGGGCCGGAGGGAGGACCGTGGGCTACGTCGACGTCAACGGGGTGCACCTGTGGCACGAGAGCCACGGGTCGGGCGTCCCCCTGGTGCTGCTGCACGGCGGCATCGGCTCCGGGGCGATGTTCGCCCCGCTCCTCGCGGCGCTCACCGCGCACCGCCGGGTGGTCACCGTCGACCTCCAGGCGCACGGGCACACGCCGGACGTGGACCGCCCGCTGCGTCACGAGACACTGGCCGACGACGTGGCCGCCCTGGTCGACCACCTCGGGCTGACCGGGGTGGAGGTGCTGGGGTACTCCCTCGGCGGCGCGGTGGCGCTGCGTACCGCGATCCAGCATCCCGGGCTGGTCCGCCGGCTGGTCTGCGTCTCGGCCCCCTGCCGCCGGGACGGGTGGTATCCCGAGGTGCTCGCCGGCATGGCCGCCATGGGGGCCGGGACCGCCGCCGAGACCCGCTCGTCCCCGGTGTACGCGCAGTACACCCGGGTCGCGCCGCGACCGCAGGACTGGCCGGTGCTCTGGACCAAGCTGGGGGCCCTGCTGCGACGCGACTACGACTGGTCCGCGGAGGTGGCTGCCCTGACCGTGCCGACCCTGCTGGTCTTCGCCGACGCCGACTCGGTACGTACCGCTCACATGGTGGAGTTCTTCGGCCTGCTCGGTGGCGGTCACCGCGACGCCGGACCGGAGGGCACCGACCGGCCCCCGTCCCGGCTGGCCGTCCTGCCCGGCCACACCCATCACGACATCGTCGGCTCGCCCGCCCTGCCGGCGGCCGTACTGCCCTTCCTCACCCACCCGGTACGCCCACCCGGCTGACCCGTTCCGCCGGTGCGGGGGCGCGCCGACCGGCGGGCACGGTCAGGGCAGGCGACGGGCCAGCCAGGGCAGGAGCGCGTCGCCCTGGGCCCGCTGGAACGCCCGTACGGTCGGGATGCCGGCCGGTGCGGGCTGCCGGGCCGCGTCGAGGAAGAAGCCGGCCCATCCGGCGAGCACCCCGGTCACCGCGTCCGGGGCGACGTCGGCGGTCAGCGGCCGGGAGCGCAGCAGCGCCTCGGGGTCGTGTCCGCCGTACAGCGCGACGTTGATCAGCAGGATCACGCTGTCCAGCCAGGCCGGCCCCCGGCAGGCCCACGGCCAGTCGACCACCGTCACCCGGCCCACCCCGTCGACCAGCAGGTTGTCCGCCCGTACGTCGACGTGGCAGAGGGTGTCGCCGGCCAGCGCGGCGAGGCCGCGGTCGGCGGCGGCGCCCAGCGCGGCCAGCCGTTCCCGAGCCCAGGGATCGAGGTCGCCCGGCGGGTCGGCGGCGATCCGCTGCCAGCCGGCGAAGTCGTACTCCAGGCTCTCGGCGGCGGCGGGCGCGTGGCCGGCCGGCGCGGGGGTGAGCACGGCGGCCAGCGCCGCCAGGGTGTCCAGCACGGCGGCCAGTTCGTCGGCGCGCCACGGGGTGACCGGGTGGCGACCCTCGACGTCGGTGTAGACCAGCGCCACCCAGTCGCCGTCGTCGTGGCAGCCGAGCAGCCGGGGCACCGGGGCGTGTCCGGGCAGGGCGGCGGCGTTGCGGGCCTCCTGCCGGTGCATGTGGGGGCTACGGTCGTTCTGGCCGGAGCTGACCGCCTTGACGAAGGCGCGCCGGCCGTCGGCGGTGCGTACCCGGTCGGCGGTACCGGGGGAGAAGCCGCCCGGCTGGGACACCGCCGCCGTGACCTCGCCGCCGATGATCCCCTCCACCGCCGTCCGTACCGTGGCCGGCAGGTCGGCCCAGCCGATCCGGTGGTTCCTGGTGATGCTCATCGGTCCACCGTGGCCGGGTCGGCCACGGCCGGGCAAGCGGAATAGTCGCCGGGGAGTGATCCGGTACCCGTGACGAGGCATGGCCGGGGCCGGGGCGGGTAGGCGCGGGGAACCGGCGGGGGAGGCGGCATGGCAGAGTTGACGATCGGTGTGCTGGGATCGTACGGAGGGCGCAACCTCGGCGACGAGGCGATCCTGACCGCCCTCCTGACCGACCTGCGCGCCCAGCAGCCGCAGGCCCGGATCGTCGTGTTCTCCCGCAACCCCGCGCACACCCGGGCCCACCACCCGGGGGTGGAGGCGGTGCCGTGGGAGGGGGTCAGCCGGGTCGACTCGGCCACCGTCCTCGACCGGCTGGACCTGCTCATCCTCGGCGGCGGCGGCATCCTCTACGACCGGGAGGCCCGCCGCTACCTGCGGGTGGTCCGGGTCGCCCAGGAACGCGGGCTGCCGCTGCTCACGTACGCGGTCGGGGTCGGGCCGCTGACCGAGGCCGTGGACTGCACCATGGTCCGGGAGACGCTGACCGGCGCGACCGAGGTGACCGTCCGGGACGAGGAGTCCCGGGTGGTCCTGGAGGAGGCCGGCCTGCTCACCCCGATCACGGTCACCGCCGACCCGGCGTTCCTGCTGAAACCGGAGGACTTCCCCGCCCAACTGCTGCGCGAGGAGGGTGTGCCGAAGGGCAAACGGCTGGTCGGGATGAGCGTGCGGGAACCGGGCCGGGCCGCCGAGCGGCTGGACGTGGACGCGTACCACCGTCTGCTCGCCCAGGTCGGTGACTTCCTGGTGCACCGGATCGACGCCAACGTGATCTTCGTACCGATGGAACGCGACGACATCCGCCACGCGCACGGCGTGATGTCTCACATGACCGCGGCCGAACGGGGACGGATCCTGCACGGCGACTACTCACCGCCGCAGGTGCTGGGGCTGATGCGTCACTTCGACCTCGCCGTCGGGATGCGCCTCCACTTCCTGATCTTCGCCGCGATGGCGGACATCCCGTTCCTGCCCCTGCCGTACGCCGGGAAGGTCTTCGACCTGGCCCAGCGACTCGGCGTGCCGGCGCTCAAGGGGGTGGCCCGGGAGGTGGAGGGGCCGCTGCTGGCCGAGGTCGACCGGCTCTGGGACGAACGCGACCGGCGCGCCGAGTCCGTCTCCCGACGGGTGGCGGAGTTGTGCGAACAGGCCCGGAGCACCTCCCAGGTGACCCGGGCGGTGCTGGACGGCCTACGGTCCCGCGCGCTCGCCCGGGTCACCGCCTGACCGCCACCGCTCGCTCCGCTCACCCCTGCTCGGCAGAAACGGTCGTGGCGTCCCCTGCCACCCCCGCGCCCCCGGGTGGCGGGCGGCTCAGGTGGCCGGGCCGCGCCAGCAGTAGCGCCAGGCCGGGTCGCCGTGGGTGGACTCCAGTTCGTAGATCTCCGCACCGGCCAGCCCGGTCGTGCCGATGTGGTGGTGGGTCAACGGCGGACGACCGTTCGGGTCCAGCTCGACGGTGACGGTCTCGCCGTCGAAGTCGCCGCCCACCAGGGGAATCTGTGCCGAGGATGCCATGGCCCCATCCTGCACGCACCCTGGTCGACCCGCACGGCTATGCCGCGACCGGCGCGGACCGGCACCCGTGGGGACAGATCGTGCGGCGGTTGGTGCGGGCCGCCACTGCGACGGCGGGATTCCGGAGGCGGAAAAGGGAGCGCTGGATGTCGGTGTTCCTCGCTACGGTCGGCGCATGGCCGAAACCACCATCCACCCGTCCATCGATCCCACGCTCGCTCCGGTGATCGCCCGCACCGGCGACGAGCGGGCCGTGTTGGAGGCCTTCCTCGACCTGCACCGGGGAGTCGTGCTCACGAAGCTGCGGGGCCTGACCGCCACGGACGCGACCCGCCGGCTGGTGCCCTCCGACACCACCGTCGCCGGGGTGGTCAAGCACCTCACGATGGTGGAGGCGAACTGGTTCCCCTGGCTGCTCGCCCCCGAGCCCGGCGAGGAGCACGTGTTCTCCGCCGAGGCGGGCCGGCGGAGCTGGACCGTCGGCCCGGAGGACACCGCCGAGCGGCTGGCGGCGGGATACGAGGCGGCCTGCGCCCGGTCCCGCGAGGTCGCCGCCCGGTTCCCTCTCGACCACGTCGTGCCGCAGCCCCAGCTCGGCGAGGTGAACCTGCGCTGGATCTACGTGCACATGATCGAGGAAACCGCCCGGCACGCCGGCCACGCGGACATCCTGCGGGAACTGACCGACGGGGCGACCGGAACGGTCTGACCGGCGAGCGGCCGCGTCTGGTGCCGGACACGGAACGGAGCGGAACGGGGGCGGGGCTCAGGGCCGGGGGAGCAGGCCGGACGGGTACTCCATGCCGTCGTGGGTGCAGGCCGCCGCCACCTGCGCCGCGTACCGGGCCGCCACCTCCGGGGTCCCGCCGCGCAACCGGCCGGCGACGAACCCGGCCGCGAAGGCGTCCCCCGCGCCGTTGCTGTCCACCACCGGATCGGGCGGGGTCGCCGCCGGCACCCGTACCGGCGGTCGGCCGGGCCGGTACAGCACCGCGCCGTCCGCGCCGTGGGTGACCACCACGGTCCGGGGCGCCAACGCGGCGGCCGTCTCCGCGGCGGCCGGGCACAGCCGTACCCCGCTGACGAAGACCAGGTCGGCGAGATCGGCGAAGGGCCGGTGGTAGGGGTTCCTGCCGTCCCAGTCGTGCAGGTCCGTCGAGATCCCCACCCCGTCGGGGAGGGCGGCACGCAGGGTCGGCAGCAGGTCGAGCGTCCAGTCCATGATCGACAGGTGTACGTGGGCCGCCTCCGCGACCAGCGCGGCCAGCTCGTCGGGGCGGAACGGGGGCGACCCCTGCCAGGGGCGGGAGTCGTACAGCGACATGCGGCGTCCGGCCGGGTCGACCAGGTTCACCGACCGCCGGGTGCCCCGGCTGTCCGTCCGCAGCACGGCCGTCACGTCCCGGCGGGACAGCGCCGCCCGGACCACGTCGCCGGGCGGGTCGTCGCCGACCACGTCGACCACCGTCACCCGCAGCCCGAGCGCGTGCGCGGCGAGCGTCACCCCCGCACCGGTGTTGCCGATCCGCAGGTCGACGGGGTCCACGGGGAGGGAGTCGGCCAGGGGCAGCGGCAGCGCGGGCACGCGTACCCGCACGTCCACCCCGAGACCGCCGAGAACCAGAAGGTCGGACACGGTGCCGACGGTATCCCGCGCCGCCTCACTATCCTGTCCCCGGGACGACGACGAGGGGGGCGTGTGCTGGTCATCCACGGGGTGTGGCTGGTCGGCGTCGGGCTCGCCCTCTGGGCCGAGGAGAGCAACGCCCCCGCCCGTCCGCCCCGGCGCGCGGGCCGTCCGCCCCGGGAACGCCCGCATCCCTTCGCCGCCGACCACGCCGCGCTGGTCGCCGCGATCGGTCCGGCCGCCGTCTCCGCCACCCGTGGCTCGACGGCGCTCACCCTGCCCACCCGGGGCGGCGCGCCGCTCGACTCGCCGGAACTGGTCCGCACCGCCGCCGGGGAACCGGTCCGCGGCGCGGTCACCCTGGCCCCCTGGCGGGTGCCCACCCTGGGGTACGCCCCGGCCGACGCCCTCGCCGTGCTCCGTCGGACCGACGGGTACGCCGGGGTGCCCGGGGCCGGTTTGCGGCACCTCGCCGAGCTGTCCGCCTTCGCCACCGATCTGGTGACCCGGGGCCGCGTCCTGCCCGTGGTGGCCGACGACGACCGGCCGGGCCGACACCTCGCCGGCCGGGCACTCGCCTGCTGGCATCCCCTGCTGACCGGCGCGGACGCCGGCTGGGCACGGGCCCTCACCCTGGCCCTGCCGCCGTCGGCGCGTGCCGTCGCCGTCGGCGGGGCGGGCCCGGCGGAGGTGGTCGCCGACGCGCTCGACGCGCTCACCGACGCCGCCGCTCGGGCCGCCCTGGACGGCCTCCGTCTGCCCGGTACCGGGCGACGTGACCCGGTCGCCGCCTGGTTGACGGCGCTGACCGGCCCCCGGCGCGGGTTCGCCGTCGACCCGGCCGACCGGGAGGCGCTCCGCGCCGACCTGGACGCCTGGCAACGCGACGCGGTCGGCAGTCCGGTCCGGGCCAGCTTCCGGCTGGCCGAGCCGCCCGCCCCGGCCGCCGTTCCCGTCTCCGTCGCCGTTCCCGTCTCCGCCGCCGCGAGCGCCTCCGTGGCCGAGCCCGTCTCCGTGGCCGAATCCCCCTCCGTCGCCGTCCGTGCGTCCGGTGCGGCAGTGGCCTCCGGCGCGTCCGCTCCCGGCGTTCCCACCGGAGCGGACGATCCGGGGACCTGGCGGATCGAGTTCGGGTTGCAGGCCGCCGACGAGCCGGGCCTGCTGGTCGGCGCCGGCCCGATCTGGCGCGACCCGGAGAGCGTCACGGTGTTCGGCGACCGGCTCGACGCCCCGCAGGAGACGCTCCTGGCCGAGCTGGGCCGGGCCAGCCGGCTCTGGCCGGAGTTGGACGGTGCGTTGCGGACCGCGACGCCGGAGGCCCTGGAACTCGACGCCGAGGGGGCGCACCGTTTCCTCCGGGAGGGTGCCCCGGTGCTGCACTCCGCCGGGTTCGGCGTGCTGCTGCCCGGCTGGTGGCACCGGCCGGGAGCGCGGCTCGGCGCGCGGTTGCAGGCGCGTAGCCGGACCGCGCCGGGCACCGTGGCGACCCCCGGCGGCGTCGGGCTGGACGCTCTGGTGGACTACCGCTGGGAGCTGGCCCTGGGGGACCAGCCGCTGACCGCCGAGGAACTGGCCGTGCTCGCGGAACGGAAGAGTCCGCTGGTCCGGCTGCGCGGGCAGTGGGTCGAGCTGGATCCGAAGCGACTCGCCGCCGGTCTGCGGCTGCTCCGGTCCGCCGGTGAGCTGAGCGTGGCCGACCTGCTCCGGCTCGGACTCGCCGACGGCGACGACGGATCCCTGCCGGTGCTGGAGATCAGTGCCGACGGCGCGCTCGGCGATCTGCTCTCCGGGCAGGCCGAGCGGCGGCTCACCCCGCTGGACCCGCCACCGGGCTTCACCGGTGAGCTGCGGCCGTACCAGCGACGGGGGCTGGCCTGGCTGGTCTTCCTCCAGTCCCTCGGGCTGGGCGCGGTCCTCGCCGACGACATGGGGCTCGGCAAGACGGTGCAACTGCTCGCCCTGCTCGCCGCCGACCCGCGCGGGGCCGGACCGACCCTCCTGGTCTGTCCGATGTCACTGGTCGGAAACTGGCAGCGGGAGGCCGCCCGGTTCACCCCGGAGCTGCGGGTGCACGTGCACCACGGGGCGGACCGGGCCCGGGGCGAGCGGTTCGCCGAGGCGGTGCACGGCACGGACTTGATGATCACCACGTATTCGGTGGCCGCCCGGGACGCGGTCGCGCTCGCCGGCATCGACTGGCACCGGGTGGTGGTGGACGAGGCACAGGCGATCAAGAACGCGGCCACCCGGCAGGCCGAGGCGGTCCGGGCGCTGCCCGCCCGGCACCGGATCGCGGTCACCGGTACCCCGGTGGAGAACCGCCTGGCCGACCTCTGGTCGATCATGCAGTTCGCCAACCCCGGACTGCTCGGTCCGGCCGCCACCTTCCGCCGGCGCTACGCCGAGCCGATCGAGCGGCACGGCGACGAGGAGACGGCCGGCCGGCTGCGCCGGGTCACCGGGCCGTTCGTGCTGCGGCGCCTCAAGACCGACTCGTCGGTCATCTCCGACCTGCCGGAGAAGCTGGAGATGGAGGTGCTCTGCAACCTCACCGCCGAGCAGGCCGCGCTCTACCGGGCGGTGGTCGACGACATGCTGGCGAAGATCGAGTCCAGCGACGGCATCGAGCGGCGCGGGCTGGTGCTGGCCACCATGACCAAGCTCAAGCAGGTCTGCAACCACCCGGCCCACCTGCTGCGCGACGGCTCGGCGCTGCCCGGCCGCTCGGGCAAACTGGCCCGGCTGGAGGAGATCCTCGACGAGGTGCTCGCGGCGGGGGAGAAGGCGCTGCTGTTCAGCCAGTACGCCGAGTTCGGCGGCATGTTGCGCGGCCACCTGTCGGCCCGGTTCGGCCGGGAGGTGCTCTTCCTGCACGGCGGGGTCGGCAAGGCCGACCGGGACGAGATGGTCACCGCTTTCCAGGCCCCGGACGGCCCCACCCTGTTCGTGCTCTCCCTCAAGGCCGGCGGCACCGGGCTCACGCTGACCGCCGCGAACCACGTGGTGCACGTGGACCGGTGGTGGAATCCCGCAGTGGAGGACCAGGCGACCGACCGGGCGTTCCGGATCGGGCAGCGCCGCCGGGTGCAGGTCCGCAAGTTCGTCTGCGCCGGCACGGTGGAGGAGAAGGTCGCCGCGATGATCGCCGAGAAGCGGGGGCTGGCCGCGCGGGTCGTGGGCAGTGGCGAACAGTGGCTGACCGAACTGTCCACGGCCGACCTGCGTGACCTGCTCACCCTCGCCCCCGGGGCGGTGGTCGAGTGAGTCCCGCAGAGCGGCGGTTCGCCGACTACGGCCCACCCCGCCGGGTCTCCGGTGGTCTGCGGGCCCGCAGCAGCCGGGGCGCGATCGGACAGTCCTGGTGGTCCCGGCGGTTCCTGGAGGTGTTGGAGTCCTTCGCGCTGGGCACCCGGCTGACCCGGGGCCGCGCCTACGCCCGCGCCGGCCAGGTGCTCACCCTGGACGTCGCACCCGGTGCGGTCACCGCCGAGGTGCAGGGATCCCGGCCCCGGCCGTACCAGGTCCGCATCGAGCTGGCCCGGTTCCCGGAACCGGTCTGGGCGGGCCTGGAGGAGGCCCTGGCCGCGCAGGCGTTCTTCAGCGCCCGGCTGCTCGCCGGCGATCTCCCCGCCGAACTGGAGGAGCTGTTCACCGCCGCCGGCGCGCCCCTGTTCCCGGCCGCGGTCGGCGAGCTGACCCAGCACTGTTCCTGCCCGGACGTCGCGGTGCCGTGCAAGCACCTGGCGGCCACCTTCTACCTGCTGGCCGAGGCGTTCGACGCCGACCCGTTCCGGCTGCTGCACTGGCGCGGCCGGGGCCGCGACGAGCTGCTCGACCGGCTCCGCGCCCGGCGCGGCGCGGCCACGTCCCCCGGTGCTCCGACCACCGCCGCTCCGGTCGGCACGTCGGTGGGACCGGCCACCGGGCGGTCGGCGGACACGCCCACGGCCGGGTCGGCCGCACCCCGCGCGGCCGGTACCGGACGGGTGCTCGGCGATCTGCCCGCTCCGCCCCTGACGGACCAGGTGGACCGGTTCTGGCTGCCGCCGGTGCCCCTGCCCGACCGGCCGCCCACCCTGGCCACGGACCCGGAGTTGGTGCTGCGTCAGCTCGGCCCGCCGGGCAGCGCCCTCGGCGGTCCGGGCCTGACCGAGCGGTTGCGCCGGGCGTACCGGCGCTTCGGCGCGACGGACCCCGGCCCGGCCGCTGCCGGTCCGACCGGTGGCGGGGCCGACGCGGCTGCGCCGGGCGGCGCGGCTGCGACCGGTGGCGCGGTCGACCCGGGTCCGACCGGTGGCGCGGTCGGCGCAGGCTCCGCCGGTCCGTCCGGGGCGGGTGCCGCGGAGGGCGGTCGGGCGTGACGACGGCCCGTCCGACGGCGGTGCCGGGACGTCACAGCCATCGCCGTCGGTAACGCCACAACAGGGCGGAGTTGGCCAGGAGCAACACGGCGCAGATCGCGCCGGTCACCCGGCCGGCGAGCACGGTCATCGCCGGCAGCGCGGCCCACAGCACGATCGTCAACAGCACCAGGTAGCGGCCCCGGTGCGCCCGTGCCCGTTGGTCGAGCCGGGCGAAGAACGCCGGGTCGCTCTCCCGGAGATATCGGGTGATCTGCTCGAACCTGCGCTGATCCTCTTTGCTGAGCATGGCGGTGCCTTCCCCTCATGCGGTTCAGCGGTCCGGCGGCATACCCGCTGCGGTCCCGGCTCACGCCCCTGCTGCTGCTTCTTTGCCCACCGGGTGCCCGCCGGGGGTCTTCCGGAGCCGCCGCCGGTCGGGCGCGGCCCCGGGTGTCCGCAGGTCGGACGTCTCATCGACGACTTAGTGGAACCTTAAGTTTCACTGTGCCGGTGACCTCGCCGGATAACGCCCCGACGCGGGGAAACGTCGCGTTCGGTGCGTCCGCCGCCGGGTCGGGCCTGCTCGGGACGGCTGCCACCGGACAGGCCGATATCCGACCCGGCCCGGCCCCTGTCACAGGGCAGTCTTAAGTGGCTCGCCGGGCGGCGTTCGCGCACCTTGATGGCCCTCTACCGCTTGGTTACCTTGCCGTAGCAACCCCCTCAGACAGCAGCCGTCCGCACCGTCGCCCCGCACCCGCGCCGGTCCCGGCCGGCACTTCAGCAGAAAACAGGATTGGTACATGGCCGACCAGAACGTGCCACCACGACGGCCGCGGGACGAGGGCCGCTGGGACGGACGACACCACCCCGACCGGGACGCGTACCAGGAGTCGTACCCGGCCCCGCCGTACGCCCCGTCCGGGCAGGGACCGACCGATCCGTACCGTCATCCGTACGCCGGACAACCGCAGGACCCCCGGGCGTCGTACGCCCCGTGGCCGGGTCAGGCGCAGTCGGCCGCGCCTCCGTGGACCGGCCCGGGTGGGTCGGCCGAACGTCGGGGACCGCAGTGGATCGGCCCGGCCGGCCCCGGTCTCCAGGGACACGGCTCCGACCCGGGACTGCCCGATCTGGACGACGACGAGGGTGACAGCCGTCGCCGCAACCGCCGCCGGGCCCTCGCCGCGCTCGGCGGTACCGCCGCGGTCGTCGCCGGTGGAGCGGCGCTCGCGATGACTCCGCAGGTACGCGGCCTCTTCCGCGACGACGCCGCCGGCGACGCGACCGTCACCCGGGTCACCGACGGCAACGCGAACCGCCCGAGCGGGCAGCAGCCGAGCACCGTGCGCACCTACACCGAGCAGAACGAAAGCTACATGGGCTCCCGGGCCGGTGCGGCGCTGAAGAAGAACACCCCGGCCGGTGGGCGTACCTTCCCCGGCCCGGCCGCCGCGGCGGCGGCCACGACCGTCACCGTCAAGACCGTGCTGGCCAAGGACCCCGCCCGGCACCTCGCCACCCGGGCCACCTTCGGCGCGACGCCCAAGGTGCTCGCCGACATCGAGCGGATGGGCATCGACGCCTGGCTGCGCTGGCAGCTCGACCCGGAGAAGATCGCCCCGACGAAGGCCGAACTGAAGCTCAGCGAGCTGCCCACCCTGCGGCTGACCCCGAAGCAGCTGCGCGAGCAGCGCGACCAGCTCAACGAGCGCGGTGCGCAGCCGGAGAAGGAGATGGTCGACGCCACCGTCGCCCGGCAGATCTGGTCGGAGCGGCAGCTCTTCGAGGTGATGGTCGACTTCTGGAACGACTTCCTGCACGTCGCCGCCGACTTCGACGGCGGCGAGGTGTACCGGCACTCCTTCGACGTCGACGTGGTCCGCAAGTACGCCCTGACCAGCTACCCGGAGATGCTGGTCGCCGCGAACCGGCACCCGGCGCTGCTGCTCTACCTCAACCAGAACGACTCCCGCGCCGACGCGGTCAACGAGAACCTCGCCCGGGAGAACCTGGAGCTGTACTCGGTCGGCGTGGACGGCGGCTACACCGAGAAGGACGTCCGGCAGGCGGCCCTGCTCCAGACCGGACGCGGGGTCGCCGACGGGGAGTACGTCTTCCGCGAGGACCGGCACTACGTCGGCAAGGTGAAGATCCTCGGGTTCACCCACGCCAACAACTCCAAGGACCCGGAGAAGGCCGACGCGGCGATCGACGCGTACATCCGCTACATCGCGCTGCACCCCTCCACCGCCCGGTACGTCGCGCAGAGCCTCGCCACCCGGTTCGTCTCGGACACCCCGGCGAAGACCCTGGTGGACCGGCTCGCCAAGACGTACACGGCGAACAAGGGCCTGATCAAGCCGGTGCTGATGACGCTGTTCAGCTCGTCGGAGTTCTGGGCCTCGGTGGGGCAGAAGGTCCGCCGCCCGATGGAGTACCTGATCGCCACGTACCGGGTGCTCGGTGTCTCGCCCGAGGTGTCCGCCGACTACAAGGCCGACGACAGCAAGCGCACCCCGTACGCCCGGGGGCTGCGCCGGATCCACGACAAGCTCCGGGAGCTGGGCCACTACCCGATGGGCCAGCCCACCCCGGACGGCTACCCCGACGTCTACGTCGCCTGGACCTCGGCCGGCACCATGGTCAACGGCTGGAACGAGGTCGGCGACGTGGTCAACGGCTACCGGCGGGAGTTCTCCTACGTCAAGCCGGAGCGGCTGGTCGCGAAGCCGCCGACCACCGCCGGGGCGTACGTGGACGCGCTCGCCCGGCGGCTCGTGCACCAGAAGCTGACCGCCCGGGAGAAGACGCTGATCCTCGGCGTCGCCGGGGTGTCGGCCACCACCAAGGTCGACGCGTCGTTCAACGGGGCCGTCACCGCCGTCGCGCGGGCGATCCTCGCGTCCCCCCAGCACCACCTCCGGTGAGGCACCCGATGGAGAAGACTGTGCACTCGTACCCCCTGCACCCCGAATGCCCGGACCTGCGCCGGCTGGCGGACAACCCGGCCGAGGCGCTGCTGCGGGCGGAGGCCGACGTGGTGGCCGCCGAGAACGCCGCCGAACGGGACCGCTACCTGCGGCTGGAGGCGGCGGAGGAGGCCCAGCAGGACGGTCGCGGGGTGACCCGGCGGACCTTCGTCGCCGGGGCCGCGGCCACCGCCACCGCGCTGGCCACCGCGCAGTTCGTCACCACCTCCGCGTCCTTCGCCGCGACGAAGACCGGCACCCTGATCCACGTCTTCCTCTACGGTGGACTGGACGGGCTGAGCCTGATCGCCCCCGCCGAGGACCCGGTGCTCCGCAAGGCCCGCCCGGACCTGCTGCTCGCCGAGGACTCCCTCGCCCTGTCCCGGGGCTTCAAGCTGACCAGCGCGTTCAAGCCGCTGGAGAAGTGGCTGAAGGCCGGCCAGCTCGGCTTCGTCCCGGCGGTCTCCGACGAGCGGCTGTCCCGCAGCCACTTCCAGGCCGCGGACGCCTGCAACCTGGGCGGCCTGCCCGGCGAGACCGGCGGCCGGGGCTGGCTGGACAGCCTCGTCGACGCGCTCGGCAAGGGCACCGCGTTCCGCAGCGTCGGCATCGGCAGCACGCTGCCCCGGTCCCTGGTCGGCAACAACGGCGCGCTCTCCCTGAACAGCGTCGGCTCGCTGCGGCTCAACGGCGACGACAGGTACCGGGCCGCCACCGAGAAGGCGATCAAGGGACTCTTCACCGGGATCAACCACCCGGTCGAGGAGGCCGTCCAGGACGGCCTCGGCGCGCTCGCCACCGCCCAGAAGCTCGCCGCCCGGCCGTACCAGGCCGCCGAGGGCGTCGAGTACCAGGGCGTCGGCAACTCGTTCAAGCAGCTCGCCCAGCTCATCAAGGGCGGCGCGAACGTCCGGGTGGCCACCATCGGCATGGGCGGCTACGACACCCACGAGAACCAGGGCACCCGGGAGGGCGGCCAGCTCTGGCGCCGGCTCAACGAGCTGGCCGGGGCGATGGCGGCGTTCTTCACCGACCTCGGCGACCAGGCCGCCGATGTGACGATCATGGTCTCCAGCGAGTTCGGCCGGCGGGTCGCGTCCAACAGCGGCGGCACCGACCACGGGCACGGTGGGGTGGTGACCGTCCTGTCCGGCCGCAAGCTCACCGGCTCGCTGCTCGGCGCCTGGCAGGGGCTGGACGACCTCGACAGCGGCGACGTGCCGGAGTACAACAACATGTTCAACGTCTACGGCTCCGTCGCGCAGGGTCGCTTCGGGCTGACCAACGCGGAGGTGGACAAGATCTTCCCCCGGATGAAGTACACCCCGATCAAGATGTACGCGTGACGTATCCCCGTACCCACGCTGCCGGCCGCCGGAGCGGGACCCCGTCCCGCTCCGGCGGCCGGTCGGCTGCCGTACCCCCACGGGTGCCGCCCCGGCGCGGGCCCGCCGGCCGGCGCGCGGTGCTCGCGGTGCTCTGGGCCGGGCTGCTGCTGGCCGTGCTGCCGTGGTGGCTCCAGACCCCGGACGACTCGCTGCGCACCACCACCGCCACGCTGACCGCCGCCGGCCGGATAACCGGCCTGGTCGCCGGCTACCTGCTGCTGGTGCAGGTGCTGTTGATGAGCCGCCTGCCGGTGCTGGAACGGCGGCTCGGCGGCGAGCAGATCGCCCGCTGGCACCGGGACATCGGGGTGACCCTGCTGGTCGCGGTGCTGGCCCACGTGTCGCTGACGCTGGTCGGCTACGCCCGGTTGCAGAAGCAGTCGGTGCTGACCGAGGTCGGGGTGCTGCTGCGCGACTACGAGGACATGCTCGGCGCCTTCCTCGCCGCCGGCATCCTGGTCCTGCTCGGCTTCACCGGGATCCGGGCGGTCCGCGCCGCCCTGCCCTACGAACTCTGGCACCAACTGCACCTGAGCAGCTACCTGGTGCTGCTGCTCGGGTTCGGCCACCAGTTCGCCCACGGCCAGCAGCTGTTCCGTCCCGGTCCGGTGCGCACGGGCTGGATCGTGGCGTACCTGCTGGTGGCCGCCGCGCTGCTCTGGGGCCGGGTGGTCGCGCCGCTGCGGTTCAACCTCCGGCACGCCCTGCGGGTCGCCGACGTGGTCGCGGAGAACCCGGACACCGTCTCCGTCTACCTGACCGGCCGCCGGTTGAACCTGCTCGACCTGCGCGGCGGGCAGTTCCTCCGGTGGCGTTTCCTGACCCCCGGTCGCTGGTGGCAGGCGCACCCGTTCTCGCCGTCGGCGGCCGGCAACGGCCGGTGGGTGCGGCTGACCGTCAAGGTGGTCGGTCGGCACACCGCGGGTCTGCGCGACCTGACCCCGGGCACCCGGGTGTGGGCGGAGGGACCCTCGGGGGTCTTCACCGCCGCGCACCGTACCCGCGACCGGGCCCTGCTGATCGCCGGGGGCAGCGGCATCACCCCGATCCGGGCACTGCTGGAGGAGCTGCCGCCGGACGCGGCGCTGATCTACCGGGCCCGGACGCCGGCCGACGTGCTGCTGCACCGGGAGCTGGACTGGCTCGCCGAGGCGCACGGCACCGACGTCTGGTACGTCATCGGCTCCCGCGACGACCCCGGCCCCCGGCGGATGATGAGCCCGCAGGGGCTCCGCCAGCTCGTGCCGGACCTCACCGAGCGGGACGTCTGGCTCTGCGGGCCACCCGGTCTGGTCACCTCGACG
Source organism: Micromonospora sp. NPDC023956 (assembly GCF_040639195.1). Taxonomy (NCBI): domain Bacteria; kingdom Bacillati; phylum Actinomycetota; class Actinomycetes; order Micromonosporales; family Micromonosporaceae; genus Micromonospora; species Micromonospora sp. NPDC023956. The sequence continues at coordinate 182,607 of NZ_JBEZZN010000004.1, forward strand.
GTGCGGGCGCTGCGCCGGGCCGGCGTCCCCCGCCGTCAGATCCACCTCGCCACGTTCGAGCTGTAGGAAGGTTCTCCCATGCGTCGCGCGTTCCTCGCCGTCACCGGCCTGGCCGCCGGCACGACCCTGCTGGTCGTGCTCAAGGGCGCGCCGGAGGCCACCCGGCTCGCCGAGACCGTCCCGTCCGAGCGTCCCCCGGTGGTCCCCGCGCCCGCCGGTCCGACCCCCGCCGGCTCCGCCCCGGCCAGTCCGGGCCGGACGGGAACGCCCCGGCCCACCACCGGCCCCGGCGCGTCCGACGAGCCGTCCACCCCCGCCGGGGGCCGGAGCCCCAAGCCCCGTGACGACCGGACCACCGACGCGCCGCCCACCCCGCGCCGGACCACCGCGCCGCCGTCGGCGAGACGTACGGTCACCGGGCCGGTGGTCGGCAACGAGTACGGCAACGTGCAGGTGCGGATCACCCTCACCGGCGCCCGGATCGTCGACGTGGTCGCTCTGGAACTGCCGGAGGAGACCGCCGAGTCCGACCGGCGCAGCGCGTCGGTGAACAACCGGTACAGCGGCACGGACGGGGAGGCGGTGCGGCGGCAGGGTGCCGACCTGGACACCGTCTCCGGGGCCACCGCGACCAGCGACGCCTACCGGCAGTCGTTGCAGGCCGCCATCGACACCGCGCGGCGCTGAGATGGCCGGTCTCGCCGCCCGCCGTCCGCGCCGGTCCGCCCGCGCCGTCGCGCCGCCGCCCACCCGTTCCGCTCCGGTCGGCCGCGTCGCCCCGGCCGCGTCGCCCCGTCGCCCCGGCCTGCGCCGGGTCGAGCAGGTGATGGGTACGCCGATCAGCCTGGACCTCGCCGACGACCTGCCCCGCGCCACCCTGGACGACCTGGCCGACGAGGTGTTCGCCTGGTTGCGGGAGGTCGACGCCCGGTTCAGCACCTACCGGGCCGACAGCGAGGTGCGCCGCTTCGACCGGGGCGAGGTGCTGCTCTCCGAGGCGTCCCCCGACCTGCGGCTGGTGCTGGAGCGCTGCGCGGACCTCTGGGGGGCCACCGACGGCTGGTTCGACGCGTACGCCAGCGGCGGCCTGGACCCGTCCGGCTACGTCAAGGGCTGGGCCGCGCAGGTCGCCTCGGACCGGCTTCTCGCCGCCGGGGCCGCCAACCACTGCCTCAACGCCGGTGGGGACGTCCGGGTCCGCGGTCTCTCCCCGGCCGGCCGCCCCTGGCGGATCGGCATCCAGCACCCCTGGGACCGCACTGCCACCTTCCTCGTGCTCACCGGCACCGACCTGGCGGTCGCCACCTCCGGGGTGTACGAGCGGGGCCACCACGTGCTCGACCCGCGACGCGGGGAGCCGGCCCGGGGACTGCGCTCGGTGACCGTGGTCGGCCCGGATCTCGGCGTGGCCGACGCGTACGCCACGGCGGCCGTCGCGATGGGCTCGGCCGGCGTCGGCTGGCTCGGTCGGCTGGCCGGACACGAACACGCGGTGGTCACCGACGCCGGCCGGTGCCTGCGCTCACCACGCCTGCCCACCGGCTGACCGGGCCTGCTTACCGGCTGACCGTCCGGGCCCACCGGCTGACCGGGCCTGCCCACCGGCTGACCGTCCGGGCCCGTCGCGCCCGGCCGTCGTCGGCACGGCCCGGGACGGCCGGGCGGAATACGCCGGCCGGCCCGGGACGGGGTGGACCTCAGCGGGGCGGGCGGTGGCTGCCGGCGGGGCGGGTACCGAGCGGGCGCGGACGGCCCGGACGGGAACCGGTCGGTCTCGTGCCGACCCGGCGGTACGGCCGGCGGCGGTGCGGTGGTGGCTCGGCCCCCTCGGCTCGGCGGGCCGGATCGTCGATGGACATCGTTCCCCCGATCGGGGCGCGACCGCGCCCCCACCCGGAACAACGATGCGCTGCCCCGGCGGGACGTGGCGGACTCAGAAGCCGCGACGGACTCAGAAGCCGCGACGGGGGAGGGGGAGCTGACCGGGGAGCAGGTCGGCGGTCAGGGTGACGCCGAGGGCCCGCAGCACGTCCACCATCACCTTCTGCACCAGGTACGAGTCAGGCAGTCGCCAGCGGGCCTGCTCCGGAGCGAGGGCCCAACGCACCGGCCCCTCCGGCAGCCGCGTGGGCGGCGCGGGGATCCACGAGCCGACCCCGTGCCGGACGACGTGGAAGCAGTGGTCCAGTTCGGGCCGGAGCGGGTCGCCGGGGCGGACCAGGAACATCCAGCGCCCGGTGGGGGTGACCGCGACCGGACCACGGGCCCGGTCGGCGGGGTGTCCGGAGATCGCGTCGAGCACGTGCCGACCGAGGTACGAGGGCATCTCCAGCACGTCGACGGCACGTCCGGTGGGCAGCAGCACCCCGTGCGGGCGGCTGCGCCACCAGGTCGACACCCGCGCGGGGTCGGTGCTGGCGGCGAGTTCCCAGTTCTCCAGCGCGGGGTGGCAGCCGACGGTCGGGCAGCCGGCCCGGCCGCAGACGAAGCGGCTGCGGGCGAGACACGCGCCGGGGGTGACCTCCCAGCCGTGCATCGCGTACCGGACCGCGATCCGGCGCAGCCGCACCCGTTCCAGTGGCGACAGATGGACAACATGCGGTCCGACGGTCCCCCACATGGTGTGCTCCTCTCAGGTGTCACGTTCCGGTCACGTCGGTCGTCGAGGCCCGTCACTGCCGTCACCGGCACTCGTTCGACAGGCGAAATGCAAGTTGCACGAAGCTATGAGGTCTGATCGGACGAGTACCGCACAAGGTGTGCGACCGGACAAACCAGACTCGACGGATTGTCGCTTGTGGTGGGATTCCCGGACTGATCCGGGCGAGGAGGGAGCGGGAATGGACGAGTTACCGATCGGACGGCGGGTGGCCTACTGGCGTGGGCGGCGCAAGATGTCGCAACAGGTGTTCGCCGACCGGTTGGGCAAGTCCAAGAGCTGGGTCGACAAGATCGAGCGCGGGGTCCGCCGGCTCGACAAGTTCTCCGTCCTCTACGAGATCGCCGACATCCTCGAGATCGACGTGCAACTGCTGGTCGGCCGGGACCCGGAACGGCGCAGCGACGCGTTGAACTGCATCGACCAGGTCGAGGTCGACCAGATCCGGGCCGCCCTGGAGCGGTACGACGCGCTCAGCGCGTACTTCGACGCGGTACCGCAGCCGCCGATGCTCGGCGACATGCGCAAGGCGGTCAACCACGCCTGGCTCACCTACCAGTACGGTCGGTACGGCATGCTGACCCGGGCGCTGCCGAAGCTGCTGCGCGACGCCCAGGCCGCCGACGCCGCGTACGACGGCGACGACCAGGGGCGGGAAGCCGCCCACCTGCTCGGGCAGGTCTACCAGGTCACCTCGTCGGTGCTGCGCAAACTCGGTGACGGCGAACTGGCCTGGCTCGCCGCCGACCGGGCGATGGCGGTCTCCCAGCGCGCCGACGACCAGTTCCTCGCCGGCATCGCCACCACCCGGGTCGGCAACGCACTGCTCTCCATGGGCCGGGCCCGCTCCGCGCTGGAGCTGAACGTCCGGATCGCCAACCGGCTCGCCCCGGGCGGCGGCAACGACGAGAGTCCGGAACGCCTCTCGGTCTACGGGATGCTGCTGCTCCAGGGCGCGATGGCCGCCGCCCGTTCCGGCCACTCGGCCACCGTCGACGACCTGCTCGACGGCGCGCAGGAGGCGGCGAACCGGCTCGGCGGGGACCACAACCACTACTGGACCTGCTTCGGGCCGACCAACCTCAAGCTGCACCGGGCCGCCGCCGCCGTCGAACTGGGCGACGGAGGGCGGGCCGTGGAGACCCACCTCTCCATCGACCTGCCGGCGTTCAACGCCCTGCTGCCGGAGCGGCGGGCCCACCACATGCTCGACATCGCCCGGGGGTTCGCCCAGATCGGCGACGTGGCCAGCGCCGGGGAGATGCTGCTGAAGGGGGACCGGCTCGCGCCCTCCGAGATCCGCTGCCGCCCCATCGCCCACGAGGTGATGTCCGACATCCTGCGTCGCACACGTGGTGCGCCGTCTTCGCCGATCGCGGAGTTGGCTGAGCACATGGGAGTTGGAGTATGAGCGCGGTCGTCCCCTCGGCGCGCGACCGCCGGCAGGTGCTGTACGTGATCGTCTGTGGCTCGCCCCTGGCCGGCCGGGTCGGCCACCTGGTGCAACTGGCCCAGGCCGACGGCTGGGACGTCTGCCTGGTCACCACGCCGGACGGGGCGAAGTTCGTCGACGCGACGGCGCTGGCCGGGTTGACCGGCCATCCGGTCCGTACCCGCTACAAGCACCCGGACGACCCGGACGTCCTGCCACCGGCGGACGCGATGGTGGTCTGTCCGGCCACCGTCAACACGGTCAACAAGTGGGCGGCCGGGATCACCGACACGCTCGCGCTCGGGCTGCTGGTGGAGGCACAGGGCCTCGGCGTGCCGATCGTGGCGGTGCCCTTCACCAACAACGCGATGGCGACCCACCCGGCCTTCCGGGCCGCCCTGGACCGACTGCGGGAGTGGGGCGTCACGGTCCTCTTCGGCGACGACGTGTACCCGCTGCACGCGCCGGGGACCGGTGGTCGCCACCTGCACGCCTTCCCGTGGGAACTGGTCGTGGCGGCGCTGCCCGCCCCGGCCCGTCCCACGACCACGACCCGCTAGATCTCGCCCCCCGTGGCTCTGCGTAGTGGCCTCCTGGCGCAGCTGACATTGATCATTCTCGTGTTGCTTGCTTAGATTCCCGGAGCGCCGTCGAACGACGGAGCTGAATCTCCGTCGGCTGCACAGGGGTGTCAGAGACAGTGAAGAGCACAACGAAGGTGCTGCGCAGAGTGGCCGCCCTGGTGGGCGCGGTGGTGACCGCCGCCGCGCTCACCCTCACCGGCGCCTCGCCGGCCTCGGCCGCGAACTACTACTACGAGCTGCCGTACCCCGCAGGCGAGTCGTACCTGGTGACCCAGGGGCCGGAGGGCACCTACTCCCACGTCGGCCCGTACAACGAGTACGCGTGGGACTTCGGGCTCCCGCTGAACTACGAGGTCACCGCCTCGCAGGGCGGCACCATCGTCTACTCGGACTGGTCGCCGTACTGGCAGAACGGCATCGAGGTCATCATCCGGCACTCGAACGGCCAGTGCACCCACTACGCGCACCTGAACCGCTCCTTCTACTGGCCCGGCGACTGGGTCCCGCAGGGCCGGATCATCGGCTGGTCGGGGACCACCGGCGCGTCCACCGGGGCGCACCTGCACTTCCAGGTGATCAACTGCAACACCCGGGTGGGCATCCCGGCCACCCTCCAGGGCTGGACCCCGTGGACCGGCACCCGGCCGGTGAGCGTCAACCACTACGCCTGACCCGTCCCGCCACGCCCGAGCCGACCGGCCGACTGGTCGGTGAGCCCGGTGACGAGCAGAGGCCCCCTGTCGCCGCTTTTCGCGTAGCAGGGGGCCGGTGCTCGTCCGGTGCCGGTGCGCCTCCTCGTGGCCCGCGGGCGACGTGTCCCGAGCCGGGTCGCGCCCCCACCGGGCCGACGCCGGTAAGCTGGCGCGCCGTGAGCACAACCGGATCCCCACCCCCGACGGTCGCCGACGTGGTGGCCGTGCTGGAACGGCGCTACCCGCCGGCCTGGGCCGAGCAGTGGGACCGGGTGGGCCTGGTGCTCGGCGAGCCCCGCAGCGTCGTCCGCCGGGTCGCCTGCGTGGTCGACGTGGTCCCGGAGACCGTCGCCGAGGCGCTCGCCGTCGGGGCGGACATGATCGTCGCGCACCACCCGCTGCTGCTGCGCGGAGTCTCCTCGGTCGCGCCGACGACGTACAAGGGCCGCGTCGTGCACCGGCTCATCCGCGCCGACGTGGCGCTGTACGTGGCCCACACCAACGCCGACGTGGCGAACCCGGGGGTCTCCGACGCGCTCGCCGCCCGGCTCGGCCTGACCGGGCTCCGCCCGCTGCACCCACCCGCCCCGGGCAGCCCGGCGCACGGCGAGGGACGCGGCATCGGCCGGATCGGCGAGCTGCCCCGTCCGATGACGCTCGCCGACCTGACCCGGCACGCCGCCACCGTGCTGCCACCGACCGTGTGGGGGGTGCGCGCCGCCGGCGACCCGGCCCGCGTGATCCGCACCGTCGCGGTCAGCGGCGGCGCCGGCGACGGTTTCCTCACCGACGCGACCGCCGCCGGGGTGGACGCGTTCCTCACCGCCGACCTGCGGCACCACCCGGCCGGCGAGCACCTCGCCGAGGGCGGCCCCGCGCTGCTGGACGCCGCGCACTGGGCCACCGAGCGTCCCTGGCTGGACGACCTGGCCGCGCACCTGCGGGCGGCCCTGGGTGTCGAGACGTACCTGTCCGACCTGGACACCGACCCGTGGACCGTGCACGTCGCGAGCCCGCTGCCGCCCTCCGGGCCGGCGTCGTCGCCCACCGGATCGGCGTCGTCGGTCACCCCGCAGGAGAACCACACCCCCGGCGCGACCGCGACCGCCCGGGGCCGTACCGCACCCACCCAGGACGACCCCCACCCCGCCGTGGACGACAAGGAGCCCCGACCGTGAAGGCTGAACCGGCAGTCCAGCGCCGCCTGCTCGACCTCCAGGCGATCGACACCACCCTCGCCCAGCTCGCCCACCGCCGGCGCATCCTGCCCGAGCGCGCCGAACTGGAGGCCCTCGCCCGGGAGCTGTCCACCCTGGAGGACCAGCGGGTCCGCGCCCAGGTGGCGGTGGACGACCTCGACCGGGACATCGCCCGGCTGGAGAAGGACGTCGACCAGGTACGCACCCGCAAGCGCCGCAACGAGGACCGGCTCGCCGCCGGCACCGGCCCGGCCCGGGAAGTGGAGGCGCTCCAGCACGAGCTGACCTCCCTCAACCGGCGGCAGAGCGACCTGGAGGACGCCGAGCTGGAGCTGATGGAGCAGCGGGAGACCGCGCAGGGCGTCCTCGACGGGATCGAGCAGCGCCTGACGGAGGCGCGGGAGAAGCGCGCGGAGGTGGAGCGGCGGCGCGACGAGAGCCTGGCCGAGATCGCCAAGGAGGAGGAGTTCAAGCGCTCCGCCCGGCAGCCGCTCGCCGCCGACCTCCCGTCCGACCTGGTCACCCTCTACGACAAGATCCGCGAGTCGACCGGGCTGGGCGCCGCCCTGCTGCGCGGTGGACGCTGTGGCGGCTGCCGGCTCGACCTCTCCGGCGCCGACCGGGCCAGGATCGCCAAGTCCGCTCCGGACGAGGTGGTCCGCTGTGAGGAGTGCCGCCGGATCATGGTCCGCACGAACGAATCGGGCCTGTGAGCCTGGCCGGGGTGGTCGTCGAGGCCGACGGGGGCTCCCGGGGCAACCCGGGCCCGGCCGGCTACGGCGCGGTGGTCCGCGACGCGGCGACCGGTGAGGTGCTGGCGGAACGCTCCGAGGCGATCGGCACCGCCACGAACAACGTCGCCGAGTACCGGGGCCTCATCGCCGGACTGACCGCCGCCGCCGAACTCGGCGCGACCCGGGTCGAGGCGCGGATGGACTCCAAGCTGGTCGTCGAGCAGATGTGCGGCCGGTGGCAGATCAAGCACCCGGGGCTGCGTCCGCTGGCCGCCGAGGCCGCCGTGCTGGTCCGTCGCTTCGCGGCGGTGACCTTCACCTGGATCCCCCGGGACCGTAACCGGCACGCCGACGCCCTGGCCAACGCCGCGATGGACGCCGCCGCCGGCCGGTCACCGGCCGCCCCCGCCACGGCCGCGTCCCGTACCGCCGAACCGCCGCGCGAGGTGGCCGCTCCGGACTCGCCGGCCCGCGCCGCCGCCCGGGAGGCCGCCGCCCGCGCGGCCACGAAGGCCACCACGGGCACCGACCCGGCGACCGCGCCCGCCTCCTGGGAACCGCGCGGTGCCAGCGAGGCCACCCGGCTGGTCCTGGTCCGGCACGGGCAGACCGAGTGGACCGCGCAGCGTCGCTACTCCGGCCGGGGCGACGTGCCGCTGTCCGGCCGGGGGCGGGACCAGGCCCGAGCCACCGCCGCCCGGGTGGCCGCCCTCGCGCCGACCGTCGCGGCCGTGGTCAGCTCACCCCTGTCCCGCTGTACGGCGACCGCCCGACCGATCGCCGCCGCGCTCGGCGGGGCACCGCTGCGGATCGAGGACGACCTGGTCGAGTGTGACTTCGGGGCCTGGGAGGGGCGTACCTTCGCCGAGGTGCGCCAGGAGTGGCCCGGGGAACTGGACGCCTGGCTCGCCTCCCCGGCGGTCGCCCCGCCGGACGGGGAGTCGTTCACCGACGTCACCGTCCGGGTGCGTCGCGCGCTGGACCGGCTGCTCGCCGGGTACCCGGGGCAGACCGTGGTGGTGGTCTCGCACGTCTCCCCGATCAAGATCCTGCTGCGGGACGCGCTCGCCGCCGGGGACGCCTTCCTGCACCGGCTCTACCTCGACCCGGCCGGGGTGTCGGTGCTCGACCTCTGGGCCGACGGCGGGGTGGCCGTCCGCTCCGTCAACGACACCGCCCACCTCGGTTGAGGCGACGACGCCCCGCACCGGCCGTTGGATACGATCTGCTGATGTCAGCAGAGCCGGACGACCCGCACCGCGGGCGTGTGCTGGGCTGGTCGATCATCCTGCTGCTCGGTGTGCTCGCGGCGCTGTTCGTGCTGTGTCTGGGCCAGAAGTACCTGGATTGAGCAACCGGACCCCCGACCCGGGCTGACCCCTTCCCGGCCGAGGCTGGTCGACCCGGACCGGCTGCTGCTCCCCCGGCAACCACCTGGCAGCGGCGTGCCCACCGCTCGGCGCACCCGATCCGCCGCTGAGCGCAGTCACCCGCTGTCACTAGTGACGCCGGTCACAACATCGATAACCTCCGGTCCGTCTCTGTACCGCGACCCCCGGAGGTGGGCCCCATGACCTCGCCCGAACCGGAGCCGCCGACCCCGACTCCTCCGTCGCCGACGGTGCGTTCCCGGGCCAAGGACCACAGCCCGTGGAACTGGCTGCTCTTCGTCCCGATCGTCGTACCGCTGATCCCCGTGCTGTTCAACGGCGACCAGCCCCGGATCCTCGGGTTCCCGCGCTTCTACTGGCTCCAACTCACCTACATCCTGCTCGGCGTCGCCACCACCACGCTCGTCTACCAGCTGACCAAGAAGCGGGGTGGCCGGTGAGCGCGAGGAGTAAGCCGGGCCTGCCAGCCCCGCAGTCGCGAGCGAAGGTGGTGCAGTGATGTGGCGTGACCACCTCACCGAGATCATCGTTTTCACGCTGCTGTTCCTGCTGGTCAGCGGAATGGGCTTCGTCGCCGCCCGGTGGCGGGCACCGAAGGACATGGCCCATCTGGACGAGTGGGGCCTGGGCGGGCGCAGCTTCGGCGGCTGGATCACCTGGTTCCTGGTCGGCGGCGACCTCTACACGGCGTACACCTTCGTCGCGGTGCCGGCGCTGATCTTCGGAGCCGGCGCGGCCGGGTTCTTCGCCGTGCCGTACACCATCGTCATCTACCCGATGGTCTTCCTGGTGCTGGTCCGGCTCTGGTCGGTGTCGCACCGGCACGGCTTCGTCACCCCGGCCGACTTCGTCCGTACCCGGTTCGACTCGCCGGTGCTCGCCCTGCTCGTCGCGATCACCGGGATCGTCGCCACCATGCCGTACATCGCGTTGCAGCTCGTCGGCATCGAGGCGGTGCTCAAGACGATGGGCGTGACCGGGGAGAGCGCGCTGGCCCGGCACCTGCCGATCATCGTGGCGTTCGCCATCCTCGCCGCCTACACCTACCAGTCCGGGCTGCGCGCCCCCGCGCTGATCGCCTTCGTCAAGGACAGCCTGATCTACGTCGTCATCCTGGTGGCGGTGCTCTACCTGCCGTACAAGCTGGGCGGGTGGGGTGAGATCTTCGACGCGGCGGACGCCAAGTTCGCGGCCTCGGAGAACCCGAACGACGGCATCCTGCTCAATGCCAACAACCAGCTCCAGTACGTCACCCTGGCGTTCGGCTCGGCGCTGGCGCTGTTCCTCTACCCGCACAGCATCACCGGCGTGCTGGCCAGCCGGAACCGGGACGTGATCAAGCGGAACATGTCCGCGCTGCCCGCGTACAGCCTGCTGCTCGGGCTGATCGCCCTGCTCGGCTACATGGCCATCGCGGCACAGGTGAAGCCGCTGCCGGGCGCGAAGGAGGGCACGGTCGACAGCAACACCGTCGTACCGGTCCTGTTCGACCAGCAGTTCCCGGACTGGTTCGCCGGGGTGGCGTACGCGGCCATCGGCATCGGTGCCCTGGTGCCGGCGGCGATCATGTCGATCGCGGCGGCGAACCTGTTCACCCGCAACATCTACAAGGAGTACCTGAAGCGGGACGCCACCCCGGCCCAGGAGGCCAACGTCTCCAAGATCACCTCGTTGGTGGTGAAGGTCGGCGCGGTGGCCTGCATCGTCTTCCTCGACCCGCAGTTCTCCATCGACCTGCAACTCATCGGCGGCGTGATCATCCTCCAGACGCTGCCGGCCGTGGCGCTCGGTCTCTACACCCGGTGGTTCCACCGGGGCGCGCTGATCGCCGGCTGGGCCGCCGGCATGGGACTCGGCATGTGGATGCTCTACCAGATCCCCAACGCGGCCACCGGCCGGAAGCACTTCGGCGGCTCGGCGTTCCCGCTGGCCGAGTTCGGCGTCGACACGAAGAAGACGATCTACGTCGGCATCGTGGCGGTGCTGGTGAACCTGCTGGTCGCGACGATCGTCACCCTGGTGCTGCGGGCCGCGAAGGTGCCCGAGGGCGCGGACGGCACCAGGCCGGACGACTACTTCGCCGACGAGGGCGACCCCCGCGTCACCTCCGGGCCGGGCCGCGACGTCGACGCGACGTCGGAGCCGGTCGCCTGAGCCAGGCGGGGCACCTCCGTCCGGCGGGAGAGCCGGTGGCGAGGGGCCCCGCGCCCGCTCCGTCCGGGTGGGGGACGGACCGCCACGGGCATCTGCCCGGCAACCGTGGTCCGGGCCTGAGCGGTCGGTGGGCCCACCTCGGCAGGGGTGGCGGCCCCGGCCGTCGGTAGGTCCAGCGGCGGTCGGCCGGCTCAACGCAGCGCGCGGTACAGCAGGAAGCAGCCGATCACCGTCCCGAACGCCACGATCAGGGATTTCACCACCACCGGCGGGAGTCGGCGGACCAGGCGCGCCCCCGCGTACCCGCCGATCAGCGTCGCCGGGGCGACCACCGCCACGGCGACCCAGTTCACCGGCCCGAAGGCGGCGAAGATCGCCACCGTGGTCACTCCGACCACTGCGGAGATCAGGTTCTTCAGCGCCGACACCCGGGCCAGCGTCTCGTCCAGGACCAGCGCCAGACCGGCGACCAACATCACCCCGAGGGCCGCGCCGAAGTAGCCCCCGTACAGCGAGCCGACCGCGACCATCGCCTGGAGCGTCACCACCCGGCGGCGCGGGCCCAGGTCGCGGGGGTGGCCGACCAGCCGGCGCAGCGGGTCCTGGAAGGCCAGCACCGCCGTCGCCCCCAACACCAGGAAGGGTACGACCAGTTCGAACGCGCGGGCCGGGGTGTTCAACAACAGCAGGGTCCCCGCCACCGCTCCGACGACCGCCGTCGGCGCCAGTCGCAGCACCGTGCGACGGACCGGCAGGTCCCGCCAACTTCCCGCCACGCTCGCCAGGTAGCCCGGGGAGACGGCGACCGAGTTGGTGACGTTCGCCGGCACCGGTGGCAGCCCCACCGCGATCAGCGCGGGAAAGGTGATCAGGGACCCGCCGCCGGCCACCGCGTTCACCGTGCCCGCGGCGAGACCGGCGGCGAGCAGCAGCGCGGCGTCGGAGAAGTCCATAGGGCCAAGAGGGTACCGAGGCCAGGTCCGATGGGCCGACCTCGCCGGCGGGAAGACCGGTCCCGGCTGGGCCCACCACGGCGTCGCGGTGGCCGCCTCCGGCCGGGTCGTCGCCGAATGGCTCATCGGTGGCCGGCTCATCCGGCTGCGCCGCTCCGGTTCCTGACCGGCTCCCGGCCCGCCCGCTGCCCGCGGGGTAGGACGCAGGAGCCTCCCGGGGACGCATTGCGTCAGATATCGAGTTGGCCAAAAGCCAATAGACCGGCGTCGTGGCTCCCCGCCGAGCTGGCAACCTACTGGCGTTGATCTTCCAGGGCCTTTGGCCGTTGTGTGAGTGGCCTGGAGAGCACCATCACACGTTGCGATTGCCGGGTGGACGGGAGTTTCCGCTGCCCGCGTTGTCCGTTGCACGGAATCGACAGACGCTGGTCGATATGCAACGTGTGTTGATGCACCTATCGGCCGATGTTTCTAGGATCGATTCCCGTGGACCCAAGCAGACTGATCGACCGGGGGAGCTGCGGTGGGGGGCAACAACGAACGTGCGGCGGTTCTTCGGGGTGTGGGGGGCTACCTTCCACCCCGGATGGTCACGAACGATGACATCGTCGAGCGAATCGGGACAACGAAGGACTGGATCGAGCAGCGGACGGGCATTCTTCGTCGGCACGTCGTGGACGAGGATTGCGCAACCTCTGATCTCGCTGTCGGAGCAGGTGAGCGGGCATTGGCGTCCGCCGGTGGAGTGACGCCGGACACAGTAATTGTCGCCACCACCACGCCGGACTATTCCTGTCCGGCGACCGCGCCTGCGGTGGCCGAGAAACTCGGCCTGGAAGGAGCGGCTGCCTTCGATCTGAATGCGGTCTGCACCGGTTTCGTCTACGGTCTGGCGACCGCCGCCGGGCTGGTTCGACTGGGCGTGGCCCGCAACGTGCTGCTCATCGGGGCGGACACCTTCACCAGGATCGTCGATCCGACTGACCGGGACACGGCGGCCGTGTTCGGCGACGGTGCCGGTGCGGTGGTGATCGGCGCCGGCGACGCAGCCGAAGAAGGCGCGCTGCTCGCCTTCGACCTGGGCAGCGAGGGTGCCCTGGAGGATGCGATCCAGGTGCCTGCCGGCGGGTCCCGTCGACCGTTCACCCCGGACGCGGCGGCAGCGGAGCGCACGCTGACCATGGCCGGCCGGCTCGTGTACCGGCACGCGGTGCGCCGCATGGCCGAGTCCTGCCGGTCGGTGCTGGCCGGCGTCGGCTGGTCGGTGGGCGACGTGGACCGGCTCGTGCCACACCAGGCGAACGCCCGCATCCTCCGTGAGGTGGCGCTCAATCTCGACATTGCCACCGATCGCCTGGTCAGCAATATCGACCGAGTCGGCAACACCGCTGCCGCTTCGATTCCACTCGCACTGGCCGACGCAACGGCGGCGGGCGTCATGCAGCCCGGTGACCGGACCGTGCTGACCGCTTTCGGCGGGGGTGCCACCTGGGGATCGGTGGCGCTGCGCTGGCCCCGGCTGCGCTGAACTCTAGGAACCCACATGGACTTCGAGAAAATCAATTCCGTCGTCACGGACATCGCAAAGGGTCTGGACATCGATGTGACAAAAATCACCGAATCAGGTGGTGGTTTCGAGGATCTGGGTGTTGACTCATTGACCGTCATGGACCTTATTAGCCGGGCTGAGGCCGCCTTCGGCATCGAACTGCCGGACAGTGCCCTCAACTCCATCGAAAGTGTCAGCGGACTCGTGGACTACATCGCGGAGGCAACGGCATGAAGATCGAGCAGCAGGTCGAGGGCAAGTTCGGCGTCACGGTGACCGGTTTCGACGCGGCCAGCGCGTCCGACGACGACATCCTCAACCTCAAGGAGACCGTCTACCGGGAGAAGATCGCCGTCCTCAAGGGTCAGAAACTCGCTCCCAAGGAGTTCCTGGCCCTGGGCGAGCGGTTCGGCCGGGTGGAGCCCTACTACGAGGAGATCTACCACCACCCCGAGGTTCCGCAGGTCTTCGTCTCCTCGAACATCCAGGAGAACGGCAAGCAGATCGGTGTGCCCAAGACCGGCCGGTTCTGGCACTCCGACTACCAGTTCATGCCGCGCCCCTTCGACCTGACGTTCATCTACCCGCAGGTGATCCCGCAGCAGAACCGGGGCACCTACTTCATCAACCTCTGCGCCGCCTACCGGGCCATCGGTGAGGATCTCCGGACCGCCCTGGCCGGCACCCGGGCCCGGCACAGCGTCAAGCGTTACTTCAAGATCCGTCCGGGCGACGTGTACCGGCCCATCTCCGAGATCCTCGACGAGATCGAGGAGCGCACCCCCACGGTGACGTTCCCGACCGCCTTCCCGCACCCCAGCACCGGTGAGCCGATTCTCTACCTCAGCGAGGGCTTCACCCTTTCGATCGTGGACGAGAACGGCACCGAACAGCCCGCCCTGCTCCAGCAGCTGCTCGAGGCCACCGGGCAGCTCGACCAGACGTTCAGCCACGACCTCATCCACCTGCAGACCTTCGAGCAGGGTGACCTGCTGGTGTGGGACAACCAGAGCCTGGTGCACCGCGCCCTGCACACCAGCACCCCGGAGCCCGCGGTGTCCTTCCGGGTGACCGTCTACGACGAGTCGGCGAAGCGGTGAGCCCCACCGTCACCGGGACCGGTCTCCTCGCCGACGCCGGGCTCCGCGAGGAGGTGCTGCGCTGCTATCTGCCGCACTGCCGCTACCTGACCGACATGCACGTCGACCAGGCGGCCGACACCGTCGAGGGGCGGGCCACGCTCTCGATCGCCGAGTCCTGCTACATCCAGGACACCGGTCACCTCAACGCCGTCGAGGTCAACATCGGTTACAACCAGATGCTGTACTACACCATCGCCCGGACGGTACGTGACCGGCTGCACCCGGTCTTCGCGGACTGGTCGATGGAGGACTACTGGCGTCGGCAGCTCGCCGACATCCTGATCGTCAACCTCAGCAGCACGTTCCGCGCACCGATCGACCGTACGGCGTTCAGTGGATCGTTCACGCTGCGCCGGGCCCGGCAGCGTCGGCTGCGTTCCGACCGGCCAGCGACCATCATGCTCGACACCGCCTTCCGGTTCTGGGACGCGCACGGCGGTTCCTGCTCCGGGCAGGTGGACGTGGCGGTCGTCGTCTCATGAGCCCCACGGATCTCGGGCCGGGCGGTCCGGCCACGATCGGGGCGGCCGTCGCCCACCACGCCGCCCACATCCCGGACCACCCCGCCATCGTGTGCGAGGGGCGCACCCTGACCTACCAGCAGCTCCATCGCGGTGCCAACCAGGCGGCCCGCGCGTTGGCCGCAGCCGACGCGCGGGCCGGCTCCCGGGTCGCCTACCTGGGGGTGGAGTCGGAGTGGTACTACGAGCTGTACGTCGCCTGTGCCCGGACCGGGGCGGTCCTCGTCCCGATCAACTGGCGGCTCACGCCACCGGAGATCGAGCACATCCTGCGGGACTCCGGTGCCGAGCTCCTGGTCGCGAGCGAGGACCATCTCGCCGCCCTCGACGGCATCCGGGGCGACCTGCCGCAGCTGGGCGCGGTCGTGTCGCTCGCCGGCTACGAGTCGTGGCGCGCCGGTCGGGACCCTGCCGACCTGCCCGACACCACCGACCGGCAGACGCCGGTGGTCCAGCTCTACACCAGCGGCACCACCGGCCTGCCGAAGGGCGTCGTGCTGGCCCAACGCAGCTTCTTCGCGGTCCGCGAGGCCCTCGCCGACGCCGGGCTCGACTGGATCGACTGGCAGCCCGACGACGTCAGCCTCATCGGCATCCCGGGCTTCCACGTGGGTGGCATCTGGTGGGCCAGCCAGGGTCTCGTCGCCGGGGTCACCAACGTCGCCATGCCGTTCTTCGACAGCAGTGTCGCCGTCGGGCTGATTCGTGGCCGAGGGGTCACCACCATGTGCGTGGTGCCCGCGATGCTGCGCCTCATCCTGCGGGAACCGGGGGTGGGCAAGGCCGACTTCGATCAGCTCCGCAAGGTCGTCTACGGTGGCTCGCCCATCGCCTCGTCGCTGCTCACCGAGGCCGTCGAGGCGATGGGCGCCTCGTTCGCGCAGATCTACGGCCTGACCGAGACCGGCAACACGTCGATCTGCCTGCCACCGGCCGACCACCAGCCGGGCAGCCCCCGGCTCGCCGCAGCGGGCCGACCGTACCCGGGCTTCGCTGCGAAGATCATCGACGGCGACGGCGGACCGGTCCCGCCGGGCACCGTGGGCGAGGTCTGCCTGCGTACCCCGGCCCGGATGCTGGAGTACTGGGGGATGCCGGACGCCACCTCGGCGACCCTGGTGGACGGCTGGATCCACACCGGTGACGCCGGCTACCTCGACGAGGACGGCTACCTGTACATCTGCGACCGGATCAAGGACATGATCATCGTCGCCGGCGAGAAGATCTATCCCACCGAGGTCGAGAACGCGCTGATCCAGCATCCGGCCGTGGCCGAGACAGCGGTGGTGGGCGTGCCCGACGACCGGTTCGGCGAGGCGGTCCACGCCTTCGTCGCCCTGGACCCGGGCGCGCAGGCGACTCCCCGGGATCTGGCCACCTTCCTCAAGGGCCGGATCGCCACCTTCAAGATCCCCGTACGGTTCACCTTCCTGGAGCGCATCCCCCGCAACCCGAGCGGCAAGATCCTGCGCCGGGAACTGCGCGAACGGTTCTGGACGGACCGCGTTCGCCAGGTCAACTGATCACCAGGAGACCGAGAGATGACCACCTCACTGACCCTTTCCGACCTGCGCGCGGACGTCGCGGAGATGCTGTTCCTGGAGCCCGAGGAACTGTCCGACGCCGACGACCTCCTCGAGCAGGGACTCGACTCGATCCGGGCGGTGCAACTCGTCGAACGCTGGCGCGAGCGCGGTGCGGAGGTGAGCTTCATCGAGCTGGTCGAGCGACCCACCCTGGCCCACTGGTGGACGCTGATCACCTCCCGGTCGAGTGGCGGTGCGCATGCCTGACGGGCTGCGGCCGCTGAGCGACGCCCAGCACGGCATCTGGACCTGGCAGCAGCTCACCCCGGACACCTCCGTCTTCAACATCGCGGAGTACGTGGAGATCCGCGGCCCGGTCGACGTCGACCGGCTCGCCGAGGCGGTCCGCCGCACCGTCGCCGGGACGGCCGCGCTCCAGGTCCGCTTCGTCGACGACGACGAGCAGGTGATGCTGGCCGACGCGCCCGGGTCGGCCTGCCCGGTGGAGGTGCTCGACGTTCGGGACCGACCTGATCCGGTGCGGGCGGCCCGGGACTGGATGACCGCGGATCTCGACCAGGCCGTCGACCTGACCCGTGATCCGTTCTTCCGGCACGCGATCGTCGTGGTCGCCGACGACCGCTATTTCTGGTACCACCGGGTGCACCACGTCGCCCTCGACGGGTTCGGTCTCGCCCTGATCGCCCGGCGGGTCGCCGAGACCTACACGGCCCTCGTCGAGGGTCGGGAGCCGCCGCCCTCGCCGTTCGCCGACCCGGCCCTGCTCGCCGCCGAGGACGCCGAGTACACCGCCGGCCCCCGTCCCGCCCGGGACCGTGAGTACTGGACGGACTACTGCGCCCAGCTACCGGAGCCGGTCACCCTCGCCAGCGGGGCCGCCACCGGAGCGGAGCAGGGCAGCGTACGCCAGGAAGCGGTCCTGCCCCCGGCGACGGTCGACGCGCTCAAGACGACCGCGACCCGGTCGGGGGTCGCCTGGACGGACCTCTTCACGGCGGCCTTCGCCGCCTACCTGGGCCGCATGTCCGGTGCCGGCGAGGTCGTCCTCGCCCTACCCGTCATGCTCCGGCTCGGGTCCGTCGCGCTGCGGGTCCCCACGATGACCCTCAACGTCGTGCCGCTGCGCGTCACCGTCGGAGCCGAGGACGACCTGCCCGCCGTCGCCCGCCGGATCGCCGCCGACATCAGGGCCAGCCGACCGCACCACCGGTACCGCTACGAGCAGCTACGGCGGGACCTGCGGCTGGTCGGCGCCGACCAGAAACTGTTCGGCCCGGCGGTCAACGTCATGCCCTTCGACTACGGTCTGCGCTTCGCCGGCCACCGCGCCTCGGTGCACAACCTGGCCGCCGGCCCGGTGGACGATCTCATGATCGGCCTCTTCGACCGCGCCGACGGTCACGGCATCCGGCTGGCCGTCGACGCGAACGCCCGCCGCTACACCACCGACGACCTGCGGCGGCACCTGAGCCGTTTCCTGACCTTCCTGGACCGCGCGCTCGCCGACCCGGCGCCCCCGGTCACCGGGGTGGATCTGCTGCTCCCCGGGGAACGGGAGCTGCTGCTCGGTGCCTGGAACGCCACCGAACGGCACCTGCCCGACGAGCACGTGCCCGCCATCTTCGAGACCCGGGCCCGGCACAGCCCGACGGCCACCGCCCTGGTCGCCACCGACGCCCGTGACGGCACCCTGGCGAGGCTCTCCTTCTCGGCGTTGAACGAACGCGCGAACCGGCTCGCCCGGCACCTGGTGCGACGCGGTGCCGGCCCCGGTACGTACGTGGCGTTGCTGCTGCCGCGGACCGACCTGCTGCCGGTCGCCCTGCTGGCGGTGCTCAAGTCCGGGGCGGCCTACGTGCCGGTCGACCCCGACTATCCGCCCGCCCGGATCGGCTTCCTGCTGGCCGACGCCGGCGCCACGGTCACCGTCACCGACCGGCGCAACCAGGAACGGGCGGGCCTCGACCCAGGCTCGTCCGTCCTGCTCGACGACCCGGAGACCGTGGCGTCGATCGCGGTCCACCCCGCCCACGACCTGACCGACGACGACCGGTCGGCCCCGCTGACTCCGGCCGACCCGGTCTGCCTCATCTACACCTCCGGATCGACCGGCAACCCCAAGGGGGTGGTCCTCGAACACCGTGGGATGACCAACCTGTACCGGCACCACCGCACCCACCTGATCGACCCGGAGACCGCCGCCGTGGGAGGCCGCCGGATGCGGGCGGCGCTGACCGCCTCGCTGTCGTTCGACACCTCCTGGGAGGGGCTGTTCTGGCTGCTCGCCGGGCACGAGCTGCACCTGCTCTCCGACGACGCCCGCTACGACCCGGACCAGGTCGTCGGCTACGTCGACCAGCACCGCCTCGACTTCATGGACGTCACCCCCACGTATGCGGAGGAACTGCTCCGGGCCGGACTGCTGGCCCCGGGGCGGAACCGGCCCGCCGTCGTCGCGCTGGGGGGCGAGGCCACCCCGCCGCGACTGTGGACGACGCTGCGCGAAACCGACGGCCTGCACTCCTACAACCTGTACGGCCCGACCGAGTGCAGTGTCGACACGTTGTGGTGCCGCCTGGCGGAGAGCCCCACGCCGATCATCGGCCGGCCGGTCACCAACAGTCGGGCGTACGTGCTCGACGAACGCGGCAACCTGCTGCCGCCGGGCGCGATCGGCGAGTTGTACCTGGCCGGCGTCCCCCTCGCCCGGGGTTACCACCAGCGCCCCGAACTCACCGCCGAGCGGTTCGTCCCCGGCGTCCCGGGCCTGCCCGACGCCCGCCTCTACCGCACCGGCGACCGGGCCCGGTGGCGCGGCGACGGCACCGTGGAGTTCCTCGGACGCCGCGACGACCAGGTGAAGATCCGCGGTCTGCGGATCGAGCTCGGTGAGATCGAAGCCGCCCTCTGCACCCATCCGACGGTCGCCCAGGCCGCCGTCGCGGTGCGTCGGGACCCGCGCCTGGGTGACCGGCTCGTCGCGTACGTGGTGCCCACTCCCGACGGCAGCTGTGAGCCGAGCGCGCTCCGCGCCCACCTCGGCCGCGAGCTCCCCGCCCACCTGGTTCCCGCCGCGTACGTCAGTCTGCCCGGGCTGCCCCGCAATCCGCACGGCAAGCTCGACCGGGCCGCCCTGCCCGCACCCCCCGCCGGGTCCGAGCCGGCCGGCCGGGCCCCCCGCGACCACTGGGAACAGCGGCTCTGCGCGCTCGTCGCCGAACTGCTGGACCTGCCACCGGTGAGTCCCGACGACGACTTCTTCGCCCTCGGCGGGCACTCGCTGATCGCCGCCCGGCTGGTCCGGCAGCTGCGCCTGCGCTACGGGCGGGACCTGTCGGTCCGTACGCTCTTCCAGACGCCGACCCTCGCCGACCTCGCGGCGATCCTCGCCGCCTCGGCAACCTCCGCTCCCGGCGGGGACGAGCACGGCGACCTGGCCCGCGACGCGCGGCTCGCCCCGGACCTCGTGGTCACCGCCCCGGCATCCACGGTCGTCGCCGGGCCGGGCGTGATCCTGCTGACCGGTGCCACCGGCTTCCTCGGCAGTTTCCTGCTGCACGAACTCCTCGCGCACACCGACGACCGGATCGTCTGCCTCGTCCGGGCGGCCGACGACGGGCAGGCGCGGACCCGGATCCACCAGGCCCTGCGCGGTCGTCGGCTGTGGCGGCCGGAGCTGGACGATCGGGTGGAGGCGGTGGCCGGTGACCTGACCGCACCCGCCCTGGGGCTCGACCCGCACCGCTGGGACCGGCTGGCCGGTGAACTCACCGCCGTTCTGCACAACGGCGCCCGGGTCAACCACTTCGACAGCTACCCTCGACTCCGACCGACCAACGTGACCGGCACGCTCGAGGTCCTGCGCCTGGCGGCCGGTCGGGCGGTGCCGGTCCACTACGTCTCCACCTGCGACGTCGGGGTCGGCAGTGGCGCCAACCCGGCCCGGATCGACCCGGATCACCTGCCCGACGCGACCCAGGTGCTGCGGAACGGTTACGTGGCCAGCAAGTGGGTCGCCGAGCAGCTGGTCCGTCAGGCCGGGGAACGCGGGCTCCCGGTCACCATCGTCAGACCCAGCAGGGTCGGCGGTCACTCGGTCAGCGGGGTCACCCCGACCGACGACGCCTGGTGGAGCCTGGTGCGGGCGATCGTCCGCCTCGGGTCCTATCCGGAGGACGGCCTCTCCGCCGTCGACCTGGTGCCGGTCGACCACGTGGCCGCCGCGATCCGGGTCCTGCTGAAACGACCCGCCTCGGTCGGCTCCGCCTACCACCTGACGAGCCGGCGGCCGACCCCGCCCGCCGCCGTGCTCGCCGCCCTGCGCTCCTACGGGTACGAGCTGCGGGGGGTGCCGTCGCCGCGCTGGCTGCACGAGCTGCGCGTCGTCGCCGAGGAGACCGCCGCGTCCGGCGACTACTCCCTGGCGGTGCTCAGCGAGCATCCGCTCGCGGCCGCGGCCTCCGCGACTCCTGTCGAGTTTGCCGTAGATTCGACCTGGTTGGCCCTGGCGGGGAGCGCCCTACCGTCGGCGGACATCGACGATGCGTACCTGCACCGTTGCGTGGAGCACCTGGTCGCCACCGGATTCCTGCCGGAGCCGGGACGACTGCTTGTGACGAAGGGGAGTGCATGACCGCGACCGCGACCGCGAGCGTAACGGCCGGCCTCGATCGGCGGACCCGGCTCGGCGTGGCAGCGCTGCTGCTCGCGACATTCCTCGGGCAGTTCGAGAGCTTCGTCATCGTGGTCGCCCTGCCGCAGATCCAACAGGACCTCGGTGCCGACTTCGGCGAGGTGCAACTGGCCGCCGCCGTCTTCGTCTTCGCCTGCGCCGCGGGCCTGGTGATCGGTGGCCGGGCCGGCGACCGGTACGGCCGTCGCCGAATGTTCCTCGCCTCGGTGGTGTTCTTCACGATCAGCACCCTGGTCTGCGCGCTGGCGGCCGACCCGGCCCTGCTGATCGGTGCCCGGCTGGCCCAGGGGATCGGGGCCGCGGTCATGATCCCGCAGGTGCTCTCCCTGCTGCGGGTCGTGGTCACCGACCCCGTCGCCCAGGCGAGGGCGGTCGGCGGGTACGGCGTGGCGATGGGGGCCGGCGTGGTGGCCGGGCTCAGCGGCGGCGGACTCCTGATCGGCCTGGACGTCGGTGGACTCGGCTGGCGGCTCGCCTTCCTGGCGATGATCCCCGCTGGTGTGCTGATCCTCCTGGGTGGGCTCGGGCTTCCCGAGAGCCGGGACGACGCTCCGCAGCGACTCGACGTCGCCGGTGCCGTGCTCACCCTGCTCTGCCTGCCCAGCCTGCTGACGCCGCTCATGCTGGGCCCCGCCTACGGCTGGCCGGGCTGGGTGTGGCTGTTCCTGGTCGCCGGGGCGGTGCTGGCCGTGATCCTCGTGCTGCAGCAGCGCCGGGGCGCCCGACGCGGCGTCGACGTGCTCTTCGCGCCCCGGCTCTTCGGGGTCACCGGCTTCCCCACCAGCATGGTCACGCTGCTGGTTCTCTACGCCGGCAACGCCGGCTGGTTCCTGATCCTCACCTACCACCTGCAGCGCGGACTCGAGCTGAGTCCGATCGCCACCGGCCTGGCCTTCGCGCCGCTGGGCGTCGGTTTCGCCCTCGGCTCCGCGACGAGTGGTCGTCTGGCCAGCCGCAACAGCAAGCGGGTGGCGGTCGGCGGTGCGGCGTTGGCCGCGGTCAGCCTGCTCGGCGCGGCCGCCTCGGTGGGACTGTCCGACGGTCCGCAGATCGCGGCGCTGGCGGTCCTCGCCGGCACGGCGGGAGCCGGCCAGGGTCTGATGGTGGCCCCGCTACTGGCGGGCATCCTGGCGCTCACCAACGTCCGGGATGTCGGAGCGACGGTGGGCATCGCCACCACCGTGATCCAATTCGGACTGGTGATCGGCTTCGCGGTCACTGGGGTCGCCTACCGGTTCTTCGGCGGCAGCGATCCGGCGGGCCTGGACCCGACCGGGGGGTCAGCCGGGACGGCGTTCGCCTCGGCGGCCCTGGTGGTGGCGGCGGCCGCCGGGGTGACGGCGCTGCTGAGCGCCCGTCTGTTCCGCCTGGGATCATTCTCGGGAACTGGATCATCCCCGGGAACTGACAGCGCCGGATCCCTACCTGAATGTCGGTCGCTCGAGGGAAACGACGACGTTGCTCTTCGGTTCACCGACCCGAGTACGTGCAACCGCCGCTGACCCGGCGGTCCTCGAGGACGGATGCTCTCCATGGCCCCACCATGTGACCTCGTGTCCCGTACCGTCGCGCTGCGTACCCGACGCGCCGGTGGCGTCGACGTCTTCGCCGGTGCCGGCGACAGAGAGTTGTCCGAGATCAACGCCGAAGCCCTGGCAGCGGCGAACGTCGATCTTCGGGCCATCGGTCGCTACCAGCAGGACGAGGACGTCAGGGCGAGGGCGGAGAAGCTGTTCAACCAGTTCCCGCCATGGCCGGCGTCGAAGCGGAGGACCTACACCTCGGTGTCGGACAGCTTCTATCTCGGGCCCCTGGACACGATCGCGGTGAAGCGGATCAGCGATGCCGTACGCGCCGGCTGAGCCCACCAGGCGACCGCCTCCGCGATCTCGGTGGCCATCGACGGCCATCCGATCCTCGACGGCGCGACGCTCGCCGCCTTGTCCGGCACCGTGACCGGCCTGCGCCGCTCTGCCATTCGAACCCAGCACCGCTGGCGGGACCGATCGGACCGCGTGACGATTCCGGAGGGACTACGCAGCATGACCACCCACATCCAGGAGCAGGCCGGCCGTACGATCCGCCTGCTGGTCTGCGACGCCCAGGCGCTCTTCGTGACCGGCATCCGCACCCTGCTGGCCGGATCGGCCGACGTTCGGCTGATCGGCGAGGCGAAGGACGCGAGTCAGGTCGTGACGCTCGCCAAGGCACGGCGTCCGGACGTCGTCATGCTCGGCCTTCCGCTCGTCGAGGGAGAGCTGCTGCCGACCGTCGCGCAGTTGCAGGCCCCGGGTGAGCCCTCCACACCGGCCATCCTGGTCATGGCGACCAGCAGCGACGAGGACGAACTGCTCGAGGCCGTACGCGCAGGGGTCCGTGGGGTGGTCAGCCGGACCTGCTCCGGCGCGGATCTGGTCCGTGACGTCCGCGCGGTGGCCAGCGGCCGGGCGGTGCTCGCCCCGTCGATGGCCGCGCGGCTGGTCGAACTCGCCGCCGGCCCCGGCCCGGCGGCGGAGCGGCCGGTCAACCAGGCGGCCGCGTTGACTCCTCGGGAAGCGGAGGTGCTCACCCTGGTGGCGCAGGGGCTCAGCGACAGCGCGATCGCCAACGTGCTGTGGGTGTCGAAGGTGACGGTCCGTTCGCACATCCACCGCACCATCGCCAAACTCGGCATGACGACCCGCGCGCAGGCCGTCGCCTACTACTACCAGAACGGCCTGTTCCGCAACGAACTCACCGCCGGACGCAGAGTGTCGAGCGTCTGAGGACCGGCCACCGTCACCTCGCCGCCACGATCTCCACCGTCGGGGTCGACGAGGGTGGAGGGCGGCAATACCCGGGGCGGTGACGTCGTTAGGATGGGTACGCGACGGACGAGTCGACCGGGCGGTCGCGTCGGCGGGCGGCGACGCCCGCCGCCGAGGAACGTCCGGACTCCACAGGGCAGGGTGGTTGCTAACGGCAACCCGGGGCGACCCGCGGGACAGTGCCACAGAAAACAGACCGCCGCGCCCAGGTGGCGCGGTAAGGGTGAAACGGTGGGGTAAGAGCCCACCAGCATCCCGGGTGACCGGGATGGCTCGGTAAACCCCACCCGGAGCAAGGCCAAGTAGGGCCGCCGCCCGCGAGGGCGACGGCCTGCGCAGACGCTTGAGGGCGGCCCGCCCGATGTCTGCGGGTAGGCCGCAGGAGCCTGTCGGCGACGGCAGGCCGAGATGGATGGCCGCCGCCGACGCGGACCCTGGTGACGGGGTACGCGTCGGGCACAGAATCCGGCGTACAGGTCGACTCGTCCGTCGCCCACCAGCTCAGAGCTTTGATCAAGGCTCTGAACTGGTCTTTTGTTTGGTGCCGTTGGTTGACCTTGGTCAGCGTTGGGCGGCGTCTGACGGCCCGGTGACGGCCCAGACGGCCCAGAGACGGCCCAGGAAACGCTGACTCCCCGATCAGGTGATCTCGTTGGCGGTGGCCTTGGTGGGGCTCTGCGGCGGCCTGGTCCTCATCGACGGCGGGCGACGTGAGGGAGGGGGCGGCCACGTCCCCCTGGCGGTGGAGCTGGTGCCGCGACTCGGCGACCCGGTGGCAAGCCAGTCCTGGGGTTGGACTGGCGCGGCAGCCGGAAGCCCCGACCACTCGACCAGCCGACCCGCCGGCTTCCGTCACGGCCTCGCTGGGGCTGGTATCTCCGGTGCGGTGGGGCGGTGTCCCGGCGGCGGCCCTGGGCTCGCCGAAAAGCACTCGGCAACCGACACCGAGACTCGTAACGTGAGGCGGTGTGAGCAACAGTGACGAGCGTGACGTGGTCCGACGAGGGTACGACGCCCTCTCCTACCACTACCGCGCTGGCGACGCCGACGATGGCCAATACGCACCCTGGTTGGCCGACCTGCATCGGCGTCTTCCGGCCGCAGCATCGGTCCTCGATCTCGGCTGTGGCTGCGGCGTGCCGGTCGCGCGCTTCCTCGCGAATGCCGGGCACCACGTCACCGGAGTCGACATCAGCGACGTGCAGATCGAGCGAGCCCGCCGCCTGGTGCCGACCGGCACTTTCCTCCGCGCTGACGCCACTCGGCTCGAACTGCCACCGATGTCGTTCGACGCCGTGGTCTGCCTCTACGCGCTCATCCACATGCCGTTAGCCGACCAGCCACGTCTCATCGATCAAGTCGCCACCTGGCTACGCCCCGAAGGCTGGCTGCTTGCTACCACCGGCCACAACGCCTGGACCGGCACCGAGAACAACTGGCTCGACGGCCCCGCCGCCATGTGGTGGAGCCACGCCGACGCCCCCACCTACCGGACCTGGCTGCAACAGGCGGGGCTCAGGATCACCTCCGAGGACTTCGTCGCAGAGGGCACCAGTGGACATGCCCTCTTCTGGGCGCAGCGACCACCTATCTAGGCCAATCGTCAAGCATGTGGTGGGACTAGACATGTTGCATCAGCCTGTGTCGTGTCCCGGCTGATGCTCTACACGGTCGACAGTCTCGGCCCGCCCGAGGGACGTTACGTTCGGTGATCGCGGTTACCTCAGGATCGCGGACGAGCGTGGGTGTGGGCGTCTCTTACTCAGGTGCCGGTGGGCCGCCACAGCCAGCGCAGCGCGTCGGGCAGGAGGACGCCGCCGTGGTTGGGGCTGTGGCCACCATCGCCGAGCACGAGCCGGAAGTCATATCCGGCTTCGGCCAGAGCTGCGGCGACGCGCAGGTTGTTGGCGAGCCAGTTCCGTTGCGGCTCGTTCCAATGCAAATCTCGGTGGCCTGCCTGCATGAAGATGCGTAGCGGCTTGCGGGCAACGCTGGGGATCACCTCGGGGAAGGGGTTTCCGTCGGGCATCTGCACGAAGCTGGACAGGCAGCACATCACGCGACGGAACGTGTCTGGGCGGAGCCACGCGGCAGTGAATGCGCCGTTGCCGCCGCTGCTGCCTCCACAGATGCCCCACTGGTCTGCGTCATCGGTGATCGAGTAGTGCTGCATGACATGCGGGATGATCTCGGCCAGCAGGAACGTGGCTAGGCGATCGTCGGACGCGTCGTACTCGACGTTGCGGTTCTTGGGGTTCTCGGTGCCCGCAAGGATGCCGGGGTCGACGAACAGGCCGACGGTGACCGGGATGTCACCGCGGTGGATGAGGTTGTCCAGGACTGTCGCGCCCCGGACTTCTCCCTCCGGATCGAGGTACCACCGTCCGTCCAGGAACACGATCAGCGACGCGGGCTGCGACGGGTCGTATTGAGCGGGCAGGTGAACCCAGAACTTCCGCGAGGTGCCCGGATAGACGGCGCTGTGGTTCCAGCCGAACTCGATGGTCTGACCAACGGGCACGTCCGGCTGCCGGTACGAATCTGGGCCGTGGGCATAGCGAACGGCCGACTGATCTATGGGAAGGGAACGGAACGGCACCACTAGGGTCACTCGGGCACGCTATGCACCGTCGTTCCGACCGGGCAACGAGATTTCACATCCGCTCATCGGCTGAACCATGAGCGGGCACAGCGATGCCCCCCGTCACACGACGTAATGATCTAACCTTCGCTCCAGCCTTGAAGTTAAGGGTCAGGTGGGACGGAAACGTAAAGCATCAGGTGGGACTAGACGGCCTGCTCAGCCCACCCCCCAGCCCTCTCGCCGGAAGCGTTGCCACGTGCGGGAATTCGGCGTACAGGTCGACTCGTCCGTCGCCCACCAGCTCAGAGCCTTAAACCAGGGCTTTGAACTGGTCTTTTGTGTGGCGCCGTGGGTTGACTCGGTCGCCGCCGGGGGCTGCCGGCCCCGGACATCGCCCTCGGGATGTCTCCCGGATGACGGGCACGTGGCCTGAGCGGAACGTCCGTGCACTACTCGTTGATGAGCTGCTCTCGAAGAATGTCCGCGTGCCCACAGTGCTGGGCGAGCTCGCGCAGCACGTGGAGATACACCCACCGCAGCGGAAGCGGGCCCCGCCGGTGCCCGTGAAGGATGTCGTCCAGACCCAGGGACGACGTCGCCCGGCGTGATGCTCGACAGGCTTCGCGGTGGGCCTGTTGGACGGTGGCGATCGTGTCGTGGTCATCGAGGATGAACGAGTCCTCTGACGCCGCAGGGATGCCGATCTCCGCACGTGACCGGCAGGTGACGGCTTCGTCGAACCAGACCTTCTCGACGAAGGTCGCGTGCTTCACGAGACCCAGCAGCGTGGTCCGGGAGGTCACCAACGAGCGGCGCGCCTGTTCCTCGGTCAGCCCGTCCAAGCAGCCGTTGAGCGCATCGCGGTGCTCGTCGAGGAACGCCTCGAACTGGGCACGGGCTGGCTGTGCGACGACCTGGTCGGCGAAGGTGGGCGGGTAGGAAGGCATGGGCGCAGCATTCCAGACCGTCGCGTCGGAGCAACCAGCGGAGATCGGCCCGAGCGGTCGGCTGGCTCGGGCGCCGCGCGACCGTCGAGGGCTGGTCGCGACGGACACGGCGGGCAGCCAGCGCAGGTACCGCTCGACGGCCACCCGCGCAGTGGAAGCGCCGGCCAGGACCACGGCCCCTGACGGGTCGGTTCTTCCTCGGTCACTACGGCGGGGCTGCCTTGAAAAGAAGTTTCCGGGGTGGTGTCGTATCGAGGGGCAGCCGTTCGTGGGACTGGTGAACGGCGGCCTCCCGGGCCGCCGCGCAGGAGGAACCGGGCAGGGCCTTCGTCCGGGCCCGAGAGGAGACGACCATGACGGAATACCTGATCAGCTTCAACGACGAGTGGGTGCGCCCCCACACGGCGGAGGAGATTCGCGAGAAGGGCACCGCCGCCCGAGCCGTGGTCGCGGAGATGCAGGCCGAGGGGGTTCTGATCTTCTCCAACGGCGGGCTCGACCGGTCCACCGCGGTGTGCAGTGTCGAGTTGGTCGACGGCAGGCCCGTCTTCACCGACGGCCCGTACGTCGAGACCAAGGAGCACCTCGGCGGCTTCGCCGTCGTGGACGTGCCCGACGACGCGGCGGCGCGTTACTGGGCCGGCAGGCTCGCGACCGTGCTCGACTGGCCGCAGGAAATCCACCGGTTCCGAGGTCCCGGAGAGCCTCGGCGTAACGGCTCCGGGGAGAGGTGAGCGCGGTGCCCAGGTACCTGTTGTCCGTCTACGGGCCGGCCGAGCACACCGAGTTCGGCACCTACCCCTCCCGGGAGGCCATGCTCCAGGCGTTCGCCGACACCGGCGCCTTCAACGAGAGGCTCCAGCGGGACGGTCACCTCGTCTTCGCCGACGGCCTGGAACCCGCGACGACCGCCACCACCGTCGACGGGCAGGGCGAGAGGCCGGCCTTCACCGACGGGCCCTACCTGGAGACGAAGGAGCACCTCGGCGGCTTCTGGATCATCGAGGCGGCCGACCTCGACGTGGCCCTGGCGCTTGCCGCCGAGGGGTCGAGAGCGTGCCGAGGCACGGTCGAGGTGCGTCCCTTCCGAACCGGCCGATCCGTCCGAGCGCTGCTGGAGCCGTGACCGGTCCCACCGTCGAGCAGGCGATCACCCGTGCCCACCACGAGGAGTGGGCGCGGGTGGTCGCCAGTCTCGCGCGCCGTTTCGGCGACCTCGACGTCGCCGAGGAAGCGGCGGCCGAGGCGTTCGCAGCGGCTGCGGAGCGGTGGCCGCGCGAGGGCGTACCGCCCAATCCCGGCGGTTGGCTCGCCACCACCGCGACCCGCAAGGCGATCGACCGGCTCCGTCGCGAGGCGCAGCGCGACGCCAAGCACCAGGCGGCCCGGATCGTGTACGACGACACCCCTCCCGAGCCGACCGGCCCGGTCGAGGACGACCGGCTCAGACTGGTCTTCACCTGCTGCCATCCTGCGCTCGCCCTGGAGGCCCGGGTGGCGCTCACCCTGCGCCTGCTCGGCGGCCTCACCGTCGCCGAGATCGCCCGCGCCTTCCTGGTGCAGGAGACCACGATGGCGCGCCGGATCACCCGCGCCAAGGCAAAGATCAAGGCGGCCCACATCCCCTACCGGGTGCCCTCGGCCGACGACATCCGTGAGCGGCTCGCCGGCGTGCTCGTGGTCGTCTACCTCGTCTTCAACGAGGGCTATCTCGCCAGCGAGGGGGACGACCCGGTGCGCGTCGACCTCACCGACGAGGCGATCCGCCTCGGCCGCCTGCTCCGCACTCTCCTCCCGGACGACGGGGAGGTAACCGGCCTGCTCGCCCTGATGCTCCTCACCGACGCCCGGCGGCGGGCGCGCGTGTCCCGTACCGGGGAGCTGGTGACCCTCGACGAGCAGGACCGCGGCGTATGGGACCGCGCCCTCGTCGCCGAGGGCAACGCCCTGGTTCGCGAGCGGATCGAGGCGGTGGCGGCCGGCGGTGATCCTCCCGGGCGCTACCAGCTCCAGGCCGCGATCAACGCGGTGCACACGGCTGCCCCGTCCGCCCGGGACACCGACTGGTCCGCGATCGTCGCCCTCTACGACCGCATGGTGCTGCTCGACCCCTCGCCGATCGTGTGGCTCAACCGGGCGGTCGCGGTCGCCGAGGTCGACGGCCCCGGGGCCGGGCTCGCCGAGATCGACCGGCTCGCCGGGGTCCTCGACGGCTACCACGCCTTCCACGCCGCGCGCGCCGACCTGCTGCGGCGACTCGGGCGCGGCGGCGGGTCGCGGGCGGCGTACGACCGGGCCATCGAGCTTGCCGGCAACCCCGCGGAGCGGGCCTACCTCACCCGCCGCCGCGACCAGCTCGCCGGCTGACCGGCACTCTCCGCCAGGTGGGAGACGGAACCCGGCGTCAGGCCGGCGGCGTCGGGTCATGCGGCGTGACCTGCGGATCGCGGCACGCGCGTGCCGCGGACCTGCGCGTCGCTCGCACGGTGGTTCAGGCTACGAGCAGCCGGAGGCCGAGTTCTGCGGTGTCGAGGGCGAGCAGGTCGCGGTTGCGTTCGGCCCACCGGCCCGAGGAGAGGTCTTCGCGGAGTGCGCTGACTGCCCGTTGCTCAGCCTGCGGTCCGACTCTGGTCCACACCGAGACCGCCCGGCGGACATGTTCTTCCAGGTATGCCTCGGGCCGGCGCCAGTGTGCCTCGAAGAAGCCGTCAGCGCAGTCCCAGGGGACGAGCACCGGCTCCGCGCGTCCTCCGATCGCGCGGGTCAGGTCGGCCAGGGACGGCCAGCCGACGAGGAGGTCGGCGAACTCGGGCAGGTAGTCGCGGGTGAGCCAGAACCGCTGACGCCAGCCGGTGTCGGCGGCGTCGTACGTGAACACCACCACGCGGCGGGCCACCCGCCGCATCTCCCGCAGCCCGGCGACCGGGTCCGGCCAGTGATGGACGGTGCTGACCGCCATCGCGGCGTCGAAGGACTGGTCCTCGAACGGCAGACTCTCCGCAGCGGCGGCCACGCACGGGGCCGCGCCCACGGGACGCTGCGCCCGCATGACCGCCGACGGTTCCACCGCCGTGACATCACGGTCGGGTGGTTCGTAGGAGCCGGTGCCAGCGCCGACGTTCAACACCGTCCGTGCGTCCCCCAGCGCGTCCCAGATGCGCGCGGCGATCCGCGGTTCGGTGCGCCGCGTCGCCGGGTAGGCAGATCCGATGGCGTCGTACAACTGCGGGCCGAACACTCTCAGTTGCTCCTCGGGCGTCGTGCTGATCCCCATTGCTCGTGCCTCCAGCTCCCGGTCTATGGCGGTCACCATGGCAGCAGCGCGGTCGCGCTGTTCCCGCAACAGGCCGCGCAGCCGGTACAGGTGCGCGACGGCGTCGGTGGCCGGGTCGTCGACCAGATCCGCGATCTCCCGCAGTCCGAAGCCGAGCCGCCGGTAGGCGAGCACCTTCCGGAGTCGTTCCACATCGTCCGCGGAGTAGGCCCGGTGCCCAGCCGCGGTCCGCGTGGACGGCTCCAGGAGGCCGATCTCGTCATAGTGATGCAGCGTGCGGACGCTGACGCCGGCCAACTCCGCCACGCGCCCCACGGTCAGGTGCTCCTCCACGCCACCGACTATGTGGCATGACGCCGCGTGAGGAGCAAGCGCTGCACTGCTGACCTGATCGAGTCAGCGGCAGCGGACCCGGCGGCATCGGCGTCAGCGGCAGCGGTCATCGCGAGCCGGCAACCGGGCGACCGCTCCTCCCGGTCTTCGGGGCTGACGTCCCTCCGGGGCAACTCGGTGGGGGAAGGTGCGGGACCTCGGTGTGGGGCGGGCGAGGCTTCACGGGCCCAGGTGCACTGGCCTGGGCGGGATGCCATGGGTGACCAGTGCCGTCAGTGACGCGGCGAGGGCGCGTGGCCCGAACAGGTCGGGCCCCCGGTAGGCGACGATGTGGGCGAGCGGCCACCACCGAATCTCGCTGATGTTCTCGGCGGCGAGCTCGTCGTCGGACATGGTGCCTCGGGGGACGAACGCGGCGGTGCGGACGAGGAAGTAGTCGTTGACCACGCCGTCGTAGCCCGGCAGGTGTCCGGGTGCGACGAACTCCTGGTGCCACACGTGTGGTGGGTCGGTGTCGATGGCGAGCCCTACTTCCTCCCGCAACTCGCGCCGAAGAGCCGCGAGCGGGGTTTCGCCGCGCTCGATGCCCCCACCGGGTGTCGCCCAGACGACCCGGTCGGGCGGATCGGGAACGACGTGTCGACAGAGCAGGACGCGGTGGTCTTCGGTGAGGATGATCGCGCGGACCGAGTGCCGCAGTTTCAGTGATGACACGTCGGCATTCTCGGTGATGTACCCGCAAGAGACACGGGGCTTTGTTCCCATCGAGGGCTGCGCGGCTTGCCCCACCGTGCGGCGGGTGCACCGGTTCGCCGCGCCGTTCGCTGTGGCCTTCCTGGTTGGGGCCGGCATCATGCTGCTCTCCGGACCGCGCCTCGGGCTCCTGGTCGGCACCGCGCCGGCCCGTGCCCGGTGCGGTCGGCCGGCGGGCGGGTTCAGGCGCGTCCGGGCGGTTCCGCCTCCTGGCCGTCGACTGTGACGGTCGGTTCGTGGGTGACCGGGAAGTTGACCGAGCTGGCGATGAAACAGCCCGCGTGCGCGTCGTGGTGCAGGGCTGTCGCCTTCTCCACCATCGCCGCCGAGGCGACCCGGACGACGGGACGCAGCACCGCCGACGTGAACTGGCCGCCGTTGCCCGCCAGCGCCATGGTGCCGTGCGCCCGGTCGACGTATCCGGTGACGACCACCCCGTGCCGGGAACAGAGTGCCAGGTACGACAGCATGTGGCACTGGGCGAGCGCGGCGAGCAGCAGTTGCTCCGGGTTCCACCGGGCCGGGTCGCCCCGGAAGGTCGGGTCGGCGCTGCCGGCGATGGGTGCCGGCCCCTCGGCGGTCACGTCGTGGTCGCGGCCGTAGTCCCGGTATCCGCTGGTGCCGGTGCCCCGGTTGCCGGTCCAGCTGACCACCGTCTCGTACTCGTGCAGCCTGGTCATGTGGTGGTCCTTTCGCCTCGGTCGGTGCGTAGCCAGAGCCGGATCAGGTCGCGGCGCAGCGCCGGGTCGGGGTCGTCCTCGTACGCGGTGCGACTGTGCAGCACCACCCGGTTGTCGAGAAACTGCATGTCACCGGGGCGCAGGTCCATGGTGAGCACGAAGCGGGGGGAGTTGGTGAGCTGGTCGAGCACCGTCATCGCCTCGACCTGCGCCGGGCTCAGCGGCGGTACGTGCGGGCTCCGCTGGGCCGACCGGATGTAGTCCGGACCGTAGTGGGAGCGCAGCCCACCCGCGTCGTCGCGGGTGTAGACCGGCTGCTGGTAGAAGCTCTCCGGGCCGTCGCCGGTACGGCGGTCGTACCACCACGGCCGGTAGAGCACCTCCGCCAGGTCCGGTCGGGTACGCACGATCTCGTTGTGCACCGCCACCGCGCTGACGATGGTGCTGAGTCCACCCGAACGCGCCGGCCGGACGCAGAGCAGCGCCACGACGTCGGTCGGGTCGGCGTGGAACCCCAGCCGTTGGCGGTGCTGGTGGCTGCGGGTCGTCGACCGGGCCGGGTCGGCGCCCTCGTCGCGGACGTGCACCAGCGGCACCCGCTGCGACAGCTGCGGCACGATGTCGCCGACATGGCAGGCGAGCCCGGCCGCCAGGATCTCGCACCGACGGTCGGCGAGACCGGCGACCGGTACCCCGCGCAGCAGCCCGACGCCGCTCCCGCTGGTCACATCGGCGGCGAGCCGGGTGAGCAGGGGGCCGAGCGTGGGCAGCGGAAAGACGTCGGGCCTCAGCTCCGCCAGTGGTGTTCCCGCCCGCTGCACCGCGTCGGCCGCGGCCAGCAGCTCGGCGCGGTGGACGTCGGTGAGGATCCGGTGCCAACCGTCGTCGTGGGCCATCCGCTCGCCCTGCCAGTCCGCCGGATGGCACGCCCCGGTCACCGTCATCGCGTCCACCTCCCCGATCCCGCCCGGGGCGACCGGGCGTCGATCCCATCATGGGGCGGCGCCGGCCCGCCCGGGGGTCCGGTCTGCCCAGGGCGTAACGGACGGCCATGGGCCCCACCGGCGTCCCGGGCTGGCGGTGGTGGGTTCCCGTGACGCCGGTGGGGTGCGGGGTCGGATGGCGCAGGCGGGCCGGACCGGATCAGCCCGGATCGGATCAGCCGGGACCGGATCAGCCCGGACCGGCGAGTAGATCGGCGAGGCGCTCGGCTACCGAGGGGGCGTGCAGGTGCAGCCGGGCCACGTTGACCGCGTCCTCGCCGACCACGGCGAGCAGCGCCTGACTGCTGACCGCGTAGACGCTGAGGTAGCCATTGGCGTTACGGACGGTCGACTGCCGGAACGGCCCCTGCCGGAGGCTGAGACCGATCTGCCGGCCCAGACCGAAGGTGCTGGCGGCGAGGGCGGCCAGGTCGTCGGGGCGCGCATCGTCGGGCATGGTGTGGGTGATGAGCAGTCCGTCGACCCCACCCAGGACGCAACCGGTCACGCCCGGGATCTGGAGCCGGAGCTCGGCCAGCTCGGTGTTGATCGTCGCGTACGGCAGGGAGCGGTTCCCGGCCAGTGACGGAGGGTACTCCGGCGGTGGTGGAGTTTCGGCCGGCCGGACCCGTCGGGGAAGGGCTGTCTCGCCCGGGACGGTGGTGCTCACAACTCCAGGTTCTCCTCGATGGTGCGCAGCTGGTGCCGGGCGAGGGCCAGGTTGGCGCGGCTCTTGCTCAGCATCAGGTAGAGGAAGAGACCCTTGCCGTGGCGGCCGGTCAACGGCCGGATCACGTGGTACTGCGAGCCGAGCGTGATGAGGATGTCCTCGATCTCGTCGTTGAGCTTGAGCATCTCGATCGTGCGGATCTTGGCACGGACCACGTCGGTGTTGCCGGCGGCGGCGACGGTCAGGTCCAGTTCGGCGCTGCCCCCCGCGACGCCGAGCGTCATGCCGCTGGTGTAGTCCACCAGGGCGACACCGATGGCGCCCTCGATCTGCATCGCGTTCTTCAGGGCGACGTCAAGGTTCGCCACGGACTTTCCCCCAGTCAGCGAGATGGCGCCGCTGCCGCCGGGAACGGTGCCAGGGACGGGTGACCCGGTCGGCGCGACACCTTGTGGAACGTTGCAGAGAGGCTCGCACATCGCCCAGGTCAGCGCACCTCGGCAGCGGTCCAACCATTCGACCAGACCGCCGGGAGCACACCACTGAACCGCGAGAACGTGCCGTCCGGGGGATAGCTCCGGTTCGCGGTATCTGTTAGGGGACGGGCGGTGTGACCCCGTCCGGGGCACCGAACCGGCGTTCTCTGCCGTTTCGGCCCGCGCGGCGGCGAGCACTTCTACCGTGGAGGACATCGGCGGCTACGCATGATCCGGTGGCGGCCGGTGGAGTCCGGGTGCACAGTGATGCCATGAATGACAGCGGACGCGCAAGCTACTACTGGTGCCTGCGGCACCACCGGGTCGAGACCGACGCCGACAAGTGTCCGGCCAAGTTCGTGCTCGGCCCGTATCCTTCGGCCGCCGATGCCGAGAACGCCCTGGACAGGGTGCAGGAGCGGAACGAGGCGTGGGAGGCCGAAGACGCCCGCTGGGCCGGGGAGAACAGCTGAACGACGTGGGGTACCCCGCGTCGAGGATCTCCGGGCTCCGGACGGAGCACGGCGAGCGCACGTCCCCGAGGAGGGAGACGAGATGGCCGACGCAGGCAAGTCCACCACCCGTCCGGCCACCGCCCGTACCACCGCGAAGAAGACCGCCGCGGCGGAGCGGAACACCGGTGCCAGCAGCACGACCCCGGTCCGGAAGTCCACCGCGACCGCCCGGCGCGGCACGGCGGGCGAGGTGACCGCGTCCCGTGCCACCACCGCCCGGCGGACCGGTCCGGTCGCTCGGCAGGAGATCGCCGGTGCCGGCAGGACCCGTGCGGGCGGCACCGGTCCGGAGCGGGCCCGCGAGGCCACCGCCGGCACGAGGTCCGCCGGGTCGAGCGCCGGTACGACGGCGCGGAAGGCCGCGACCGCGCCCGTGGGTACGGCGCGGAAGGCCGCCACCGCCCCTGCCGGTACGGCGCGGAAGGCCGCGACCGCGTCGGCGGGTACGGCGCGGAAGGCCGCGTCCGCGTCCGCGGGTACGGCGGGTAGGGCCGCGACCGCGCCTGCGGGTAGGACGCGGAAGACTGCCACCACGGGTACCGGTGCGGTGGGTAAGGCCGCGACCGCGACTGCCGGCGCGGTGCGGAAGGCTGCCGCCACGGGTACTGCGGAGGCGGCTCCGGTCGCCGCGAGGGCGACGGCGGCGGCGAAGCGAACCGTGACCAGCCTGGCGAAGAAGACCGGTGCGGTGAAGGGCACCACCGCTGCGGCGACGAAGGCCCCGGCCGCCGCCGCGAACACGACGGCCACCCGGGCCGCCGCCGCGAAGACGACGGCGGCGACGCGGAAGACCGGCTCGGCCGCCCGGAGGACCGGTACGGCCGCCCGGAAGGCGACGACGGCGGCCCGTCCGGCGGTCCGGAAGGCGACCACCGCGACCCAGGCCCCGGTCCGGGCCGCCCCGGCCCGCGCCCGCCGGGCCACCGGTTCGGCCGGCTGACCCGCGCACCGGCGCCGGGCGTCGGCGTACGCCCACCGGGCCCGGCGGCGCCTTCCGAGCGGAACGGCCGGCGCGCTGCCAGGATGGGTGCCGTGGTCATCCGACGCGTACTGGCACCCCGCATCGACTTCGGCGCGCTCCGGCGGGAACTGAGCCTTCCCGACCACTTCCCGCCCGAGGCGCAGCGGGAGGCGGACGAGGCGGCAGGGCGTCCTCTCCCGGCATTCACCGACCGGACCGACGTCCCGCTGGTCACCCTCGACCCGGCCACCTCCCGGGATCTGGACCAGGCGATGTGCCTGACCCGGCGACCGGGCGGCGGCTACCGGGTGCACTACGCCATCGCCGACGTGGCCAGCCACGTCCGCCCCGGTGGGGCGCTGGAGGCGGAGACCTGGCAGCGCGGGCAGACCGTCTACCTGCCCGACGGCAACGTGCCGCTGCACCCGGAGACGCTCAGCGAGGGCGCGGCGAGCCTGCTGCCCGACCTCGACCGGGTGGCGGTGCTCTGGACCATCGACCTGGACTCCGACGCGGCAACCGTCGGCGTGCACCTGGAACGGGCCCGGGTCCGCAGCCGCGCCAAGCTCGACTACCGGGGTGTGCAGGCCGACGCCGACGCCGGTCGGCTGGCCGAACCGATCGCCCTCCTGCCGGAACTGGGTGCCCTGCTGACCGCGCGGGGCCTGCGGCGCGGGGCGGTCAACCTGCCCCTGCCCGAGCAGGACGTGGAACCCGACGGTGACGGCTGGCGGCTGGTGTTGCGCGGGCCGGTGCCGATGGAGGACCACAACGCGCAGATCTCGCTGCTGACCGGGATGGCCGCCGCCGACCTGATGCTCGCCGGCCGGGTCGGACTGCTGCGGACGATGCCCGCCGCGAATCCGGATGCGGTGGCCCGGCTACGCGCCGCCGCCGCGCCGCTCGGGGTGGACTGGCCGGAGGGCATGGCGGTCGGCGACGTCATCGCCGGGCTCGACCCGACCCGGCCCCGGGCGGCGGCCTTCGTCGACCAGGCCGCCGAGCTGATGCGCGGGGCCGCGTACACGGCCTTCGACGGCACGGTGCCGGCGGAGCCGGGGCACGGCGGGGTGGCCGCCGCGTACGCCCACGTCACCGCGCCGCTGCGGCGGCTCGCCGACCGGTACGCCACCGAGGTCTGCCTCGCCCTGTACGAGGACCGGCCGGTGCCGGAGTGGGCGCGGGCGGCGCTGCCGCGACTTCCCGAGACGATGGCGACCACCGACCGGACCGCCGGGGCCGCCACCCGGGGCGCCATCGAACTGGCCGAGGCGGTGCTGCTCGCCGATCGGGTGGGGGAGATGTTCGAGGCGGCGGTGCTGGACGTGGACGCCCCCGTCACCCGTCCTGGCCGCCAGCCCGGCGGAACGGTGGCGCTGGACTCGCCGCCGGTGCGGGCCCGGTGCACCGGTGAACTGCCGCTGGGGGAGCGGATCACCGTCCGGCTGGTCACCGCCGATCCGACCACCCGCCGGGTGGCCTTCGCCCGCGCCTGACCGGGCCGTCCGACCGGACGGGTGCAGGGCGGGGTCCGGCCGGTCGCCCCGTCCCCGCCAGCCGGCTGCGGACTTTCTCACCTTCGATGGCTCTGCCGCCTGGGCGGAGCCGTTTGCGAGGATGAGCCCATGGCATACGACGCGAGCGCGCTGCCCGACGTGTCCGGGCTGACCGTGGGCATCATCGGCGGCACCGGTGACCAGGGACGGGGGCTCGCCTACCGGTTCGCCCGAGCCGGGCAGACCGTGCTCATCGGCTCCCGGTCCGCCGAGCGGGCGGAGGAGGCCGCGCGGGAGATCGCGTCGTTGCCCGGGGTGGCCGCCGACGCCACCGTCAGCGGGGCCGGCAACGAGGAGGTGGCCCGGCGCAGCGACGTGGTGATCGTGGCGGTGCCGTGGGACGGGCACGCCGCCACCGTCGCCGCCCTGGCCGGACCGCTCGCCGGCAAGATCGTCGTCGACTGCGTGAATCCGCTCGGTTTCGACAAGCAGGGGCCGTACGCGCTGACCGTCGAGGAGGGCAGCGCCGTCCAGCAGGCTGCCGCGCTGCTGCCCGAGTCCCGGGTGTGCGCCGCGTTCAACCACGTCAGCGCGCCGCTGCTGGCCGACCCGGAGGTCGAGCGGATCCCGCTGGACGTACTCGTCTGCACGGAGGACCGGGACGCCGCCGCGGTGGTCGCCGCGCTGGCCGCCCGGATCCCCGGCATGCGGGGCATCTACGCCGGTCGGTTGCGCAACGCGCACCAGATCGAGGCGTTCACCGCCAACCTGATCGCCATCAACAAGCGGTACAAGGCGCACGCCGGTATCCGGGTCACCGACCTGTGAGCCGGTGACGCCGGTACCCCGACGGCAGGGGACCGACGGAGACACCGTTCTCGTCGAGCGCGTTGAAGACGACCAGCACCGTGTCGCCGAAGTCGACGCCGAGCGCCACCGTCCCGTTGGCCAGGTCGCCCCGGTCGCCGTGCCACTCGAGCAGCTCGACGCCGGTCACCGGCTGGCCGACCAGGTCGGCCAGCCCGGGTAGCGGCTCCGGACGCCAGGCGATCGGGGCGTCGTCCAGGCCGAGCCACCGGACGTCGCACGCCGGGTCGACGGTGTTCCAGGAGATCGCGACCTCGTCGAACTTCCAGTGGTTGACCTCGACCTGCTCGCCGGCGAAGTCCAGCAGCACCGGGCAGTCCGCCCACCAGGAGTCGTCGGTCAGGTCCCAGGCCAGCCAGGCCCGGGTCAGCGTACGGCCGGTCAACCCGGCCAGCCGTGATCCGTGCGCGGCCGTGACGGCCGTCCGCCCGGTCAGCCACCGTGCCCGGTACCCCGGGATCCCGAAGTCGTCCACCCGCCGATTGTGACCGTCGACCGCGCCCCGCCGCCCCCGCGCCCGTCGCCGGCGCCCCCGGTGCCCGATGCCCTCCGACCCGGTGCCCGTCGCCCGCGCCCCCCGTGCCCGTCGCCCTCCGCCCCCGTGCCCGGCAGTCGGCGGTCGTCGGGTGGTGGTCGGGCGCGATGATCCACTCAGGTTCGGCGACATGGGGGCGTCATCGGGGCGGGAGGGGCCCGTTTCGCCGAAACGGAGTCGATCATGGCTGGCGTGACCGGTACGACGTCGGGCGGTGGCGGTAGGCGACGGGCGGTAGGCGGTGGGCGGTGGGCGCCGGGGTCGGGCCGGGGGCTCGGCGCTCCCGGCCCGACGGCTTACCTCAGCCGGCCCGACGGCTTACCTCAGAACGTGTGCTCGGTGCTCGGGAACTCCCCGGCGCGGACCTCGTGGGCGAAGCGGCGGGTCGCGTCGGTCAGCACGCCGGCCAGGTCCGCGTAGCGCTTGACGAAGCGGGGTGCCTTCCCGGTACGGAGGCCGGCCATGTCCTGCCAGACCAGCACCTGCGCGTCGGTGTCCGGGCCGGCGCCGATGCCGACGGTCGGGACGGTCAGCGCACCGGTCACCCGCTTGGCGACCTCGCCGGGCACCATCTCGAGCACCACGGCGAAGGCACCCGCCTCGGCCACCGCCCGCGCGTCGGCCAGCACCTCCTCGGCGGCCTCACCGCGCCCCTGCACCCGGTACCCGCCGATGGTGTGCTCCCGCTGCGGGGTGAAGCCGACATGTGCCATCACCGGGATGCCCGCCCCGGTGATCGCCTCGATCTGCGGGGCGCAGCGCCGGCCGCCCTCCAGTTTCACCGCGTGGCAGCCGCCCTCCTTCATGAACCGCACCGCCGTGCGCAGCGCCTGCGTCGGCCCCTCCTCGTACGAGCCGAAGGGCAGGTCGGCCACGACCAGGGTGTGCCGGGTGGCCCGGACCACCGCCCGGACCAGCGACAGCAGCTCGTCGACGGTCACCGGCAGCGTGGTCTCGTGGCCGAACACGTTGTTCGCGGCCGAGTCGCCGACCAGCAGTACCGGGATGCCCGCCTGGTCGAAGATCCCGGCGGTGTACTGGTCGTACGCGGTCAGCATCGGCCACCGCTCGCCGCGCTCCTTGGCGGCGAGCAGGTCCCGGGTGCGTACCCGCCGGGTCGCCGGGCCACCGTAGAGCGCCGTCACCTCGGCCGGCGCGTCCACTGACGCTCCGGTGGGCACGGCACCGCTCACTACATCGGACATGTCCGCTCCTCTCGCCTCGAGGCCGCCCTCGCGGTCCCCGGGCCACCCGCATCGTCGCACCGCCCGAGGGCGGCCCGGCAGGGCGCAGTGGAGGAATTCACAGCCCGCGGGAGGCCGGTCCGGACCGGCCCCCCACGGCGAGGGTCAGCTCCGTTCCCGCCACCGGTTGGTGATCGGCAGCCGCCGATCCCGGCCGAACGCCTTGATGGAGATCTTCGTGCCCGGGGCGGACTGCCGGCGCTTGTACTCGGCGGTATCCACCATCCGCAGCACCCGGTCCACCACCGCCGGGTCGTGGCCCGCCTCGACCAGCCCGTCCCGGCCCAGGTCCCCGTCGACGTAGCCGATCAGGATCGGGTCGAGCACCGCGTAGTCGGGCAGGGTGTCGCTGTCGAGCTGACCGGGGCTCAGCTCGGCGCTCGGCGGCTTGCCGATCGAGTTCTCCGGGATCGGCGGCGTCTCGTTCCGGCTGGCCGCGTCGGCGTTGCGCCACGTCGCCAGCCGCCAGATCAGTGTCTTCCAGACGTCCTTGACCGGGTTGTAGCCGCCCACGGAGTCGCCGTAGAGGGTGGAGTAGCCGACCGCCAGCTCGCTCTTGTTGCCGGTGGTCAGGACCAGGTGCCCCTCCTGGTTCGACAGCGCCATGAGGATCACCCCGCGTACCCGGGCCTGGAGGTTCTCCACGCTCACCCCGGACAGCGACAGGTTCGCCAGGAAGGTGTCCACCATCGGCTGGATCGGCTCGACGCGGTAGTCCAGGCCGGTCCGCTTGGCCAGGTCGGCCGCGTCCTCCCGGGAATGGTCGGAGGAGTGCTGGCTGGGCAGGGAGACGCCGACCACCCGCTGCGGGCCGAGCGCGTCGACCGCGATCGCCGCCACCACCGCCGAGTCGATGCCGCCGGAGAGGCCGAGCACCACCGAGGGGAACCGGTTCTTGTCGACGTAGTCGCGCAGCCCCAGCACCAGGGCCTGCCACACCTCGGCCTCGTCGGCGACCGGCTCGATGACGCCGCCGGCGGCCGGCGGCCCGGCCGGGGCGACCCCGGAGTCGCTGATCCGGGTGCGGCTGATCCGCATCCCGTCGGCCAGCTCCCCGGACTCCGGCGCGTCGGACTCCGCCCCCGCCGGCAGGTCGAGGTCGTGCACCATCAGGTGCTCGACGAACTGGGGGGCGCGGGCGAGCAGCGTGCCGTCGGCGGCCACCACCATCGAGTCGCCCTCGAAGACCAGCTCGTCCTGGCCGCCGACCATGTTGACGTACGCGATGGCCGCCCCGGCCTCGGCGGCGCGCCGGCCGACCAGCGGCAGCCGGACGTCGTCCTTGTTCAGCTCGTACGGCGAACCGTTGATGGTGACCACCAGCCCCACCCCGGCCTGCCGGGCCACCGCGAACGGCCCACCGGCCTGCCAGAGGTCCTCGCAGATGGTCAGCGCCACGTCCACGCCGTCGACCCGCACCACGGTCAGGGTGTCCCCGGGCACGAAGTAGCGGTCCTCGTCGAAGACGCCGTAGTTGGGCAGGTGGTGCTTGAAGTAGGTGGCCACCACGGTGCCGCCGTGCAGCACCGCGGCGGCGTTGCGCGCTCCCCGGCCCGGCTCGGCGTCCGCGCTGACCTGCGGCGGGCCGTCGGCGTCCAGGTAGCCGACCACGACCGGCAGGTCGCCGAGGCCGTCGGCCGCCAGGTCGGCGGCGAGGGAGTGCAGCGCGGTCCGGGACGCGGCCACGAACGAGCGACGGAAGACCAGGTCCTCGACGGGGTAGCCGGTCAGCACCATCTCCGGGAAGGCGACGAGCCGGGCACCGGCGTCCGCCGCCCGCCGGGTCCACCGGCGGACCAGCTCGGCGTTGCCGGCCAGATCACCGACCGTCGGGTTGACCTGGGCGAGAGCGATGCGCAGGGTGGGCATGTCCTCATCTTGCCCCAGCCGGTCCGGGCCGGCGCGGCGGGCAGCCCCGGTGAAACGGGTGGGGGTCGGGCCCGGCGGGATCCGATCCGGGCGGCGCGCAGCGCGGTGGGACACCGGGGGCGCCCCGCCCGCTGGTCGCGTAACGTCGGCGTAACGAGGCCGGTGGAGACTGGTCGGTCAGGCCGTCCCGGGGTGTTCCGACGACGGGCGAGCGACGTGCGAGGGGTGGAAGTGGACCGTCAGCAGGAGTTCGTCCTCCGTACGCTGGAGGAGCGGGACATCCGTTTCGTCCGGTTGTGGTTCACCGACGTGCTCGGCACGCTCAAGAGCGTCTCCGTCGCACCCGCCGAGCTGGAGGCCGCCTTCGAGGAGGGCATCGGCTTCGACGGCTCGGCGATCGAGGGCTTCGCCCGGGTCTTCGAGTCCGACATGGTGGCCATGCCCGATCCGACCACCTTCCAGGTC
Source organism: Micromonospora sp. NPDC023956 (assembly GCF_040639195.1). Lineage (NCBI taxonomy): Bacteria > Bacillati > Actinomycetota > Actinomycetes > Micromonosporales > Micromonosporaceae > Micromonospora > Micromonospora sp. NPDC023956. The sequence goes on from NZ_JBEZZN010000004.1 coordinate 225,316, forward strand.
TTCCCGTTCGAGGGCGGGGTCAGCGGCGAGAGCGCCCGGATGTTCTGCGACATCCTCCTGCCCGACGGCAGCCCGTCCTGGGCCGACCCGCGGCACGTGCTGCGCCGGGCGCTGTCCCGGGCCGCGGAGAAGGGCTTCACCTTCTACACCCACCCCGAGATCGAGTTCTTCCTGCTGGAGAACGGCGCCCAGGACGGCTCGGTGCCGGTCCCGGTCGACACCGGTGGCTACTTCGAGCACACCACTCACGCGGTGGCCCGCGACTTCCGGCGGCAGGCGGTGCTCGCGCTGGAGCGCATCGGCATCTCGGTCGAGTTCAGCCATCACGAGGTGGCCCCCGGGCAGCAGGAGATCGACCTGCGCTACGCCGACGCGCTGACCACCGCCGACAACATCATGACCTTCCGGCACGTGGTCAAGGAGGTGGCGCTCTCCACCGGGGTGCAGGCCAGCTTCATGCCGAAGCCCTTCACCGACCAGCCCGGCAGCGGCATGCACACCCACCTGTCGCTGTTCGAGGGGGAGCGCAACGTCTTCCACGACGCCGAAGACCCGATGAAGCTCTCCAAGGTGGCGAAGTCCTTCATCGCGGGCCTGCTCACCCACGCCCGGGAGTACACCGCGGTGACCAACCAGTGGGTCAACTCGTACAAGCGACTCTTCCCGCTGGCGCTGCCGGACCGGATCACCGAGAGCCCGGCGTACGTCTGCTGGGGTCACCTGAACCGCTCCGCGCTGGTCCGCGTCCCCGCGTACGGCAAGCCGAACTCGGCCCGGGTCGAGGTCCGCTCGCCGGACTCGGCGACCAACCCGTACCTCGCCTTCGCGGTGATGCTCGGTGCCGGGCTCAAGGGCATCGAGGAGGGCTACGAGCTGCCGGCGGGGGCCGAGGACGACGTCTGGTCGCTGTCCAGCGCCGAGCGCCGGGCGATGGGCTACGAGTCGCTCCCGGAGAACCTGGCCGAGGCGATCGACGTGATGTCCGGCTCGGAACTGGTCGCCGAGGTGCTCGGCGAGCACGTCTTCGACTTCTTCCTCCGCAACAAGCGCGCCGAGTGGGAGCAGTACCGCCGCGAGGTCACCCCCTACGAGCGGCAACGCTACCTCTCCCTCTGACCCGCTTGCGGCCTGCCGCTATCGTCTCGACCACACTGCCGGCGTCCCCTGGCCGGCACACCCTGCGGGAGGCAGTTCGGTGCTGGAGGACCTGTTCACCGGAGCGATGCAGAGCATCGTGTTCGGAATCGTCGGTGTCGTGCTGATGGCGGCCGGCTTCGGCCTGGTCGACGTGCTCACCCCCGGCAAGCTCCGGGATCTGATCTGGGTCCGGCGCAACGCCAACGCCGCGTTGCTGCTCGCCGCGAACCAGCTCGGCATCGCCGCGATCGTGTTCACCGCGATCTTCACCAGCTACGACGACTTCGGCCGGGGGCTCGCCTCGACGGCGGTCTTCGGGCTGGTCGGCCTGGCCATCATGGCGCTGGCGTTCTTCGTGCTCGACCTGCTCACCCCGGGCAAGCTGGGCGAGATCATCTGCGCCGACGAGCCGCACCCGGCGGGCAAGGTCAGCGCGGCCACCCACTTCGGCGCCGCGTTGATCGTCTGCGCCTGCATCGCCTGACCAGGCGCTGTCGTACCGACAGATCCCCGACAGGTCGGCTCCATCGTTCCGGCCTCCCCGACAGACCTGGACCGTTACCGTCGCGTGTGGACGGTAACGGTCCAGGATCGTGTCCAGGGGTCGTCAGGAAAGGGGCGCGGTGGTGGCGGAGGTAGTGGGGTACGCCGACGCGGTACGCCTGCTCGGCGGGGAGCGGAGCCGGTTCGTCGAGACCTTCGACCGGCTGGCGGGCTGGGCGTTGCTCGTCGGCGCAGGCCCGGTGCCCGCCCTGCTGGGCCTGTTCGACGCCAAGGCCGAGTTCGTCCGGCTCGGCCAGGGACTGCTGCGCCAGCTCTCCGAGCAGCGCTCCGGCCTGTCCCGGTACGGCCGCACCCAGCGGCTGGAGGCGGCGCACGCGGTCATCGCGGTGACCGCCTTCTTCGCGGTGCTGGACGAGGCCGACCTGCCGTTCGCCCTCGCCGACCTGGAGATCGACAAGCCCGAGCAGCTCGCCCTGGCCGGCGGCGGGGCCGCGCCGCTCCGGACGGTCGTCGCGCAGATGTTCACCCTGGCCGACCGGACGCCCGGCGCCCACCTGCCCTATGCCCGGCTCCGCGAGGCACTGCACGACCACTACCGGGAACTCGGGTCACGCCTGGCCGAGCACGTGACCGGGCTCGCCGCCTGGGAACGGCTGCCCGCCGTCCACCGGGAGACGTTCCGGGGCCTGGTGGACCGGCTGCCGGACGCGGCGGTGGACCGGCACCGGGACCTGCTCACCGCCCTGGCGACGGATTTCCCCGAGGTGGCGTACTGGTCCGGGCTGCACGAGCACCAGGCCACCCGGGACGAGATCCGGCAGTTGACCGCCGGGCTCGGGGAGCTGCACCGGGTCCTCGCCGACATCTCCACCGGTGGCGTGCCGGACGCGCGACGGGGTGCCCTGGCGCGGGCGCACGCGGCGAAACTCGACCGGCCGATCGTGGAGTCGGCGGAGGCCCCGGACGGGCTCCGGATGCCTCTGCTCGGCGAGGCGTACGTGCCACCCCGGTGCCGGGTCGCGGTGCTGGAGCCGGGAGCGCGGCCCGGTGACGAGGAATGGTGGGCCGGTCAGGACGTCCGGGACGACCTGGCGGACGTCCTGACCGGTCACCTGACCTCGCCGGTCGCCACCCGGGCGCCGCTGCTGGTGCTCGGCCAGCCGGGTTCCGGCAAGTCCGTGCTGACCCGGGTGCTCGCCGCCCGGCTCCCGCCGGCCGACTTCCTGGCGGTCCGGGTGGCGTTGCGCGAGGTGAGCGTCGAGGGCGACCTCCAGGACCAGATCGAACAGGCGATCCGGTACGACACCGGGGAACGGCTGGAGTGGCCGGCGCTGGTCCGCTCCGCCGGGGACGCGCTGCCGGTGGTGCTCCTCGACGGCTTCGACGAGCTGCTCCAGGCCACCGGCGTGACCCAGACCGACTACCTGCTGCGGGTCGCCCGCTTCCAGCGTCGGGAGGCCGAGCAGGGGCGACCGGTGGCGGTGCTGGTGACCACCCGTACCAGCGTCGCCGACCGGGCCAAGCCGCCGCCGCAGACCGTCGCGCTGCGGCTGGAACCGTTCGACGAGAACCGGGTACGGCGCTGGGTGGACACCTGGAACCGGGTCAACGCCGACCGGTTCGCCCCGCTCGGCGTCCGACCGTTGGAGTCGGAGGCGGTGCTCGCCCACCGGGAACTGGCCGAGCAGCCGTTGCTGCTGTTGATGCTCGCGCTCTACGCCGCTGCCGGCCACGACCTGCGCGCCGCCGGGGAGCTGCGCCGGGGCGAGCTGTACGAGCGGCTGCTGCGCAGCTTCGCCCGGCGCGAGGTGGACAAGCACCGGCCGGGACTCGGCGACCGGGATCGGGACCGGGCCACCGAGGACGAGCTGCGCCGGCTCGCGGTGGTGGCGTTCGGCATGTTCAACCGGGGCGTCCAGTGGGTCACCGAGGACGACCTGGAAGCGGACCTGGCCGCCCTGCCCTTCCTGGCTGCCGGCACGTCGGCGACGCGCGGCGGTGGGGATCTGCGGGCCCCGCTGCGCCCCGCCGAGATCGTGCTCGGGCGGTTCTTCTTCGTGCACCGCTCCCAGGCCACCCGGGACGACCGGCGGGTGGCGACCTACGAGTTCCTGCACGCCACCTTCGGCGAGTACCTGATCGCCCGGACGACCGCCCTGGTCCTGCGCGACCTGACCGCCGTCGCCGCCGCCAGCATCCTGCGACCGGACGTCGACGACGACCCGTTGGCGGCGTTGCTCTCCTTCGCCACGCTCACCGGGCGGGCGCCGATCGTCACCTTCCTCACCGAGCTGCTCCGGTCGTGGGACGCCGACCGCCGCGCGGACGCGACCGACGTGCTGCTCCGGCTCTTCCGGGCCGCGCACGACCCGCGTCCGCCGCGCCGCTTCGACACGTACGTGCCCCGGGCGGCGTCGGTGCCGGCGCGGCACGCCGCGTACAGCGCCAACCTGCTCGTGTTGATCCTCTGCGCGGCCGGCGAGATCCGGGGCCGGGACCTCTACCCCGGGGCTGCGGATCCCCGGCCGCCGTGGCGCGGTCAGGCCCTGCTCTGGCGGTCACAGCTCGACGGGAACGGGCACAGGAGCCTGATCAGCGCTCTCGCTCTCGACCGGCTGGTCGCCGGCAACCAACGTGATGTCCGGCTGCGTCTGGCCGGCCCCGACTGGCAGCCGCCGCCGGTGGATCTCGCCTGGACGTACGGCCTGCGCCCCAGTGGTGCGGCGTACGTGTCCGGAAGCTTCGTCGAGGTGCGGCAGAGGGCGAACGTCGAGTGCTGGAGTGACGGTGACGATCTCCTCCTGCACGCGCTGGAACCGTTGTCGGAGCGTCCTGCGCTCCGGCTCGGGGGACTGATGAGCGGACGACTCGGTTGGCAGTCGGGGCTGCACGCCCTGCTCCGGATGTGGCTCGGGCCGCTGTCCCGAGAGGATCGGACCGACCAGGAGGAACAGTATCGGTCCGTGGTGTGGGCCGCGAAGTCGGACCTCGTGTCCACCCGGGAGTGGAATCACCTGGTGGCCCTGCTGCTCGACCGCCTCACGACGGATTCGGCGGTTCGTCCCCGGGTCGTGACATGGGTGCTCGGCGACCTGGTGGAGGTCGAGCCCTGGGACGTCGTGAGCGGCTGCTCCTTCGTCCGGTGCTGCCTGGCCTTCCTGGGACGTGACCGGGAGGCGGACGTGGTCCTCGCCGACCTGCTCGACCTGCTTCCCGACCGGATGTCGGTCGACATCAACCCGCAGTTCGAGATGCTGCTGGCCGAGGCACACGTCCGGTTGACCGAGCTGGACCGCAGGCGGTACCGGTACGCGGCGTCGCAGGTCGCCCGGATGACGCCGTGGCTCGTCACCACCCGCCCCGATCTGGTCGAACGACTACGACGGCTGGTGGTGCCGGACGACGCCGTGCGCGGGCCGTGGCAGCGGATGCCGGAGCCGTAGCCGGCGGGGTCGTGACCGACCGACGCCGTCGCGGGCCCGACAGCGGGCAACGGCGGGACGCCGCCGTCCGTCCCACCCGAGGGCGCGGAACAGACGGCGGCGTCACCGTGGCGGGTCGGTCACCGACCGGGGCGACCGCCCCAGTGGCCGCCGGGGAACACGTCGGCCTCGACCGCCGCCGTGATCGCGTCGGCCTGCTCCTGGGTGAGCTTGCCGTCCTTGACGGCCTGGGCCAGCCGCTCCTTCATCGCGGCCTGCCGGTCGGCGGCGTCGCCACCGCGCCACCCGTCGCGCCAGCCACCGCGCTCCGGGCGGTCACCCTTGCGCTCCTCCCGCAGCTTCTCCAACGCGGCGGTCACCCTGTCGGCCGGTACGCCCAGCTCCTTGGCGAGCGCGTCGGCGAACGCGTGCTGCCGGTCGGCGCGGTCGGTGCTCTCGCTCGCGGTGGGGCTCGGCGTGGTCGTCTCGCCGTTCCCCGCGAAGGCGACCGTCGGCACGGCGATCCCCAGTCCGAGCGCGCCGGCTGCCATGAACCCGGCGATCCAGTGCTTCCTGGCCATGCTTCCTCCTGCTGCTCGCGGTGACCCGGACTCGACGACGGTGACCGAGATAGCTGGAGGTCACCCATGGTGAGCCTGTCATTCCGCTGGGAATCGCGGGGATGAACCAGGAGGAAATCCGACGTCGAGTCGGAAAAACGACGTCCGGCCGCCGGCCGCGGCACGGCGATCGGGCCGGGCCGTACCGGCGGGCGGCGTCAGCGGACGGCGGGGGAGACGGTCAGGGTGCCGGCTCCGGTGTCGAGGACGGCGGGGGTGCCGACCGGGACGGTGAGCTGGCCGGGACCGTGCCCGATCGGCAGACCGCCGAGCACCGGAACGCCCAGGTCGCCGAGGCGGTCGGTCAGCACGTCGACGACCGTGGTGTCCCAGCCGTCGGCGCAGCCGGTGAACTGGCCGACCGCCACCCCGGCGAGGCCGTCCAGCGCCCCGGACCGGCGGAGCTGGGTGAGCATCCGGTCCACCTTGTAGGGGGGCTCCTGCACGTCCTCGACCAACAGGACCGCCCCGGTCAGGTCCGGCATGTCCGGGGTACCGAGCGAGGCGGCGACCAGGCAGAGGTTCCCGCCGAGCAGCGTCCCGGTGGCCCGTCCCGGTACGCGTACCGGAAAGGTCTCCTCGGCCGGGTCGGCGGTCACGGTGACCGGTTCGGTGGTCGTCAGCGCGGCGTGCAGCGACTCCGCCGAGCGTCTCGGGGTGCGCTCGTCCCGCCAGGCCGCCCCCGGCCCGTGCACACCGGCCAGCCGGGCGCCCCGCCAGAGCGCGAACTGGAGGGCGGTGATGTCGGAGAAGCCGGCCACCACCTTCGGGTCCCGGCGCACGGCGGCCATGTCGATCGCGTCCACCATGCGCTGCGCGCCGTACCCGCCCCGGGTGCAGATGACCCCGCGTATCCCGGGGTCGGCGAACGCGGCGTTCAGGTCGGCGGCCCGCAGCTCGTCGGCCCCGGCCAGGTAGCCGTGCCGGGCGTAGGCGTTCGGCGCGGGCACCGGGCGCAGCCCCCAGCCGGTGAGCAGCTCGACGCCACGGGCCAGCCGCTCCGCCCGGATCGGCCCGGACGGCGACACCAGCATGACCGCGTCCCCCGGGCGCAGGGCGGGCGGACGGACCACGTCGGGGGTACGGCTCACAGCGGCAGAGCCTAGCCCGGCGCCCCGCCGCCCGGCGGTCGGACGTGGCGCACGGCGGCGGAGCCGGTCCGGTGCGGCACCGGCCACCCGATAGCCTCGACGTCGTGGCAACCGCGCTGGTGATCGAGAACGACCCGACCGACGACCCCCGACGCCTGGGGGAGTGGCTGACCGAGGCGGGGCTCACGCTGCGGGTCCTGCGCCCGTACGCCGGTGACGAACTCCCCGCCGACCTCGACGGGTACGTCGCCCTGGTGGTGCTCGGTGGCGAACAGCAGCCGTACCCGAAGCCGGACGGCACACCCGGCGCGCCGTGGTTCCCGGCCCTGGAGGGGCTGCTGCGCAAGGCGGTCCGCCACCGGGTGCCCACCCTCGGGATCTGCCTCGGCGGTCAGCTCCTCGCCACCGCGCACGCCGGCGAGGTGATCCGGAGTCCGTCCGGCCCGGAGGTCGGCCCGTGCGTGGTCGGCAAGCGGGACGCCGCCGACACCGACCCGCTCTTCCGGTACGTGCCGCTGATCCCCGACGTGATCCAGTGGCACGTCGACGAGATCACCGAGCTGCCCCGGGGCGCGACCCTGCTGGCCGCCTCCACCCGCTACCCGCACCAGGCGTTCCGGATGGGGGACCGGGCCTGGGGCTTCCAGTTCCACATCGAGTGCGACACCGCCATGATCGCGGACTGGGCCACGGACTCGACGCTGCTGGCCCGGCTGGGCTACGACCCCGAGGTGGTGGTGGCCGCCTGCGACGCGGTGATGGCGGACCTCGAGGAGGTGTGGCAGCCCTTCGCCGCCCGGTTCGCCGCACTCGCCCTCGGCGAGCTGGACGACGAGCCGCCCCGGCCCACCCTCCCGCTGCTCGGGCACTGAGCCGGCGATGACCAGATCCACCAGGACCAACCGCCTCGCCCGGTACGGCTTCGTGGTCGGTGACGACGGGGGTGTGCGCGCCGCCGACCTGCTCGGCCCGGCCGGGCTCGCCCTGTGGCGGCCCGAGTCGCAGGAACCGGCGGACGAGCCGGCCACGGAGCTGCTGACCGCGCTGTCCCGCGCGGCCGACCCGGATCTGGCCCTGCGCCAGCTGCACCGGATCGTCGAGGCCGAGCGCCGGACCACCGAGCAGCCGGCGCTGCTCGGGGCGCTGCACGCCGACCCGGGGCTGCGCCGCCGGCTGGTCGCCGTGCTGGGTGCCTCCTCGGCGCTCGGTGACCATCTGGTCGCCAACCCGGACCACTGGCGGGTGCTCGCCACCGCCCCGGACGGGCTCGCCCCCACCGTCGACGGGCGGCTCGGCCCGCTCGGCGCGGACAAGCCGGTCCCGGCGCTGCGTGCGGCGTACCGGTTGGCCCTGCTGGGGATCGCGGCGGCCGACCTGACCGACGAGCGCGCCCTGGAGCAGACCATGGCGGCGCTCTCCGCGCTCGCCGACGCCACCCTGGCCGCCGCCCACGACATCGCGGTCGGGGAACTGCCGGAGGGCACACCGGTGCCCCGACTGGCCGTGGTCGCCATGGGCAAGTGCGGCGGCGGCGAACTGAACTACGTCTCCGACGTCGACGTGATCTTCGTGGCCGACGACGACGCCGACCTGACCGTGGCCACCACCGTCGCCACCCGGCTGATCCACATCTGTGGGCTGGTCGCCTGGCCGGTGGACGCCGCGCTGCGCCCCGAGGGCAACCGGGGGCCGCTGGTCCGCACCCTCGCCAGCCACCTCGCCTACTACCGCCGCTGGGCGCGCACCTGGGAGTTCCAGGCGCTGCTGAAGGCCCGCCCGGCCGCCGGTGACCTGGCCCTGGCCCGCGAGTGGATCGACCAGCTCGCCCCGCTGCTGTGGCGCGCCGCCGAACGCCCGGAGGCGGTCTCCGACGTCCGCGCCATGCGTAAAAAGATCATCGAGAACATCCCGCCGAAGGAGCTGGAACGCGAGATCAAGCGTGGTCCGGGCGGACTGCGCGACATCGAGTTCGCCGTGCAGCTGCTGCAACTGGTGCACGGCCGGGGCGACGAGTCACTGCGCGAACCGGGCACCATCCCCGCGCTGCGCGCCCTGGTCGCCGGGGGCTACGTGGGCCGGGCCGACGGCGAGGGACTGCTGCGGGGGTACCGCTTCCTGCGCGGCGTCGAGCACCGCCTCCAGCTCCAGGGCCTGCGCCGTACCCACACCGTGCCGGCCGAGCCGGCCGGGCTGCGCTGGCTCGCCGCCGCGCTCGGCTACACCGCCAAGCCGGGGCGCAGCGGCGTCGAGGAGTTCCGCGCCGAGTGGGTCACCCACGCCACCGAGGTACGCCGGCTGCACGCCAAGCTGCTCTACCGGCCGCTGCTGGAGTCGGTGGCCCGGGTGCCGCTCGACGGGCTGCGGCTGACCCCCGAGGCGGCCCGGAACCGGTTGGAGATCCTCGGTTTCGCCGACCCGGCCGGGGCGCTGCGCCACCTCCAGGCCCTCACCGGCGGGGTGAGCCGCACCGCCGCCATCCAGCGCACCCTGCTCCCGGTGCTGCTCAGCGAGTTCGCCGACGCTCCCGAGCCGGACCGGGGGCTGCTCAACTACCGGCAGGTCTCCGACTCACTCGGCAGCACCCCGTGGTACCTGCGGCTGCTGCGTGACGAGGGGCCGGTGGCCCGCCGACTGGCCCGGGTGCTCTCGCTGTCCCGGTACGCCGCCGACCTGCTCGCCCGGGAGCCGGAGGCGCTGCGCCTGCTGGCCCAGGAGAGCGAGCTGACCCCGCGCCCCCGGGACGTGCTCTGCGACGGCTTCACCGCGGCGGCGGCCCGGCACGCCGACCCGGTCCAGGCCACCCGGGCGGTCCGCGCGCTGCGCCGCCGCGAACTGGTCCGGCTGGCCTGCGCCGACGTGCTCAGCCGGGCCGGCACGCTCGCCCCACGGGCGGCCCGGGAGACGCCGCCGGACGTCAGCGCCGTCGGCGCCGCCCTGGCCGCGGTCACCGACGCCACCCTCACCGCCGCGCTGCGCATCGCAAGGGCCACCCGCCCGGACGTGCCCGGACTCCGGTTCGCGGTGATCGGCATGGGCCGCCTCGGCGGGTACGAGTCGAACTACCTCTCCGACGCCGACGTGCTCTTCGTCTACGACGCCCCGCCGGGGGACCAGGAGAGCGCGGCCAGCGCCGCCGCGCAGGGCATCGCCGAGGAACTGCGCCGGCTGCTCGGCATGCCCGCGCCGGACCCGGCCCTCGGGGTGGACGCCGACCTGCGACCGGAGGGTCGGCAGGGCCCGCTGGTGCGCAGCCTCGCCGCGTACGCCCAGTACTACGCCCGCTGGTCGCGGGTCTGGGAGGCGCAGGCCCTGCTGCGCGCCCGGTTCGTCTGCGGCGACGCCGACCTCGGCGCCGAGTTCGAGGCGATGATCGAGCCGGTACGTCACCCGGCCGACGGACTCACCCGGGAACAGGTCGTCGAGATCCGCCGGATGAAGGCCCGGGTGGAGACCGAACGACTGCCCCGGGGCGCGGACCCGGCCACCCACACCAAGCTCGGCCGGGGCGGACTCGCCGACGTCGAGTGGGCGGTGCAGCTCCTCCAGCTCCAGCACGCCGGCCGGCACCCGGAACTGCGCGGCACGCGTACCCTCGGGGCGCTGGCCGCCGCCCGCGACGCCGGCCTGGTCGACCCGGCCGACGCCGCCGCGATGGCCGCCGGCTGGACGACGGCCGCGCAGGTCCGCAACGCGCTGATGCTGGTCCGGGGCCGGGACGGCGACCAGCTGCCCCGGCACGGCGTGGAACTGGCCGGCGTGGTCCAGTTGCTCGGCGCGGAGGACCCCGGCGAGTTCCTCGACGAGTACCTGCGCACCGCCCGGCGCTGCCGCACCGCCATGGAACACGTCCTCGATGCCTGAACCGGCGCCGCACCCGCCCGCCCCGGCCCGCTCCGCCGCCCCCCGGACGGGGACCGCACCGGCGTCCGGCCGTCGGCGGCCGGTCCCGCTGCTGGTCGCCGGGGCGGCTCTGCTGCTCGCGGCGGTGTTCCTGCTCGCCCCGCCGATGGGCACCGACCTGGCCGCCCAGGTCGCCCGCGCCGACTTCGTCGACCGGCACGGCACCGCCCCCGTCGACCTCGGCTGGTACGGCGGGGTCCACCAGTACGGCTACAGCCTGCTCACCGCCGGCCTGGGCGCCCTGTTCGGGGTACGCGTCGTCGGCGCGGTCGCCGCCGTGGTCGCCGCCGCCGCGCTGGGCTGGCTGTTCGTCCGGCACCGGGCCCGGCGACCGCTGCTGGCCGGACTGCTCGGCGCGGTGGTGCTGGTCGGCAACCTGGCCAGCGGCCGGATCACCTTCGCCTTCGGGCTGGCCCTCGGGCTGACCGCCCTGGTCGCGGTCTCCGCCGACCGGCCGGCCCGCCCGCTGCGGCTCGTCCTCGCCGCCCTGCTCGCCGCCCTCGCCACCTGGGCCAGCCCGGTCGCCGGCCTCTTCACCGGCCTGGCCGGCGCGGCGCTGCTGCTGACCAGCCTGCGACCGGGGACCGGTCCGGGTCGGCCACTGCCCGGCGGCTGGCGGATCGACCGGCCGCTCGGCGAGGCGCTGACCCTCTGCTTCGCGCCGGCGGTCGCGCTCGCCCCGATGGCGGTGCTCTTCGGCAACGGCGGTACCCAGCCGTACACCGCCGAGTCGATGCGGATCAACGTGGCGCTGGCCGTGCTGGTGCTGTTCGTGCTGCCCCGGCGACGCCGGGTGCTGCGGACCGGGGCCGCGCTGGCCGTGCTGCTGCTGGTCGGCGCGTACTACCTGCCCACCCCGATCGGGTCGAACGCGCTGCGGCTGCCGATGCTCTTCGCGCTGCCCGTGCTGGCCGGCTATGCGGTACTGCCCACCGGGTGGCTGGCCGCGCTGCTCGCCGCCACCGTCTGGTGGCAGAACCCGGTGATGACCTCCGACCTGGGACGGGCCGGATCGCCGGAGTCGTCCGCCGCCTTCTACCGGCCGCTCGCCGACGAACTGGCCCGTCGCGCCCCGGTCGGCCGGGTCGAGGTGGTGCCGCTGCGCGACCACTGGGAGTCGGCGTACCTGCCGTCGACCGTGCCGCTGGCCCGGGGCTGGGAACGGCAGGTGGACACCGACCGCAACGCGCTCTTCTACCGCGCCGGGCTGGACGCCGACACGTACGCCGACTGGCTGCGTCGCACCGCCGTCCAGTACGTCGCGCTCGCTCCGGACAGCGTGCCCGACCGCTGGGCCCGGGAGGAGGCCGACCTGGTCGCCGGCGGGTTGCCGTACCTGACCGAGGTGTGGCGCGACGGCACCTGGCGGCTCTACGCGGTCGCCGACCCGACGCCGCTGGTGGCCGCCCCCGGCCGGCTGGTCGCCACCGACCCGGGCCAGGTGCGGTTCACCGCCCCGGCGGGCGCCGGTGACCTGCTGGTCCGCGTCCGGTGGTCCCGGTGGCTGAGCCTGGAGGGGCCGGACGGCTGCCTCGCCCGGGGCCCGGACGACTGGGTGACGGTCCGGGTCGACGGTGCGGGGGAGTACCGGCTGACCAGCTCGCTGCGTCCCCGGGGAGGGTGCTGAGGTGACGCGGACGACCGAGAGCGGGGGCGACCCGTCGGCCAGCCGGGGCACCGACCCGTCCGCCGGTCACCGGGCCGATCCGACCGGCGCGGCGCGGCTGCGGCTGGTCCGCTGGGGCGGGCTCGCCGCTGCCGTGCTGCTCGCCGTGGCCTCCCGGCTGGGCGGGGTCCTCCCGGAGTTCACCGGCGGGGTCACCCCGGTCTCCATCTGGCGCGGCGAGCACGGTCCGCTCCTGCTGACCGCCTGGCTGGTCGGCACCGCCGGACTGGTCGGCGCGTGGTGGGCGGCCCGGCACGACGTCCCGTCGACGCGCTGGGCGTACCTCACCGCCGGGTTGTGGACGCTGCCGCTGCTGGTCACCCTGCCGACCGGCAGCCGCGACGTCTACTCGTACGCCTGCCAGGGCTGGGTGTACGCCGCCGGCGGTGACCCGTACGCCGGTGGGGTGGCCGCCGCCGGCTGCCCCTGGCTGGACGCGATCTCCCCGATCTGGCGGGACACCGCCGCCCCGTACGGGCCGGTCTTCGTGCTGCTCGCCGGGGCCGCCGCCGCCCTCGGCGGCTCGCTGCTCGGCACCGTCGCGCTGCTGCGGGTGGTCGCCGTGCTCGGGCTGCTCCTCGCCGCCGCCTGCCTGCCGGGGCTGGCCCGCGCGGCCGGGGTGCCCGCGCGGCGGGCGGTCTGGCTGGTGCTGGCCTGCCCGCTGGTCGGTGTGCACCTGGTCGCCGGGGCGCACAACGACGCGGTGATGGTCGGCCTGCTGCTGGCCGGCCTGCTGCTGGTGGTCCGCCACCCCGGGCAGCGGCCCCGGCTGCTGCTCGGTGGGGCGCTGCTCGGGCTGGCCGTGGCGGTGAAGGTCACCGCGCTGGTGGTGCTGCCGTTCGCGGCCCTGGGCGCGGTGGCGGGCGTCGTCACCTTCCGGGCGCTGCTGCGCGACGGGGTCTGGCTGGTCGCCGGCGCGGTAGCCGCCCTGCTGGGTGCCTCGGCGGCCGCCGGGCTCGGGTTCGGCTGGATCGGTGGGTTGACCCGCAGCGGCGACTCCGAGCAGTGGACGTCCCCTCCGACGGCCGTGGGGTTCACCGTCGACTACGCCGGCCGGCTGCTCGGCCGGGACCCGGACGCGGTGCCGGTGGCCCGTGCGGTCGCCGTGGCGCTGCTCGCGGTACTGCTGGTGGTGCTCTGGTTCCGCGCCTGGCGGGGCCTGCGCCGACTCGGCACCGTCCGGCAGCGGGTGACCCGGCTGGCCGTCGCCCGGCCGCGCGCCGCGCTCACCGGCGCCGGGCTCGCCCTGGCCGCCACGGTCGCCCTCGCCCCGGTCTTCCACCCCTGGTACGCGATCTGGCCGCTGGCGGTGCTGGCGGTGGCCGCCACCCGGACGGCCTGGTTCCTGGTGCCCGGCGCGGTGGCGGCCTTCCTCACCCTCCCCGACGGCACCAACCTGGCCCGGTTCACCAAGGCCCCCGGCGCGATCCTGATGACCGTCCTGGTGCTCTGGCTGGCGGTGCTCGCCGTTCGCCGCAGCGGTGGTGGCAGAGGTCCCCGGCTACCACCCGGGGACGAGCAGAGGGCTCCTGCCACCACCTCGTGACGAGCAGGGAACTCCTGCTACCGCCTCATGACGCGGCGACGCAGCAGCACCGCCGACGGCAGTGCGCCGACACCGACGGCGCTGACCACCACCGCCGTGCCGGCCAGCGACGCCCAGGTGGGGTTCTGGGCGAGCCCGGCCACCGGGATGGCCCCGGCGAGGGAGTGCAGGGTGAGCAGGCCCACCGGGCCGAGCAGCGTCAGGGTGGCCCACAGGCCCCGGGTGTCCCGGGCCAGGGCGAGACCGGCGGCGAGCAGGGCCACGACGACCAGCAGCCCGACGCCGACCGTGGACAGGAGGGTGACGGTGGTCCAGCCGTAGTAGCCCCAGCCGTCACTCAGCCCGGGAGCCAGGTGGAGCGTGGCGAGCGCCGTCACCAGCCCGGCGAGGGCCGGCAACCACCGACTCCCGATCGGCGGGTGGGCCGGCAGGGCGAGCGTCAGCAGGCCGAGCGCGATCTGCGGGGCCAGTACGGACAGCGCCGGACGGGGCAGCGCCGGCACCGCGCCCAGTGGCACCACGGCGACGGTGAGCAGGACGGCCACGGCCACCGCGACGCGGGTCGACCGGCCGGGGGCGAGGCCGGCGACGACGGCGGCCAGCAGCCAGGCCACCCAGGCCAGTACCCCGACCGAGGCGAACGGACCGACGCTGGGGTAGCCCAGGTCCGCGTGCGGCGGGTGCAGGTCCCGGACGAACCACCCGGCGGCCAGCACGGTCGCGGCGGTGAGGGCAAGCGTGGCGGCGAGGCGTACGCCGGGGAGCACGTCGGTGGCCCCGGCGGCCCGTAACCGCTGGCGCAGTCCGCCGCGCAGCAGGTCCGCGGCGTCCGCCAGCGAGGGCCGCCGGTCGTGCGGACCGGCCAGGTCGAGGTACGTACCGACGATCTCGTCGCCGCGCGTGCGGCGGTACTCCGGTGGGTACGCGCGCAGCAGGCGACGGTAGCGGCGCTCCAGGTCGTTCACGCCAGCCCTCCGGCGGTACGGGGAGCGGTGGCCGGTCGGGCAGCGTGCGACCGGGCCCGTAACCGGGCGGTGGCGACCTCGACGTTGCGCCGTAGCCGCTCGGTCTCGGCGGCCAGCGTGCTCTCCCCGGTGGGGGAGAGCCGGTAGTAGCGGCGCAGCCGTCCGTCGACCTGCTCCTCCCGGTCGAGGTCGACCAGGCCGGTGTCGGTCAGTCGGTCCAGTGCGCCGTAGAGCGTTCCGGGACGCAGCGACAGCCGCCCGTCGGAGAGCGTGGCGACCTCGCGGATGATCGCGTAGCCGTGCAGCGGCCCGCCGGCCAGCGCGGTGAGGATGAGGAACGTGGGTTCCCGCAGCGTCGTGTCCATCGCCGCAATATATCGGAGACGAAGATATGCCGGTAGGCGGTACAAGGGTCGGCCCGGCTGGACACCGCCTGCCGTCGGACGCGAGGGTCGTTCCCACCCGATCGGAGAATTCGGTCCCCTCCCTCGGGCCCGTCGACGGCGTGGAGGTAGGCAGGAGGTGGCGTGGGTGGATACCGATCTGCCGTCGTTCGAGGCGTACGTGCGGGCCCGCACCCTGGGCCTGTCACGAATCGCCTACCTGCTCACCGGCGATCACCACCTGGCCGAGGACCTGGTCCAGCAGACGTTCCTCAGCGTCGCGGGGCGCTGGGAACGGCTGGCCGCCGGGGGCGACCCCGACGCGTACGTCCGCAAGGTCCTC
Organism: Micromonospora sp. NPDC023956; assembly: GCF_040639195.1. Classification (NCBI taxonomy): domain Bacteria; kingdom Bacillati; phylum Actinomycetota; class Actinomycetes; order Micromonosporales; family Micromonosporaceae; genus Micromonospora; species Micromonospora sp. NPDC023956. The sequence goes on from NZ_JBEZZN010000004.1 coordinate 240,893, forward strand.
TACCACCAGCACGTCTCCTGGTGGCGGCGGGCGCGGCGGATCACGCAGGTGTCGCTGACCGGCGTCGACCGACCGTTACCGGACCGCACCGACCAGGTGGGCGTGACCGTCGCGGTGCAGCAGGCCCTGGCCAGGCTGGGCCCCAGGCAACGCGCGGCCCTGGTCCTGCGGTACTTCGAGGACCTCACCGAGGCGGAGACCGCCGAGGTTCTCGGCTGCGGGGTGGGCACCGTCAAGAGCCAGGTCCGCGACGGGCTGGCCCGCCTGCGCACCCTCGCCCCCGAACTGGCCGAGCTGCTGGAGGTGACGTCGTGAGCCGATCGCCGCTGACCGACGTGTTGACCCGCATCGCCGACCAGGCGCGTCCGGCACGGGTCGCGGCGGACACCCGACGCAGGGGGGTCCGCCGTCGCCGGGTCCGGAACACCGGTCTCGTCGGGCTGGCGGTGGTCACCGTCGGCGTCACCGCTGCGCTGCTGCCCGGCCACGGCGGGCCGGGAGCCCTGCCGGCCGGCGCCCCGCCGGCCACCGTGCCGTCCACCGTGTACCCGCCGATCACCGGCGAGGGGACCGTCCTCGCGGCGCCACCCGGGCCGGCCGCGATCGTCGTCGCGGGTGACCACGAGTTGCGCGGCAGCGACGTCTGGGGCTGGGAGGGCCGCAGCCTCGTCGTCGGACAGAACGGCCGGTACCGACTGGCCCGCACCGTCGGCGAGACCGACACCGGACTGGGTGGCCTGCTGCTCTCCCCGGACGGCCGGTTCCTGGCCGACCGGCCGTGGCTGGAGGGCGCACGCTGGCCGGACGACGGCCGGGAGCAGACCGTGGTCGTCGACCTGTCCACCGGCGCGCTGGTCCAGTACGACGGAGGCGATCCGGTGCTCTGGTCCCCGGACGGTCTGTCGATCCTCCAGTACGCGTCCGGGGCGGGCGGCGACCCGAGGGCGAACGGCAGGCTGCGCCTGCTCGACCTGAGGACGGGTCGGGCGCACCCGCTGCCCGACGTTCCCGGCCTCCGGCGGGTGGGTGACTTCGCGGCCTTCTCGCCGGACGGGGCGCGGATCGCGGTGGCGACCGGGGACGCCCTGCACGTCATCGACCTCGCCGGCAATTCGCTGCGGAAACTGGCCGATCTCGGCGGCACCGACCGCCTTGCCGGGCGGGGAGCATGGCTGCCGGACGGCGGACGGATCGCCGTCTACTCGGTGGACGGCTGTACGGGCGAGGCCGCCTGTGACGAGGCGAGTCTCCGGCGCAGGACGTTCGACCTCCGGTACCTGGACGCCGACGACGGGCAGCCGACCGACGGCCCGAGGCTCGCTCCCGCGCGCGGGCTGGCCGCCCGGGTACTGGGCTGGCAACGCGACGGCGCGGCGGTGGTGGCCGTGTACGAGCCGGAGAAGGGCCTGGTCAAAGCCGCGAACGACCCGAACTGGTCGGACCTCGACTGGTGGGCCGTCGGCGGCGTCGAACTCATGGCGTTCCGCACCGACGGCAGCCGGCACCGGTTGGTCGACCTGCCCGAGAGCGCGTTGTTCGTCGAGGTGCCGGCCAACCTGCTCGACGGTTTCGGCGGGCCCGCGCCGTCCCGGGCCGAGGGCGCGGTCCGCTGGCTCCTCGCCCTGTACTGGCCGCTCGGCCAGATCGTCGAACTGCTGGCCGGGTCGGTGGCGGCGGTCGGCGCGGCGGCGTGGTGGCGCCGACGCCGGCGACGGACCCGACCGGACCCGTCGACGCGCCGGTGGTGAGGCCGGCGGTCGTCGAGGAGCACGGGACAGCCCCCGGGAGCACGCTCCCGGGGGCTGCCATGGTGCCTGTCGACCTCGTCAGCAGTCGAAGTACATCGCGAACTCGTGCGGGGTCGGGCGCAGGCGCACCGGGTCGACCTCGTTGGCCCGCTTCCACTCCACCCAGGTGGAGATCAGGTCGGGGGTGAAGACCCCGCCGTCGAGCAGGTAGTCGTGGTCGGCCTCGAGCGCGTCGAGCACCTCGGACAGCGAGCCCGGGACCTGCTTGACGTCGCCCCACTCCTCCGGCGGGAGGTCGTAGAGGTCCTTGTCGATCGGGGCCGGCGGCTCGATCTTGCTCTTGATGCCGTCCAGGCCGGCCATCATCATCGCCGAGAAGGCGAGGTAGACGTTGGCCGACGGGTCCGGAACGCGGAACTCGACCCGCTTGGCCTTGGGGTTGTTGCCGGTGACCGGGATGCGGGTGCAGGCGGAGCGGTTGCGCTGGGAGTAGACCAGGTTGACCGGCGCCTCGAAGCCCGGCACCAGGCGGCGGTAGGAGTTGACCGTCGGGTTGGTGAAGGCGAGCAGCGACGGGGCGTGGTGCAGCAGGCCACCGATGTACCAGCGGGCGGTGTCGGACAGCCCGGCGTAGCCGGTCTCGTCGTGGAACAGCGGCTCGCCGTTGAGCCAGAGGCTCTGGTGGGTGTGCATGCCCGAGCCGTTGTCGCCGAAGATCGGCTTCGGCATGAAGGTCGCGGTCTTGCCGTTGGCCCAGGCCTCGTTCTTCACGATGTACTTGAAGAGCTGGAGCTGGTCGGCGGCGTGCAGCAGGGTGGAGAACCGGTAGTTGATCTCGGACTGACCGGCGGTGCCAACCTCGTGGTGCGAGCGCTCGACGGTGAAGCCGGTGTCGACGAGCCGGCGCACGATGCTGTCGCGCAGGTCGGCGTAGTGGTCGACCGGCGGGACCGGGAAGTAGCCGCCCTTGTACGGGGTCTTGTAGCCGCGGTTGCCACCGGCCTCCTCACGGCCGCTGTTCCACGCGCCCTCGATCGAGTCGATGTAGTAGAACGACTGGTGCGCGGAGGTCTCGTGCCGGATCGAGTCGAAGATGTAGAACTCGGCCTCGGCGCCGAAGTACGCCGTGTCGGCGATGCCGCTGGCCGCGAGGTACGCCTCGGCCTTCTTCGCCACGTTGCGCGGGTCCCGGGAGTACGCCTCACGGGTGAACGGGTCGTGGATGAAGAAGTTCAGCGCGAGGGTCTTCTGCGCGCGGAAGGGGTCGATGAAGGCGGAGGCGACGTCGGGGAGCAGGAGCATGTCCGACTCGTGGATCGCCTGGAAGCCGCGGATCGAGGACCCGTCGAAGGCGAGGCCCTCGGTGAGGAGGGCGTCGTCGACGGACTCGACCGGCATGTTGAAGTGCTGCATCACGCCGGGCAGGTCACAGAACCGTACGTCGACGAACTTGACGTCCTCGTTCTTCAGGTATCGCAGGAGTTCCTCGGGATTGGCGAACACACGTCCTCCTGGCACGTCCACGGGTGGCTGGCTGCTTGGCGACGCTATGGCCGGGGGGTTGCTCGGCCATGTCCTTGCTGTTTCTGCCGTGTTACGACCCGCTCGGGCTGCTCTTTCGTGCCGGTGAGGGTCGTCACGGCGCGCCGTCGAGCCGTCCCTGGTCCCCGTTCGGACGATACCCGCCCCGGCCGTCCGGTAACGCCGATCGACGTCCCCGTCGTCGGGGTTTCCGCCCCGACTAGCCTTGGCTGCTGTGAGCATGTCCCATCGCCCGGTGCCCCCCGCCACCGATCCCGCTTTCACCCCGCCCAGCCTGGGTCGCCGCTTCGGCGCGCTGGTGGTCGACTGGGTGCTCTGCCTGCTGGTGTCGAACTTCTTCGCGGACCCGCTGACCGACGGCTGGGCCCCGGTGCTGGTGCTGGTCGTCGAGTACGGCATCTTCCTCGGCCTCTTCGCCCAGACCCCGGGCATGTACATCACCCGGATCCGGTGCCTGTCCTGGGCCGACGGCGGCCGGATCGGCGTCGGCCGCGCGCTGCTGCGCGGTCTGCTGCTCGCCCTGGTCGTGCCGGCCCTGGTCATGGACGACAAGCGCCGGGGCCTGCACGACCGGCTGGCCGGTTCCGTGATCGTTCCGGCCCCGCGTCCCGGGCCCGCCCCCTCCTGACCGTCCCGCCCGCCGGGGTGCCCCGCCGGCCCGGACAGCTCCCTGGTCCCCGGTCCGGACACCTCCGCGCTCCTCGGCGCGGCAGCGGCGACGCCAGCATCGTCCCGGTACGACGCGAGGGCCCGCCGCCGGGTCGGCCGACCCGGGCGACAGGCCCTCGATGGCGGGGGCGGAGCGGTCAGCGACCGCGCGACTGGCGGAACTGGCCCTTGCTGGGGCGCATGTTCTTGGGGATGGCGCCCTTCGGCAGCTGCGGCCGGGCGGTGAGCGCCTTGAGCCGTTTGTCCAGCGAGTTGACGTCCTTGCCGCTGAGGTTGCGGGGCAGTCGCATCAGCGTCATGCGCAGCTTGCGGATCGGCAGCTCGCCCTCTTCGTTGCCGATCAGGTAGTCGTAGAGCGGCGCGGTGCCGATCACCTTGGCCAGCCGGCGCTTCTCCTGGCCGAGCAGGCCGCGCACCCGCTGCGGGTGGCCCTCGGCGAGCAGGATCACGCCCGGACGGCCGATCACCAGGTGCACCATGTCCATCTGGGTGGTGGAGCTGACCGCCGGGGTGACCCGCCAGTCACCGCGCATGTTCTCCATGATCGAGGCCGCCGCGCCGGGCTGCCCCTCGGCGGCGTTCATCATCGCCCGGTTGGACCGCAGGTTGAGCACGATCAGCACGGCGAGCAGGGTGAACAGGATGCCCAGCGGCAGCCAGAGCCAACCCCAGTTCAGCACCGCGACCACGGTCAGCGCGAGCGGGATCAGCACCGCGCCGGCGACCAGCGGGGCGAACCACCGGTCCTGCTTGGCGGTGAACTTGAACACCATCCCGATCTGCTTCAGCCGCTGGCCGAACGAGACCTTCTCCTGGGGCTTCGCCATGGCGCAAAGTGTAGTGGTCGCCGTACCAGCCGATCACCACGGCCGGCAGCCCGCGACGGACGGCTCAGTCGACGGCGCGGCGGGGGAACACCGGCGCGGCCCGGCCGGTGCCGTGCCGGCCCGTGTCGGGGCTGCCGGCCGCACCCTCCTCGTGGTACTCCTCCTCGACGTTGACCGCCCAGATGTCGTGGCCGGCGTCGTCGAGGATGTTCTCCGCGGTGAGCATCGCGGTGAGCATCGAGTGGTCCTGGTTGTTGTAGCGGTGCATGCCGTTGCGGCCGACCGGGTGCACGTTCGGCACCGCCTCGGCCAGCCACCGGCGGATCGTGTCGACGGCCTGCTCGTACCCCTCGTCGTAGATCGGGTACGCCTTCGGCATCCGGACCACGTACCCGGTGCGGACCGCGCCCGGCGGAACCAGGCCGAGCCGCTCCAGCTCGGCGGTGCCGAACGCGACGAGATCCTCGTCGGTCGACGTCCACAGGTCGTCGCCCTCGTTGACGAAGTACTCCAGTCCCAGGCAGGTCGACCCGTCCTGGACCAGGTACGGCGACCAGGAGCCGAAGTTCTGGATCCGGCCGACCCGTACCCCCGGGGTGTGTACGTAGATCCAGTTGTCCGGGAAGCCGGCGGCGGCCGGCACCACCAGCGCCACGGTGAGGAAGTCCCGGTGGCGCAGCGCGTCGGCGGCGGCCCGCACCGGCTCCGGGGCCGGCGGGTCCATCGCCCGCACCAGGTCGGAGATCGGCATGCTGGAGACGACGTGGTCGACCTCGATCCGGCGCTGCCCGTCCGGGTCGGCGACGGTCACCGCGACCGCCCGCCCGTCGGACCGGTGCACCGTCCGCGCCCAGCTGTTCAGGGTGACCGTCCCGCCGGCCTTGGCCACCAGCTCGGCGCAGCGTTCCCACATCATCCCCGGCCCGTACTTCGGGTACTGGAACTCCTCGATCAGGCTGGTGATGTCCTTCTGGTTGCGCCTGGGCAGCAGCGCGTTGCGCACCGCCCCGGCCAGCGAGAGGTTCCTGATCCGCTGGGCGGCCCAGTCGGCCTGCAACTCGGTGGCCGGCATCCCCCAGACCTTCTCGGTGTAGGTCTTGAAGAACATCCGGTACAACCGGGTGCCGAACCGGGCGGAGACCCACCCCTCGAAGTGGTTCTGGTCCTTCGGCGGCCGGACCCGGGTCCAGACGTACGACCCGACGCAGCGCACCGCCTCGACCACGCCCAGGTTGCCCAGCGCGTTGCCGGCGCGCAGCGGGTAGTCGAAGAGCCGGCCCCGGTAGTGGATCCGGCTCATCCGGGGGCGCAGCAGGAAGTCGCTGTCCGGCAGGACCTCGTGCCAGAACTCCTCGACCCGGGCCACCTTGGTGAAGAACCGGTGCCCGCCGATGTCGAACCGCCAGCCGTCGCGCTCCACGGTGCGACTGATCCCACCCACCACGTCGTCGGCCTCGAACACCTCCACCGGCGCGTTGCGCCGGGTCAGCTCGTAGGCGGCGGTGAGACCGGCGGGACCGGCTCCGATGACGACGGTGTGCGGCGGCGTGGCCATGAGATAAATTCATCACCTTCGACGTACGTCGGCAACCGTCAAATCGAAGGGTGGGACGGTACGGCCGCGGGCGGGACGCGCGGAATCTAGCACGCCGTAGCGGAGCGTGTCCGAATGGACACGGTGAAGGGATGATCCGGGGTGCGCCTCAGCCCACCGGGCTGGCCGCGCGGGCCTCCAGGGCCTGCCGGTAGAGCCGCCCCGCCCGGTACGACGAGCGCACCAGCGGCCCGCTCATCACCCCGGCGAACCCGATCTCCTCGGCCTCCGCGCGCAGCTCGACGAACTCCTCCGGCTTGACCCAGCGCTCGACCGGGTGGTGGCGCGGGGTGGGACGGAGGTACTGGGTGATGGTGATCAGCTCGCAGCCCGACTCGTGCAGGTCGCGCAGCGCCTGGGTGACCTCGGCGCGCTCCTCGCCCATACCGAGGATCAGGTTGCTCTTGGTGACCAGGCCGGCGGCCCGCGCCTGCCGGATCACGTCCAGGGAACGCTCGTAGCGGAACGCCGGCCGGATCCGCTTGAAGATCCGGGGCACCGTCTCCACGTTGTGCGCGAGCACCTCCGGCCCCGATCCGAAGACCTCGGCGAGCTGGGCCGGCACCGCGTTGAAGTCCGGGATCAGCAGCTCGACGCCGCAGCCGGCCTGGAGAGCGTGGATCTGGCGGACCGTCTCGGCGTAGAGCCACGCGCCACCGTCGGGCAGGTCGTCCCGGGCGACACCGGTGACGGTCGCGTAGCGCAGCCCCATCGCGGCCACCGACTCGGCGACCCGGCGCGGCTCGTCGGCGTCGAACTCGGCCGGCTTGCCGGTGTCGATCTGGCAGAAGTCGCAGCGCCGGGTGCACTGGTCACCACCGATGAGGAAGGTCGCCTCCCGGTCCTCCCAGCACTCGTAGATGTTCGGGCAGCCGGCCTCCTGGCAGACGGTGTGCAGCCCCTCCCGGGAGACCAGCCCCCGCAGCGACGTGTACTCCGGCCCCATCTTGGCCTTGACCTTGATCCACGGGGGCTTGCGCTCGATCGGCGTCTCCGCGTTGCGTGCCTCGATCCGCAGCAGGCGCCGCCCCTCCGGGGCGACGGTGGCGGAGCGCGGAGCCTGGGCGGTGGTCGGCGCGGACTGCTCGATGGTCACGCGATCGAGCCTACGCCCGCTGGTACCTGTCGATGCACTTCGGGCGACCGGCGTCACGCCCCCGGGTACGTGAGTCCACTCACCCGGGTCCGGCCGGAAAACGCTGTCGGTTCCGGGGCGGCGACCGGTAGCGTGCCACCCGAGCGACGACGGAGCCGAGTAGCGCCCCGCCGAGCCAGTGCAGAGAGCCGCCGAAGTGCTGCGAGGCGGTCTGGCGACGGTGCGTGAAGACCCTCCCGAGCTGCGGGAAGAACGGCGGCGGGACGCCCCGCGCCCAGTAGACCCCGCCCGGCTGGCCCCGGTGAAAAGGCGACCAACGAGGCTCCCGCCGCGGCGGGAGCGAAGGTGTGGTGGCACCGCGAGGCTCCCGCTCGCCCACACCTCCCTGGGGATCGCGTTGCGATTGATCAAGGAGGTCACCAGATGCAACGCATCCTTTCCGCCCAGCTTCCCACCCACGTCGGCACGATCGTCCGGATCGCCGGCTGGATCCACCGCCGCCGGCTGCTCAAGTCGGTGGCCTTCCTGATCGTCCGGGACGCCACCGGAACCGCTCAGGTGGTGGTCACCGACCCGGCCGTCCGCGCGGTCGTCGAGGCGTCGACCGAGGAGACGGTCATCGAGGTGGTCGGCACGGTCACCGCGAACCCGGCCGCCCCCGGCGGGGTCGAGCTGACCGACCCGGCGGTACGACCACTCGGCCCGCCGGCCGTACCGCCGGGCTTCGACCTGTTCCGGCCGACCCTGACCGCGAGCCTGCCCACCCAGCTCGACCTCGCCCCGGTGGCGCTGCGGCACCCGCGCCGGTCGGCGGCGCTGCGCGTCTCGGCGGCGGCGGTCGCCGGGTTCCGGGCCACCCTGGACGCCCGGGGCTTCGTGGAGATCCACACTCCGAAGATCGTCGGCTCGTCCACGGAGAGCGGGGCGAACGTCTTCGCCCTGGACTACTTCGGGCGGCCGGCGTACCTGGCCCAGTCGCCGCAGTTCTACAAGCAGCTCCTGGTCGGCGTCCTGGAACGGGTCTACGAGGTCGGCCCGGTGTTCCGGGCCGAGCCGCACGACACCACCCGCCACCTGGCGCAGTACACCTCACTCGACGTCGAGGTGGGCTTCGTGACCGACCACCGGGACGTCATGGCCGTGCTCCGGGACACCCTCGCCGGGCTCCTCGCCACCGTCGCCGACCGGGCCGGGCCGGCGTTGCGACTGCTCGACGCGACCGTTCCGGAGGTGCCGGCGGAGATCCCCGCCGTGCACTTCACCGAGGCGCTGGCCATCGCGGGCGCTCCGGCCGACGAACCCGACCTCGCCCCGGCACACGAACGGGCCCTGGGCGAGTGGGCCCGGCGTGAGCACGGCTGCGACTTCCTCTTCGTCACCGGCTACCCGATGGCGAAACGCCCCTTCTACACCCACCCCGACCCGGCGCGTCCGGGCTACTCCAACGGGTTCGACCTGCTGTTCCGGGGGGTGGAGCTGGTCACCGGCGGACAGCGGCTGCACCGGCACGACGACTACCTGGCGGCGCTGGCCGCCCGGGGCGAGCCGGCCGGGCCGTACGCCGGCTACCTGGACGCGTTCCGGCACGGCATGCCACCGCACGGCGGCTTCGCCATCGGCCTGGAACGCCTGGTCGCCCGCCTGGTCGGCGCGGCCAACGTGCGCGAGGTGACCGCCTTCCCGCGCGACCTGCACCGCCTGACCCCGTAACCCGCCCGGCCCGGGTCGGCCCGCGTCGGTCGGTCCGGGTCGCGTCGGTCGGTCCGGGTCGCGTCGGTCGGCCCGGCCCGCGTCGGTCGGCCCGGGTCGGTCGGTCTGCGGCGGTCGGTCTGCGTTACGCCGATCTGGCGGTGTCCGGCTCGTCGGACACCGCCAGATCGCCGAAGCCGTGCGCGCCGAAGCCGTGCGGGTCGGAGGGCGTGCGGGTCGGACGACGGGTTCAGGCGAGCAGGGTGGCCAGGTGCCGTTCGACCACCGGCAGCGCGTCGGCCACGGTGACCGGACGGCCCAGCTCCGCGCTGAGCGAGGTGACGCCGGCATCCCGGATGCCGCAGGGCACGATCCGGTCGAAGTGCGTCAGGTCGCAGTCGCAGTTGAGCGAGAAGCCGTGCTGGGTGACGCCCCGGGAGACCCGGATGCCGATCGCGGCGACCTTGCGGGCCGGACCCCGGTCGTCGGCCGGTACCCACACCCCGCTGCGGCCCTCCACCCGGTCGGCGGGCAGCCCGAACTCGGCGCACACGTCGATCAGCAGCTGCTCGGTGCGGCGGACGTAGGCCACCACGTCCACCGGGTCGGGCAGCCGCACGATCGGGTAGCCGACGAGCTGCCCCGGCCCGTGCCAGGTGATCTTGCCGCCCCGGTCCACGTCGACGACCGGGGTGCCGTCCATCGGGCGGTCCCACGGCTCGGTGCGCTTGCCGGCGGTGTAGACGCTCGGGTGCTCCAGCAGCAGCACGGTGTCGGGGCTCTCGCCGGCCACCACCGCCTCGTGCAGCCGGCGCTGCTCGTCCCAGGCGGCCTGGTAGTCGAGAAGGCCGGCGTGGACCGAGGTCAGGTCGGACGTCGTCGTGGTCACGTCGTCCAGCGTAGTACCGGCCGGACCCGCCGACCCCGGTGAGCCGGCTCACCCGGCCGACCCGCTCTCCCCGAGCCGCTCTCCCCGAGCCGCTCTCCCCGAGCCGCTCTCCCGGAGCCGTTCTCCCGGGCCGGCGCGGTCGGGCCGTTCTCCCGGACCCGCTCTCCCGGGCCGGTGGGCGGTCCAGTTCGGGTCAGGCCGGCGGGATCGTCCAGAGCCAGACGTCCTGCACCCGCTGCGGCGGGCCGAGCAGCTCGGTGGCCGCCCGCCGCAGCGATTCCTCGTCGAGGTCGTACTTCGCGCCGTGTACCCGGTCGGGGAGGACGACCGCCTCCACCCGCCAGTGCCGCAGATCCTCCCGGACCAGTTCCCGCGTCCCGTCGGTGATGATCGGCACCCGTCCGGTCCGCCCGGCCTGGTCCATCAACGAGTCGAAGGTGCGCGGTACCGGCCCGATCCGGCCCCGGCCGTCCGGCCCGCCGGGGCCGAGGAAGAAGCCGGCCGGCAGGGCGAACTCACCCTGCCGGTGGGCCAGGGCGTACGCCTGCCAGCGCTGCCCGTCCGGGGTGACGTCCACGGTCAGCGGGATCGGGGTCAGCACCCCGCCGGGGGAGACGTGCTCGCGCCACGCGCCGGAGGTGACGAACGCCGGGATCGGCTCCCGCGCGATGGTCAGCAGCGGGGCGGGCAGCAGCGGCAGCAGCGCCACCGCGTACCCGACCGCCCAGGCCAGCGTGGTCGACCGGTGCCGGGGCGGGTCGGTGCGCAGCCGGTCGACGGTGTACGCCAGCAGCAGCCCGATCACGGGTGCGACCACCAGCGCCAGCCGGGCCGGCAGGGCGGCGTTGATCACCGGTAGCCGGCCCAGCCACTCGAACGGCAGGGCGACGCCGGTCCGCTCGCCGTCGATCACGGCCTGCGGTCCCCAGGAGAGCACCGTGAACACCACCGCGGTCACCCCGAGGGCGAGGAGGGTGGCCCGGCGGGTGGCGGTGGCGTGCCGCCACAGGAAGCCGAAGCAGACCGGGGCGAGCAGCAGCAGCGGGATGCCGAAGAACGAGTTCTCCTCGGTCGGGTTCGGGGCCAGCGAGGTGCCGAGCCCGGCCTCACCGGCCAGCGAGCGGCGCGGGTACGCCAGGTACGCCGCCATGTCCTCGGAGTGGACCACCGGGTCGAAGCCGGTGCCGTGGAACCGCTGCGGTCCGGCGAAGTGCAGCCAGAGCGGGTACGCCAGCAGCACCCCGGCGACCACGGCGGTGACCGCGACGCCGCGCAGGAAGTCCGGCAGCGCGGCGCGTACGGTGGCCCGGTTCGCCGGGTGCGCCACCCAGACGGCGAGGAACACGACGAGGGCGAGGGCGGTGAAGAACAGCCCCTCGGCCGCGATCGAGAAGGCGACCGCGACCAGTACCCCGAAGACCACCCCGTTGCGCAGCCAGCGGCCCGGCTCCCGGAGCGCGAACAGCCGCCACACCAGCAGCGGCACCAGCCAACCGGCGGACCAGTTCAGGTGGGCGTTGGCGTGCGACACCATGCCGGGGGAGAAGGCGATCACCAGTGCGCCGACCCCGGCGGCCAGCGGGGTGCGGACCAGGTGCCGGGAGAGCAACCAGTACCAGGCCAGCGCGGTGGCGGCCAGGTTGAGGGTGAGGATCACCAGGAACGTCGCGGGCGGGCCGACCAGGTACGTCAGCGGCGCGAACACCGCCGCGTACACGGTGATCGAGGTGTTGACCGCCAGGTTGACCCCGTCCGGGACGTTGAGCAGGTACGTGAAGAGCGGGTTGTCGCCGTGGGTGAGCGCGTGCGCGCCGAAGGCCAGCAGCCACTCGAAGAGGGCCTGGTCGCTGGAGTTGACGGTGATCGCCCGTCCGTTCGGGTCCCGCCAGAGCCCGCTGGTGACCCAGACCGCCAGGGCGAGCGCGACCAACGCCATCACCAGGTCCGCCCGGCGGCTCCGGGGCGGGGCGGACGACGGCGCGGGCGGCCCGGAGACCAGGGACGGGGAAGTCGGCACGGAGCGGACGTTACCAACCACCCGGTGACAGACCGGCCGGACACGGAACCTCGTGGACTCCCCGCAGGGCCACACGTCGGCGATGGTGAATATGTGAACGGCGGCCATGTCACGTCCTCGTCATGTCGGCGTAACGTCGCGGCAATTCGAGTGACTCAGTTCACATCTGGAGGCCGTCGTGCGTCGACCCCCGTCCACCCTCACCCGGTTGGCCGCCGTGCTGGCCGGGGCCGTCCTCGCCGTCACGGCGGCCGCCGTGGTCGCCGCACCCGCACAGGCCGCCAGCCTGACCCCGGTCAGCGGCTTCGGCTCCAACCCCGGCAACCTCGCCATGTACGCCTACCGGCCGGACGGCCTGCCCGCCAACGCTCCCGCCGTGGTGCTGCTGCACGGCTGCGCGCAGAACGCCACCGGCTACTTCACCAACTCCGGCTGGCGCAAGTACGCCGACCAGTGGCGGTTCGCGCTGATCCTGGCCGAGCAGAAGTCCGCCAACAACTCGAGCTCCTGTTTCAACTGGTTCGAGACCGGCGACACGACCCGGGGGCAGGGCGAGGCGCTCTCCGTCAAGCAGATGGTCGACCACGCGAAGGCCACCTACGGCATCGCCGCGAACCGGGTGTACGTCAGCGGCCTCTCCGCCGGCGGCGCGATGGCCGCCACCATGCTCGCCACGTACCCGGACGTCTTCGCCGGCGGCTCGGTCGTGGCCGGCGTGCCGCACCGCTGCGCCACCAGCATGGTCAACGCGTTCTCCTGCATGAACCCGGGCGTGAACAAGACCCCCGACGAGTGGGGCACCCTGGTCCGCAACGCCCACCCCGGCTACGCCGGCGCCCGGCCGAAGGTGGCGATCTGGCACGGTACCGCCGACTACACGGTGGCCACGGCCAACGCCACCGAGTCCCGCGACCAGTGGACCAACGTGGCCGGCGTCTCGCAGACCCCCACCAACACCACCAACCTGCCCGGCGGCACCACCCTGGAGACCTACGGCAACGACCGGGTACGGGTCTACCGGGTCGCCGGCATGGGCCACGGCACCCCGGTCGACCCGGGCAGCGGGGCCGACCAGTGCGGCACCGCCGCGGCGTACTTCCTGGACACCATCTGCTCGGCGTACCGGGACGCGCTCTACTTCGGCCTCGACGGAGGTTCCACCGGCCCGGGACCGACCACCACCCCGACGGCCAGCCCCACCGCCAGCCCCACCGCGACGCCGACCGCCGCCCCCACCTGCGTGACGGCCAGCAACTACACCCACGTCGCCGCCGGACGGGCCTACCACTCCGGTGGGTACGCCTACGCGAACGGCTCCCAGCAGCGGATGGGCCTCTACAACACCTTCGCCAGCAGCACCCTGAAGCAGACCGGCCCGAACCACTGGGTGATCGGCTGCTGAACCGCCCCACGGCCCCACCTGGTTCGCACCCGCTCACGTGGCCGGCCGGTCGCAGGGGTCCCTTCCGACCGTGACGTGTCGAGGAGGGGCCCCTGCCGCCGTGTCCGGCCAGCGTCCGCGCGGCCGGACCGCAGCCCGCGCGGCCGGGGTGCCTCCGAGTTGCCGCCGTCCTCGATCACCCCGCAGCTCGCGCGGCCGGACCGCAGCGCTGCCGACGCGAAGGAGCGGGCCGGGGCAGGGGCGGGGGAGCGGCTACTCGTACAGCGCGGCGCGCAGGGCGCTCGGCAGGTCCGGGTGGCGGAAGGGGAAACCGGCGCCGGAGAGCACCCCGGGCAGGACCCGCGTGCTGGTCAGCGCCTCCTGGGCGAAACCGCCCAGCGCGACCCGCAACGCCAGCGCCGGGACCGGCATGATCGCTGGCCGGTGCAGTTGCCGGGCCAGTTCCCGGGCGAACTCCGCGTTGCGCACCGGGTTCGGGCCCACGACGTTCACCGGTCCGGCCACGTCGGCCCGGTCGAGCAGGAAGAGCATCGCGTCGAGCCAGTCGACCATCGAGATCCACGGCAACCACTGCCGTCCGTTGCCGAGCTTCCCGCCGACGCCCAGCCGGAACGGCAGGAGCTGCGGCTTGAGCAGACCGCCGTCGCGGTGCAGCGGCAGGCCGGTCCGCAGCCGTACCACCCGTACCCCGGCGTCCTCGGCCGGGCGGGTCGCCGCCTCCCAGACGCGGGCGACGTCGGCGAGGAACCCCTCGCCGGCCGGCGCGTCCTCCTCCACGATCCGGTCGCCGGTGTTGCCGTACCAGCCGATCGCCGAGGCGTTCAGCAGCGCCGCCGGCCGGTCCGCAGCGGGTAGCCCGGCCATGGTGATGGCGAGGGTGCTCGTGGTCTCCACCCGGCTCGACCGGATCAGCGCCCGGTAGGCGTCGTTCCAGCGTTTGTCGCCGACCCCCGCGCCGGCCAGGTTGACCACCGCGTCGACCCCGGCGACCACCGCCGGGTCGAGCTGGGCGCTTCCCGGATCCCAGCGCACCTCACCGGGGCCGCGCGGCGGGCGGCGCACCAGCCGGACGATCTCGTGCCCGGTTCCGGTGAACCGGGCGGCCAGCCGGGTGCCCAGGAAGCCGGACGCACCGGCCATGAGGATCCGCATGCCCCATCTTCACCCAGACCCGCCGGTCCGGCTGCGCGGGCGGCCCAATCCGCCCGGATGCCGGGCGATGTGCGCTGTGGGTGGATGCGGAAGCGTGCCGGCAGGTCCGTGGCGGCGGACCGTCACCGACTACTGGTCACGGTGCCCGGCTGGTGGATGGTGCGCAGGTCGTACAGCTTCGGATCGCTCTGCTCGACGATCGCGCCGATCTCGGCGAGGTACGGGCGGGCCTCGGGCATCCGGAGCATCGCCTCGACGTGCGCGGCGCTGGTCCACTGGGCGTAGTTGACCACCCGGGTGCCGTCCCGGCTGGCGTGCACGTTGGCCGACCGGAACCCCGGCACGGTGGCGAAGAACGCCCGGGTGGTGCGGTCGAGGGCCGTGACCAGTTCGGCCTGTCGCCCGGGTGCCACGGTGAACACGTTGATCAACGTGACCAGGTCGGCGTCGGTGCTGATCACGGTCTGCGGGGTGGTCGACATGGTCGTCCTCGGTGGCTGGAGGTGCCGGATGCACCGCGTCGCTGACGGCCAGGCTACCGGGATGATCGCCGACGTCGGGCTCCCGTCCGGCCGGACCCCACCGGTTCTCGAGCGTGGCCGTCGGGTGCGGAGGCGTCGACCGGGCACCCGGCCCGCTGGCGTCGCACACGCCGCAGGGGCGCCCCGGTGGTCGGGGCGCCCCTGCGGCGGCGTACTCAACGGGTCAGGACAGGCCGAGCTCCGCCTCGAAGTTGCCGGCCTCCAGGCGCTCCTTGACCGCGACCAGGAAACGGGCCGCGTCGGCACCGTCGATCAGCCGGTGGTCGTAGGAGAGGGCCAGGTAGACCATCGAGCGGACGGCGATCACCTCGCCCAGCTCCGGGTCGTTCACCACGACCGGGCGCTTGACGACCGCACCGGTGCCGAGCATCGCCGACTGCGGCGACGGCACGATCGGGGTGTCGAAGAGGGCACCCCGGCTACCGGTGTTGGTGAGGGTGAAGGTCGCCCCGGCGATCTCGTCCGGGCTGATCTTGTTGGTCCGGGTCCGGTCGGCCAGGTCGGCGATCCGCTTGGCCAGCCCGCCCAGGTTGAGGTCACCGGCGTCGTGCAGGACCGGCACCATCAGGCCCCGCTCGGTGTCCACCGCGATGCCCAGGTTCTCGGACTTCGGGTAGGTGATCGTGCCGGCGTCGAGGTCCATGCTGGCGTTGACCACCGGGTACGCCTGGAGCGCCTCGACCGCCGCCAGCGCGAAGAACGGCAGGAAGGACAGCTTCACGCCGTGCCGGGCCAGGAAGGCGTCCTTGGCCCGGGCCCGCAGCTTGGCGACCTTGGTGACGTCCACCTCGACCACGGTGGTGAGCTGCGCCATCTCGTGCAGCGACTCCTGCATCCGCTTGGCGATCACCGCGCGGATCCGGGGCAGCTTCTCGGTGGTGCCCCGCTTGGCGCTCGGCTGCGCCTTCGGCTGGGCCGGGGCCGCCGGGGCGGGTGCCGAGGCGGCGGCGGGCGCCGGAGCGGCCTTGGCCGCCTTGGCCTTCTCCACCGCGTCCAGCACGTCCTGCTTGCGGATCCGGCCACCGACCCCGGTGCCGCTGATCGAGGAGAGGTCGACACCGTGCTCGCCGGCCAGCTTGCGCACCAGCGGAGTCACGTAACCGGCGGCCTCCTCGCCGCCCTGCGCCGGGGCGGTCGGACGCTGCGGGGCGCCCGTCGGGGCGGACGGGGTCGCCTGCTGCTCGGCCTTGGCGGGCTGCGCCGCCTGCTCGGCCTCGGCGGACGGCTCGTTGTAGGACAGGCCGGGGGTCGGCTCCTGGACGGCCGGCTCGGGCTTCGGCTCGGGCTTGGGTTCGGCCTTCGGCTCGGGCTTGGCCTCGGCCTTCGGCTCCGGCTTCGCCTCGGCGGGCGCGGCGCCGGCCGCACCGACCACCGCCAGGGTGGCGCCGACCGCGGCGGTCTCGTCCTCGGGAACCTGGATCTCCAGCAGGGTGCCGGCGACCGGCGACGGGATCTCGGTGTCGACCTTGTCGGTGGAGACCTCGAGCAGCGGCTCGTCGACCTCGACGCTGTCACCGACCTGCTTGAGCCAGCGGGTGACCGTACCCTCGGTGACGCTCTCGCCGAGCGCGGGCATCTTGACCGGGGTGCCCTCGCCCGACGACGCCGGGGCGGCCTCGGCCTTCGGCTGCTCCTGCTCCTTCGGCTGCTCCGGCTCGGGGGCGCTCTCGGCCTCGGCGGTCGGCTCGGCCTGCTCCGCCGGGGCCTCCTGCTCCTGCTCCGGTGCGGCGTCGCCGCCGTCGGCCTGCTCGCCCTCGCCGGCGATGACGGCGAGTTCACTGCCGACCTCGGCGGTCTCGTCCTCGCCCACCACGATCCGGCTCAGCACGCCCGCCGCCGGGGACGGGATCTCGGTGTCGACCTTGTCGGTCGAGACCTCGAGCAGCGGCTCGTCGACCTCGACCGTGTCGCCCTCCTGCTTGAGCCAGCGCGTGACGGTGCCCTCGGTGACGCTCTCGCCGAGCCGGGGCATGGTGACCGATACCGGCATCTTTCAAGACTCCTTCGTGGCCTGGTGCGGATCCTCGCCCGCTTGCCGCCGGACGTCGCGGATTGGATGTGGTCAGGCGTGTGCGTGCAGCGGCTTGCCCGCCAGCGCGAGGTGCGCCTCGCCGAGGGCCTCGTTCTGCGTCGGGTGGGCGTGCACGAGCTGCGCCACCTCGGCCGGGTAGGCCTCCCAGTTGTAGATGAGCTGCGCCTCGCCGATCAGCTCACCGACCCGGGCGCCGACCATGTGCACGCCGACCACCGGTCCGTCCTCGACCCGGACCAGCTTGATGAAGCCCGTGGTCTTGAGGATCTGGCTCTTGCCGTTGCCACCCAGGTTGTAGTTGTAGGTCTTGACCTTGTCGGCCCCGTACTGCTCCTTGGCCTTGGCCTCGGTGAGACCGACCGAGGCCAGCTCCGGGTCGCAGTAGGTGACCCGGGGGATACCCGCCTCGTCGATCACGGCCGGGTTCCGGCCCGCGATCTCCTCGGCGACGAAGATGCCCTGCTGGAAGCCACGGTGGGCGAGCTGGAGACCGGGGACGATGTCGCCGACGGCGTACACGTTCGGTACGCCGGTGCGCAGCCGCTCGTCGGTCAGCACGTACCCGCGGTCGATCTTGACGCCCTGCTCCTCGTACCCGAGGTCGGCGGTGACCGGACCGCGACCGACGGCGACGAGCAGCAGCTCGGCCTCGACGGTCTCGCCACCGGCGATGGTGACCTTGACGCCCTTCTCGGTCTTCTCGACCTTCTCGAACGGCTTGCCGACCTTGAAGTTGATCTTCCGCTTGCGGAACGCCCGCTCCAGCGCCTTCGACGACTCCTCGTCCTCGGCGGCGACCAGGCGGGGCAGCGCCTCGATGATCGTCACGTCCACCCCGAAGGACTTCCAGACGCTGGCGAACTCCACGCCGATCACGCCGCCACCGAGCACGATCGCCGAGGCGGGCACCCGGTCCAGGGTCAGCGCGTGGTCGCTGGTGATGACCCGCTCGCCGTCGACCTCCAGGCCGGGCAGGCTGCGGGCGTACGAGCCGGTGGCCAGCACGACGTTGCGGCCGGTGTACCGCTTGCCGTCGACCTCGACGACGTTCGGCCCGACCAGCCGGCCGGCACCCGACACGAAGGTGACGTTCTTCGAGCCGCCGACCAGACCCTGGAGACCCTTGTACAGACGTGCGACGACGCCGTCCTTGTACGAGTTGACGCCGGCCATGTCGATGCCGACCAGCTCGGCCTTGACGCCGAACTGCTCCGACTCGCGGGTGCTGTCGGCGATCTCCGCCGCGTGCAGCAGGGCCTTGGTCGGGATGCAGCCGTTGTGCAGGCAGGTCCCGCCCAGCTTGCCCTTCTCGATCAGGGCGACCTTGAGGTCCAGCTGGGCGGCGCGCAGCGCCGCCGCATAGCCGCCGCTGCCTCCTCCGAGGATGACAACATCGAAGGTCGCGTCGTTCGACTCGCTCACACTCAACTCCCAGGTCGCGTCGCTGCTACGAGGGTCATGCCAGGAAAAGGGCATACTCGCCTCGGTCATCTTGTCACCTGGCCCCGCAGGGCGCGTACTCAGGTGCTCAACGACACGTCGAGGACACGTACGCTTGGCGGAAGGCTTTCCGAGACGGCGGGTGGAGGGGATGGCCGGTGGCGCTGTTCCGACGACGACGCAAGCCCAGTGGTGGTGACCCGGGTCCGGGACGCGCGGCCAGCCGCGCCGACCTCGAACACCTGGAGAACTTCGTGCGGACCAGACGGGGGGTCGAGGCGTTCATCGAACCGCAGACCACCGTCACCGAGACCACGGTGATGCTGATCGCCGACGACGGGGAGTGGACGCGCCGGCGCATCGACTCGCCGGAGAACGCCCGTCGCTTCGCCCACCGGCTCGCCATCCCCATCTACGACGTGCGCCTGGTCGGCTATCCGCAACGGATGCGCGACTTCAACGAGCGCCGTAAGCGCCGGCCCGAGCTGTACTGACCGGAAGCCGTACCCGGCGGTGTGCCGGGTGTTGTCCGCAGGGGTCCCCTGTTCCGCGCAGAGCGGTGACCGGGGACCCCTGCCCCCACCTCAGCCCTCGGCGGCGATGTCCTCGACGAGCTGGACGAGGGTCCGGACCGGCACGCCGGTGCCGCCCTTGGTCCAGTGCCCGGTGGGCTCGCCCGAGTGGTAGCTCGGACCGGCGATGTCGATGTGCGCCCAGGCCACGTCGTCGGCGACGAACTCGCGCAGGAACGTGCCGCCCTGGAGCATGTGCCCGGCCCGGTCCATCCCGGCGTTGACCTGGGAGATGTCGGCCACCTCGGAGTCCATGCCCTTGCGCACGTCGTCCGGCAGCGGCATCGGCCAGGCCGGCTCGCCGACCGCGTCGCCGACCGCCCGGACCCGCTCGCAGAGTTCCGCCGTGCCCATCACCCCGGAGACCCGCTTGCCCAGCGAGATGACCTGCCCGCCGGTCAGGGTGGAGGTCTCGAAGAGGTAGTCGCAGCCGTCCGCGCAGGCCCGCGCCATCGCGTCGCCCAGCACCATCCGGCCCTCGGCGTCGGTGTTGAGCACCTCGACCCGCTTGCCGTTGAACATGGTGACGACGTCGCCCGGCCGGTACGCCGTACCGGACGGCATGTTCTCCGCGATCGGCACGTACGCGTTCACCGTCACCGACGGCTTCAGCGCCGCGACGGCCAGCATGGTCGCCGCGACCGCCGCCGCGCCGGCCATGTCGGACTTCATCTCCCACATGCCCTGGGAGGGCTTGATGGAGATGCCGCCGGTGTCGAAGGTGATGCCCTTGCCGACCAGCGCGACCCGCTTGCCGGTCGCCCCACCGGCCGGGGTGTAGCTGATCTTCACCAGGCGGGGCGGGGCCTCCGAGCCCTGCCCGACGGCGATGATGCCGCCGTAACCGCCCTCGGCCAGGGCCGCCTCGTCGAGCACCTCGACGGTCAGACCGGCCGCCCGCGCGGCCTCGGCCACCGTGTCGGCGAAGGCCGGCGGGCGCTTGTCGTTGGGGGCGGTGTTCACCCAGTCCCGGCTGAGCCGGACCGCGCCGGCCACCGTGGTGGCGCGGGCGATCTCCGCCTGCGCGGTGGCGTCCCCGGCGTCCGGCACCGACACCAGGATCTCGGCCACCGGGTCCCGCCGGGTCGGCTGCGGCTTGGTCTTGTAGCCGGCGAACCGGTATCCGCCCAGCAGCGCGCCCTCGGCGACCGCGCGCAGCGCCGCCGGGGCGTCCGCGTCGTCCGGCAACGGCAGGCTCAGCGCCACCCGGCGCGCGCCGGCCAGCGCCCGGACCACCGAGCCGGCGGAGCGGCGCAGCGTCTCCGGCAGCGGGGCGGCACCGGTCGGCTCCGGGCCCAGCCCGACCGCGGCGACGATCGGCGCGGTGATCGTGCCCAGCGTGGCGAGCTTGATCACCTCGCCGGGAGCACCGGTCGCGCCGAGCAGCGCCAGTGTCTCGGTCAGCTTGCCGTCGAAGGCGGCGGCGATGCTCTCCGCACCGCTGCCGAGGAGCAGGGAACCGGCAAGGCCGCTGGTGGCGTCCTGCTCGCCGGTCTGACTGTGCACGCCGATCACGACGGCGTCGACGGCAAGCTCGGCGGGGTCGGTGTCGACCAGGCTCAGGGTGGTGCTGGGCGATGTCACTGAAGCTACTCCGGGCGGGCCGGGCCGGTCGCGGGTTGCGTCCGGCGGTGGGGATCTCCGGGGGCAACCTACCCGCCGGGGACAGGGCTGTCCCGCCCGTGGATCCGGCGGGTCCCGCCGATGCTAACCAGCGGTGCGCGATCCCCGGCAAGTTGCCACCCTTGACAACCTCCCCGTCCCGGGGACGGGGATCGCCCCGGCCGCCCTCGCCGGTGCAGCAGCGTCTGCTGGAGCCCAACGGAGGAGACCTCGTCGGGGAACGCCGGTTCCTCGGTCCTCTTCCGGACGGTCGGCGTCGCGCCGGTCGCGTTGCCGTTGATCCGCTCCTGGCGCCGGCGGATAGGCTGTCCCCGGCCTGCTCCGCAGGAGGTTTCGTTTCCTCCCCCGCCGAAGGCGGGAGTATCCACAGAAGGAATCCGATGACCGACGTGACCTCCGACGCGACCGCGGCCCGGCCGCGTCGCTCCCCGTTGCACGAGCGTCACACCGCCGCGGGCGCGAAGTTCGCCCCCTTCGGGGGCTGGGAGATGCCCCTGGAGTACGCCGGAGGCGGCGTGCTCAAGGAGCACACCGCGGTCCGGGAGGCCGTGGGCGTCTTCGACGTCTCCCACCTGGGCAAGGTACGGGTGACGGGATCCGGCGCGGCCGGCTTCGTCAACGCCTGCCTCAGCAACGACCTCGGCCGGATCGGCCCCGGCCGGGCGCAGTACACCCTCTGCTGCGACGACGCCACCGGCGGGGTGGTCGACGACATCATCGCCTACCTGCACGACGACGAGCACGTCTTCCTCATCCCGAACGCCGCGAACACCGCCGAGGTGACGCGTCGGCTGCGCGCCGCCGCGCCGCCCGCGGTCACCGTCACCGACGAGCACGAGGCGTGCGCCGTGCTGGCCGTTCAGGGGCCGCGCTCGGCCGCGCTGCTGGACGCCCTCGGCCTGCCCACCGGGCACGAGTACATGAGTTTCTCCACCGCCGTGCTGGACGGCGTGGAGCTGACCGTCTGCCGCACCGGCTACACCGGGGAACTCGGCTACGAGCTGGTGGTGCCCGCCGGGCACGCGGTCACCGTCTGGGACGCCCTGCACCGCGCGGGCACGGAGTTCGGGCTGCGCGCCTGCGGCCTGGCCGCCCGGGACACGCTGCGCACCGAGATGGGGTACCCGCTGCACGGGCAGGACCTGTCGCTGGAGATCACCCCGGTGCAGGCGCGCTGCGGCTGGGCGGTCGGCTGGGACAAGCCGGCCTTCTGGGGGCGGGACGCGCTGCTCGCCGAGAAGGCCGCCGGCCCCCGTCGTACCCTGCGTGGCCTGGTGGCGGTGGACCGGGCGATCCCCCGTGCCGGCATGGCCGTGCACCTCGGCGACGCCACGGTCGGCACGGTCACCAGCGGCACCTTCTCGCCCACGCTCAAGCAGGGCGTCGCCCTGGCGCTGCTCGACACGGCGGCGAACCCGGCCGACGGCGACGAGGTGGAGATCGACGTACGGGGCCGTCGTGCCCGGATGCGGGTCACCCGTCCGCCCTTCGTCCAGCCGTCGGTCCGCTAGGCAGCCGACCCTGTCGCCGCGACGGCGACCAGCCGGGCTGACCCGGCCCACCGACCCCCGCCGGTCCGAGGGCGGGGGTCAGTGAGGGCGGTCGCCGGAGTCGAGGACGGCCTGGGTCCAGCCGCCCTCGAGGACCCCGGTGGGGCCGAGCAGGGCCCAGTCGACGACGTCCGTGGCCTCCACCGCGACCGGGGTGCCGATACGGACCTCCGGGTCGTTCGTGGCGTCGCTGGAGCTGGTGCCGCTGATCCGCTCGGCGGTCTCCCAGGAGGTCACCGCCGCCCAGACGAACTCCGGTCCGTCGTCGCCGGGTAGGCCGTACTTGACCACGAGCTGCGTCTCGGCGGGCAGTGCCCCGGCCAGGAACCGGGCCCGGACGTCCGGCAGCGCGGCGCGCGCGGTGGCCACCGCCTTCGACATGGCGTCGCCCCGGCGGGCGTAGCGCACGTCGGGCTGGATGCCGGAGAACAGCGTGGCGCAGGCCGAGGCGAAGTAGCGTCCGGGCGGTCCGGGGTTCCCGGCCGGCGGGTGCAGGCTGAGGAAGGAGTCCGCCTCCGGATCCGTCGCCGGGTCCAGCTCCAGCCGCAGCAGCACCGGGGCGGTCGCCCCGTGCTGTTCCGGGTTGCCGTACGCCACCGCGATGTCGTGCCCGGTGACCGTGGTGAGCACCGGGAGCTGGACGAAGGCCGGCACCTCCTCGCCGGCCAGCCCGTCGGTCCAGGTGCGCAGCAGCCGACGGGCCACCCCGGTCAGCGCCGCCCCCCAGGCGCGGGTGAGGTGGTCCGGCACGCCCTGGGTCTGCAACTCCAGCAACCCGAACCGGCGCAGCCCCTTGGTGGTGAACCAGAGCCCGTCGGTGTCCGAGGAGTACGGCACCAGCACCCAGTCGACCAGGCGGACCCGGCCCTGCGCGTCGGGGAGCGAGCGCAGCGCGGTCGCCGGGTCGAGGAACTGCAACCCGAAGACGTCCACCACGTCCCCGTCGACGGTCTCGGCGACGGCGGCGGCCACCGCCCGCGCCGCCCACTCGTGCGCGGGTGGCCACCCCGGTCGGTACTCGGCCCGGACCACCACCACGTGCGTCGCCTCGGCCAGCCGCGTCAACTGCTCGCGGGTCGCGCCGAACGCGGTCAGCAGATCCGGCGGGAGTGCGGGGAACTCGTCGATCGGTCGGGTGTCCACGCTCATCAACGGGCTCGCCAGCATCTGCCGGGCCAACCCGTACGCCGGCTCGGCCAGCCGGCCGGCCAGCGCCGTCACGGCCGTCTGCGGGCTCACCCTCGGCAGTCCGCGCATCGGCACCAGATAGGTCGCGGTGAGTGTCTCCGGTACCGGAACGGGCAGGAAGTCGTCCGTGATGAGCAATTCGTCCCCACATCGCCGTGCCGGTGCTGTCGGGGAAGAACGCTACCCGGCATGATGAGTCGTTTTCAGCCGGACAGCACGACTCCCAGGTAGACCAGGGTGGTGGCGACCTCCACGCTCGCGCCGAGCACGTCGCCGGTGATCCCGCCGAGGCGGCGTACCAGATGGCGCAGCAGCGCGAGTACGGCGGTGAGCGCGACGGCGACGGCGAGCGGCCCCTGCCACGGGCGGCCCGGCACCGCGGCGAGCGCCGGCACCGCGACGGCGACCACCCCGGCGGCCACCGCGACCGGGCCGACCGTGCCGGCGACCAGTGCCCCGAGCCCCTCCGGGCGGGCCGCCGGAATCCCGCGCCGGCAGGCCAGGGTGACCCCGAGCCGGCCGGTGGCGGTGGCCGTGACCACCGCCGCGAGCGCCGCCGGCCACGACCGGGTGGCCAGCTCCGCGAGCACCGCGCTCTGCACCAGGAGGACGAGCACCAGCGCGGCCACCCCGAACGGCCCCACGTCCGGCTTCTTCATGATCTCCAACGCGGCGGCTCCCCGCCGGTACGAGCCGAGCGCGTCGACCGTGTCGGCCAGCCCGTCCAGGTGCAGGCCCCGGGTGAGCAGAGCCCCGCAGCCGACCGTCACCACGGCGGCGACCAGGGGCGGGGCCACCGCGCCCAGACCGATCAGCACCCCGCCCAGGATCACCCCGAGTACGGCCCCGACCAGCGGCGCGACGGTCATCGCCGTACCGGCGGTGGCCCGGTCGACCCGGCCGGGACGCACCGGCGCGGTGGTGAGCGTGGTGACCGCCAACCGTAGGCCGGCGCCGAGGCGCGACTCAGCCGGCATGACCGGCACCCGGCCCGCCCCGCGCCGGCAACCCGGCCGACCTGCCCCGGGGTGGCGCGCCGCCCGGCCGGGACGGTGGCGGTGTACCGGCCGGCCGGGTCGGTGGCGGTGTACCGGGCGGACGGGACGGAGTCGGTGTGCCGGGCGGACGGGTCGGCGGCTCAGCCGGCATGCCGGTCGGGAGCGTACGTCCGCTCCTCGTCGTCCGAGCCGGTGGTGGTGGGGCCGGGGCCGGCGGGCTCCGGCTCGGCGAACTCGGGCGCCTCGTCGTCGTCGGCGTCCGGTGTACCGGCGGGATCGGCGTCGCCGCCCCGGGCCGGAAGCGCGGCGGCCAGCGCCAGCACCGAGCGCAGCAGCGGCAGCGCGGCCAGGGCGTTCGCCCCCTCACCCAGGTCGAGCCGCAGGTCGAGCAGGGGGGTCAGGCCGAGCACGTCGGCGGCGAGCCGGACCGCCGGGTGCCCGCCGTGGTCGGGCAACAGGCACCAGTGCCGGGCCTGCCCGGCCAGGTCGCGGCTGACCATGCCGGCCGCCACGCCCACCGGACCGTCCAGCAGCACCGGCAGGCGGCGGGCGGTCGCGCCGAGCAGGATCCCGGTGGCCACCGCGATGTCACCGCCGCCCAACTCGGTCAGCACCGTCTTCGCGTCGCGGGACGCGTGGCGGGTCCGGTGCAGGGCGTCGCGGACCGTCGCGCAGCGGCTCATCCACGCGGTGTCGTCCACCGTGCCGTCGCGTACCACCCGGCCGAGCACGGCCGGCGGTTCCGCCCCGGCCGTGGCGGCCAGCACCGCCGCCGCGGCGGCCTCGGTGCCGGCGCCGCAGGCCGCCAGCACCAGCAGGTGTACGCCCGCGTCGGCGGCCTCCTCGGCGAGGCGCCAGCCGTGCCGCAGGGCCGACTCGACCGCCTCGGCGGCCAGCGCCGGCCCGATCTCGATCGGGCCGGCCGTGGGGGCGTCCACCACCTGGAGGGTCGCGCCGTTCTCGGCGGCGAGCCGGGCCAGCACGCCGACGCCGCCGCGCGCCTGTGCGGCCCGGCGGGCCGACTCGTCGGCGGTCGACCCGGCGGAGGCCCCGCCCTCGTGGTCGCCGTGCAGCAGCAGTACGCGGACCGGGCCCCACGGCTGTGGGGTGGGCGTGCCCTGGGTGGCGGCGGCGAAGCCGACCACCCGCTCCAGGATCCCGAGACCCGCCCCCGGCACGTCCCGGGTGGCGAGGCGTTCCACGGCCTGCGGGCCGGCGTACTCGTCCGGCAACGGCAGCTCCATGCCGTTCTGGATGACCAGGCCGGTGGCGACCATCGGCAGCGCCATGGTCGGCGCGGCCCAGGCGGTGCCGTCCGCCGACGGCGCAGCGGGCGGGACGGCCGGGGTGAGCACGTCGGGCAGGGCGGGCTCCGGCACCGACGCCCCGGCGCCCGGGGTGACCCGCGCGTCGGGCTCTGCGGGGCCCGCCTGCGCCGGGATGCCCGCCCGGTGCCGGTCCGAGCCGGCCGGAGCCGGGTCGCCCGGGAACGGGACGGCCGGCGCTCCGGCGGGGCCGGTCGCCGGGGCACCGGGCCGCTTCAGCCAGCAGGGCTGACCGGCCACCACCAGCGCCACCGCGGCACAGGCGTCGGCGACGGCCCGGTTGGCCGAGCCGAGCGCGTCGGCGAAGGCCCGCCCGAGCGGAGTGGTGGGCACCAGCGACAGCCCCACCTCCGGACTCACCAGCACCAGCCGCGCCGGACAGGCCCGGACGGCCTCGGCCAGCTCGGTGATGGTGGCGGTGTCGTCGGCCGGCTGGTGGACCGGGTCGAGCAGCACGGTGATCCAGCCACCGAGGTCGTCCACGAGCAGCGTCTCGTGCGGCTGTGCGTTGGCCAGCACGTCGGCCAGCCGGCGCGGGTCGTCGCCGGTCTCCTCGGTGGTCCAGGTCTCCGGGCGACGGTTGCGGTGCGCCTCCAGCCGGGCGGCCCACTCGGCGTCGTCCGGGTCGCCGCCGGCTGCGGTCGCGACATAGCGGACCACGACCGCGTCGGCCACCAGCGATTCGGCGAACTCGGACTTGCCGGACCGGATACCGCCGAGTACCAGGACCGTGTTGCACCCGTCTACGGACATGCCCGTACCTTAGGCCACCGTTCGCGTTCCGACCCCGCAGGTGCGGCGTACCTCAACGGTCGGGGTAGAGGGCGGCCACGTCGGCGGCGTACCGCTCGCGCACCACGTCCCGCCGGATCTTGAGGGTGGGGGTGAGTTCGCCGGCGGCCTCGGTCAGGTCCCGGGGCAGTACCCGGAACGCCTTGACCGCCTCGGCGTGCGAGACGGACCGGTTGGCCCGGTCGACGGCGGTCTGGATCTCCCGGCGGAGCGCGGGGTCCTCGCGCAGGTCGGCCACCGTGGCGCCCGGCCGCCCGTGCGCGTCCCGCCACCGAGCGAACTGCGGCGGGTCGACGGTGACCAGCGCGGCCACATACGGCCGGCCGTCGCCGACCAGCACGCACTGGGCGACCAGGGGGTGCGCGCGGATACTGGCCTCGATCGGCGCGGGGGCCACGTTCTTGCCGGCGGCGGTGACGATGATCTCCTTCTTCCGCCCGGTGATCCGCAGGTAGCCGTCGGCGTCGATGCTGCCGAGGTCACCGGTGCGCAGCCATCCGTCGGCGGTGAACGCCTCCCGGGTCGCCGTCGGGTTGTTCCAGTACCCCCGGAACACCACGTCGCTGCGGACGAGGAGCTCACCGTCGCCGTCGATCGCCAGCCGTACCCCCGGCAGGGGCCGACCGACCGTGCCGATCCGTAGCGCCGAGGGGCGGTTCACCGCCAGCGCGGGTGAGGTCTCGGTCAGCCCGTACCCCTCCAGCAGGAGGATGCCGGCACCCCGGAAGAAGTGCGCCAGCCGCTCACCCAGCGGTGCGCCGCCGACGATGGCCAGCCGGCAGCGGCCCCCCAGCACCCGGCGCAACCGTCGGTACGCGGCCACGTCGCACAGCAGGTGGGCCAGGCGCAGCGCGGTCCCCGGCCCGCCGACGGTGTCCAGGCGACGGCTGTACGCCACCGCGACCCGGTACGCGACCTCGGTCGCCCAGCCCCGGACCGCGACCGTCGCCCGTCGCCCCCCGCCGGTCCGCTGCCGGAGCTGGTCGTGCAGCTTCTCGAACACCCTCGGTACGGCCAGCACGAAGGTGGGACGGAACCGCCGTAGCTGGTCGACCAGGGTGCTCTGGTCGGCGACGTGCACCAGGGTCGCGCGGGACCGCACCGTCCCGACCTGGACCAACCGGGCGAACGCGTGTGCCAGCGGCAGGAACAGCACCGTGCGGGCCTCCGCGCGGAACACCTCGGGCAGGACGGCGATCGCGTTGTCGACGTCGAGGAGGATGTTGCGGTGCGTCAGCACGCAGCCCTTGGGCCGGCCGGTGGTGCCGCTGGTGTAGACGATCGTGGCGATGTCGTCGCCGCTGACCGCGCCCCGTCGCGCGGGCACGGTCTCCGGGTCGACGGCCCGCCCCCGCTCCACCAGGTCGACCAGGGCGCCGGCGTCGATCTGCCAGACCTGCCGCAGCGCCGGCAGGCCGGACCGCAGTCCGGCCAGCGACCGGGCGTGGTCGGCGGTCTCCACCACGCACGCCACGGCCTCCGCGTCGGCGAGGATCCAGGCCATCTGGTCCGGGCTGGACGTGTCGTACACCGGCACCGGCACCGCACCGACCGACCAGAGGGCGTAGTCGACCAGGGTCCACTCGTAGCGGGTCCGGCTCATCAGCCCCACCCGGTCCCCGGCCGCCACCCCGACCGCCACGAACCCCCGGGCCAGGGCGGTCACCTCGTCGCGGAACCGCCGGCAGGTCACCGGGTCGGTGTCGCCGGCGCCCCGCCCCCCGGACGGCCAGGCCCGGTGGTCCGGGTCCGGGCGGAGGAACTGCACCGCCTCCGGGTCCCGGCGGGCGTTCTCCCACACCATGCCGGCCAGGCCACCGGCCCCGACGCCGGTGACCACCGGCGGCACCGCCACGTCCCGCACCACCGCACCTCCAGTGCCCCCCGACGATTCCCGCCGATCATGTCCCGGCGGGGGGCGGTGGCGGTCGGGAAGGCGGGAACCGCCCCGCCGCGCGACCGGGAGTGCTACACGCGGCGGCCGGACCGGGCCGGCGCAGCCGGTGGCCGGACCGGGCGGCCAGCGGGGACCGTCGTCCATGTCCCGCAGCCGGTACGCCGACTAGGCTGGCAACGGCCGTCCCGGGCGGGACGCATCAGCGAGGGGAGACACGGCATGCCGTGGAGCTGGCGGTACGAGGGCGCGAACGGCGAGTCGGTGGACGGGCCCACCGAGACGTTCACCAGCCAGGCGGACGCCGAGTCCTGGATCGGGCAGGCCTGGCGGCAGCTCGCCTCGTCCGGTGTCACCTCGGTCGACCTGGTCGAGGACGACCGGGTCGAGTACCGGATGAGCCTCGCGCCCGTGGCCGAGTGACCGACCGTCCGGGCGGCGAGCCGCTGGTGCTCGGCGTGCCCCGGGCGGCGTTCCGGCCCAGCCCGGTCTTCCTGGCCCTGGTCGCGCTCTTCGTCACCAGCGCCGTACTCACCTGGCACCGGGTCGGCAACGTCCGGCTGGACGTGTTCCTGTTCGTCGTCTCCGGCTGGCTGGTCTCGCTCTGCCTGCACGAGTACGCCCACGCGATCGTCGCGTTCCGGGCCGGCGACCGGAGCGTGGCGCACCGGGGCTACCTGACCCTCAACCCGCTGAAGTACAGCCACCCGCTGCTGTCGATCGTGCTGCCGGTGGTGGTGGTGCTGCTCGGCGGCATCGGGCTGCCCGGTGGAGCGGTCTGGGTGGACCGGCACCGGATCCCCGGTCGGCTGCGGCACACCCTGGTCAGCCTCGCCGGCCCGGCGACCAACGTGCTCTTCACCCTGGTGCTGATCCTGGCCCTGCGGCTGACCGGCCCCGCCCCGCTGGAGTTCCTGGCCGCGCTGGCACTACTGGCCTTCCTCCAGCTCACCGCGAGCGCGCTCAACCTGCTTCCGGTGCCCGGACTGGACGGCGGCAACATGATCCAACCCTGGCTCAACCCGCAGTGGCGACGGATGTACGACCTCTTCGCGCCGTACGGGTTCATCCTGCTCTTCGCGCTGCTGTGGAACCCGCGCATCGCCGGGTGGTTCTTCGGCGCCGTCTTCGCCGTCGGTGACGTCCTCGGCCTGCCCGCGCCCCTCTACGCGTACGGGCTCGACCTGCTGCGCTTCTGGCAGTCCTGACCGGTCCGGGCCGTCGTCCTGGTCGACGACGGCCCGGACCGGTGCGGCGGCGGGTCAGGGCCGCTTGGCGGGGCTCTCCGTCTTGGCCGGGTCCCGCTCGGTGATCGGGCCGACGATCTCGTCGATGGCCTTGAGCAGGTCCGCGTCGAGCTTCACTCCGCTGGCCTTGACGTTGTCGTGCACCTGATCGGGGCGGGAGGCGCCGATGATCGCGGAGGAGACGTTCGGGTTCTGGAGCACCCAGGCGATGGCGAGCTGGGCCATGCTCAGCCCGGCCTGCTCGGCGAGCGGCCTGAGCCGCTGCACGGTGCCGAGCACCTCGTCGGTGAGGAACCGCGCCACGAACGCCGCCCCGGACTTCTCGTCGGTCGCCCGGGAACCGGCCGGCGGCGGCTGCCCCGGCAGGTACTTGCCGGAGAGGACGCCCTGCGCCATCGGGGACCAGACGATCTGCCCGACCCCCAGCTCCTCGCTGGTGGGGACCACCTCGGCCTCGATCACCCGCCACAGCATCGAGTACTGCGGCTGGTTGGAGACCAGCGGGATGCGCAGCTCCCGGGCGAGCTGGTGGGCCTCGCGGATCTGCGACGCCTTCCACTCCGAGACGCCGATGTAGTGCGCCTTGCCGGCATGCACGATGTCGGCGAACGCCGACATCGTCTCCTCCAGCGGGGTGCTGTAGTCGTACCGGTGGGCCTGGTAGAGGTCCACGTAGTCGGTGCCCAGCCGACGCAGGGAGCCGTTGATCGACTCCATGATGTGCTTGCGGGACAGCCCCCGGTCGTTGCGCCCCGGACCCGTCGGCCAGTAGACCTTGGTGAAGATCTCCAGCCCCTCCCGGCGCTCGCCGTGCAGCGCGCGCCCGAGGACCTCCTCGGCACGCGTGGCGGCGTAGACGTCGGCGGTGTCGAAGGTGGTGATGCCGACGTCGAGGGCGGCCCGGACGCAGGCCAGCGCGGCCTCCTCCTCGACCTGCGATCCGTGGGTGATCCAGTTGCCGTACGAGATTTCGCTGACCATCAGGCCCGAACGGCCCAGGTGACGGAATTTCATGCGTCGACCCTAGCCCGAATCCCACCCCGCCCGAGGGGACGCCCCGGCGCGGCGGGGTCGCTCAGAGCAGCGGTTCGGTGTCCGCGAGCAGGTGGTCGATCTCCGCCGTCAGCCGGTCCCGACTGCCGTGTACCGGCTCGATCAGCGGCTCGCCACGTCGGTCCAGCGCACCCCACCGGCCGGCCGGGTCCCGGATCAGGAAGGCGACCGGGTGGACGACCACCGCGTCGTGCTCCGGCGCGACGACCGCCCGACCGGACCGGTCCAGCACCCCTCGCCGGCCGCCGAGATCCACCACGGCCAGCCCCTCGTCGGTGAAACCGTCGACGTACCGCCCGTCGGCGAGCGGGGTGGTGAAGCCGTCGTACCTCGGGGGCACCACCATCCGCCCGGACCGGTCGACCGCACCCCAGGCGTCGTCGACCCGGACCACCGCCACCCCGCGTCGGAACGGTCGCACGTCGTCGAAACGCGACGGAAGGACCACCCGGTCGGCGGTGTCGACCGCCTGCCAGCCGCCGGAGGTGTCCGGCAGGACCCAGGCCAGGCCGTCGGAGAACGAGCGGACGTCGAGGTAGGACGGCTCGATCAGGGTCGCCCCGGTATCGTCGATCAGCTCCCAGCCGTCGACGTCCGGACGGCGTACCCAGGCGACCCCCTCGCGGAACGGCTGCACCTCGGCGTACCCGGCGGCCACGACCAGCTCGCCGTCGGCGTCGGCGTACCCCCAGAGCTGCCGTTCCTCGTCGAGGGTCGGCAGCGGGGGTCGACGGGTCCGGAGGATCTCCTCACGGGCCCGGGGCAGCGGTCCGAAGCCCTCCGTGGCGGCCTTCGCGAGGACCGCGTCCAGCGCCACCTCGGTTCGCGCGATCAGCTCGCGGTCCTCGCCCCGACGCAGGTCCAGGGCCTGCTCGAAGTGCTGGCAGGCCTCCACGTGCCGCCCCTGCTCGTAGCAGGATCGGGCGAGGTGCTCGTGCAGGGTGGCCCGGAGCCGGTCGGGCAGTTCCGGGGAGTCGGCCTCGGTGAGGAGCCGGTCGGCCTCGGCGAACTCGCCCCGCCAGTGGAGCACCCGGGCCAGCCGGGCCTGCACCAGCGCGGTGCGCCGCAGCTCGCCGGTGGCCTCGGCGTGGGTCAGGGCGAGTCGCCCGTCGTCGAGCGCGTCGTCGAGGTCGCCCAACAGCCGGTTGACCACCGCCCGGAGGCTGAGCAGCCGGGCCCGCGAACGGTCGTCCGGGGCATGGTCCAGCTTCCCGGTGAGGCGGTACCGGACCTCCCGGAGGGCGTCCGGCCCGTCGACCACCTCCCGCAGGGTCTGCGGGTGCAGCGGCCAGCGGCGTCCGGCCAACCACTGCTCCGGGTCGGACCGGGAGGGATCCGTCCAGCTCGGTGGCGGACCGTCGCCGCCTCGCTGCCACCCGGCCGACGACGCGAACGGAGACTGACCGGCCGGCCCGGAGATCGGCCGGTGCGGCGGCCCGGAAATCGGCCGGTGCGGCGCTGCGGAGACGGGCCGGTGCGGCGGTCCGGAGATGGGCCGGTGTGGCGGTCCGGAGACGGGCCGGTGCGGCGCCGGAGCGGCGGGCTGTCCGGGGGGTGCGGAGATCGGCCGGGCGGGCGGCCCGGTGGCGGTGAAGGCCGGTGGTGCGGAGATCGGCCGGGCGGGCGGCCCGGTGGCGGTGAAGGCCGGTGGTGCGGAGATCGGCCCGGCGGGCGACTCCGGATTCGGCCGTACCGGATTCGCCGGCACCGGCGGAGCGGACGGTGGTGCGACGGTCGCCCGGAACCCGGGCGCGGTGGCCTCGGGCGGCGACGGCGCGGCGGACATCGGCCGATCCGCCGCCACCGGGCCGGGACGTTCCGGCGGGCCGGCAACCGGGGTGCTGCCGGGCGCGACGACGGGCCGGAAGGCGGGAGGTGCCGAAACCGGGGATGCGGAGGGCACGGCCGGCGGCCCGGCCGGGCCGGGAACGGGTGCCGGTGGGGCACCGGCCGCCATGTGTCCGCGGGCCGGTTCGGACGTCGACGGAGGCGGCGGCGAGGGACGTACCGGTTGCTTCGGACGGAACCAGGCGTCCGCCCCCTGTGGATCGGCCGAAACCGGCGGCGGTGCATCCGACGGCGTGGAAGCGGTCGGCGTCGACGGCGGACCGACGGACGGTGGTGTCGTGCCAGACGCGGTGCTGACCGGGGCGGGCCAACCGGCGGGCGCCGCCAGCCCGACCGGCGAAGCTCCCACGGCCTGCTCCGTAGCCCGGATCCCGGCCCCCGGCACCGCGGCCGGTGGGTCCGGAGCCGTCGTCGCGGTCACCGGCGGTGCAGAGACCGGTGGGGCGGAGACGGGCGGTGCGGAGACGGGCGGTGCGGAGACCGGCGGTGCGGGAACGGGCGGTGCGGAGACCGGCGCCGCGAAGACCGGCGGTGCGGGAACGGGCGGTGCGGAGACCGGCGCCGCGAAGACCGGCGGTGCGGAGACGGGCGCGTCGACCGTCGGCGGTGCGTCGGACTCGGCGGGCGGCTCGCTCCCTACCGGATCCTCCACCCTCGACAGCGCGGCCGAAACCGGCGGCGCGGACACCGGCGCGGCGGGCGTTGACGGTGCGCCTGCCGGCGGGGTCGACCCGGGCGCGTCGTGCGCCGGTGGTGGCGATGCGGGCGGGTCGACCACCGGCAGTGCGGGGGTGGGCACGACGGAGACCGTGGGCACGAGCACGTCGGCCGCAGGCGGCCCGGAAACGGGGGCGGCCGGTGGCGCGGTTCCGGGCGTGCTCGGAGCGGGCGTGGCGGGGAGCGGCAGGGCCAGCGCAGGGGCAGGAGAAACCGGCCTGGCCACCGGTACCGGGTCGACGTCGTCGGCCCCGTCGCCGGCCGGTCCGGCCGTGTCGACCGTCTCCGGTGCGGCGTCGACCGCGTCGACCTCCACCGCGTCGACCTCCACCGCGTCGACCTCCACCGCGTCGACCTCCACCGTGCCGACCGGTTCCCGCACCGGGGCGGCCGTGTCGGTCTGCACCGGGTCGACGGTCTCCGGCGCGGTGCCGGTCCCGTCGGCCTGCACCGTGCTGCCCGCTTCCGTTGCCGGAGCGGTCGCATCGCCCGCCGGAGTGTCGGCCGGCTCGTCCGGTGCCCGTTCCTGGTCGAGGTCCCGGAGCGCGGTCTGACGTTCGGTGCCGCCGTCGCTGCCGCTGCGATCACCGAAGTCCGAGTCGGAGCCGGAGCCCTTCTGCGCCGGTTCGTCGCCGGTACCGTCCGGTGCCGTCGGCTGCCCGGCCCTGACCGCGTCGGGCCGGTCCCGGACGTCCGGTTCCGGTTCCGTCGAGAGCGGGTCCGGATCCGGACGGGCGTCGGCGGTGCCGGTCACCGGTTCGAGCGTGGCCGTCCTCGACGGTTCCTCGGTGCCGGTGGCCGGATCCAGCGTGCCGAGAAGGCTGTCCGTCGGGCGGTCGGGGCGCGGGCGGGCGTCGTCCGCCGGTACGACGGATGTGGTGTGCGCGGTGTCCGCGTCGACCCGGCCGCCCGGTCCGTCGGCGGGCTGGCCCCCCGACGGACCGGGGACGACGTCCGCAGTGTCCGGCGCGGGGCGGTCGGGTGCGGGTACCGTCTCCGGTTCGCCCGTGATCGAGGGTGACCCGGACGGGGAGCGACCGTGGCCCGGTCCCGCCTCGGACCGCTCGGTGTCCACTGCCGGCGCAGGGCGCACCGGCTCCGGGGCGGGCTGACCGTCGTCGGTGAATCGTCCGGGGCCGGGCGTCGTCCCGGGGGAGGGCAGGAACTCCAGGCGCAGCCCACCGGGAGGCGGCGCGGTGACCGGTGGGAACGCGGCTCCACCGTCGGCCGGTACGGGAGCGGCTGCGCCAGCCTCCGGCGGGGGCACGGTGGCGTCGCTGGCCGGGGCGGGCGTCGGCGGCACGGTCGACGTGGTGGGTGTTTCCTCCGGCGGCGGCGCGACCGGGCGCAGATCCTCGGCCGTCAGGCGTTCCTCGTCGGGAACGTACTGCTCGCCCCGTGCCGCCGACCGGGCGGCCGGCCCGATGCGGGCGGTGTCCTCGACCTCGGAGGACCACTCCTGCCGGGCCCGGGTGGCGGCCGGCTCCTCGGGCCGCGCCTCCCACGGTCGGGCCCCGACACCGTCCGGTACCTCCCGCGCCCGGGGCCCGACCCCGTCGGCTGCGTCCCACGACCGGGAGCGGACCGGGTCCGGTACGGCCTCTGGCCGCGTCCGGGCATCCTCGGGTGCGTTCGCCGGTCGGACGTCGTCCGGAGCGGTCCGGGACGGCGGGTGGGTGCCCTCGGGCGTGGTCCAGGGGCGCGGTCGGGCATCCTGCGGCGGGTTCCCCGGTCGCACGTGCCCGGTCTCGTCGTGCGGCTGCGGCCGGGCGGCCCCGACGGGGCCCGGCCGTCCCGGGTGGGACCACGCCTGGGTGGTCTCGTCGTCGGCCGGGGACCAGTTCCGGGCGCGGGGAGCGGGCTCGCCCCGACCGTCCGACCACGGTGGACGTGCCGACCCCTCGTCCCGCCCGGTGGGCTGCCGGGGGTAGGCGCGGATCTCGTCCCGGGCCCACTGCGGACGGGAGTGGCGGTCGTCGTCTGCGGAGTGGTGTTCGGTGGACCACCGCCGGTCGGGCCCGGTGGCCGGGCGGTCGGACCAGGGGGAGGCGGTGTCGGCGGGCGGCGCGGGTGGACCGACCGGCGGCCGGAACGGCTCCGGGGCCGGGGCGGGGTGCGGGGGCCAGCCGTGTCGCCAGCCGTCCGCCCCGCCGTCCGGACGGTCGTGACCCGGCCCGGTGTGCGCGAAGCCGTCGGGCCGGGGCACCGGACGCGCGGACGGGTCGGATCCGGGTGCCGGGCGGTGGGGCGCCGGGTGACCGCGATGCTCGGTCGGATCGTGCCAGCGTGCGGCGTCCGGCGGATCGATGCGGCGGGCGCCGTACGGTGGCTCGTCGGGCGGGTCGTGCCGGTGCGCGCCGTACGACGGCTCCTGGGACCCGGCGTGCCGGCGTCCGCCGTACGGGGGGTGCTCCCCGGGCTCCGGCAGCCAACCCGGCTCGGCGCGGGGTGCGGGGGACACCGGTGGGGACGGTCGGGGGTCGCGGGTCGGTGTGGTCCACCCGTCGGGGCCCTGCCGGGGGTGGTCGCCGTGCCAGCCGACGGGTCGGTCCGACTCCCGGTCCCGCTGCCGGTCGCGGTCGATCGTCCATCCGGGCGGCTGGTGCCGGAGGTCGGCGCGGGGCGGGTCGGCCGGGGGACCGCTCCGCCACTGCGGGGTCGGGGGCGGCTCCACCGGGCGGCGGTCCGGTGGTGGTGGCCATCCGGCGGGCGGCCGGGCGTACGGGTCGTCGACCGGGGACCGGTACTCGTCCCGCCGGCCGTGCCAGTCCTGCCCGTCGGGGTCGCCGTGGTCGTCCCAGAGCGGCGCGCGCCGGTACCGGCCGTCCCGGTCGAGCGGCACCAGGGGAAGGACCTCGGCCCGGCCGGTGGCGCGGTGCCGGTCGCCGCGGAACGGGACCTGCTGGATGCCGATGTCGCCGGGGTAGCGCTGCCCCGGGAACTGGGGGTGCCACTCGGTGGTCGGCTCGACCATCCAGGACGGTTCGGCCTGGTCGCGCCAGCGTTCGTACCCGCTCATCCGGTGACCTTCCGCCCGCCCGCGCGCCGCGCCCGGGGAGCCGGATCGCGTCGGTCGCTCACGGCGGTGTCACCTCGTCGGAAATTGTCGCGCTGGCAGCCCGGGCGTGTCGGTAAAGTCGCCCGGTCCGGCACTGCGTGGCTGCGGAAGGAGGGTAACGGCGTGGGCTCCGTCACCGCCACTGTGGGACCGGCCCGGCACTCAAACGTTATCCTAAGGTTTCGGACATTTGCTGCGATAGCCGGATCGGGCTTTCGTCGCCACGCCACGTATCGGCAGGCCGCGGTGGCCGGGGTGGTCACCAACACCGTCTTCGGATTCCTCCGGTGCTACCTGCTGCTCGCCGTGGCCCGCGAGGCCGGCTCGGTCGCCGGCTACGACCCGGCCCGGCTCGCCACCTACGTCTGGATGGGGCAGGGGCTGCTCGCCGTCGTCCTGCTCTGGGGCTGGACCGAGCTGGCCGACCGGATCCGCACCGGCGACGTGGTCAGCGACCTGCTCCGGCCGGTCGACCCGGTGACCAGTCACCTCGCCACCGACCTGGGCCGTGCCGGGTACGCGGTGCTGGCCCGCCTGCTGCCGCCGGTGCTGGTCGGCCCGCTCTTCTTCGAGGTCTACCTGCCGGCCCGCTGGTCCACCGCGCTGCTGTTCCCGCTGTCGGTGCTGCTGGCGGTGGTGGCCAGCTTCGGCTGCCGGTACCTGGTCAACGCCACCGCCTACTGGCTGCACGACATCCGCGGTTCGATGATCCTCTGGACGCTCGCCTCGGGCCTGCTGGCCGGGCTCTACTTCCCGCTGCGCTTCCTGCCCGAGGGGTTCTACCAGACGCTGTGGATCGTCACCCCGTTCCCGAGTCTCTTCCAGGCCCCGCTCGACGTGCTGGTCGAGGTCGATCCGCCGCTCATCTCGTTCGGCCTGGTCGGGGTGCAGGTGGTCTGGACGGTGCTGATCCTGGTGGCCTGCCGGCTGGTGCAGCGTCGGGCCGAGCGTCGGCTGGTGGTGCAGGGTGGCTGACCCGGCCGGCACGACGCTTCGCGCGTACCGGGCGCTGCTCGGCGCGCAGGCAAGGTCGCAGACCGCGTACCGGGTGTCGTTCACCGTGGACCTGGTCGGCAACGTCGGGGCCACCGTCTTCGACGTGCTCACCGTCTTCGTCCTCTTCGGCGTGACCCGGGAACTGGGCGGCTTCACCCTGCGCGAGACGTTCGTGATGGTCGCCCTCTCCGCCTGCTCGTTCGCCACCGCCGACCTGCTGGTCGGCAACATCGAACGGCTGACCCGGTACGTGCGTACCGGCCTGTTCGACACGGTGCTGCTGCGCCCGCTCGGCGCGCTCCCGCAACTGCTGCTGATGGACCTGCCGCTGCGCAAGGTCTCCCGGGTGGTCTTCGGGCTGGCCGTGCTGGTGGTGGCGGTCGGCACGGCCGGGATCGAGTGGACCCCGGCCCGGGTGGCGCTGGTGGTCGTCGCCCCACTGGCCGGAGCGGTCTTCTTCGGGTCGGTCTTCGTGGCCACCGCGACGGTCGCGTTCTACTGGGTCGAGTCGGGGGAACTGGCCAACTCGGTCACCTACGGTGGCCGGGACTTCACCTCGTACCCGATCACGGTCTTCGACGGCTGGTTCCGTGCCGTCTTCGCGTACGGTCTCGGCTTCGCCTTCGTCAGCTACCACCCGGCGCTGGCGCTGCTCGGCCGGGACGACCCGCTCGGCCTGCCGGGCTGGGTGGGCTGGGCCGCGCCGGGTATCGCGGTGGTGGCCGCCGCGATCGCCGGCACGGCCTGGCGGATCGGCGTCCGACACTACCGGAGTACGGGGTCATGAGCACGACCGTGATCGAGGCACACGCGCTGCGCAAGGAGTTCACCGTGCGGGTCCGCGCCGGACGGCTGCGCCGGCAGAAGCGGACCGTCACCGCCGTCGACGGCGTCGACCTGCGGGTGGAACAGGGCGAGATGCTCGGCTACATCGGCCCGAACGGGGCCGGCAAGTCGACCACGCTGAAGATGCTCACCGGCGTGCTCACCCCCACCGCCGGTGAGGTGCGGGTCTGTGGTCTGCCACCGGTCGCCCGGCGGACCCGGCTCGCCCTGCGCATCGGCGTGGTCTTCGGGCAGCGCTCCCAGCTCTGGTGGGACCTGCCGCTGCGCGACTCGTTCGACCTGCTGCGGCACGTCTACCGGGTGCCGGCCGCCGCGCACGCCGCGCGGCTGCGCCGCTGCCGGGACCTGCTCGACCTGGACGCCTTCCTGGACGTCCCGGTCCGTCAGCTCTCCCTCGGCCAGCGGATGCGCGGGGAGCTGACCGCCGCCCTGCTGCACGGCCCGCAGGTGCTCTTTCTCGACGAGCCGACCATCGGGCTGGACGTGGTCAGCCGGCAGGCGGTCCGGGGTTTCCTCGCCGAGCTGGGCCGCGCCGGGGACACCACACTGGTGCTGACCACGCACGACCTGGCCGACATCGAGCGGCTCTGCCGCCGGCTGGTGGTGATCGACCACGGTCGGGTGGTGCACGACGGCTCGATCGCCGCCCTGCACAGCCGGTACGGATCCCGCCGGATGATCGTGGCCGAGCTGGACGTGGCCCTGCCCGAGCCGCCGACGCTGCCCGGCGCGCCGTTGCAGCGGGTGGAGGCGGACGGGCACCGGCTGGTCTACGCGCTGGAGTCGGCCGGCGCGGCCGAGGTGGTCGCCGGCCTGGCCGGGCTGGCCACCCTCCGCGACATCTCGATCGTCGAACCGGACATCGAGGACGTGGTCGCCCGCCTCTACCGCACCCCCCGCCCCGGCTGAGCGCAGCGCCGTACGGGCGCACCGGGTGGTGTGCGGTCGGTGTCAGGGGGCCCCGACCACCAACTCAGATCGGGTCGCCCAGGTTCACCCGGGGGCCGGGGGCACGCATCTTGCGGAAGGTGATCGAGCGCATGATGGCGTAGAGGTAGAGCGAGCCCATCCGCTGTCCGGTGGTGGGGAAGCGCTCACGGACCAGCTTCTTGATCTTGCGGCTGATCAGGATCGAGTCGATCACCACACCGATCGCCAGCGCCGCCCAGAGCACGTTCGACACCAGGCGCACGGTCGGCGGCATCGCCGCCGACGAGCCGATCAGCACGACCAGCGCGCCGCCGAAGAACCAGGTGCCGACGGTACGCCGCGAGTCGACGACGTTGCGGGCCAGCAGCCGTTCCGGCCCCCGGTCACGGGGGCCGCCCTCGCGACGGAACTCCTCCGCCGCCTCGGCCCGCAGCCGGCGACGCCGCTCCTTGGCCTCTTCCTTGCTCAACGGCTTGGAGGCCGCGGCGACCCGGCGGTTGGCCGTGGGGCGCTTCGGGGTTTCCCGACCCTTGGCGGGCGTGTAGCCGCGCGGGCGGGCGGAATCGGACGTCTCGTCCGCCGTCACCTCGGTGACGGCGTCGTCGACGACGGCGGTGGACTTGCGGCGAAACAGCGAGGGCACGTGGTGAAGGGTAGCCAACCGTCGGCGGCCGGTGCACATCACGGTGCACCGGCGCCCACGGGGGGGCGGCAGCTTACGCCCTCGGGGGCGGTTCACCCGACCCGTACGCCCGGAAGACGACGGGGCGCGGCAACGGCATCGGGCCCGCCGCCCGCCCCGGCGGTTCGGTGCGGCGTCGGCTACGCCGTCGGACGCTCGACGTGCGCGCCGAGGTCGGCGAGCTTCGCCTCGAAGTCCTCGTAGCCCCGGTTGATCAGGTCGACGCCGTAGACCCGGGAGGTGCCCTCGGCGGCGAGCGCCGCGATCAGGTGGCTGAACCCGGCGCGCAGGTCCGGGATGACCAGGTCGGCGGCGTGCAGCTTGCTCGGGCCGGCGATCACCGCGGAGTGCTTGAAGTTGCGTCGGCCGAAGCGGCACGGGGTGCCGCCCAGGCAGTCCCGGTAGACCTGGATGTTCGCGCCCATCGAGTTGAGCGCCTCGGTGTAGCCGAGCCGCTGCTCGTAGACCGTCTCGTGGACGATCGACAGGCCCCGGGCCTGGGTCAGCGCGACCACCAGCGGCTGCTGCCAGTCGGTCATGAAGCCGGGGTGCACGTCGGTCTCCAGCGCGGTGGCGTGCAGCTCGCCGCCCGGGTGCCAGAACCGGATGCCGCCCTCCTGGCCCAGGTCGCCCAACCGGGGCGGACGGGTGTCGGTGACCTCGTACTCGCCGCCGACCGAGCGGAAGACGTTCAGGAAGGTCATCATGTCGGCCTGCTGCGCGCCGAGCACCTCGACGTGCCCCCGGGTGGCCAGTGCCGCCGCCGCCCAGCTCGCCGCCTCGATCCGGTCCGGGATCGGCCGGTGGGTGTAGCCGTGCAGCTTCGGCACGCCCTGGATCTCGATCACCCGGTCGGTGTGCACCTTGATGATCGCGCCCATCTTCTGGAGCACGCAGATCAGGTCGATGATCTCCGGCTCCACCGCCGCGTTGCGCAGCTCGGTGACCCCCTCGGCCATCACCGCGGTCAGCAGCACCTGCTCGGTCGCGCCCACGCTCGGGTACGGCAGCGCGAACTTGGTGCCGTGCAGGCCGTTCGGCGCGGACAGGTGCAGCCCCTCCGGGGTCTTCTCGACCGTCGCGCCGAACTCGCGCAGCGCCTGGAGGTGGAAGTCGATCGGGCGGGGGCCGATGTGGCAGCCGCCCAGGTCGGGAATGAACGCGTGACCGAGGCGGTGCAGCAGCGGACCGCAGAACAGGATCGGGATCCGGCTCGAACCGGCGTGCACGTTGATCTGGTCGGTGCTGGCACTCTCCACGTTCGCCGGGTCGAAGACCAGCTCGCCATCCTCCTGGCCGTCGCTGACCTTCACGCCGTGCAGGCCGAGCAGGCCCCGCACCACCTCGACGTCCCGGATCTTCGGTACGTCGAAGAGCCGGCTCGGGCTGTCGCCGAGCAGGGCGGCGACCATCGCCTTGGAGACCAGGTTCTTCGCGCCGCGCACGCGGATCCGCCCTTCGAGCGGAGTCCCTCCGTGTACGACCAGGACGTCGTTGGTCAACGCAACCTCCAGCGCGTCGGTGCTGCCGTGTGGGGTGATTGAGGGGCCGGCGACTCGTCGCTACCCGGACTGCGGCCGGTGGTAAACGGCTCGCTCAGTCGTCGCTCGGGCAGCATAGCCCTCGGTGACGAGAATGACTCGGGCAGACCGCATCGGATGCCGTGAAACGGTGAGGGGGGTACGTAACCGCACCCCACGTCACCGGCGGTCGTCAGGCCCCGGGCAGGGCCAGCATCTGGTCCAGGGCGACCCGGGCGTGGTGCGCGGTGTCCCGGTCGACGGTGATCTGGTTGACCACCCGGCCGGCGACCAGCTCTTCCAGCGCCCACACCAGGTGCGGCAGGTCGATCCGGTTCATCGTCGAGCAGTAGCAGACCGCCTTGTCGAGGAACATGACCTGCTTGTCCGGGTGGGCCAGGGCGAGCCGGCGGACCAGGTTCAGCTCGGTGCCGACCGCCCAGGCCGAGCCGGCCGGGGCCGCCTCGATGGCCTTGATGATGTACTCGGTGGAGCCGACGAAGTCGGCGGCGGTGACCACCTCGTGCCGGCACTCCGGGTGCACCAGCACGTTGACCCCCGGCACCCGCCGGCGTACGTCGTCGACGCTGTCCAGGGTGAACCGGCCGTGCACCGAGCAGTGCCCCCGCCACAGGATCATCCGCGCGTCACGCAGCTGCTCCGGGGTGAGCCCGCCGTTCGGGCGGTGCGGGTCGTAGAGCACGCAGTCGTCCAGC
Organism: Micromonospora sp. NPDC023956; assembly: GCF_040639195.1. Lineage (NCBI taxonomy): Bacteria > Bacillati > Actinomycetota > Actinomycetes > Micromonosporales > Micromonosporaceae > Micromonospora > Micromonospora sp. NPDC023956. The sequence continues at coordinate 283,087 of NZ_JBEZZN010000004.1, forward strand.
GAGAAGCCCATCTCCAGCACGGCGGTGTTCCGGCCGAGGTGCTGGTCGGGCAGGAAGAACACCTTCGAGCCCTGCTCGTACGCCCAGTCCAGGGCCCGCTTGGCGTTCGACGAGGTGCAGACCACCCCGCCGTTGCGGCCGACGAAGCCCTTGATGTCGGCCGAGGAGTTCATGTACGTCACCGGGACGGTGTCCGCGGCGATCCCCAGCTCGGTCAGCACGTCCCAGGCCGTCTCCACCTGCGAGAGCACCGCCATGTCCGCCATCGAGCAACCGGCGGCCAGGTCGGGCAGGACCACCTTCTGGGTGTCCGTGGTGAGGATGTCGGCGCTCTCCGCCATGAAGTGCACACCGCAGAAGACGATGTACTCGGCGTCCGGACGGGCCGCCGCCTCCCGGGCCAGCTTGAACGAGTCGCCGGTCACGTCGGCGAACTGGATCACCTCGTCACGCTGGTAGTGGTGGCCCAGCACGAAGACCTTGTCGCCCAACGCCGCCTTGGCCGCCGCCGCGCGGGCCACCAGATCGGGGTCGCTCGGCGCGGGCAGGTCACCCGGACACTCCACGCCACGCTCGGTGGCGGGGTCACTGCCCCGGCCGAGCAGGAGCAGCGCCGTCGCGGTGTTGGAGGGTTCCACCCAGGTCGAAGTCACGAACCCATGGTCCCACAGCGTGGCCACGGCGCAGCCTTCCCGGATGTGGGCTGCCACACTGCTGGGCATGCGTGTGCTGCTCTGTCCGGACAAGTTCGCCGGCACCCTGCCGGCTCAGGAGGTCGCCCAGGCGGTGGCCACCGGCTGGCGTGAGGTCGCCCATGGTGACGAACTCCTCATCCGACCCCTCGCCGACGGTGGGCCCGGTTTCGTCGCGGTCCTCGCCGACGCGCTCGGCGGCCGGCGGGTGCCGGTGCCGACGGTCGACCCGCTGGGCCGCCCGACGACCGGGGAGTTCCTGCTCACCGAGGACGGGACCGCGTACCTGGAGAGTGCCCAGGCCTGCGGGCTGCACCTGCTCGGCGCCGACGAGCGGGACCCGAAGACCACCACCTCGTACGGGCTGGGACTGCTCGTCACCGCCGCCGTGGAGCACGGCGCGCGGACGGTGGTGATCGGGCTGGGCGGCTCCGGCACCAACGACGCCGGCGCCGGCATGTTCGCCGCGCTCGGGGCGACCCCGCTCGACGACGCGGGCCGGGCGCTGCCGTACGGCGGAGCGGCGCTGGCCGCCGTCGCCACCCTGGACGGGACGCCCCGCCTGCGCGACGCCACCCTGGTCGCCGCCACGGACGTGGACAATCCGCTGCTCGGGCTGCACGGGGCGAGCAACGTCTACGGCCCGCAGAAGGGGGCCAGCCGACAGGACGTGCTGCTGCTCGACGCGGCGTTGGAACGGTTCGCCGGCGTACTGGAGAAGGACCTGCCGGGCTGCCCGGCCGGGCTCGGCGCGCTGCCCGGCGGCGGTGCGGCCGGTGGGCTCGGCGCGGCGGTGCTCGCCCTCGGCGGCCGGTGCGAGTCCGGCATCGGGCTGGTGACCCGGGCGATCGGCCTGGAGAACGCGTTGGACGCGGTGGATCTGGTGATCACCGGGGAGGGCTCCTTCGACCACCAGTCGCTGCGCGGCAAGGTGGTCGCCGGGGTGGCCGGCGCGGCCCGGGACCGGGGGGTGCCCTGCGTGGTGGTGGCCGGCCGGGTCAGCACCGGCCGGCGGGAGGCCGCCTCGGCCGGGGTGACCGACGCGTACAGCCTCGTGGAACACTTCGGTGGCGAGGAACACGGTGGGGTGGAGGCGGCGATGAGCCGCCCGGCGGAGGGCCTGCGGGCGCTGGGTGCCCGGCTGGCCGGGCAGTGGAGCCGGTGACGGTCGCGGGTTCATCCGCTGGTGGAGCCGCCGACCCACCGCCGACCGGGCCGCCCCGGCCCGGAGCGGCCTACAATCAGACCTGGACCACAGTGGGAATCACTGGACCGGCGAGCACGTTGGCCAGGAGAGACCACACCGACGCGCGCAGGGAGAATTCCACGTGACCACGCCAGCGCAGACCGACCCGACCGAGGCCAAGGCCCCCACGACCGTCGTCCTCACCGAGGTCGCGGCGCAGAAGGTCAAGGCCCTGATCGAGCAGGAGGGCCGCCAAGACCTGCGGCTCCGGGTCGCGGTGCAGCCGGGCGGCTGCTCCGGCCTGCGGTACCAGCTCTTCTTCGACGAGCGTTCCCTCGACGGGGACATCGTCAGCGACTTCGGTGGCGTCGAGGTCGTCGTCGACCGGATGAGCGCCCCCTACCTGACCGGCGCCACGATCGACTTCGCCGACCGGATCGACGCTCAGGGCTTCACCATCGACAACCCGAACGCGGGCAGTTCCTGCGCCTGCGGCGACTCGTTCAGCTGAGTCGCCCACCCCGGGCCTGACGGCGGGGCCGCCCCCGAACGGGGGCGGCCCCGCCGTTTTCGTGCCCTCCGTCACCGCTGGGGCTGCCCGGTCCCGGTGGTGGCAGGGGGGGCGCTCGTGGTGCGAAAAGCGGCCCTGCGGCCACCCCGTGCCCTCAAGCGCCGCTCGAAGGGCCATGTCCCGATCGGCGGGCCGATGGGAAGATGGCCGGGCCGGTAGGCTGACCGGCGCTCTGCTCCCCGACCGCGAGGGTTGACATGAAGATCGCCGTGACCGGCTCGATCGCGACCGACCACCTGATGAGCTTCCCCGGCCGGTTCGCCGACCAGCTCATCGCCGACCAGCTGGACAAGGTCTCGCTGTCCTTCCTCATCGACGACCTCATCGTCCGGCGGGGCGGCGTGGCCGCCAACATCGCCTTCGGGATGGCCCAGCTCGGGTTGACCCCGGTGCTGGTCGGCGCGGTCGGCGCCGACTTCGCCGACTACCGGTCCTGGCTGGAGCGGCACGGGGTCGACTGCGACTCGGTGCACGTCAGCGAGGTGGCGCACACCGCGCGGTTCGTCTGCACCACCGACACCGACATGTGCCAGATCGCCTCCTTCTACGCCGGGGCGATGAGCGAGGCCCGCAACATCGAGCTGGCCCCGGTCGCGCAGCGGGTCGGTCGCCTCGACCTGGTCCTGGTCGGCGCCAACGACCCCGAGGCGATGCTGCGGCACTCGGCCGAGTGCCGGGAGCGCGGTTACCACTTCGCCGCCGACCCGTCCCAGCAGCTCGCCCGGATGGAGGGCAGCGACGTCGCCGGCCTGATCGACGGCGCCACCTACCTGCTCACCAACGAGTACGAGAAGTCGCTGCTCCAGAGCAAGGCCGGCCTGACCGACGCCCAGCTGCTCGACCGGGTGACCATCCGGGTCACCACCCTCGGCAAGGACGGCGTGGAGATCGAGGGGCGGGACATCCCGCGCATCCACGTGCCGGCGGTCCGGGACGTCCGCGAGATCGACCCGACCGGCGTCGGCGACGGCTTCCGCGGCGGCTTCTTCGCCGGTCTCTCCTGGGGTCTGAGCCTGGAGCAGGCCGCCCAGGTCGGCTGCCTCTCCGCCGCGATGGTGCTGGAGAACCACGGCGGGCAGGAATACCAGATCCACCGGGACGCCTTCGTCAAGCGGCTCGCCGAGGCGTACGGCGACGCCGTCGCCGACGAGGTCCGTCCGCACCTGCTCGGCTGAGCACCTCCGTGCAGCGTCCGGGCAGCCGCCGACACACGACGGCTGCCCGGATCGTTCGGCGTCGAATCCGGGGCGGACGGCGTCCAGCCGGTGGAGCGGCCTCAGGGCGGGCGGGGACGACCCGGGGCCCACGACCGCGCCGGGCAGCCGCGAGCCGGGAAGTAGCGGCGGGGCGCTGGCCGAAGGCCGGTGGGCAGGGGATCAGCGGGTGCGGCGGACGTCGTAACCGGGGCCGTCGACGGCGGTCAGGAACTCCTGCCCGCGCATCCGGCACCAGGCCGGGATGTCCACCGCCGCGGCCGGGTCGTCGGCGAGCACCCGCAGCACCGCGCCCACCGGGAGGTCCGGCAGCCGGCGGGCGAGCGCGATGACCGGCAGCGGGCAGCGCTGCCCGAGACAGTCCAGCACCTCGTCCGGTCCGGCGCTCGTGTCCCGTCGCGGTCCGGCGCTCGTGACGCGTCGCGGGTCGGCCCCGGTGGGCTGGGCGGCGTTCACAGCCCCACCACCCCGGCTTCGGCCCGCAGGTCGGCGACGATTCCCGGCAGTTCGGCCAGGAAGCGCTCGACGTCCGCCTCGGTGCTCTCCCGGTGCAGGCTGACCCGGACGTTGCCGTGCGAGAGCACCCCCATCGCCTCCAGCACGTGTGAGGGCCGCAGCGTCGAGGCGGTGCACGACGACCCGGAGGACACCGCGAAACCCCGCCGGTCCAGGGCGTGCAGGAGCGCCTCGCCGTCGACGTAGAGGCAGGAGAAGGTCACCAGGTGGGGGAGGCGGTCCACCGGGTCGCCCACCACCTCGACGTCCGGCACCTCGGCCGCGACCCGGGCCCGGATCCGCTCCACCAGCGGCGTGAGCCGGGCCGCCTCGGCCGCCGCGTCGGCCGCCGCCGCGCGCAGGCTGGCCGCCGCCGCGACCACCGCCGGCAGGTTCAGCGAGCCCGGGGTACGCCCCGACTCCCGTTCGTCGGCGGGCCAGGGCGACTCCCAGCGGGTGCCCTTGCGGACCACCAGCAGCCCCACGCCGGACGGGCCGCCCCACTTGTGCGCGCTGGCGGTCAGCACCGACCAGCCGGCCGGCACCGGTACCCGGCCGACCATCTGGGCCGCGTCGACGTGCAGTGGCACGCCCACTCCGGCGCAGGCGGCGGCGGCCTCGACGACGGGTTGCACGGTGCCCACCTCGTGACTGGCCGCGATCAGGCTGGCCCAGGCCACCCCCGGCATCCGGACCGCCGCCGTCCACCCGTCGAGGTCGAGCCGGCCGCTGCGGTCGACCGGCACGGACACCGCCCGGCCGCCGTCGGCGACGTGTCGTTCGGCGGCGTGCAGGACGGCGGAGTGCTCGATCGCCGAGTGGACCAGCACCGGACCGACCCGCCGCCGGGCGGCCAGCCCACCCAGCACCGCGCCGTGCGCCGCCGTGGTGCCGTTGGCGGTGAAGGAGAGTTCGTCGGGGCGTACCCCGAGGGTCTCGGCGGCGGCGGCCCGCGCCGCGTCGAGGAGTTGGCGGGCCCGACGGGCCTGTGTGTAGAGCCGACCGGGGTCGGCCCAGCCGTCTTCCAGGGCGACGGTCAGCGCCTGCCGGGCCACCGGGTGCAACGGGGTGACGGTGGCCGCGTCCAGGTAGACCGGGGGAGCGCTCACGGGTGCCAACGTAGCGCGCGGGGGGTGTTCGTGATCCCCCGACCGGGGCGGACACGCGACCCCAGGGCGTTCCGTTCCGTCATGGTCGAGTAATCTGCGACCGTCGGTGACGCCTTTGCCGCCGGTGCTGTCAACCGCCGGCCGGGCCGGCGGAACCGGGGCAGACACCGCGGCGCGCTAGGGAGGCAGGACCAGGTGGTCGCAAGGAGTTCGGAGGTACGGCCGACGGCCGTACGGCACAGCGCTTCCCCGAAGGCCGGTGGGCGTCGGGGACGGGGTGCCGGGCGGCTCGCCGGTCTCGGTCTCGGCGCAGGGGCGGCTCTGGTCCTGCTGACGGGATGTGACGTCGGTGCGGCGTTCGACGGTTTCGGCTGGCCGCAGGGCGGCATCTCGGCCGAGTCCCGGCGGATGTACGACCTCTGGATCGCGTCCTGCATCGCGGCGCTCGCGGTCGGGGTCTTCGTCTGGGGCCTGATCTTCTGGTGCATCATCCGGTACCGCAAGCGCGGCAACGAGCTGCCCGTGCAGACCCGCTTCAACATGCCGATGGAGTTCCTCTACACCATCGCGCCGATCCTCATCGTCTCGGTGCTCTTCTACTACACCGCGGTCGTCCAGACCGACGTGGAGAAGCGCACGCCGAACCCGGACGTGGTCGTCGAGATCGTCGCGTTCAAGTGGAACTGGCAGTTCAACTACCGGGACGGCCTGGGCAAGGACGCGAACACCGTCGCCTCGGTCCTGGGCACCAGCGAGGTCATCCCGGTCCTGGTGCTGCCGACCAACCGGTCCATCCGGTTCGAGGAGACCAGCAAGGACGTCATCCACTCCTTCTGGGTGCCGGAGCTGCTCTTCAAGCGGGACGTCTTCCCCGGCAAGATCCGCAACGAGTTCGAGATCTCCGAGCTGGTGACCGAGGGCGCCTACGTGGGCCGCTGCGCCGAGCTGTGCGGCAGTTACCACGCCTTCATGAACTTCGAGCTGCGGGTCGTGTCGCCGGAGGAGTACGAGCAGTTCCTCGCCGCCAAGCGGGGCGGCCGGTCGACCCAGGAGGCGCTCCAGTCCATCGGCGAGGACCCGTACGCGACGACCACCCGGCCGTTCGAGACCCGGCGCACCGAGAGCAACTTCAACAACGCTGCCGGCACGCCGGCCGGCGCCGGACGCTGAGGGGGCGGGCATGAGGACCGAATGGAAGATCTTCTCCATCATCGCGGCGTTCCTGCTCGCCGTCAGCGTCCTCTACGGCGCCTGGACGGCCGGTGAGTCCGGTCAGGTCGAGTGGGTCGGTACCGTCGCCCTGCTGCTCTCGTTCGCGCTCTGCGCGATGTGCGGCGGCTTCTTCTGGTTCGTCGCCCGCCGGATCGACCTGCGTCCGGAGGACCGCGCCGACGGCGAGATCATCGACGGCGCCGGTGAGGTCGGCTTCTTCAGCCCCGGCAGCTACTGGCCGTTCGGGCTGGCGCTCTCCGCCGCCATCACCGGCTTCGGCCTGGTGCTCTGGCAGTACTGGCTGATCGGGCTGGGCATGGTGGCGGTCGTCCTGACCGCCTCGGGCCTGCTCTTCGAGTACTACACCGGTACCCGGCGCACCGCCGAGCACTGACCGGCGTCCGCCCACCACGACGAAGGCCGTCTCCCGAGCGGGGAGGCGGCCTTCGTCGTGGTGGGCCTTGCGGTGCCGCCGGGACGCTCCTGGCGGGTTCGCGGGTGAAACCGCGTCGACCGGGTCGCGGGTGCGCTCGCTCAGGCGGCCCGACGGTGTGCTTCGCCCGGCGCGGGGCGCCGGTCGGACAGCCGGGCGGGACCGAACCGGAACGTGGCGATCAGGACCGCCGCGCCGCAGGCGGTGCAGACGAACTCGGGGCAGTCCACCCCGTGTCCGTCCCCGCAGGGCGGGACCTCGAACAGTTGGACGCCCTGGCAGCTGTCGCAGTACAGCTCGCGCTCCGACACGGGCGTCTCCTCTCTGTGCGGGCTGCCGGCGGGGCGGGGCCGTCGGTGACCCGGCCCGCAGACGCCGGGCAGCAGGACCGCCTGGCACGGCAGCAGCGAAAACTACTCGGCTGTAGTTTGGCACGCGGGTCCGACAACCCACCGGGAGCCTGGCCGGGAACCCCGCTCGGCACCGGACCGGACTGCCGGCGGAGAGCTGCCGGGAAACCCGTCGGGGGAACTGGCCGGGGCCCGCCTGCTGCCGACCGGGGGCCGGGAGGGGCGGGTGACCGGGGCCCGGGGGAGGGCCGGTCGCCGCCGCTCAGACCGAGCGGGCCACCTCGATCCAGCGGTCGAGGATCCGGGCCGCCGCGCCGGAGTCGATCGACTCGGTGGCCCGGTCCAGCCCGGCCCGGACGGCGGTCAGCAGGTCGCCGTCGAGCGGCCCCTGGGTGGCGAGCGCGGCGGCGGCGTTGACCAGCACCGCGTCGCGTACCGGTCCCCGCTCGCCGGCCAGCAGCCGTCGGACGACATCGGCGTTGTACGCGGCGTCAGCGCCCCGGAGGTCGGCCAGGGTGGACCGGGGTACCCCGAGGTCGGTCGCGTCGAGCAGCGCCTCTCTCACGGTGCCCTGCTGGGCCACCCAGAAGCGGGTGGGGGCGGCGGTGCTGAACTCGTCCAGCCCGTCCTCGCCCCGCATCACCAGGACCGAGTCGCCCCGGGCGGCGAAGACGGCGGCCATCACCGGGGCCATCCGCAGGTCGAAGCAGCCGACCGCGCCGGCCCGCGGCCGGGCCGGGTTGGTCAGCGGCCCGAGGAAGTTGAAGAAGGTGGGTACGCCGATCTCGCGCCGGACGGGGCCGGCGTGCCGCATGCCCGGGTGGAACCGGGCGGCGAAGCAGAAGCCGATGCCGGCCTCGGTGACGCAGCGGGCGACCCCCGCCGGATCGAGGTCCAGCGGGACGCCGAGGAACTCCAGCACGTCGGCGGTGCCGCAGGAGGAGGAGGCGGCCCGGTTGCCGTGCTTGACCACCCGGACCCCGGTCCCGGCCACCACCAGTGCCGCCATGGTGGAGATGTTGACCGTGTGGGCGAGGTCACCGCCCGTGCCGACCACGTCCAGCGCGGTGGCCCGCAGCGGCTCCGGCAGCTCGACCGGGACGGCGTTGCCGAGCATCGCCTCGACCAGGCCGGCCAGCTCGGTCGGCGTCTCGCCCTTGGCCCGCAGCCCCACGGCGAACGCGGCGATCTGGATCGGTGTGGCCGAGCCCGTCATGATCTCGCCCATCGCCCACGCGGTGTCGGCGGTGGGGAGTTCCTCGCCGCGCAGCAGGGCGGCGAGCAGGTGCGGCCAGGTCCGATCGCCCATGGTGGGCCTCCCGAGCAGACGTGGGATGCGGGTGACGGCACCGGTGTCGACGGTGACGGACCGGGCCGGGCGATCGCGGACCCGGGCGGGCCCGGACCGTGGAACGGAGCGTTCCGCCTCAGGCCGCGCGGCCGGCGCCGGCGTGCCGACGCAGCAGCTCGGCGACGGTGGCGCCGGTGGTCACCGGGTCCAGCGGGTGCACCAGGGTGGCGTCGACCTCGGCGTACGCGGCCAGCCAACGGTCGGCGGCACGGGCGATCACCACGCAGGTCGGGGGAGCGTCGGCGCGGTCGTCCTTGACCTGGCGGGCGATGCCGATGCCACCGGCCGGGCTCGCCTCGCCGTCGAGCAGCATCAGGTCGATCTCGTAGTCGTCGACCAGCCGGATGCACTCGTCGTAGCTGGCCGCCTCGGTGAACTCGACGCGCAGGTCGGCGGCGGGACGGGTGCCCACCGCGAGCCGCATCCGGTCGCGCACCTGCGGGTCGTCGCTGTAGAGCAGGACGGTGTAAAGACGATCGCTCATCGCTGGCTTGGCTCCCACGTCGTAGCTGCCCGCTGATCGTACCGGTCGGGCCGGACCGGTCGGCGCCGGTGCCCACGCCCCCGCGCGGTGGCCCGGGTCAGGCCGGGGTGCCGGCGGCGCGGGCCCGGGCCTCCTGGCGGTCCAGGTCGCGGTCGATCCGGCGGGCCTCCCGCTCGGACTGGCGGACCCACTGCACCACGAGCACCGCCAGCATGGTGATGCTGACGAACTCGCCGCCGGCCCACACGATGCCGCCGGCGACGACCTGGTCGTTCCACGGGTCCGACCAGGCGAGGTCGAGCGACGGGTACCAGTCCCCGCCGAACAGCGTGCTGCTCTGCATGATGGTGAGCCCGAGCACGGTGTGGAACGGCACCGACAGCAGCATCAGCAGGGCCCGGCCCGGGTACGGCCAGCGGTTCGGGATCGGGTCGAGGCCGAGCAGCGGCCAGAAGAACACGCAGCCGGTCATGATGAAGTGCGCGTGCACCAGTTCGTGCGCCCAGACGTGTTCCAGGGTGTACCGGTACAGGTCGGTGAAGTAGAGCACGAACGGGTTGACCACGAAGATCGTGAAGGCGACCAACGGGAACGTGTAGATCCGGGCGATCCGGCTGTGCACCACCGCGACCAGCCGCTGGCGCGGGCGCTTGGGCAGGGTGCGCAGCGCGAGGGTGACCGGGGCGCCGAGCGCGAGGAAGATCGGCGCGATCATGGAGAGCACCATGTGCTGCACCATGTGCACCGAGAAGAGCGCGGTGTCGTACGCGTGCAGTCCGCTGACCGTGACCGAGGCGATACCGCCCAGCCCCGGGCCGAGGAAGAACACCGTCCGGGCGACCGGCCACCGGTCGCCGCGCAGCCGCAGCCGGTGCACCCCGTAGAGGTAGAGACCGGCGGCCAGGACCAGGCCGACCGCGAGCCAGGAGTCCAGCTGGGTCTCGGTGAACACCCGGGTGATCTCGAACGGCGGCGGCGGCTCGGCGGCGAGCGCCGGTCCCGCTCCGGCGGCCGGGGTGGCGGTCATGATCGGATCGAGGTACCACACGCTTTTCAGGCTAGGCCAGGCGAACCGGACGCCCTCCGTCGGCCCGCCGGAACGACCGATATGCCACCCCGATGCTCGCCGGGCCTGATCGGGCGCAATAATGACCGCGTGACTGCGGCCCCAGCCATTGACAAGAGCCGGATCCATTCGCTGACCCGACCGAACATGGTCAGTGTCGGCACGATCGTCTGGCTCTCCAGCGAGCTCATGTTCTTCGCGGCGCTGTTCGCGATGTACTTCTCCATCCGCGCGGCGGCGCCGGAGCAGTGGGAGAAGCACACCGAGGTGCTCAACGTCCCGTACGCGACGACCTTCACGCTGATCCTGGTGGCGTCCTCGGTGACCTGCCAGCTCGGTGTGTTCGCCGCGGAGAAGGGCGACGTGCACGCGCTCCGGCGCTGGTTCACGATCACCTTCGTGATGGGCCTGATCTTCGTCCTCGGCCAGCTCAACGAGTACCGCGAGCTGGTCCACCACGGCATCAAGATCAACTCGGACGGGTACGGGTCGATGTTCTACCTGACCACCGGGTTCCACGGCCTGCACGTGACCGGCGGTCTGGTGGCCTTCATCATCTTCATGATCCGCACCACCATGGGCCGGTTCACCCCGGCCCAGGCCACGTCGGCGATCGTCGTGTCGTACTACTGGCACTTCGTCGACGTCGTGTGGATCGGGCTCTACGCCATGATCTACTGGCTTCAGTGATCTTGGCGCCGCGGCGCCGCTCCGTCCCCGAGACAAGGTCCAACCGGTTAAGGACAGGTCATGACTTCTGACAACGACCGCCGACGCGGCCTGCTCGCGCGGCTGCGCCGCCAGCGGTCCGTGGCACCCAGCAGGGGCCGCCGCCGGCTGGGTGCCGCGGTCCGGCTGATCGCCGCGCTCATGCTGGCCGGCGGGGCGTACACCGTCTTCGCCCCGGGTGCGCAGGCACAGGACAACCCGCCGCTCACCGGTGCCGCAGCCGAGGGCAAGGCGCTGTTCGACGTGAGCTGTGTGACCTGCCACGGCCGCAACGCGCAGGGCGTCGAGGGGCGCGGGCCGAGCCTCATCGGCGTCGGCGCGGCCTCGGTCGAGTTCCAGGTCGGCTCGGGCCGGATGCCGATGGCCCGGCAGGAGGTCCAGGCGGAGCGGAAGACCCCGGTCTTCACCGACGAGGAGACCCGCCAGCTCGCCCAGTACATCCAGGAGCTCGGCGGCGGCCCGGAGGTTCCCCAGGGCGACCTGCGCGCGGACGGCAACCTCGCCACCGGTGGTGAGCTGTTCCGGATCAACTGCTCGCAGTGCCACGCCTTCGGCGGCGGCGGCGGGGCGCTCTCCTCCGGCAAGTACGCCCCCAGCCTCCAACCCGCCACCGACCGGCAGATCTACGCCGCGATGCTCAGCGGCCCGCAGAACATGCCGGTGTTCGGCGACAACCAGATCACCCCGGAGCAGAAGGCGGACCTCATCGCCTACATCCAGGAGACCCTGAAGAACGACCAGGACCCCGGCGGGTTCAACCTGGGCCGGTACGGCCCCTCGACCGAGGGACTGGCCATCTTCCTGGTCGGCATCGTCGCGCTGGTCTTCGCTAGCCTGTGGATTGCGGGCAAGTCGTGACCGAGCGAATCATTCGATTCAGCGCCGTGGTGCCCACGCTCGGCACCGCCCGTAGCGAGGTGACGGCATGAGCACGCACACCGAGAAGCCGGCCCGGGAGCCGATCGACCTGGACGACCCCGAGCTGACCCGGTTCGACGTCGTCCAGGAGGGTCTGCGCCGGGACGACATCGAGATCGTCCACTACGAGCCGCAGTTCGTCGCGGGCAGCAAGGCCGAGCGCCGCACCACCCGGCTGGTCGCCTCGTTCTTCCTGCTGACCGGGCTCGCCGCGACCGCCTTCCTGGTGGTCTACATCTGGTGGCCGTGGCAGTACGAGCCGGGCCACGGCGGGGACAAGCTCTACACCCCGCTGCTCGGCCTGACGCTCGGCGTGGCCCTGCTCGGCATCGGCTTCGGCATCCTCACCTGGGGCAAGAAGCTGCTGCCCAAGGAGGTCGCCATCCAGGACCGGCACGAGGGCGAGGTCGACAGCGAGGGTCGCAAGATCACCGGGCAGACCATGCTCTTCGTCGCCGACGAACTCGGCGTGAAGCGTCGTCCCCTGCTGGGCATCTCGCTCCTGGCCGGTCTCGCGCCGGTCGGCGCGGTCGCCGCCGCGCCGCTGGTCGGTGGTCTGATCAAGCAGCCGCACGAGAACAACCAGATGTTCACCACCGGCTTCAAGCCGGCCGAGGGTGGCGGGCGGATCCGCCTGGTCCGGGAGGACGGCCGACCGGTCCGTCCGGCGGACATCAGCGCCGGTGGCCAGATCACCGTCTTCCCCGGCATCGAGCACGGGGTGAGCAACAAGCACGCCGACTCGGTGACCCTCCTGATCCACCTGAGGGAGTCCGACGCGGTCGAGGCGCGGGAGGCCAACGAGCGGGTCGGCCACCGCGACTACATGTGGGGCAACTACGCGGCGTACTCCAAGATCTGCACGCACGCGGGCTGCCCGGCCAGCCTCTACGAGCAGCAGACCAACCGGTTGCTCTGCCCCTGCCACCAGTCGCAGTTCCTGATCACCGACAACGCCCGGCCCATCTTCGGTCCGGCCAGCCGGCGCCTGCCGCAGCTGCCGATCGAGGTGGACGACGAGGGCTTCTTCGTGGCAAAGTCCGACTACACCGAGACCGTCGGGCCCGACTTCTGGGAGCGGCCATGAAGCGCCGAAAGTTTGACATGGCAGCGGTGCCGGGAAAGGCCGCTGCCCAGGTTGACGACCGGTTTGGCGTATCCACCCCGCTGCGCCGGGTACTGAACAAGGTCTTCCCGGACCACTGGTCGTTCCTGCTGGGCGAGATCGCGCTCTTCTCGTTCATCGTCCTGTTGCTGACCGGTGTCTTCCTGACGTTCTTCTACGAGCCCGCGCTGACCGAGGTCATCTACAACGGCAGCTACGCGCCGCTTCGCGGGACGCCGATGTCGGCCGCCTACGCCTCCAGCCTGGACATCTCGTTCGACGTCCGGGGCGGTCTGATCATGCGGCAGATGCACCACTGGTCCGCGCTGCTGTTCATGGCCGCGATCGTCGTGCACATGCTCCGGGTCTTCTTCACCGGCGCGTTCCGCAAGCCGCGCGAGACGAACTGGATCATCGGTTCGCTGCTCTTCTGGGTGGGCTTCCTGGCCGGCTTCACCGGCTACTCGCTCCCGGACGACGGCCTTTCCGGCACCGGCCTGCGGATCGCTTCGGCGATCATGCTCTCCATTCCGGTGATCGGTTCCTGGGTCACCTCGTCGATCTTCAACGGCGAGTTCCCGGGCGACATCATCATCAGCCGCTTCTACATCGCCCACGTGCTGCTCGTCCCGGGTCTGCTGGTCGCGCTGATCAGCGCGCACGTCGGCCTGGTCTTCAAGCAGAAGCACACCCAGTGGCCCGGCCCCGGCCGGACCAACGACAACGTGGTCGGCGAGCGGATGTTCCCGCGCTACGCGCTCAAGCAGGGCGGCTTCTTCATGGTCGTCTTCGGCGTCGTCGCGCTGATGGGCGGTCTGTTCCAGATCAACCCGATCTGGCTGTTCGGCCCGTACGAGGCATGGGTGGTGTCGGCGGCGAGCCAGCCCGACTGGTACGTCATGTTCCTCGACGGCTCGACCCGACTCATGCCCGCCTGGGAGATCAACATCCCGATCGGCGACGGCTACGTCATCCCACCGCTGTTCTGGCCGACGGTGGTGCTACCCGGCATCCTGGTGGGGCTCTCGACGCTCTACCCGTTCGTCGAGGCCCGCCAGCTCAAGGACAACAAGGCGCACAACCTGCTCCAGCGCCCCCGGGACGTCCCGCACCGTACCGGCCTCGGCGCCATGGCCATCGCCTTCTACCTCGTCCTGACGCTCTCCGGCGCCAACGACGTGATCGCGGACAAGTTCATGATCAGCTTGAACGCGATGACCTGGGCCGGTCGGATCGGCCTGCTGATCCTGCCGCCGCTGGCGTACTACGTGACGTACCGGATCTGCCTCGGCCTCCAGCAGCACGACCGCGAGGTCCTCGCCCACGGTGTGGAGACCGGCATCATCCGGCGGCTGCCGGACGGCCGGTTCGAGGAGGTCCACCAGCCGCTCAGCGCGGCGGACGGCCACGGCCACAGCGAGCTGGACTACGTCGGGTGGGTGGTCCCGAAGAAGATGAACCGGCTCGGTGCGCTCGGCCCGGCCATCCGGGGCTTCTTCTACCCGATCGAGAAGCCGGTCGAGGCGCCGGTCTCTCCGGGGCACCCGCCGGTGGAGCCCCGCCCGGAGCGGGAGGAGATCGGCAGCGGCCCGAGCCGCCACTGATCGCCACCCGACCGCAGCACCCGTGGCGCCCGCCGGTTCACCGGCGGGCGCCACGCCCGTTCCCGCCCGGTCCACGGTGACCGCGCTCGCGCGGCCGAGCGGGACCCGTCGTCACGGTGCCGGGGGTTAAACCCGGCCAGCCGGGTATCCGTGCGGTCCAACGACCACGGGGAGGGAACATGTTGGGTATCAAGAGGCTCGGGGTGGTAGCTGCCCTGACGCTGGTCGGGCTGGCTCCTGCCGCCGCGACCCAGGCGGCTCAGCCGTCGACCCAGGACCGGCAGTACCTACAGGCGGTCCACCAGGTCAACCTGGCCGAGATCGTCACCGGTGAGCTGGCCCAGCAGAAGGGGCAGAACCAGGGCGTCAAGGACCTTGCCGCCACTCTGGTGACCGATCACACGCAGCTCGACCAGACCGTGCAGGACACTGCGAAGCAACTCGGCGTCGAGCTTCCCAAGGACCCGACCGCCGACCAGCAGGCCGTGGTGGATCAGCTGAACAACGTCAACGGTGCCGAGTTCGACCGGCAGTGGGTGACCGCCGAGCTGGCCGGGCACGTCCAGGCCATCCAGGCGACCCAGACGGAGATCTCGCAGGGCTCCGAGCAGTCGGTGGTCCAGCTGGCCCAGGACGCCCTGCCGGTGCTCCAGGCGCACTACGACGAGTTGGTGACCCTGGCGGAGCAGCTGGGCGTGCCGGTGCCGCAGACCAGCGCCAGCGGCACGCCGGGGCCGGGCGGTAGCGGCACGCCGGCTCCGTCGGGGACCGGTCCGGCCTCACCCGCTCCGGGCGGTACGGCCACCACGCCGGCTCCGGGCGGCACCACCGGTCCGGGCGAGGGCGGCGTCACCGAGACGCCGGCCCCGACGGGTAGCTGACCAGTACACGAGCGCCGGTCCGCCTCCGGGTGGGCCGGCGCACGTGTGCCCGCCGTCCCACGGCGGGCTCAGTCGGCGTTGGCCAGCCCGATCGCGAACGCCTCCTCCAGATCGTGCTGCGAGTACGCCCGGAAGGCGATGTGCGACTCGGTGTTGATCACACCGGGGACCTTGGAGATGCGGCCGGCGATCACCTGGGCGATCTGCTCGAACTCGCGTACCCGGACCATGGCGATGAGGTCCACGTGACCGGCCACGGAGTAGACCTCGCTGACCCCCGGCAGGGCGGCCAGCGCCTCGGCCACCTCGGGGATCGCGTCGGTGGCGCAGTCGATCAGCACGATGGCGGTGATCACGGGCGATCTCTCCGTTCGTCGACGTCACGCCCATGCTAGTGGCTGGTGGGTGCCCGGACTCCGCCACCCGCGCCGCGTTCACGCGGCGGCCCGCGCCCACGCCGGGGTGGTTGCCCGGGGCGCCCCTGCGCGGGGAGAAGCGGTAGCCGGATCCCTGCTACCGCGCCACGCGCCTCCGGGCGGAGGGCGGGGATCAGTCGGTGCGGACGGTGAGGGTCCCGCTGGCCCGGATCGCCCCCTGCAGGCGCTCGTCGGGGCGGACGGTCGCGCCGGGCCAGACCACCGAGCGGGTCACCGTGCCGGCGACCACCGCGCCGGCACCGACCACCGACCGCACGCAGGTGCCGGTCACCGTGGCGGCCGGGTCGACCAGGTTGTCGTCCCCGGCGGCGTGCAGGTTCGCGGCGAGGTAGTCGCCGGGGGTGCCGGTGTCGTAGAAGGTGCCGGCGAACGGCACCACCTCCAGCGCCCCGGCCGCCTCGGCCGGCCGCCAGACGGCCCGGACCAGGTCGCCGAAGGTCGGAGGCAGGTCGCGGACCTGCCGCCAGGGCAGCAGGGAGAAGCCGACGAACCGGTGACCACTGAAGGTGCCCGGTGCGCGCGGGTCGGGTGCCGGCTGGCCGAGCAGGCGGACCGTCTCGCCGTCCCAGCCGTCGAGCAGGGCGGCGACGTCCGGACCGGGTGCGACGTCGGGGGCGGCCAGGTAGGCGTCGGCATTGCCGACCAGCACGCCCCGACCGGCGATCCAGTCCCGCAGGTTACCGATTCCGCCGGCGGTACCGAGCGGGTCGCCCGGCTCGACCGAGAGGTGCGCGCGGGACCCGACGTGGGCGACCACCTGCCCACCCAGGTAGCAGGCGTTGACCGCCACCGCCCCCGGGCCGGTCAGACCGAGGCCGGCCACCCGGGCCAGAGCCCGGTCCAGGAGCGCGACGTTGCCCACCGGGCAGAGTGCCTTGGGTACGCGTTCGGTCAGCGGACGCAACCGGGTGCCCTCCCCGGCGGCGAGGACCACCGCGCAGACCTCCACCGCGCTGGTCACGCCGCCGGCCGCCCGTCCGGCCCGGTCTGTCCGTCCGGCCCGGTCTGTCCGTCCGGCCCGGTCTGTCCGTCCGGCCCGGTCTGTCCGTCCGGCCCGGTCTGTCCGTCCGGCCCGGTCTGTTCGGCAAGGGGGCCGATGCCGTAGTACCCGAGCAGCCGGGCGGTGGCCCGGCTCAGCCGGGGCAGGTCGTCCAGCGGATGCCAGGCGGCTTCGAAGACCTCCGCGCCGTCGACCACCAGCTCGGTCCGCGACGCCGGCACCTCCGCCTCGAAGACGACGTCCACCCAGCCCAGGGCGTGCACCACGGCGTTCGGCACGGCGGGGCGCAACTGGTCGGGGGAGAGCCGGACCCCGGACTCCTCGGCCAGTTCGCGGGCCGCGCCCACCACCGGAGCCTCGTGCCGGCGGAGCAGCCCGGCGGGCAGGGTCCAGCTGTGGCCGGGGGGCTGACGCAGCAGCAGGAGGCGGCCCGCGCCATCCGCCTCGGCGTCCCGGACCAGGGTGACCGCGCCGACGATGTACTTCGGCACGGCCAGCCGGACCAGCCGCCGGCGCAGGGACACCGGCAGGCGGTAGAAGGTCCGGTAGACGACGGCCCGAACGACTGCTCGGGAGCGGGGGATCATGACTCCAGGTTAGTGGCCCGGACGCACTCGCCGGAGCACCGGGGGAGGGAATCCCTCACTGTCGGTGGTCGACCAGGTCGATGAGCTGGGTGACCACGGTGTCCGGGTCGAGCGCCCGGTCGAAGACGGCGACCAGCAGTGTCTCCAGGTCGGGGTAACCGAGTTCCTCGGAGAGCCGCAGCAGCGGCAGGTCGCTGGCCAGGCCCCGGTCGTGCTTGCGCAGCGCCAGCCCGATGGTGGCCCGGCCCAGGCGGACCTTGTCGGCGATCGAGATGCCCGGCTCGGTGTGCTCGGCGAACCACCTGTTGATCTGCATCTGGGCATGCGGCGACTTGACGAAGTCCAGCCACTCGCGGCGGGGCCCCCGGGGCGCGGCCAGCGCGTCGAAGCCGTTGTCGTCGGTCTCGGTGAAGATCTCCACCACGTCGCCCTCCTTCAGTTCGGAGGAGAGCGGCGCGAGTCGACCGTTGATCTTGGCGGCGAGGCACCGGTCGCCCCGCGCGGTGCCCAGTTCGTACGCCAGGTCGACGGGGGTGGCTTCGGCCGGGAGCACGATCTGCCGTCCGTCGGCGAAGACCTGGATCTGGGCCTCGGCGAGGTCGCAGCGCAGCGACTGGAGGAACTGGTTCGGGTCGGGGGCGTCCTGCTCCCAGTTCAGCACCCGACGCAACCAGTCCAGTTGCTGGGCCCGCACCGCCGTCCCGTCGGTGCGGGGGAAGCGGAAGTCGGCGGCAACGCCGTACTCGGCCAGGCGGTGCATCTCCTCGGTGCGGATCAGCACCTCGACCGTACGGTCCTGCGGGCCGCGCACGGTGGTGTGCAGGGACCGGTAGAGGTTGTTCTTCGGGGAGGCGATGAAGTCCTTGAACCGGCCCGGCGCGGGCCGCCAGAGCCCGTGCACCGCGCCGAGTGCGGCGTAACAGTCGGTGGCCGGGCCGTCCACCACGATCGCGATCCGGGGAAGGTCGAACGGGGCCGCGTGGCCGCCGGCCACGGTGTCCTTCCAGATCGAGTAGAGGTGGCGCGGGCGGGGGGCCACCGTGGCGTCCACCTTGCTGCGCCGCAGCGCGACCCGGGTACGGGCGACCACCTCGCGCAGGTACGCGTCCCAGCCGGGCCGGTCGTGCAGGTGCCGCTGGATGCGGGTGTACTCCTCCGGCTGCAGGTGCAGCAGCACGACGTCGTCCAGTTCCCGTTTGAGGGCCTGGATGCCCAGCCGGTCGCAGAGCGGCACCAGCACGTCGAGGGTCTTGGTGGCGATCCGGTTGCGGGAGGCCGCGGAGCGGACGCCGAGCGTGCGCATGTTGTGCAGCCGGTCGGCCAGCTTGATGATCAGCACCCGGACGTCCTTGCCGGCCGCGATGATCATCTTGCGGACGGTCTCCGCCTCGGCGGCCTTGCCGTAGAACGCCTTGTCGAACTTGGTCACCCCGTCGACCAGGTGCGCCACCTCGGGACCGAAGTCCTCGGCGAGCGCCTGGAGGGTGTAGCGGGTGTCCTCCACCGTGTCGTGCAGCAGCGCGGCGACCAGCGTGGTGGTGTCCATGCCGAGGTCGGCGCAGATCTCCGCGACCGCCAACGGGTGAGTGATGTACGGCTCACCGCTCTTGCGGAACTGGCCCCGGTGCATGTTCTCCGCGATGGAGTACGCCCTGCGCAGCACCGCCGTGTCGGCGCTGGGGTGGATCCCGCGATGCGCCCGGACCAGCGGGGTGACCGGGTCGTTGTCGGTGGTCGGCCAGGAGAGCAGGGATCGCAGTCGGCGGGCCAGCGGCAGCTCGCCGGCGGGTGTGGGAAGGGCGCCCCCCAGGGCGGCGCCGTGTCCGGCGTCGACGTCCACCTGGGACACCTCCTCACCCCGGCCCCACGGCCGCCGGTGTCCGGCAACCGGGAGCAGGCCCACGAATCGGGCAGGACTGCACTTCTCCAACAGCCTATGTGAGGCGACGTCATCCGATCGGTCACTTGCTCATGGGCGTTCGGTCGAGAGTTGCGCCGACACCGCCCGCTCCGCCTTCGCCAGCAGGGCCCGGAACCGGGCCGCACCGGCGACCGGAGAGGACCAACCGGCGGAGGACTCCACCAGTCTGGTCTCCGGTCGCTCCAACCAGGACAGGATGCGCTCGGTCTCCTCGGCGGTGGCCGCGGGCACCGGGCCGTGCCCGGCCGACACCGTCTCGGCAGTGGCCCGGATCAGCTGCAACGTCGGTCGCGGGTGGACGCCGGGCGGGGAGACGCCGGCTCCGGCGAGCCGGCCGTGCCGCACCAGGGCCAGTTCCCAGCCGCCGCCGGGCGCGGGGTGGGCGGCGGCCAGCTCGGCGATCCCGGTCAGCCCGGCCAGCCGCTGCATCCGTACAGTCGCCCGGAGCAGCGCCGCCAGCCGGGCGCGGACCACCGCGGCCTCCTCGTACCGTTGGGCGGCGGCGAGCGCCTCGATCCGGGCCAGCAGCGCGTCCACCACCGGCTGCGGGTCGGCGGCGGTGGCGGTCCGGAACGGCGCCGCCGCGCGGTGGTCGTACTCGTCGGGGGTGATCCGGTGCTCGCAGGGTGCCGGGCAGCGACCCAGCTCGGCCAGCGCGCAGGCCGGCGTCACGGTGCGCAGCGACAGCCGGTGGGTGCACTGGCGCAGCGGCAGCGCGTCGTGGAACGCCGCCGCGGCCAGTTCCGCCGCCCGGCGGGAACCGAACGGTCCCAGGTAGGCGTCGTCGGCGGGGCCGATCTCCCGGACCACCGACAGTCGTGGGTACGGCCCGCCGGTGAGCTTGAGCCACAGCATCCGCTCGGGGAACTTCGACCGCCGGTTGTACGGCGGGGCGTGCGCGGCGATCAGCCGCAGCTCGCGCACCTCGGCCTCCAGGGAGTGGGCGCACTCGATCGCCTCCACCCGCTCGGCCGCGCCCAGCATCTCCGACATCCGGGCCCGCTTCTCGGCGGCGGTGAAGTAGCTGCGCACCCGGGTGGCGATGTCGCCGGAGGTGCCGACGTAGAGCGGCCGGTCGTCGGCGGCCCGGAAGATGTAGACCCCGGGGGCCTTGGGCAGCCCCTCGGCGAGGTAGCGCTTACGGCGCTGGGTGGGGGTGACCGCGCGGGCGAACTCGATCGCCTCGCCCAGGGTGTGTACCCGGTGCCCACCGAGCCGACCGATCAGCCCGTGCAGCACGTCCACCGTCGCCCGCGCGTCGTCGAGCGCCCGGTGGGTCGGCTGGGTGGTGGTGCGGAAGTACGTGGCCAGCGTGCCCAGCTTGCGGTTGGGCACCTCGTCGCGGGTGAGCACCCGCCGGGCGAGCGCGGCGGTGTCGAGCACCCGGGGATTGGGCCAGCGGTAGCCGTGCTTGGCGCAGGCGGCCTTGAGGAACCCCACGTCGTACGGGGCGTTGTGGGCGACCAGCACCGCGTCGGCGAGGAACTCGAGGAAGCTCGGCAGCACCGTCTCGACCGGGGGCGCCGGCAGCAGCATCGCCTCGGTGATGCCGGTCAGCACGGTGATGAACGGCGGGATCGGCTGACCGGGATTGACCAGGGTGCCGAGCACACCCAGCTCCTCGCCGCCGCGGACCTTGACCGCGCCGATCTCGGTGATCCCGCCGCCGTCCGGCGCGCCGCCGGTGGTCTCCAGGTCGACCACGACGAAGGTCACCGCGTGCAGCGGGAGCCCGGGGTCCATCCCCTCGCCGGCCGGGCCCAGCCCGGCCAGTGTCTCCTGCACGTATTCCCCTGCGGTCACGGGCGGCACGGTAGTGCCCCGGTCCGACACTCCCGTAACAGGTGACCCGTGCGTTACCACGCGACTAGGATGAGAGATCGGCTCACTCACCGGGCGGTGGGCCCGCTCGCGGTGGGAGACTTGCCACATGCCCCTCACCGAGCCGTACGACGACCGCACCCCCGACCCGGGGACGGTCGCCACGGGGCTCGACGCCTCCGGTGACGGCGAGCACACGACCGCGCCCACGCCAGAGGCGGGAAGCTCGGAGCCCGAGCCCGTGCTGCCCGAGCCGGTTCGACAGCGGATCGTCACGCTCACCGCGGCGGTGCTGCCCGGTCTGCCGGCCGACGAGGTGCCCGTGCCACTGCGCCGGGTGGCCAAGTTCGCCCCCAACCGGCGGGCCCGGCTCGGTGCGCCGGCCATCGCCGCCCAGCTCACCGCCGATCCGCTGTTCCGGCAACGGGTCACCGCCCGGGTGCTCGCCGACTCCGGTGACCTCGGTGCCGCCGTCGTCGAGGGGACGGCCCCGGCCGCCGCCGACCCGGTCGAGGTGGCCGCCCTGGCGTATCTCGTCCGCCCGACGGGCTGGCGGGACCTGGTCGACGCCAGCGGCGCGGCGGTGCGCGCCGAGGCCGACAGCGCGGTCGTCGCGGAACTGGTGCGGGAGGCCGAACAGCGGGCCACCCGGGCCGAGCACGACCGGGCGGTGGCCCGGGTGGAGGCGGAGAAGCTCCGTGACGAGCTGGCCCGGGTCCGCGACGAGCTGGGCCAACTCCGTGAGGAGCACCGGGTGCTGGCCCGTTCGCTGCGGGAGACCCAGGCCCGGGAACGCCGGGCCAACGAGCTGCTCGCCACCGAACGCGGCCGGGCCGCCCGCGCCGCCGCGGACGCCGACGCCGAGCTGCGCCGGGTCCGCAACCGACTGGCCGAGGCGGAGGCCGTCGCCGGGGTCGCCCGAGCCAGCGCCAAGGAGGC
Source organism: Micromonospora sp. NPDC023956 (assembly GCF_040639195.1). Taxonomy (NCBI): domain Bacteria; kingdom Bacillati; phylum Actinomycetota; class Actinomycetes; order Micromonosporales; family Micromonosporaceae; genus Micromonospora; species Micromonospora sp. NPDC023956. Next base: position 305,192 of record NZ_JBEZZN010000004.1, read on the forward strand.
CCGGTCGGTCGACGACGCGAAGCTCTGGCTGCTGCTGGAGACGATCGGCCAGGCGGCCGTCGGCCTGCGCCGGGAACTTGCCCTGGACCCGGTGGACCGGCTCCCCGCCGACTTCGTCGCCGACACCCTCGCCGACCAGCCGACCGCCGCCCCGGCCAACCCGTCCGCCCGTGCCCGGGACACCGACGACCCGGCCCGGCTGGACCAGCTGCTCGCCCTGCCCAAGGCGCACCTGGTGGTGGACGGCTACAACGTCACCAAACGCGGCTTCGGCGAGATGTCCCTGGAACAACAGCGCAAGCGGCTGATCACCGGGCTCGGCGGGATCGCCGCGCAGACCGGGGACGAGGTGACCGTGGTCTTCGACGGCGCGGAGCGGATGCACGGGCTGCCGCCGACGCCGCGCGGGGTGCGGGTGCTCTTCTCCCGCAAGGGGGAGACCGCCGACGAGTTGATCCGCCGGCTGGTCCGGGCCGAGCCCGCAGGGCGTCCGGTGGTGGTGGTCTCCTCCGACCGGGAGGTCGCCGACGGGGTCCGCCGGCACGGCGCGTACCCCCTCGGCGCGGACGCGCTGCTGCGGCGGCTGGCCCGCTCCTGAGCGGCGCACGCCGGTTCTGTCGTACCCCCCGCGTAGCGTGACGGTGACCGAGGGTGTTCGAGCTGCCGGGTGGCCGATGGCCGCGTGGCCGTGGCTCGGGTGCCGCACCGCATCGCTTCAGGAGGAAGCCATGCTCATCGACTGCGCCAGATGCGAGATCCGGGGTCGCGGCTGTGCAGACTGCCTGGTCACCGTGCTGTTCGACACACCGGAGCAGGTTGCCGGGCTCGGTGCCGCCGAGCAGCACGCGGTCGAGATCCTCGCCCGCGCCGGCTTCGAGGTGGAGGTTCTCGCTGGTCCCGCCCCGGCCGGCACCGCCCGGCCGTTCCGCGCCGCCTGAGGCCGGCACCGCCTGGCCGTTCCGCGCCGCCTGACGCCGGCACGGTCCGACCGGATCGACCCGTCCGGGCCACTTTCCACCGAGATCTCCGCCCGCTCCCGCCGGGCCCTAGGATGGGCGGTCACGGCGAGAGGAAGACGGCATGGTTCGGGTACGCGGCCTCGGTGGAGCACGCCGGTGACCCCGCGCGGCTGGGCGATGCTCACCCTCGCCGTCCTGGTCGTCGCCGGGCTGCTCACGGTGGCGCTGCTCATCCCGTGGAGTCGTCCGCCCGCGCCCCGCGCCGACCAGCTCGCCGCCCTGCGGGACCTCCCCGTCGACCGGGTGGAGCGGGCCCGCGAGTTCCGGGCCGCACTGCGCCCCGGCGGCTGGGCCGCCCTGACCGTCGGGCTGCTGGTGGCGCTCCTGCTCGGGCTCACCCCGCTGGGCGCGCGCCTGGTCGAGCTGGCCGGACGCCCCTTCGGTGGGCACTGGACCGCTCAGGCCCTGGCCGGCGGACTCGCCGTGGTGCTCGTCGCCGACCTGGTCACCCTTCCGTTCGCCGCCTGGCGGCAGGTGGTCCTCACCCGATACGACCTGAGCACCAACGGCTGGGGCGGCTGGACCGTCGACCTGCTCAAGTCGTACGCGCTCAGCGCGGTCGTCGGCGCGGTCGCGCTGCTCGGCTTCTACACCGTGCTCCGGCTCGCCCCACGCTGGTGGTGGGCGTTCGGGGCGGCCGGCGCGGCCGGGCTGGTGCTGCTCCTCTCCCTCGTCCTGCCGGTGCTGGTCGAGCCGGTCTTCAACCGGTTCACCCCGATGGAGCCCGGTCCACTGCGGACCGAGGTCATGGAGCTGGCCGCCCGGGACGGCGTGCCGGTCCGCGACGTGCTGGTCGCCGACGCCTCCCGCCGCACCCGCGCGGTCAACGCCTACGTCTCCGGCTTCGGCCCGACCCGCCGGATCGTCGTCTACGACACCCTGCTGCGGGAGGCGACGCCGCAGGAGGTGACGAGCGTGGTCGCCCACGAGTTGTCCCACGCCAAGCACGGGGACGTGCTGGTCGGCACGGTGACCGGCGCGCTCGGCGCGGCGGCGGCGGTGGTCGCCCTCTACCTGCTCGGATCATGGGGTGGGCTGCTGCGGCTGGCCGGGGTCGACTCGATCCGGGACCCTCGGGCCTTTCCGCTGGTGCTCGCGCTGGTCACGCTGGTCGGGTTGGTGAGCACACCGGTCCAGGCGATGCTGTCCCGCCGGGTCGAGGCGCGGGCCGACGCGCACGCGATGGCGCTCACCGGCGACCCGGCGACGTTCGAGGCGATGCAGCGTCGATTGGCCGGGGCGAACCTGGCCGACCCCGACCCGCCCCGCTGGGAGTACCTCTACTCCGCGTCACACCCGTCCACCGTGGAGCGGATGGCCGCTGCCCGCGCACACGCCAGGGAGACCGGCCGATGAGCCGTACGCTGCTGATCACGAACGACTTCCCGCCCCGACCCGGCGGCATCCAGTCGTTCGTTTACAACCTGGCGCTGCACCAGCCCGCCGGCTCGGTGGTGGTCTACGCGTCGACCTGGCGGGACGCCGAGAAGTTCGACGCGGACCAGCCGTTCGAGGTGGTCCGGGAACGCACCCGGGTGCTGCTGCCCACCCCGCTGGTCGCCCGGCGTGCCGCCGCGCTGGCCCGCCGGTACGACTGCGACTCCGTCTGGTTCGGGGCGGCGGCCCCGCTCGGGCTGCTCGCCCCGGGGCTGCGTCGCCGGGCCGGGATCCGTCGCGTGCTGGCCCTGACCCACGGGCACGAGGTCGGCTGGGCGGCGCTGCCGGTCGCCCGGACGGCCCTGCGCCGGATCGGCCGGGGCGCGGACGTGGTCACCTACCTCGGCGACTACACCCGGGTCCGGCTCGAACGGGTCCTGCACGGCCTCACCGACCTGCGGCGGCTGGCACCCGGCGTGGACGTGGACGCGTACCACCCCGACGTGGACGGGGAGGTGGTCCGGGCCCGACTGGGGTTGACCGACCGGCCGGTGGTGGTCTGCGTCTCCCGGCTGGTGCCGCGCAAGGGGCAGGACACCCTGATCCGGGCCCTGCCGGCGATCCGCCGCCGGGTGCCGGACGCCGCCCTGCTGGTGGTCGGGGGCGGACCGTACCGGGGCACCCTGGAGAAACTCGCCCGCCAGACCGGGGTGGAGCGGGACGTGGTCTTCACCGGCACCGTGCCCGCCGCCGAGCTGCCGGCGCACTACGCCGCCGGTGACGTGTACGCGATGCCCTGCCGCACCCGCAACCGGGGGCTCGACGTGGAGGGGCTGGGCATCGTCTACCTGGAGGCGTCCGCCACCGGACTGCCCGTGGTGGCCGGGGACTCCGGCGGCGCGCCGGACGCGGTCCGCGAGGGCGAGACCGGGTACGTGGTGCGCGGGCGGGACGTGGCGCAGCTCGCCGACCGGGTGGCGACCCTGCTCGCCGACCGGGACCTGGCCCGCCAGTTCGGTGCGGCGGGACGGGCCTGGGTCGAGCGGGAGTGGCGCTGGGAGACCCAGGCCCAGCGGCTGGCCGCCCTGCTCGCCGGCTGACCACCCCCCGCCGCCGCTCCGGAGCGGTGCCGGGGCCGGTGCGCCTCAGCGGGGTGCGGCGATGACGGTCGGTGTGGCCTGCCGTTCCCGGCAGAGCAGGTCGAGGATCTGCCCGGCCGGGCCCGGCCGGCCGAAGTGCCAGCCCTGCGCCGAGTCGCATCCGATCGCCCGCAGCCGTTCGGCCTGGGCGGCCGTCTCCACCCCCTCCGCGGTGACGGTGAGGTCCAGCGCGTGCGCCAACGACACCAGGGAGGCGAGGATCCGCTCGTCGGTGCGGCTCGCCGGGTCGGCGTTGGCGCCGCGCAGCCCGGTGACGAAGTTCCCGGCCACCTTCAGCTCGGTCACCGGCAGGTCGCGCAGGTACGCCAGGTTGGAGTAGCCGGTGCCGAAGTCGTCGATGGCGATCCGGACACCGGCGTCGGCCAGCGTCCGTAACGCGTGGACCGGTTCGCCGGTGGTGCTCATCATGGCGCTCTCGGTGATCTCCAGCTGGAGCCGTTCCGGTGGCAGGCCGGTCTCCTCCAGCAGGTCACGTACCTGCCGTACCAGGCCCGGACCGTGCACCTGCCGGACCGCCAGGTTGACGCTGACGAACGGCGCGCGCGACCGGCCGCCCGCTGGCCAGCCCTCCGCCTCCCGGGCCGCGTCGGCGAGCACCCAGCCACCGAGCGGCACGATCAGGCCGGTCTCCTCGGCCAGCCCGATGAACCGGTCCGGCCGTAGCTCGCCCAGTTCGGGGTGACGCCACCGGACCAGCGCCTCCGCCCCGACCACGCTGCCGTCGTGCAGCGAGGTCAGCGGCTGGTAGTCCAGGTAGAACTCGCCCCGCTCCAGGGCGGCCGGGATGGCGGCGGAGAGCGCGTACCGGGCCAGTTCCTGCTGGTTGCGGTCGACGTCGAAGAGTTCCCAGCGGGCCCCGCCGGCCCCCTTCGCCCAGTGCAGCGTGCTGTCGGCGGCCCGCATCAGGTCGCTCGGGGTGGTGCCGGCGACCGGGCGTTCGACGATGCCGATGCTGGCGGAGACGGTCAGCTCGTGCCCGTCCACCAGGGCGGGCCGGTTGACCGCGTGCAGCGCCGCCTCGGCGACCCGGACCACGTCCTCGGTGCCGGCGGTCCGCTCCACCAGGATGACGAACTCGTCGCCGCCGAGCCGGGCTACCAGATGGCCGCCGACCGCCTCCCGCAGTCGCCGGCTCACCGAGACCAGCAGCGAGTCGCCGACATGGTGGCCGAGCGTGTCGTTGACGACCTTGAAGCGGTCCAGGTCGAGGAAGCAGAGCCCGACCCGGTGGCCGGCACGGCCCGCCCGGTCGATCGCCGCCGTCAGGCGCTCGGTGAACAGGGTGCGGTTCGGCAGGGCGGTCAGCGGGTCGTGGGTGGCCTGGTGCCGGAACCGCGCCTCGCTCTCCCGGAGCGCCCGCTCGGCCTGTGCTCGGGCCACCATGGCGGCCCGCCGCAGCGACTCCTGGGCGTCCAGTGTGCGGTCCCGCAGCGCGCGGGCGTAACCGGTGGCGACGGTCGCCAGCAACCGGGCCAGCCGGTCCGCGGCGTCGTCGGCGACCAGCCCGAGGTCGGAGAGCAGCCGGAGCTGGATGATCTCGACGGTCCGGCCGAGCCCCTCGGCCGAGGCGATGTGCGCGGCCACCAGGTCGATCCCTACCTGGTGGCCGATCCGGGGATCGAAGGGCTCCGCGCGCAACGCGTCGGCGAGCCGGTCGGTGAGCAGCTGGAGGAAGCCCTCCAGCTGCTCCTGCGTCATCGGCAGGTAGCTCGTGCCAGAGACCGCCCTGGCCCAGGCGCGGGCGAAGGCGCCGGGACACGGGCGGGACCCCGTCGCCGGGGGCGGCTCATCCACCGAGCCGCCCCACCCCGCCCAGGAAGCCCGACCGGGCGGCGTCCTCGGCGTGCTCGGGGAACTCCGGCCGCCACGCCGGCACCCACACCAGACCCGGTTCGATCAGCTCGAAACCGTCGAAGAACGTGGTCAGCTCGGCGCGGTCGCGGAGGATGAGCGGATTGTCGGTGTTGCGGTAGACCCGTTCTGCGTCGGACCGGGCGTCGCCGTACTGGCCGATGTCGCTGGCCTGGGAGAGGACCAGGAAACTGCCCGGGGCGAGGGCGTCCCGGAGGGTGCGCAGGATCTCCGCCGGCCGGTCGTCGTCCGCGACGAAGTGCAGCACGGCGACGATCATCAGGGCGACCGGCTCGGTGAGGTCGAGCAGGGCGTGCAGGTCGGGATGGTCCAGGATCCGCTCCGGCCGACGCAGGTCCTCCTGGAAGACGACGGCCCGCTCGTCGTGACTGAGGATCTCCCGGCTGTGGGCGACCGCCACCGGGTCGACGTCGACGTAGACCACCCGGGAGTCGGGGGCGATCCGCTGCGCGACCTCGTGCACGTTGCCGACGGTCGGGATGCCCGAACCGATGTCGAGGAACTGGCGTACGCCCGACTCGGCCAGGAAGTGCACGGCCCGCCGCATGAACGCCCGGTTGGCCTGGGCCATCAGTGGCGCCTCCGGGACGGCGGCCATCATCGCCCCGGCGGCGGCCCGGTCGGCGGCGAAGTTGTGCGACCCGCCGAGGTAGTAGTCGTACATGCGGGCCACGCTCGGGCGCTCGACGTCGATGGTGTCGGGTGCCCAGTCCGGCCGCATTGCGCTACCCCTTTTGACACGTTCACGACGACGGTCGCCCCCGTGGGCCACCCGGGTATTCTGCCCGCTCACCGCCCGGGTGACCAGACCGCGTCACCTCGGCTTCGGGTCCGGCGCGGGCCGGAAAGCGGGCCGGGAGGTCGGCGTCGGCCACCTCGGGCGGACGCGGACCTCCCGGTCGGCGGGCGACGCTCTAGAACTTGGGCGCGTCCGGGGCTTCCAGCAGGCCCAGCCGCAGCGCGGTCATCAGCGCCTGGGCCCGGTTGGCGGCACCGAGCTTCTCGTAGAGCTTCGAGATGTGCGTCTTCGCCGTGGACTCGCTGACGAAGAGCTGCTTGGCGATGCCGGCGACGCTCATCCCGTCCGCCAGCAGCCGCAGCACCTGGCCCTCCCGGGGCGAGAGCTGCGGACCGGACGGCGCGAGCCGGCGCTTCATCGCCTCGGCCAGGTCGGCGGCGGTGAAGGCGCTGGGGGAGGAGGCGGCGTGCCGGGCAGCGGCCACCACCTCGTCGGCCGGCGCGGTCTTCGGCACGAAGGCGCTGGCCCCGGCCTCCAGGGCCCCGAAGAGCTGGTCGTCACCGGCGTACATGGTGAGCACCACGATGCCCATCGACGCGCTCGACTTGCGCAGCGCCCGGGTGGCCTCCAGGCCGCTGCCGTCGGGCAGGCGCAAGTCCATGATCACCACGTCGGGCTGGAGCGCGCCGGCCTGCCGGACCCCCTCGGCGGCGGTGGCGGCCTCGCCGACCACCTCGAACTGGCGGTCCCGCTCGAAAGCGTGCCGCAGACCCTTACGGATCAGGTCATGATCGTCCACAAGGAGGACCTTGGTACGGGTGGCCGGTATCGGACTGGTGGTCATCCTCGGGTTACTCCCCTTCTCCTGCGGTCACGCTACCGCGCACGGTATCGCGTCGGGGCGAGGTGCCGAGAACCACCGCCACCGTCGTACCGCTCGGTTGCCGTGGACGGATCTCCAACCGGCCCCGGATACGTTCCGCCCTCTCCGCCATGATCGCAAGGCCGTACCGGCCGTCCGGGCGCTGGTCGGCCATTCCCTGACCGTCATCCGACACTTCGATCTGCGCGTACGGGGGGTCCACCTCGCAGGTGACCCAGAGGTTGGTCGCCCCGGCGTGCTTGCGGGCGTTGGTCACCGCCTCCTGGGCGATGCGCAGCAACTCGGCCTCGGTGGCGGCGGGCAGCCGGGCGGTCGACTCGTCCAGGGACAGGTGCACCCGCAGCCCGCCGGAGGCGCCGACGGTACGGGCGTACTCGGCGATCGCGGCGGCCAGCCCGCCGTGCCGGTCCACCTCGCTGCGCAGCTCGAACAGGCTCAGCCGCAGCTCCTGGATCACCCGGGTCACCTCACCGCGCAGCGTGCGCAGGCTCTCCGCGGTCTCCTCGGCGTCGTCGTGCACGGTGGCCAGGGCGTTGTCGATGCCGTAGCCGACCATCACCAGCTCCTGGGCGACCCCGTCGTGGATCTCCCGGGCCAGCCGCTGCCGCTCCTCGTTGGTGGCCAGCGAGCGCACCTCGTCGAAGAGCAGCGCCGCCTCCAGCCGCAGCGCCGCCGGACGGGTCAGCGCGGTCACCTTCTCCACCACCGCCGCCGGGTACGCCTGCGCCACGTCCGCCTCCAACGCCACCAGGCCCACCGTCCGGACCCCGGCGACCAGCGGCACGATCAGGGCGGAGACGTCCCCGCCCCGGTGCGAGCGGGCCTGTGACCGGTTGGCGGTCTGCGGCTGCTGGCTGGCCCAGGCGTCGGCGATCGCCGAGTCGGCGTCGAGCGTGGTCTCCCAGTCCACCCGGTCCACGCCGACCTGGGCGAGCACCACCAGCCGGCCGCCGCCGCTGGCGGAGAGCACCGCGGCCCGGTCCGCCCGGGTGACCGTGCGCAGCTCCTCGAGCAGGTGCTCGGAGATGCCGCCCGGGTCGAGGGTGGCGCCGGGGAGCTGCCGGGCGACCCCGCGCAGCTGGGTCAGCAGCCGGGTCGCCTCGGCGTACGGCTGGGGCTGGGGTTTGGCGTCGACGCGGACCGCCATCACCCGGTGCAGGGTGCTGGCGGCGTAGAGCCCGAGCCCGGCCAGCAGCAGCCACTGGGCACAGACCGCGAGGTATCCGAGCTGGCCGAGCTGGCGTTCCCCGTCGACCTCGGTCAACGCCCCGCTGAGCAGCAGGGTGACCGCGGTGACCGCGAGCAGCGCGGCGCCCTCGCGGAACTGGCGGCGCAGCGCGGTCACGGTGACCGGTACGGCCAGGTAGGGCAGGACCGCCGAGGCGCCGAGCCCGCCGATCGGGCCGCCGATGGTCGCCACCGCGGCCACCTGGCTGGCGGCCAGGCCGAGCACCACCACCTCGGCGGCCCGACTGAGTGGACTGAGGAGCCGGTCGCTCGGCGCGAGCAGCGCCGGCACGCCGGCCAGGGCCAGCAGGGCGATCCACCAGAGCTGGTCGACCTCCCGGGTGGCGATCAGGGTCAGGACGGCGACCAGCGCGAGCACGACCACTCGGGCGGTGACGGCCAGTGGGTGCGGCTGGGGCCGGGTGGGTGTGGAGGCGGACACGTGACGGATCGTAGTCAGCGGGAGTAGATCTCGGCGATCTCGGTCGCGTACGTCTCGTGCACGACGTTCCGCTTCACCTTCAGCGAGGGGGTCAATTCGCCGGTGGCCTCGGTGAAGTCGCGCGGCAGGATCCGGAACACCTTGATCGCCTCGGCCTTCGACACGGTCCGGTTGCCAGCGTCGACCGCGCTCTGGATCTCGGCGAGCAGCGCCTGGTGTTCCCGCAGGTCGTCGAGGGTGGCGGTGGCCGGCAGGCCGGCCGCGTCCCGCCACTTCGGCAGCGCCTCCTCGTCGATGGTGACCAGCGCGGCGATGAACGGCTGCCGGTCGCCGACCACCACGCACTGACTGACCAGCGGGTGCGCGCGCACCTGGTCCTCCAGCACCGCGGGGGCGACGTTCTTGCCGCCCGCGGTCACGATGATCTCCTTCTTGCGGCCGGTGATGCTGAGGTAGCCGTCGGCGTCGAGCTGGCCCAGGTCACCGCTGCGGAACCAGCCGTCCACGAGTGCCTCGGCGGTCGCCTCGTCGTTCCGCCAGTACCCGCGGAAGACCAGGTCACCGGCGATGAGGATCTCGCCGTCGTCGGCGATGCGGACGGTGACCCCGGGCAGCGGCCGGCCGACCGAGCCGATCCGGGTGGCGCCGGGCAGGTTGGCGGCGGCGGCCGGGGAGGTCTCGGTGAGGCCGTAACCCTCCAGGATCGTCACCCCGATACCGCGGAAGAAGTGTCCGAGCCGGGCGCCGAGCGGGGCACCACCGGAGATGGCGTCCCGGCAGCGACCGCCGAGGGCGGCGCGCAGCTTGCGGTAGACCAGCTTGTCGAAGAGGGTGTGCTGCAACCGCAGGGCCAGCCCCGGCCCGCCCGGCCGGTCCTGCGCCTCGCTCCAGGCGACCGCCACCGCCTCGGCCCGGTCGAAGATCCGGCCCTTCCCCTCGGTCCGGGCCTTCTGCCGGGCGCCGTTGTAGACCTTCTCGAAGACCCGGGGCACCGAGAGCACGAAGGTCGGCCGGAAGTCCTGCAACTCCGCGACCAGGTTCGTGGTGTCGGCGCAGTGCGCCATGGTGGCGCGGGCGTGCACCATGCCGATCTGGACGAGCCGGGCGAAGGCGTGCGCCAGCGGCAGGAAGAGCAGGGTCGAGGCGCCGGCGTTGAACAGGTTCGGCAGCACCGGGACCGCGTTGGCGATGTCGGCGTACATGTTGCGATGGGTGAGCACGCAGCCCTTGGGGCGGCCGGTGGTGCCACTGGTGTAGATGATGGTGGCGACGTCGTCGGCGTGGACCTGCCCGCGCAGCCGGTCGATCTCCCGGGGGTCGACGGGCGCGCCCAGGGCCACCAGCTCGTCCACCGCCCCGAGGTCGATCTGCCAGACCCGGTCCAGTTCGGGCAGCTGGTCGGCGATCCCGGCGACCAGGGTGGCGTGCGCGGTGGTCTCCACCAGGCAGGCGACCGCTCCGGAGTCGGCCAGGATCCAGGCGGCCTGGTCGGCGCTGGAGGTCTCGTAGATCGGCACGGTCACCGCGCCGGCCGCCCAGATGGCGTAGTCCAGCAGGGTCCACTCGTAGCGGGTGCGGCTCATCAGCCCGACCCGGGAGCCCCGGGTGATGCCGGCCGCGACCAGGCCCCGGGCCACCGCGACCACCTCGTCACGGAACTGCCGGCAGGTCACGTCCGTCCAGGTCCGTCCCGTTCCGTCGGCCGCCGGCAGCGGGCGCGCGAACTGCACCGCGTCCGGTGCGGCGTCGGCGTTCGCCCAGACCGGGTCGGTCAGGTTGGCCGCGTCGCCGACGCTGACGATCGGCGGGACGGAGAACTCGCGCACCTGCACTCCTCGTGCTCGCGGACGGTCGGGCCGGGCCGTCGGACGGGCCGGACGACCTCGTCGAAACCTACCCGTCGCCGCCGGTCACCAGGTGGGCCGGGTTCGTGGGGGTGGACCGGGGCACTGCCCGGCCCGGCCCGGCCGGGTAGCCTCCCCCCATGGCGGACTCCTCCACCCAGTCGATCACCATCGACGCGCCCCCGGACCGGGTGGTCGCGGTCATCTGCGACTTCGCCCGCTACCCCGAGTGGACCGAGGCGGTGCGCCGGGTCGAGGTGGTCGAGGAGTACGAGGACGGCTACGCCAGCCAGGTCCGGTTCACCATCGACGCCGGCGTGCTGGCCGACGAGTACGTGCTGGCCTACGAGTACGCCGAGGACCTCTCCCGGATCGAGTGGCACCTGGCGGCCCCGTCCCGGATGCAGCGCGCCCAGCGGGGCTCGTACGACGTGGTCGGCAACCCGGACGGCACCTCCACGGTGACCTACACCCTCGAGGTGGAGCTCTCCGTCGGCATGCTCGGGATGTTCCGCCGCAAGGCCGAGAAAATGATCATGGACACGGCGTTGAAGCAGTTGAAGCATCGGGTAGAAGCACCCGGTGTGACCCGCTGAACCGAACCGGCGCGGTGCCGCCGGGGTAGAGGAGCCGAACGTGGGGGGTACCGATCCGGGTTCGGCCCGGGAGGAGGCGGAGCGGCTGGTCGCCACGGTGCTGGCCACCGCGCGACTGGCGGCGGCCGGTACGCCGACCGGGTCGTGGGGTCCGCTCGGTGGGATGCTCGCCGGTGTCCTCGGTCACAGTGGGCGCCCCGGGACCGGCGGTGTGCCGGGCGGGGCCAGCGGGCCCGGTGCCGCACACGGATTCGCCACCGGTACGGCCGAGTGCGACGTGTGCCCGATCTGTCGCGCGATGCGCGCCCTGCGGGACCCCAGCCCCGAGTTCGCCGAACGTCTGGCCACCGGCGCAGGCGACCTCGCGGCCGGCGTCGCCAGCCTGCTCAGGGCGTTCGTGCCGGAACCGACGGCGACCACCGCCGACGAACCGGATCCGGCCGGTGATGATCAGGTGTGGCGCGAGGCCACCCGTACCGGGCATGATTCCCATCCGGCGCCCGCACGGGACGTCTGGTCCGCCGCGACCCGCGCGGAGGACGCGACGAACCCGGCCGTCGCCGTCGCCGAACCGCCCGTCGACGCCGCCGGGCCGGACCCGGCGCGAGCCCCGACCGTGGGTCCCGTCGTGCCCGCGTCGCGTGTACCCGACGGTGCGGACGGGGAGCCACCAGGCGACGGGGCCTGACCCACGACATCCCGCCACCCCGGCCACCGGCCGGCGGCGCCGGGCAGCACAGCAGAGGGGAGTGGCAGCGGTGACGCTGACCATCGGAGTCGACGTCGGTGGCACCAAGGTGGCCGGCGGTGTGGTCGACGACACCGGCCGGGTACTGGCACAGGCCCGACGGGACACCCCCGCCGAGGACGTGGGCAAGACCCGGGACGTCATCATCGAGGTGGTCACCGAGCTGGCCGCCGGCCGCCCGATCGGCGCGATCGGCATCGGCGCGGCCGGCTGGATCGACGCGACCCGCTCCACCGTGCTGTTCGCCCCCAACCTGGCCTGGCGGGACGAGCCGCTGCGGGCGTACGTCAGCGCCGCCGTCGGCCTGCCGGTCATCGTCGAGAACGACGCCAACGTGGCCGCCTGGGCCGAGTTCCGCTACGGCGCGGCCCGGCACGCCGAGGACTCGATGGTGATGTTCACCATCGGCACCGGTGTCGGCGGTGGCATCGTGCTCGGTGGCGAGCTGGTCCGGGGCGCGCACGGCATCGCCGCCGAACTGGGGCACATGCTCACCGTCCCGGACGGCCACCAGTGCGGCTGCGGCCGGCTCGGCTGCATCGAGCAGTACGCCAGCGGCAACGCGCTGGTCCGCTTCGCCCGGGCCGGTGCCCGGCAGGAACCGCAGCGCGCCGCCGCGTTGCTCGCACTGGCCGGCGGGGACGCCGAGTCGATCACCGGACCGATGGTCACCGCCGCCGCGCAGGGCGGCGACGCGATCTCCTGCGAGGCGTTCGCCCAGATCGGGCGGTGGCTGGGCACCAGCCTCGCCGACATGGCCCAGATCCTCGACCCGCAGGTGCTGGTCGTCGGCGGCGGCGTGGTCGAGGCCGGTGACCTGCTGCTCGGCCCGACCCGGCGGTCGTTCGCCGAGGCGCTCGCCCAGCGGGGCCGCCTGCCGGTGGCCGAGGTGCGCCCCGCCGAGATGGGCAACACCGCCGGCGTCATCGGCGCCGCCGACCTGGCCCGGCGGCTCTAGGTGAAGCGCGAGGAGTGCAGCGCAGCGGAGCCCCGCAGTCGTGAACGGAGGGTGGTTGGGTGAAGCGCGAGGAGTGCAGCGCAGCGGAGCCCCGCAGTCGTGAACGGAGGACGGATCTGATGGACGGTGTGCCGCTGCGGGTGGTGTCGTACAACATCCACACCCAGCGGGACGACACGGCCGCGCTGGCGGAGGTGGTCCGGGCCGTCCGACCCGACGTGGTCATCGTGCAGGAGGGGCCACGCCGGTTCCGCTGGCGGAGCAAGTGCGCCGCCCTGGCCGACTCGTTCGGTCTGGTGGTGGGCGCCGGTGGACTGCCGGCGCTGGGCAACCTGCTGCTGACCAGCCTGCGGGTGCGGGTACACGCCACCAGGTGCCAGCGCTTCCCGCTCACCCCTGGCCGGCACCTGCGCGGCGCGGCGTTCGCCGAGTGCACGGTCGGCGGGGCCCGCTTCGTGGTGGCCGGCACCCACCTGTCGACCGACCCGGCCGAGCGCCCCGCCCAGGCCGCCCTGTTCCGGGCGGAGATCGAGACGGCGCGGTGGCCGGTGCTGGTGGGCGCGGACTTCAACGAGGGACCGGGCGGCGCCGCCTGGCGGACGATCGCCGACGGGCTCACCGACGCGGCCGTCGCCGCCGACCGCGCCGAGCGGCTCACCTACTCGTGCGCGGACCCGCGCCGCCGGATCGACGCGCTCTTCGTCGACCCCCGGATCACCGTGGTCGACTACGACGTGGTCGACACCCCGCAGACCCGCCGGGCCAGCGACCACTTTCCCGTCCTGGCGGATCTGCTGCTGCCGGTCACCACCTGATCGGCCCACGGGTCCGGGCTGGACAAACACTCTCCGAAGTGGAGAGGATGCGGCGGCGACCCGGCACGCGTACGGCGTCCCCAAGGAGAGATACCCGGTGTCCACCCCCACCGACCACGGCGGTCACGACGACCCGTCGGTCACGCTCGCCCTCACCCCCGACGGCCGTCCGGTCGCCGACCGTGGTGCCACGGTCTGCGTGATCGGCGCCGGGGCCAGCGGCCTGACCACGGTGAAGAACCTGAAGGAGCACGGCTTCGGCGTCGACTGCTACGAGCGGGAGACCGGCGTCGGCGGCGCGTGGAACTGGCGGCACGACCGCAGTCCGGTCTACGCGAGCACCCACCTGATCTCGTCGCGGCCGTTCACCCAGTTCCCCGACTTCCCGATGCCCGACTCGTGGCCGGACTACCCGCACCACAGTCAGCTGTTGGCGTACTTCGAGCGTTACGCCGACCACTTCGACCTGCGTCAGCACATCTGGTTCGGCACCGAGGTGATCCGGGTCGAGCCGGTCGCCGGGGACCGCTGGGACGTGACCACCCGCAGCACCGGCGGATACGGTCCGGAACGGACCTCCCGGTACGCCGCCGTCGTCATCGCCAACGGCCACAACTGGTCGCCGAAGCTGCCCGAGTACGAGGGGCTGGCCGAGTTCCGGGGCGAGACGATGCACGCCTCGGCGTACAAGGACCCGGCCCAGCTGCGGGGCAAGCGGGTACTGGTGGTGGGGGCCGGCAACACCGGCTGCGACATCGCGGTGGAGGCCGCCCAGCAGGCCGCCAGCTGCTGGCACTCCACCCGGCGTGGCTACTGGTACGCCCCCAAGTACGTCCTCGGCCGCCCCGCCGACCAGGTCAACGACCTGCTGTTGGCGCTCCGGGTGCCGAGACGCGTCCGGCAGTGGCTCTACCACCGGACGCTGCGGCTGACCGTCGGTGACCTGACCCGCTTCGGGCTGCCCCGACCCGACCACCGGGTCTACGAGACCCACCCGATCGCCAACAGCCAGCTCGTCTACTACGTCGGGCACGGCCGGATCACCCCGGCGCCGGACGTCCGCCGCTTCCACCCGTACGCCGTGGAGCTGGCCGACGGCCGTCAGATCGACCCGGACCTGGTCGTCTTCGCCACCGGTTACCTGCCGCGCTTCGAGTTCCTCGACGCGCGGATCCTCGGTGACGAGGCCGGGGTGGGACGGCCGACGCTCCACCTGAACGCCTTCCCCCGCAACCACCCGACGCTGGCCGTCGTCGGACTGGTCCAGCCGGACTCGGGGGTCTTCCCGATCTTGCACTGGCAGGCGGTGCTCCTCGCCCGACTGCTGCTGCTGCGCCAGTACCGCCCGGAACGGGCGGAGGCGTTCGCCGCCACGGTCGCCGCCCGAGCCGGGAAGCGGTACGCCGGCCGGGTCGAGGACAGCAGCCGGCACTGGTTCGAGGTGGGACACGTCGACTACCTGCGCGCCGTCCAGCGCGCCCTGGACGAGTTGGAGGTGGTTC
>NZ_JBEZZN010000004.1:320471-588312 GCF_040639195.1 Micromonospora sp. NPDC023956
TCGGTGAGCGCGAGGAGTGAGCTTGCGAGCCCCGCAGTCGCGAACGGAGGGCGGGTTCGGTGAGCGCGAGGAGTGAGCTTGCGAGCCCCGCAGTCGCGAACGGAGGGCGGGTTCGGTGAGCGCGAGGAGTGAGCTTGCGAGCCCCGCAGTCGTGAACGGAGGGCGGCCCCGGTGAGTGGAACACGGATCGTCCGGGGGCGGGAGTGGGCCCGGCCGGTACGCCCGGCCCGCCGTGAGGTGCTCAGCGCGCTGCCCGAGTTGGAGCAGGGGCGCCCGCCGCTGCTCTTCGTCCCGGGCTTCGGTCACGGCGCGTGGGCATTCGCCGAGCACTGGCTGGAGCACGCCGCCGCCCGGGGCTTCCCGGCGCACGCGGTGAGCCTGCGCGGGCACGGCGGCAGCGAACCGGCGCCGGAGGCGTCGCTGCGGGCGTACACCCACGACGTGGTCCAGGTGGCGGCGGAGCTGCCGCGTCAGGCGGTGCTGGTGGGGCACGGCGCGGGGGCTCTGGTGGTGGCGCACGCGCTGGCCCGGTACCCGGCGCGGGCCGGAGTGCTGGTCGCCCCGGTGTTCGGTGGCTGGGGCACGCTCGGCGCGGCGCTGCGCCGCAACCCGGTCGGTACGCTCCCCGCCCTCTGGGGTGGCCGGCTGCGGCTGAACCGGCGGCAGCTGTTCAGCCCGGAGCTGCCGGAGACCGCCGCCCGGGCGCACCTGGCCCGGCTGGGTCGGGCCGGTCGGCGCGCCCAGTGGCGGCTGCTCTTTCCCGGTGCCGTGGAACCGGCGGTGGGTCACCCGCCGGTGCTGGTGCTGGGCAGCCCGGACGACCGGGTGGTTCCGGCGGCGGCGCTGACCCGCGCCGCCCGGCGCTATGGCTCGGCTCCGCTGCTCTTCCCCGGCATGGGGCACGACCTGATGCTCGACGCGCGGTGGCGGGAGCCGATCGACGCGGTCCTGGACTGGCTGGTCAAGGAGCCGACGCCGGCCGTCGTGCCGGTCTGAGCAGCGGCCCGCTCAGCCGGTGGTCACCCCGGGCGGTACGGGGCCGATCTCGTCCAGGGTGGTCAGGTAGGAGCGGACCCAGGACCGGATGTCGTACCGGTGCAGGTGTTCCCGCATCGCGCGCATCCGGGCCGCCGCGTCCTTCGGATCGGCCTGGAGGGCCGCGAGCAGGCCCTGCTTGAGCCCCTCCAGGTCGTGCGGGTTGACCTGGTACGCCTCGGACAGCTCCGCCGCCGCGCCGGCGAACTCGCTGAGCAGCAGCGCGCCGGAGTCGTCGACCCGGGCGGCGACGTACTCCTTGGCGACCAGGTTCATCCCGTCCCGCAGCGGAGTCACCGCCATCACGTCCGCCATCCGGTAGAGCGCGGCCAGCTCGGCCCGGTCGAAGGGCTGGGTGAGGTAGTGGATGGCGGGCTCACCGACCCGGCCGAACTCGCCGTTGATCCGCCCGACCTCCCGTTCGACCCGGTCCCGGAGGATCTGGTACTGCCCGACCCGTTCCCGGCTGGGCACGGCCACCTGCACCAGGACCGTGTCGTGCACCTTGATGTGACCGCCGGCGATCAGCTCGCTGTACGCCTTGAGCCGGTGTTCGATGCCCTTGGTGTAGTCCATCCGGTCGACACTGAGGATCACGTGTTCCGGGTCGCCGAGGTCCTCGCGGAGCCGGTCGGCACGGGCCACCACGTCGGGCCGGGCGGCCAGCGCCGCCATCTCGGCGGTGTCGATGGAGACCGGGAAGGCGCCCACCCGCACCGTGCGGCCGTCCACCTCGATCTGCCGGTCGGTGGCGGGCACGCCGAAGACCTTCGCCACCAGCTGTGCGAAGTTGTGCGCGGCCTGGGCACGCTGGAAGCCGACCAGGTCCGCGCCGAGGATCCCGCGCAGCAGCTCGGCCCGGCGGGGGAGCTGCATGAACAGCTCGGGCGGCGGGAACGGCACGTGCAGGAAGAAGCCGATCCGCAGGTCGGGGCGGAGTTCGCGGAGCAGGGCGGGCACCAGTTGCAGGTGGTAGTCCTGCACCCAGACCACGCCACCCGGCTCGGTCACCTCGGCGGCGGCCTCGGCGAACCGCCGGTTGACCCGCTGGTACGCCTCCCACCAACGCCGGTGGTGTTCGGGCTGCTCGACCGCGTCGTGGTACAGCGGCCAGAGGGTGGCGTTCGCGAAGCCCTCGTAGTGGTCCCGGAAGTCCTCCGGGGTGAGCGGGACGGTGTGCAGCCGGACGCCGTCGACGTCGGGCAGGGCGGGGGCGGGACCGGTGCCGCCGGCCCAGCCGATCCAGGTCGCGGGGGTGTGCTTCAGCAGGGGGTGCAGGGCGCTCAACAGGCCGCCGGGGCTTCGGCGCCACTCGCAGGCGCCGTCGGGTGCCACGCTGTTGTCGACGGGAAGGCGGTTGGCCACCACCACGAGGGAGCTCTGGCGCATCTCGGTCATTCCGATCTGCCGAGGGATGACCGCCCTGAGTGGGAGGAACCGGGCAGTCAGCGAGGGGAGTGACGTTACAGCCGTATTCCTACTGACCGTAAGTTACACCACTGTTACTTTCCCTGTCCCGGGTGGTGGGTGTCCCGCCATCCGGACGCCCGGGTGGCACGGATCCGGACCGACGACGGTCAGACGACCGCGCCGTCGTCCGGGTCGTGATCCTCCGGGTCACCGGGCCGCAGCCGCCAGATCAACGTGACGAACCCGGCGAGGATGCCGGTGAAACCGAGCAGGGTCACCACCGCCCGGTCGGCCGGCAGGACCGACGGGAAGAGGAAGAGCACGAAGCCGACGATGACGGAGAGCACGCCGGCCACGGCGTACTTGGAGACCGCCGGTAGCGGCGGGGGCGGTGGCGGGGTGTAGCCCTCGTCGTCCGGGCCGTCGGGCAGGTCCGCACCGAAGGTGTCCAGACCGTCCAGGAGCGAGGGCTCGTCCTGCCGGCGCCCGACCGAGATGCCGGAGAAGTCGGCGGCGGAGGGGAGCGGACGGACCCCGGTGACGGTCGGGGCGGTGCCCTCCTCGGTGCGGCCGAGCGCGCCGGCCGGTGGCTTCGGGGTGTCGTCCAGTTCCTCGGCGGCGGGCCAGGGCGTGGGGCCGGGGGTCGGGGCGCGGTGGAAGCCGGCCACGATCCGGGCCCACTCGGCCTCGACGTCGGGCTCGCCCGGGCGGGTCGGCCCGCTGACGCCCTCGTCGCTGAGCTGGGTGAGGTAGTCCCGGGCGGTGGTCAGGTGGGAACGGTCGACGTAGAGCCGGTCGACCGGCCGGGCGGGCACGGTGGTCGTCCGGGTCACCGGGTTCAGGTCGGCCGAGGGTTGCAGGTACGCGGCGATGCCGCCGGCGGCGAGCACGTCGAGCAGGTGCTCACCGACGCGTGGATCCACGTCACCCGCCACGGCGTACTCGCTCGCGTCGAGCCCGTTGTCCCGCCGTCCCCGGCGTGCCCCACCCGCTGACACCGGCGTCCTCCTCCTCGCACCTGGCGGCGCAGGTTCTCCGGCGCCCCCGCCCGCACGCCGTGTCCTGAATCGTGACACGTCCGCCCCCGGTTCCGGGAGTGCGTTGTGGCGCGTTGCCGAAAGTCAACGACGGCGCCGCAGGTCGCGGCCATGGATTTTTGTCTGTTTGTGCGGGAAGTGCGAGCACGCGGCGGAGCAGGGCGACCCGTGTGACCTACCCGTCCCCGTTGGTACCCGGGCGCGCGTTGTGGGGCTCGGCTTCCGGTTCGTAGGCTCAGGGCCGACGGTTCGTGGGCCTCGGCCGACGCTCGGCGTGCGCCCCGGACGCTCCGGCGGTGCCGTCACGGACCCCTTCGGGAAGGACAGCGGTGCTGTACTGGCTGATGAAGTACGTCATCCTCGGCCCCTGGCTGAGGTTGATCTTCCGACCTCACGTCGAGGGTTTCGCGCACCTGCCCGCCACCGGGCCGGTGATCCTGGCCAGCAACCACCTCTCCTTCTCGGACTCGATCTTCCTGCCGCTGATCGTCCCCCGGCGGGTGACCTTCGTGGCCAAGGCCGAGTACTTCACCGGCAAGGGGATCAAGGGCTGGCTGACCCGGTTGTTCTTCGTCGGCACCGGCACCCTGCCGATCGACCGTTCCGGCGGCCGGGCCGCCCAGGCGGCGCTGGACGCGCAGCTCGCGGTGCTCCGGGCCGGCGGGGTCGCCGGCATCTATCCGGAGGGCACCCGGTCCCCGGACGGCCGGCTCTACCGGGGCAAGACCGGGGTGGCCCGGCTGGCGCTGGAGAGCGGCGCCCCGGTGGTGCCGGTGGTCATGGTCAACCTGGACGAGATCCAGCCCCCGGGCAAGCTCGTCCCCAAGGTCGCGCAGGTGCGGATCCGGTTCGGTGCGCCGCTCGACTTCTCCCGGTACGCCGGCCTGGCCGGCGACCGCTTCGTCGAGCGCGCGGTCACCGACGAGATCATGTACGAGCTGATGGAACTCTCCGGCCGCGAGTACGTCGACGTCTACGCCCAGAAGCTCAAGAACCAGCCGGCCACCCCGGTCCCCGCCTGACCTGCCCCGCCCTGCCCCCCCGCCGTTCCGTCCCGGTCGGACGGGATCAGGAGGCGAGCGTGGGTGAGGACCGGGCGGACACGTCCGGGTCGCCGATGCGGAGCAGGCCCGGAGCGCGGTTGCGCAGGGCGAACGCGCGGACCTCGCCCTGTACGGTGGCCGCCCCGGCCGGGTCGCCCGCCCGCTCCAACTCCTTCGCGGCGAGCGCGAGCGCGAGCATCCGGTCGGTGACCGCCGGGATCCGCCCGTACAGCTCGGCGGCGGCGCCGTAGAGCTGACCGGCCCGAGCGTGGTCGCCGTCGGTCGCGGCGAGCGCCGCGGTGACGGTCTGCCGGGCGGCATCGGTCCACGGGGTCCGGTGCGGCGCCCGCTCCAGCATCCCGCGTACCCGTACCGCCGTGTCCCGTCCACAGAGCACCGCCGCGTACGCCGCCGCCGCGATCCACTCGCCGCTGAGCAGCGCCGGCACCGCCGACCACGAGTCGTCCAGCTCCGCCAGGAGTTCCCCGGCCTCACCGGTACGCCCCTGCAACGCCCGGCAGAGCGCGCTGATGCCCAGCGTCGTCCAGTGCAGCCGCCGGAACCCGCTGCGCCGGGCGGTGTCCAACGCGTCGCTGACGTCGTCGACCGGCCGGGGCGCCGGTGGGCCGACCGCGGTGAGCACCGGTCCCGCCCCGCCCGGCCGGCCGCTGCGCTCGCCCGGCGTGGCACCCGGCCCGCCCCGTTCGCCCGGCACCGGCTCGTCCCGCAGGATCCGCAGGCCGGCACGCAGCCCCCGGACCTGCATGTCCCACCGGCCGGTCGGCGTGTCCACGAAGGCGTCCGCCGCCGTCAGCAGCGCGCCGAACTCGCCCTCGAAGTACGCCCGCATCGCCTCGCCGGAGTACCCCGTGGTCAGCCCGGGTGAGCCGGACAGCTCCGCCGCCTCGGTCAACAGTTCGTTGGAGCGGATCCAGTCGCCCTCCTCACACACCACGTAGGCGAGGTTCTGCATCGCCCGCGGCAGGGCGAGCAACCGTTGGGTCCGGGCGGCCTCGAACGCCGCGTGCAGCTCGTCCACCCCGGTCCGGTCCCCGGCCTGGTAGCGGGCGGTGGCGGCGGTGATCTGCGCGTCCACCCGGGCCTCCACCAGGCCGAGCCGCTCGGCGATCCCGGCGGCGGTGCTGGCCGCCGCCACCGCCTCGGCGCTCTCGTTGTTGAGCATGTGCAGCCGCCCCAGCTCGGCGTAGGCGTCCGCCTTCTGCTCGCTGTCGGGCAGCCCCTCGAACAGCTGCACCGCGCGGGCCAGCCGGGCCAGCGCGGTGTCCCGGTCGGTGCGGATCCACGCCGCGCGGCCGAGCAGCGTCCAGGCCCGGGCGGCACAGCCCACGTCGCCGTGCGTGAAGAGCCGTTCGGCCAGGTCGGTCAGGGTTTCGGTGCCGCCGGCGTCGAGGAACGCCGCGCCGTCGCGGAAGAACGAGATTTCCGCGCCGAGCAGCTCCAGCTGGAGCCGGTCCAACGGGTCGGCGTCGTCGGCCAGACCGAGGGCCCGGGACGTGTGGTGCGCCGCCGCGTCCAGGGCGTGCAGGCTGTACGCGCGCCGCGCCGCCCGGTGCAGCGCCTCGCGCGCCGTCGCGGCGTACCGGCCGGTGTCCAGCCCGAGGGTCCGGGCGATCTCGTGCGCCGCCCAGCGGTGGTTGGCCAGCACCTCGGCCAGGTCGGTGTCCCGCCCCCGGGCCAGCGCGTCGATCCAGTCGGCGGTCCGTTCGTGCCGGGCGACCCGCTCGGTGCGGGGCAGCCGCTGGTAGCAGACGTCCCGGACCAGGATGTGCCGGAACTGGTACTCGGCCTGCCCCGCCATGGTGGACGCCGGCAGCTCGACGACGAAGTCCCGCTGCCCGAGCCGGCGCAGCGCCCGCTCCACCGCCTCGACCGGCTGCCCGAGCGCGGCGGCCACCGCACCGGGCCAGAACTGGGTGCCGACCACCGAGGCGGCCAGCAGCACCGCCCGGTCGGCCGGGTCGAGCAGGTCGACCCGGTTGGCGATCACCGCGTGCACGTTGTCCGGGATCGGCAGCCCGTCCTGCTTCTTCAGCAGCCAACCCCGCCCCGACTGGCGCAGGAAGCCCTGCTCGATCAACATCCGCACGTACTCGTGGGCGTAGAGCGGGTTGCCGTCGGCGACGTCGACCAGCGGGTTGATCAGGTCGGGGGAGAAGACGGACTGGCCGAACAGGTGCGCGTACAGCGAGGTGATCCCGCTCGGGCGCAGCGGCGGCAGGGTGATGGTCAGCGACCCGGCGATGGTCCCCGCCCAGCTCGGGTCGCGGTTGATCAGTTCCGGCCGGGCGGTGCAGAGCACCAGCAGGGGTACGTCCCGCGCGGACGCCCCGAGCAGCTCGATCAGGCGCAGCATCTTCTCGTCGCCCCAGTGCAGGTCCTCGAAGACCAGCACGGTCGGGCGGCGGGCGGCCAGGGCCAGCAGGAAGCGCCGCCAGGCGGACTGGGTCTCCTCGGCCGGCAGCGTGGGACCGGGCAGGCCGACCAGCGGGCGCAGCGCGTCGACCAGCCGGTCCGCCTCGCCCGGCCCGACCAGGTCGGCCACCGCCGCCCGCAGCCGGGGCGCGGCGGCGGTGGCCGGATCGGTGTCGAGGATGCCGGCCTCGGACTTGACGATGTCGGCCAGCGCGGCGAACGTGACGTTCTCACCGAACGGCGGGCACCGACCGGTGCGCCAGGTCAGCGAGGCGTCCGCGCCGGCGCGGGTGTGCCGGTAGAGCTCCCGGACCAGTCGGCTCTTGCCGATGCCGGCCCGGCCGAACACGGTCACCAGTTGCGGCATCCGCTCCCGGGTGGCCCGGTCCAGCGCGTTGACGAGCAGACCCAGTTCGTGTTCCCGGTCGATGAGCGGAGTGGCGTCCGGTTCCCGGTCCGGCTGCCGACGCTGGGCCGCGCCGAGCGCCAGCCACACCTCGGTGGGCGACGAGCGTCCCTTGAGGGTGACCGCCGGCTGCTGCTCGTACCGGACCGCACCCCGGGTGAGCGCATACGTCGTGCCGCAGACCAGGACGCCACCGGGCGGGGCCACCGACTGCATCCGGGAGGCGGTGTTGACCACGTCACCGGCCACGATGGCCTGACCACCATGGTGCGCGGCGGCCACGTCCACCAGCGCCTCGCCGGTGGCCACCCCGACCCGGAAGCGGAGCCCGTCCGCGCCCACCGGGGCGAAACGGGCCAGCACCCGTTGCAGCTCCAGTCCGGCCCGGACGCAGCGCAGCGCGTCGGTCTCGGTCGCCACGGGCGCACCGAAGAGGGCCATCACGGCGTCCCCGATGTACTTCTCCACCACCCCGCCGTACTGGCCGATCACCCGACGGGCGGCGGAGAAGAAGCCCGTCTGCAGTCCCCGGACCAGTTCCGGATCGGACTGTTCCACGTAGGGGGTGAAGTCGATCAGGTCGACGAAGAGGACGCTGACCCGGCGACGGTCCTCCTGCGCCGGTGCGGCGGGGGCGGGGCCGCCGCCCCGGACCGCCGGGTGCGTGTCGCGGCCGGTGCGGGCCCGGCCGCAGCCGGTGCAGAACGCCGCGTCCGGGGTGAGTGGCCGGTCGCAGTGTTCACAGGCGAGGGCCAGTTCCACACCGCAGCCACCGCAGAAGCGGTCGTCGGGCGCAGCGGGTCGGCCACACTGGACACAGTGGGCGGCGATGCCAACCTCCCGGGACGATCCGAGCTGAGTGCGCCGGCCGGGCGCGTCGCGCCGGCGCGGCGGTGACCGAAAGTGGCCGTCGACGGCCCACGGGGCCGTCCTGAGTCAGTATCCCGGTAACGAGCTGCTGTCGGGTACCCGCCTGTTGGCTTACGGACAGTGTCTTTGTTACGGGGAACGGCTACATTCAGTCAGCCGAGTTTCGATCACACAGGGGGAGAATTCCATGGTGTACGTCCGACTGAACGCGGAGTGGACCGACACCGACGGCGTGAACCACGCCGCGGGGGAGACCGTCGACGTGGACGCCGCGACCCTGGCCGAGCTCCAGGCCGCCGGCATCGTCACCGAAGGCCCGAAGTCGGGCGGCGGCGAGACCACGGAGTGGGTCGGGCCGACCAGCACGAAGCCCTGACCGCCGTACGCCACCCGGTGTCCCGCGTGCCACCCGGCGCGCGGGACACCGTCGTTTCCACCCCCACGCAGCACGCAGGGTGCCGCGTCACCGGGATCCGCCCCACCGGGCGCGACGCCTGACGGGAACGCGCCCCCACGGGCCCCGCTCCAGGTCAGCCACCAGGTCAGCGGTCGTGTTCGTCGACAGTGGCACGCGCCGGCCCGGTCAGCGGTCGGGCATGCCCGCCCGGCGGCGTAACGCGGCCACGTCGGTCACCACGATGCGGCGTCCCTCGGTGCGCAGCCAGCCCCGGCTGGCGAACGAGCCGATCGCCTGGTTGACGCTCTGCCGGGAACCCCCGGCCATCTCCGCCAGCTGGGACTGGTTGAGCTCGATCGTGATCATCGGAGCCTGGCTCTCGCCGGCCAGCCGGACGAGCGTCTTGGCCACCCGGCCGGGCAGGTCGAGGAAGACGTGGTCGGCGTTCTGTTCGGTCAGGCGCCGGATCAGGGCGCCCAGGGAGCGCATCACCGCGTCCAGGATGCGCGGGTTGGAGTGCACCAGCTCCATGAAGGCCGGTCGGGACAGCGCCAGGGCGCTGCAGTCCTCGATCGCCTCGGCGGACGCAGACCGGGTCGAGGCGTCGAGCAGGGACACCTCGCCGAGCACGTCCGGCGGTCGGATCACCGACAGCACCGCACGCTCGCCGGTCGGGGCGGTGCGGAACACCGCCACCGCGCCCCGGCGGAGCACGATCAGGGACTCGCCGGGGTCGTTCTCCACGAAGAGCAGCTGCCCCTTGCGGTAGGTGCGCGGCACGGCCGCCGCGATCACCCGCTGACGAACCTCCGGCTCCAGGCCGGCGAACATCTCGACTCCCGTGAGCGCGTCACCCGGCTCCGGCAGGCGCATCTCCACGGCCCAACCCCTCCCCGGTCAAGGACCACAACTCGCAGCCGGGTGAACCTGACAGCCCCCGGGTGGAGGTGAACTGACACCGGTTCGGCGTCCGGTAGCGGTACACATCAGATCATGACGTCCCTGTCGCTTGCTGTACACCCCTGAAATCACTTCCGTGACAATCCTGAGCTGCGGCGGATGCCACGGTGAGGGGAGAACTCCACCGTCGGGCGGTGACCGTACGGGGGTGCGGTGGAACGGGTCGCGGACCATCTGCGACCGGTCGGCGCGGGGGGCGGGACCATCCCCGCGCCGACCGTCCGTGCCGCCGGTGACGGGCCTGCTCCCGCAGCCCCCCGCCGGTCGGGCCGCCGGACGGGTGCGCGAGGATGACCGGGATGGTCTACCGCTACTTCTACGACTGCGAGTTCATCGAGGACGGCCGCACCATCGACCTCGTGTCGATCGGCGTCGTCGACGAGTACGGCCGTGAGTTCTACGCGGTCTCCACCGAGTTCGACGACTCCCGGGCGGTGCCCTGGGTGCGTCGCAACGTGCTCGACAAGCTGCCCTCGCCCGCCGACCGGGCCTGGCGCTCCCGGGAGCGGATCCGGGAGGACCTGCTCGACTTCCTGGTCGAACCGGTGCGCGGCCGGCCGGACGAGCAGATCGAACTCTGGGCGTGGTACGCCGCCTACGACCACGTGGTGCTCGCCCAGCTCTGGGGCTCGATGATCACCCTGCCCCGGGAGATCCCCCGGTTCACCAAGGAACTCCGCCAGCTCTGGGACGACCGGGGCCGCCCGCCGCTGCCGTCGGCCGAGGCCTCCCGGCACGACGCGCTGGTCGACGCCCGGCACAACCTCGCCCGGTGGCGGGCGATGACCGGCGACTGAGTCGTCCCGCTCCCCGGCGTCCCCCGTGCTCCGGCAGGGCGGTGACCGTCCGTCACGCGCTGCGGTCGGCGCCGGGTGACCCGCTTCCGTCGTCCGGCCCGGAGCTGGTTCCGCCATAGCAGGTTTGGGCGGTTCCGTCCCGGGCACCGGGACGTCAGCCGGCGCGGGCGGAGCAGTCGGCCCGCGTGGAACCGACGCGAGGGAGTGTCACGATGAGTCCTGAGCCGACCACGGACGCCGAGGGTCGGCACCGGGTCACCGAACTGATCCGCGCCGCGCGCGTCTGCATGCTCACCACGATCGCCGTCGACGGTCGGCAGGTCAGCCGTCCGATGGCGCTCCAGGAGGCGGAGTTCGAGGGCGACCTGTGGTTCTTCACCCGGGTGGACTCGGCCAAGGTCCGGCAGATCCGGGTCAACCCGGAGGTCAACGCGGCCTTCGGCGACCCGCGGCGACACACCTGGATCTCCGTCTCCGGCACCGCGCGGGAGGAGAACGACCGGGCCGACGTCGAACGGCTCTGGCACCCGGCGCTGCGGGTGTGGTTCCCGGACGGACCCGACACGCCCGGACTGACCCTGATCAGGATGCACGCCAGCTCGGCCCAGTACTGGGCCGCGCCGGACAGCACGGTGGTCACCCTGCTCGGTGCCGTCCGGTCGGCGGTGACCGGTCGGCCGCCCGGACCCGGCGACAACCGCGCGGTCCGTTACTGAGCTGTGTGCTCTCCGTGGCCAGCGGATGGACACCTTCCGGGGCGCGCTGTCGGGGCACCGCCGTGCCGACTACAGTGCGCTCTGACGGCCCGCCCCGGGCCGGCAACGGCGCCGTGGTCGGATTGACCCATATCCTGGGGCTTTGTTGGGCTAACCGAAGCTCCAGGAGGATGAGCAGATCATGCGTATCGGCGTGCTCACCGGCGGTGGCGACTGCCCCGGTCTCAATGCGGTGATCCGGGCGGTGGTCCGCAAGGGCGTCGCCAGCTACGGCCACGAGTTCGTGGGCTTCCGGGACGGCTGGAAGGGCCCGCTGGAGGGGCTGTCCCGCCCGCTGGGCATCGCGGAGGTCCGCGGCATCCTGCCCCGCGGCGGCACCATCCTCGGTTCGTCCCGCACCAACCCGTTCAAGATCGAGAACGGGGTCGAGCGGATCAAGGAGAACCTCGCCGCGCAGGGCGTCGACGCCCTGATCGCGATCGGTGGTGAGGACACCCTCGGCGTCGCGACCAAGCTGCACGAGCTGGACGTCAACGTCATCGGCGTGCCGAAGACCATCGACAACGACCTCGGCGCCACCGACTACACCTTCGGCTTCGACACCGCCGTCAACATCGCCATGGAGGCGATCGACCGGCTGCACACCACGGCCGAGAGCCACCACCGGACGCTGGTCGTCGAGGTGATGGGGCGGCACGCGGGCTGGATCGCCCTGCACGCCGGTCTCGCCGGTGGCGCCAACGTGATCCTGCTGCCCGAGCGGCAGTTCGACGTCGAGCAGGTCGCCGGGTACGTCGAGAAGCGCTTCCAGCACCAGTACGCCCCGATCGTCGTGGTCGCCGAGGGCGCGCAGCCGCTCGACGGGCAGATGGTCCTGCACAACCAGGAGCTGGACGCCTTCGGTCACGTCCGGCTCGGCGGCATCGGCCAGTGGCTCGCCGAGCAGCTCGAGGCCAAGACCGGCAAGGAGGCCCGCACCGTCGTGCTCGGCCACATCCAGCGCGGCGGCACCCCGACCGCCTTCGACCGGGTGCTCGCCACCCGGCTCGGCCTCCAGGCGATCGACGCCGCGCACGAGGGCGACTGGGGCAAGATGGTCGCCATGCAGAGCACGGACATCGTCCGGGTGCCGCTCGCCGACGCCACCCGCGAGCTGAAGACCGTGCCGCTGGAGCGGTACGCCGAGGCCGAGGTCTTCTTCGGTAGCTGACCGGGTGGGGCGGCGGACGTCTCGGCGTCCGCCGCCCCCGCACCGGGTCGTCGCGATCCGACGGTGTCGCCGTCGGCGCTGCCGAGGAAGAGGAGAGGGGTACGGCGGGATGTCGACTGGGGTGCACACGGTCGCGGTGATCGGTGCCGGCAAGATCGGCGAGCTGATGCTCTCCGGCCTGCTCCGCTCGGGCTGGCCGGCCGACCGGTTGCTGGCCACCGCACGGCGTCGGGAACGCGCCGAGGAGATCGCCACCCGGTACGGCGTCCGCGTGGTCGACAACATCACCGCGGTACGGGACGCGGAGGTGCTCGCGATCTCCGTCAAGCCGCAGGACGCGGGGGTGCTGCTCGACGAGATCGGGCCCAATGTTCCCGCCGGGAAGCTGGTCATCTCGCTCTGCGCCGGGCTGCCCACCGGATTCTTCAGCCGGCGGTTGCCCGCCGACACCCCGGTCGTCCGGGTCATGACGAACACCCCGGCCCTGGTCGACCAGGCGATGACCGCGATCTCGGCCGGCGCGCACGCCACCGGGGAGCACCTCGCCCTGGCCGAGGAGATGTTCACGCCGCTCGGCGCGACGATCCGGGTGCCCGAGTCGCAGCAGGACGCGGTCACCGCCCTCTCCGGCTCCGGTCCGGCCTACTTCTACCTGCTGGTCGAGGCGATGATCGACGCCGGGATCCTGCTCGGCCTGCCCCGCCAGGTGGCCCACGAGCTGATCGTGCAGACCGCCATCGGGTCGGCGGTGATGCTGCGCGACTCCGGCGAGCACCCGGTGAAGCTCCGCGAGGCGGTCACCTCACCGGCCGGTACCACCATCTCCGCTATCCGCGAGCTGGAGAAGCACGGCGTACGGGCGGCGCTGCTCGCCGCCCTCGAGGCGGCCCGTGACCGGGCCCGCGAGTTGGCCGCGCAGGCCACCTGACCGGTCCACGGCTGCGGGTCCGGTGTGCCGCGCCCGGTTGCGCGCCGCGCCCGGACGGAGATCAGCCACCTCGTCGGGCTGCGGCCGGTCCGGGCCCGGTGGAAGCGCGGCTCGTCGGCTTGCTGTCGGTTGCGCCGTGATTGATGGCTCTCGTCCGTGCCCGCTCGTGGGGTGAGAACGAGCGAATCCGGCATGTCGACGGGGCTCGTTCCCCGACCGGACCGGTGTCGTTGCTGGTGACCGGGCCCCGGGCCCGCGCCGCCGAGCGACCGGCCACGGCGTCCGTGGAGGTTGCCGGTCCTGCGCGGTGAACCGTTCCGCCCGCTCCGTCCGTGCCTCTCACCGGGGAGTTGGTCCGACCGTCGCGGTCGACTCGTCCCGCTCCTGCCACGGCGGCGCGACCCTCCGTATGACATCTATTGACTTAACGCCATCAATAGAGCATAAAGGTTGTAGCGGACTTCTTGCTCAGTCAAAAGTCGACTTCTCCTGTAGTTCCGGGCCGCAACCGGGTGCCACCCGCGGCGGGAGAGGGGGTGGGAGATCCGTCGGTGCCACGAGAACCGGCACCGGTCCGTGCGACGCCCGCAGGTACCTGTCGACGAGAGGGACGATTGTGACTGTCAACCGCCTTACCGACCCGGTGATCAGCCTGTTCCGAATGGTCATCGGACTGCTGTTCCTGACGCGCGGCCTGTCCTCGATATTCGGCGTCTTCGGGGGCAGCCAGGGTAGCGGGGACGCTATCCAGGTCGGCCTCTGGCCGCACTGGTGGGCCGCGTTGATCCAGCTCGTCGGGGGTCTGCTCGTCCTGCTCGGTCTCTGGGCCCGGCCGGCCGCCGTGATCTGTTCCGGGTCGATGGCCTACGCCTACTTCGTCGTGCACCAGCCGATGGCATTGCTGCCGATGAACAACCGGGGTGAACTCGCCGCGCTGTTCTGCTGGTCGTTCCTGCTCGTCGCGGTTCTGGGTCCGGGTCGCTGGGCCCTGGACTCCCTGCTCGGTCGGCGACGGGACGGAACGCGCGCAAGGGAAGCGGCCACTGTGGTCTGATCACGACGTCGATCGGGGTGGCCGCTCCGGCGGGGCCACCCCGATCGGGGTCGATCTGTTCGCGACGGGTGCGGGCTTCCCGGCGGGGCCCGCCCGGCGGTGCGGGGTCACCGCCGCTCCGTGGTGTTCAGGCGCAGGTGCCGTCGACCAGGAACCAGCACCTGGTCTGCGGTGACGACCGGAAGAAGTCGAGCAACAGGGCGCCCACCTTCCCCTCGCCGGTCTGGGCGGGGTGGGTGCCGTCGTCGGCGAGATCGGAGCGTGCCCAGGTGAGCCCGTCCGACCTCGGGGTCGTCCCGTTGGCCCACAGGTAGGGGCCCCAGGCCAGCCAGGGCGCGACACTGTTGTAGTTGAGGTTGCCGGCCCGGGGGTCGACGGGCGAGCCGGCCATCTGGTCGATCTGCGCCTGGATCACCCACTTGACGGCGAATGCGCTCTCGTACGCGTAGGGCTCCGGATTCAGCCTGGTGGTGGCGTACCCCGCGTAGATGCGGCTCGAGAAGAACACCAGTTGCAGGTTGGGGTACCGGATCCTGAGCGCCCTGGCGATCGCGCCCTGTTGGGTGACCAGCCGGTAGGCGTCGGCGTTCGAGGCGGGTAGGGAGCTGGTGGGGTTCGCGTTCGCCACCTTGACCCAGACCGCTTGGACCTGGTTCTCGGTGAGCCCGAGCGGGGCGAGACCGGTCGTCCGGACGCGCTCGTAGTTCTCCGCGTTCGGTGACGTCCAGGTGTCGGCCGTCTGCCCACCGGCCGCTCCGTCGACGATGGCCAGGGTCGAGTGGTCGACCTGCGGGTCGACTGCTGCCCGCCCGCTGAAGGACCAGGGCGCGCACTGCCCGTTGGGTCGGCGGGCGCAGAACTCCTGGGTGGTGTTGGACATGCCGACGGAGAGCAGCACGACCTTGCCGTTGACATTCGGGGCGCCGTTCGCGTCCAGCGGTCGTACCCGTCTGGCGCGGTTGATCCCGGCATTGCCGTGGGCCGCCGGGAGGACGTTGCTGCCGTTCGGATAGAGGCCGCCCGGGAAATTGAGATAGGTGCGATTGGCCAGGTCGTTCAGGGGGATGGACGGCGCCGTGACGGCGGCGGCTTCGGAACCGAGCGGGACGGCCAGGGCAAGGGCGACGAGCGCCACCAGGACTCGGCGGGGGTGGGCCATCCGCGCTCCTTCGGTCGTGTCAGATGAACCTCGGCACACTATATGCATCCATGTTTGCCAATGGAATTGTGCGTCGACGCGGGGTGGAACTTCTGCGTGTTGACACCGCACTTCATTGAAGTCTATAAATATTCTGCACCGTGTCCCGACGTCGGGACACGGCAGTTGGCCCGACTGTGCCCCGGTGTCGGCACCTCGTCGGGCGGCCGGCACCGCTCTCTTCCTGCCCCCACCGGATCCTCCGGTCCGTCGTCGTCCCCGGCGCCGGCCCTTTCCGACCGGCTCATCAGAGACCACCCGTCACCCGTCGAGAGGAACCACCATGCCCAGGCACGGAGGAACCCACGCCGCCCTCGCCGTCGCGGCGCTGCTGACCACCCTCGGGCTGGCCGCGCCGGCCGCGGCCGACCCGCCGCCGACCGTAGCCGTCGGGGTGCTCACCCACACCGGCGTCGGCGGCCCGGACGTACGGGTCGGAGATGTGGCGCAGGCGAAGCTGAAGGCCGGGACCACGGCCAACCTGTACTCCGGCCTGACCTCCACCACCCGCGTGTCGTGCGCCGAGTCGACGTTCACCGCCTCGATCCGCACCAATCCGGTGGCGCCCGGCACCGCGACCGCGAGCCTGACCGCGCAGACCTTCGGTAGTTGCACCAGCACCATTCCGGGCACCTTCGGTGCGAGCAAGGTCGTGGTCGACAACCTGCCCTTCGCCACGGCGATCTCCAGCGGGGGGGCGGTGAAGGTGAGCGGCACCAACGCCGCGCCGATTCAGGTCACCGTCACGCTACAGAACGCGATCGGCGCGCTCACCTGCGTCTACCGGGCCAACGGCAACACGATCTCCGGGGTCGCCTCGAACGCCTCGGCCGCGACCTCGATCGCGTTCACCCACCAGCCGTTCACCAGGGTCTCCGGCCCGAACACCTGCTTCGCCGCCGCCTACTTCTCGGCGACGTACGCGCCGGTGCGCGACATCAGCCAGCCGGGTTCCCCGATCATCTACGTGAACTGAGCGGTGACGAGGGCGTCCGGCCGGCCCGCCGGACGCCGTCGCCGGGCAAGGGCACGGCCTTCGGTCGCGCGCGGGTGCGGGTTCCGCCGCGAGGTTCGGAGGCCCCGTCGACGTTTGTCAGAGTCAGGTCAATTCCCGGTCCGCGTCCTTGCCGTCGCCGACAGCCCCTGGCTCACTGATCCGGGACGGACGGTCTGTCCCCGATGGATGGGAGTGACAGTGCGACGTTTGTGGTGGGCGGCCATGGCCGTGGCCGTGTCGGCCGTGGGGACGACGGCCGCCTGGTCAGGTGCGCCGGCGACAGCGGGTCAGGTGGCCGTGCCGGCGCCGCCGCCGTTGTCGACACCCGGGGACGTGTCGAAGATCAGCGTGATCGCGTCGACGACCACGGGTGGGTGGACGTACGACACCTACCGCAACCGGGCGTACGAGTGCTCGCTCGGTGGCTTCCAGACCTTCACCATCGGCACCCGGGTCGGATCGTCGGCCACCCAGCCGGCTCCGCTGTGGACCTACCTGCACGGTGGCGGCACCGGCTACTTCGACCCCTCCGGCACCCCGCAGCCCGACGACAACCACATGAGGGAAGAGACGCCGCAGCAGCAGCGCGAGAGCCTGATCGAGGTCGCCCTGACCGCCCGCCTCAGGTCGGCGAGCGCGAACAACCGGCTCCTGGCCGTCTCCATGTGCAACCGCGACATCTACGGCGGGGTGGGACTACCCGACCCGAACAACGTCACCCCCGAGGGCCGGAACCGCACCACCAACGGCCTCCTCAGCACCAAGGCGGCGGTCCAGTTCACCACCAGCCGGTACCGCACCAACGACAACTTCCTCTACGGGACGAGCGCCGGTTCGCACGGCACCTTCCACGTCTCCTACGGCCTCCAGTTGCAGGGGCTCGCCCCGGCCGGGCTGGTCGCCGACTCGGGAGTGATCAACACGCTCGCGCAGGAGCGACCCAACCCTGATCCCGCCTGCGGACGCACCGACGAGTGGCGCGACATCTTCCCCCGGCGTCTGCACCCCGCCATCACCAACGGCGACAACGACCCGGACCAACTGGTCTCCTCCGGGGCGCTCAGGGTGCCGGTCCTACAGGTGTGGAGCCGCAACGACGGGGGACAGTGCGGCGCGAGGCCGATGGCCTGCCCGCTGCGGGACGGCAGCACACCCACCATGGGGTCGACCGACTGCACCCACGAGCTGCTGCGCCTCGCCATCGCCGACCAGGGGCCGACGTCGAGGTCGTACAGCATGCGCCTGTGCGTCAGCCCGCCCGGCCAGCCCGGCACCTGCACCGTCCACACCCCGACCACGGACGTCGGCGCGGTGAACACCCTGCCGAGCGAACCCGCCGACTTCAACGCCAAGATCCTGTCCTGGGTGCAGCAGCGGAGCCTCGACGACCGGGACTGACGCCGCCGGCTCCCGGCTACGGCTGCTCGCCGCCGGCGCCCGCCCACCGCATCCGGCTCCCCGACCGGTTCACCTGGCCCCGCCGGGACTGCCCGCCGACCGTGGACAGTTGCCGATCGATCACGACGGTAACTGTCCACGACAGGCCACGGGCGACGGGTGCGCGGGGGTGGTGCGGCGACCGTCAGTCGCGGTCTTCCGTCTCCAGGGGCCACTCCAGGCCGACCGTCCGGGACTGGCCGGTGCGGTCGAAGTAGCGCTGGAGGTCGCGGCCCTGTTCGGCGTACCAGTCGATCTGCGCCCGGTGCAGCTCGTCCACCGGCATCCGGGCGATCCGCTCGTGCCGGGCGGCGATGGACCGGGCCAGGTCGACGGCGGCCCGGGCGTCACTGGCCGCCTCGTGGGCGGTGCCCGGCTCGACCTCGTAGTAGGGGCAGAGGTCGCCGAGCTGCCGTCCGCCCGACCAGTACCGCTCCACCTCCCGGTGCAGGACGGACGGGTCGACGATGACGGCCCGGTCCCAGGCGATCGACGGCAGGCCGTGCCGGGCGAGTTCGGTGTGCAGGGCGGTGACGTCGTAGGACGCGCAGAAGGCGACCAACGGCGTCCCGTCGGCGATCAGCTTCGCCACGGTGCTGCCGATCTCGGCCAGTGCCTCGAACGCCGGCCGACCGTTGGCCCGGACCATCTCGTCGGTGATGCCGTGCAGGGCGGCGGCGTCCGCTGGGATCGGCACGCCGGGATCGATCAGCCAGGTGTCCTGGGTGCCGTCGGCGTAGGTGAGGGCCGCCGACACGATCCGGGTCCGCATCGGCTGGGGCACGGTCGCCTCCAGGTCGAAGCCGACCAGCGGCAGGTCGTGCCAGCCGGCATGGGTGCCCCGGGGTGGCGCGGTCCGCACCGGAGCGCATCCGTGGTGGTACGAACTCCAGCGGTTACCGACCCTGATCGCCTGGCCGGCTCCGGCCTCGACCCACATGCGGCACGTGCCGCAGCTTCCGCCGTACTTGTTGATCACGTTCTGTTGTCTCCTGATAGGGGTGGTGACGTGGGGCCGATCGGGCCGCTGCGCACGAAGGGACTGGATCATGATGGCCGGTCGGAACCCGCTCTCGACGCGGCCGAACAGATCGTCCACCACCCTCTTCGGACTGTCCACAATGGCCGTGCGGTCCCGTCGCCGGGACCGGTCATGCCTCGCCTCCCGGAACAATCGCCGTCCGACCAGGAGAGTCGGTCTGTCGGTGCCGGCACCGTCGTGGGTAGGGGTGTCGCCGGCTGACCGGGCTCCGTCCGTGCGGCGCGAACCGTCCCGGGGGCGGGGCTGCTCAGCGTGGCGACGATCTTCGGCTAGGGGTTCGAGATTGAAAAATATCGACGTCCACCCCTATTTGGCCTTCCGGGCGAGGCTATTAAGTGATATCTATCTCTTGCTGATCTTTCTCCTAGCCCCCGGGAGTGTGCGACGTGCGGAGATCCCGCTTGGTAACCCTCGCCCTGAGCCTCACAGCGGCTCTGGGTGCCACCCTCGTGACGGCCGTTCCCGCTCAGGCGGCGGCCACCGACCGGTACGTGGCCATCGGTGACTCGTACGCCTCCGGCGTGGGCGCCGGCAGCTACACGAGCGAGAGTGGCAGCTGTAAGCGCAGCACC
This sequence comes from Micromonospora sp. NPDC023956, assembly GCF_040639195.1. Lineage (NCBI taxonomy): Bacteria > Bacillati > Actinomycetota > Actinomycetes > Micromonosporales > Micromonosporaceae > Micromonospora > Micromonospora sp. NPDC023956. The sequence goes on from NZ_JBEZZN010000004.1 coordinate 340,014, forward strand.
AACGCCTATCCCGCGCTGTACGCCGCCAACATCAAGCCGGCCTCCTACAAGTCGGTCGCCTGCTCGGGGGCCACCACCACGAGCGTCATCAACACCCAGCTCTCCGCGCTCACCTCGACCACCACCCTGGTCAGCGTCCAGGTCGGTGGTAACGACGTCGGCTTCGCCAACATCATGACCACCTGCGTGCTCTACGGCACGAATCAGTGCGTGGCCGCGGTGGACGCCGCCATCGTCAAGGCCCGCAACGACCTGCCGCGCCTGCTGGACGGCGTCTACAACGGCATCAAGACCCGGTCCCCCTCGGCCCGCGTCGTGGTCGTCGGCTACCCGGTCTTCTACCAGCTGAACACCCCCTGCGTCGGGCTCAACGACACCGCGCGGGCGAAGATCAACGAGGGCATCAACCTGGTGGACGACATCATCCGCGCCCGCGCCACCTCGCACGGCTTCCGCTTCGCCGACGTGCGCAGCGCCTTCGTCGGCCACCAGCTGTGCAGCTACGGCACCAAGTGGCTGCACGCGCTGAACGTCCTCGACATCGGTGTGTCGTACCACCCGACGGCGGCTGGCCAGTCCGGCGGCAACTACCCGGTCTTCCGCTCCGTCGCGGGCTGAACCGGAACCTCGTCCGCACCGGGCCCGCCGCGTACCGACGCGGCGGGCCCGGTGCGTCGGTACGCCCCTACCGGTTCTGCGTCCCGGCTGTCGGCCGGGCGGACTCCAGGTTGCCGGCCATCACCGCGAGCACCCGTACCGTCTCCACGTACTGCTCGGTGGTGAGGCCGCGCATCAGCAGGTCGCGGGCGGCCTCGACCCGGGCGGCCAGCTGGGTGTGCGCGGTCCGACCGACCGTGCTCAGGGTGAGCCGCCCGTCCTCGCCCCGGGTCACCCAGCCGCGTCGGGCCAGCTCGTCCACCGTGTCGCCACCGTCCGCGCCGAACGGGGCCAGGGCCTCCGCCAGCTGCGCGGTCGTGCGTGGGCCCTCGTGCAGCAGGTGCAGGGTCTGCCAGTGCCGCCGGCCGAGCCGGTCCTCGGCGAGGGTGGTCTCGAACTGTGTCTCGATCAGGTCGTGCAGGTGGCGTAGCCAGTAGCCGATGGGCCGGCTGGTCGGTTTCATGGCACTCCCGGTCGTCCGAAATGCGGGCGGTCGGTCCGCAGTGTGAACGGGTGGGCCCTCGACACGGTCGAGGCGGGCTGTAGGGGTGGCCGCCCCGGCTCAGTCCGTCGCCGGCAGGACCCGCTGGATCGCCGCGTGCAACTCCGGGGCGTCCGGCTCGACCGTGGGGGCGAACCTCGCGGCCACCGTGCCGTCCGGCGCGACGAGGAACTTCTCGAAGTTCCAGCGGACGTCACCGGTGTGGCCGTCGGCATCCGTGGCCTCGGTGAGCCGGGCGTACAACGGGTGCCGCCCCGCCCCGTTGACCTCGACCTTCTCCGTCAGCGGGAAGGTCACCCCGTACGAGGTACGGCAGAACTCGCCGATCTCGTCGGCGGTGCCCGGCTCCTGCCCGGCGAACTGGTTGCACGGCACCCCGAGCACCACCAGCCCGCGCCCGGCGTAGGCGTCGTACAGCTTCTGGAGACCGGCGTACTGCGGCGTGAGGCCGCAGTCGGAGGCCACGTTCACCACGAGGAGCGCGCGCCCCCGGTGCCCGGAGAGGTTGGCCGGCCCGCCGGCGAGGGCGTTGATCCCGATGTCGAAGACGCTCATGCCGGCGAGGTTACCGCCGCGTAGGCGGACGCCGGCAGGCGCCGGGCCGACCGGGACGGTGAACGCCCGGTGACCACCCGTCCACGCCCCGTCCGCGACCGGGTGCCGACGGTGCCCCCCTGCTGACCGGCGGCGATCCGTTAAGGAAATCGACACATGCACATCTTGACGAAGTAATGACAGCGTGAGTAGCGTCTCAACCACCCCTTCTGGAAAGTTTCCTAACTGTTTAGGGAGACGCCGCATGAGAAGATCACTCCGCCGGGCCCTCTGGGCCAGCGCCGTGGTCGCCGTGACCGTCGCTGCGGTCCCGATGACCTCGGCCTTCGGCGCCGGCAGCGTGACCACCACCTTCACCAAAGCGTCGGACTGGGGCACCGGTCACGAGACGCGGGTGACCATCAGCAACGGTTCGGACGCCGCGGTCAGCACCTGGCGCATCGAGTTCGAACTCCCCTCCGGCACCAGCGTCAGCAGCTCCTGGGACGCCGACGTCACCCGCGACGGCAACCGGTACGTCGCGGTGAAGAAGAGCTGGGCCGGCGGTGTCGCGCCGGGTGCCACCTTCAGTTGGGGCTACAACGGCACCGGGGCGTACCGGGCCCCGCTGAACTGCACGATCAACGGCGCACCGTGTGGCGGCGGCACCCCGCCCCCGACCACCGCGCCGCCGACCACGGCCCCGCCGACCACCCCGCCCCCGACGACCCCGCCCCCCACCACGCCGCCGCCGACCGGCGACAAGAAGGTCGTCGGCTACTTCGCCCAGTGGGGCGTCTACGGCCGGAACTACCACGTCAAGAACATCCACACCAGCGGCTCGGCCGCCAAGCTGACCCACATCATGTACGCCTTCGGCAACACCACCGGGGGTCGCTGCACGATCGGTGACAGCTACGCCGACTACGACAAGGCCTACACCGCCGCCGACAGCGTGGACGGTGTGGCGGACACCTGGGACCAGCCGCTGCGCGGCAGCTTCAACCAGCTCCGCAAGCTGAAGAAGATGTACCCGCACCTCAAGGTCGTCTGGTCCTTCGGTGGCTGGACCTGGTCCGGCGGCTTCACCCAGGCCGCGCAGAACCCGGCCGCCTTCGCCGAGAGCTGCTACAACCTGGTCGAGGACCCGCGCTGGGCGGACGTCTTCGACGGCATCGACATCGACTGGGAGTACCCGAACGCCTGCGGCCTCACCTGCGACACCAGCGGCCCGAACGCGTTCAAGAGCGTGGTCTCCGCGCTCCGGTCGAAGTTCGGCTCCTCGGCCCTGGTCACCGCCGCGATCACCGCTGACGGCAGCAACGGCGGCAAGATCGACGCCACCGACTACGCCGGTGCCGCCGGGAACCTGAACTGGATCATGGCGATGACCTACGACTACTTCGGCGCGTTCAACGCCCAGGGACCGACCGCCCCGCACTCGCCGCTGTACTCGTACACCGGCATCCCGCAGCAGGGCTTCAACTCCGACGCCGCGATCCAGAAGCTCAAGAGCAAGGGCATCCCCTCCAACAAGCTGTTGCTCGGCATCGGCTTCTACGGTCGGGGCTGGACCGGGGTCACCCAGGCCGCCCCGGGCGGCACCGCCACCGGCCCGGCCCCGGGCACCTACGAGCAGGGCATCGAGGACTACAAGGTGCTCAAGAACAGCTGCCCGTCGACCGGCACCATCGCCGGCACGGCGTACGCCAAGTGCGGCAGCAACTGGTGGAGCTACGACACCCCGGCCACCATCGGCGGCAAGATGACGTACGCGAAGAACCAGGGCCTCGGCGGAGCGTTCTTCTGGGAACTCTCCGGCGACACCAGCAACGGTGAGCTGATCGGCGCCATCAAGGGCGGCCTCGGCTGACCCGGACGCACCATCCCGTCGGGGGTGGGGAGGCGGCCCGTCCGCTCCCCACCCCCGACGCCGTCGTGGGTGGCTGGTGCCGACCCGACCCGGCCTGACCCCGCCAGCCGCGCGGGCGGTGGTGGCGACGGGGCGGGGCGGTGGATCGTTGATCCGTCAGGTGCTCCGGCCGACGGCGGGGGCGGGGGTGCCGAACGCCCGAGCGGGTGGTGACGTCTCTATGCATCGGAGTCGATGTGACAGACTCGCGGCTCGGTCGGCTCGACGCGGCGGGCGAGGAGGCTCCGATGGCGGTGAAGCGGGGGACGCTGTCCCTGGCGGTGGTACTGGCCGCGCTGACGGTCACCCTGTCCGGCTGCGGGATCGGCGACGACGAGCCCGCCGAGGAGCCGGACCGGGCCCCTGCCGAGGAGGCGGCCACCCGGTCCCGGGAGCGGGTGCAGGCGTACCTCGACGCGATGGTGGCGAAGGACGTCGCCGCCGGGCGCAGCCAGTTCTGCGCCACCGCGCACGCGTCCTTCGACGCCGCCGCGACCAGCCCGAACGGTGACTTCGCCGCGCACTTCACCGTCCCGAGCGCGGTCGTCACCGACGTCCGGCCCGGCACGCGCGGGCAGGAGGTCAGCACCTCCGTGACGGTGTCCGTCGGCGGGCAGTCGACCACCCGCGCGCTGCTGTTCACGGTGACCCGCAGCGGGGCCGACTGGTGCATCGCCGACGAGGTTCCGGGTGACCCGCCGGCCCCGGACGGCGCCCCGCCCGCAGAGCCGAGCCCCTCCTCCGCGCCGTAGGGAATCCCCGGCCCTCCCGCCGGCGACAGCCGACGAGGTGAGCCCGTCGTCCGCGCCGTGGGGCTTCCAGAGGCGGCCGGACAGCCGCCCCGGCCCCGGGCGGGCGGGTCGCCGGGACAACTCCCAAACACCGGAACCCGCCCCCTCGGCGAGGATTCACCGCCGCCGTCGCCGTAGGCTTTCCGGCATGCGCCATGAGTGGCATCAGCTGACCCACCCCGCCGTCGGTAACCCCGGACTCCAGACCAGCCGCCCGACCGTGGACTCCGCCGAGGACGCCGCGCTCGGTCTGGACAACTGGCGGAGCCTTCCGCGCGCCCAGACACCGCCGTGGCCCGACCCGGCGGCGGTCGCCGAGGTCTGTACGGTGCTCGACACCGTCCCCTCGGTCGTCGCCCCGTACGAGGTCGACCAGTTGCGCAACCGGCTGGCGCTGGTCTGCGAGGGGCAGGCCTTCCTGCTCCAGGGCGGCGACTGCGCGGAGACCTTCGTCGACAACACCGAGAGCCACCTGCTCGCCAACGCCCGCACCCTGCTCCAGATGGCGATCGTGCTGACCTACGGCGCGTCCCTGCCGGTGGTCAAGGTCGCCCGGGTCGCCGGGCAGTACACCAAGCCCCGGTCGCTGCCGACCGACGCCCGTGGCCTGCCGGCCTACCGGGGCGACATGATCAACTCGCTGGAGGCGACGCCGGAGGCCCGGGTCGCCGACCCGCAGCGCATGATCCGGGCGTACGCGAACTCCGCCGCGGCGATGAACATGCTCCGGGCGTACCTGGCCGGTGGGCTGGCCGACCTGCACGCGGTGCACGACTGGAACAAGGGCTTCGTCCGGAACTCCCCGGCCGGCGAGCGCTACGAGGCGATCGCCCGGGAGATCGACCGGGCGCTGGCCTTCATCCGGGCCTGCGGGATGACCGACGAGGAGGCGCTGCGCACCGTCACCCTCTACTGCTCCCACGAGGCCCTCGCCCTGGAGTACGACCGGGCGCTGACCCGGGTCTCCGACAGCCGGGCCTACGGGCTCTCCGGGCACTTCCTCTGGATCGGCGAGCGGACCCGGCAGATCGACGGCGCACACGTCGACTTCATCTCCCGGATCGCCAACCCGATCGGCGTGAAGCTCGGCCCCACCACCACGCCGGACGAGGCACTCGAACTCTGCGAGAAGCTCAACCCGGAGAACGTCCCCGGCCGGCTCACCCTGATCAGCCGGATGGGCAACCACAAGGTCCGGGACGCGTTGCCGCCGATCGTCGCCAAGGTCGCCGCCGCCGGGGCGAAGGTGGTCTGGCAGTGCGACCCGATGCACGGCAACACCCACGAGTCCTCCAACGGCTACAAGACCCGGCACTTCGACCGGATCGTCGACGAGGTGCTCGGCTACTTCGAGGTGCACCGCAACCTGGGTACCCACCCGGGCGGACTGCACGTCGAGCTGACCGGTGAGGACGTCACCGAGTGCCTCGGCGGCGCGCAGAACATCGCCGACCTGGACCTGCCCGGCCGGTACGAAACCGCCTGCGACCCGCGACTGAACACCCAGCAGTCGCTGGAACTGGCCTTCCTGGTGGCCGAGATGCTCCGTGGCTGACGCGAGGAGTGAGCGTGCGAGCCCCGCAGTCGGCGGCCGAAGGAAGCACGGTGGCTGACGCGAGGAGTGAGTGTGCGAGCCCCGCAGTCGGCGGCCGAAGAGAATGCAGTGCCTGACCAACGAGCGAGAGGCGCGGGCGAGGACATGACAGTCGACCTGCGGTCCGACACCGTCACCCGGCCGACCAGCGGGATGCGGGAGGCGATGGCCGCCGCCGAGGTGGGCGACGACGTCTACGGCGAGGACCCGTCCGTCAACGCGCTGGAGGCCGAGGTCGCCGCGCTCTTCGGACACGAGGCGGCGCTCTTCGCCCCGACCGGTTCGATGGCCAACCAGATCGCCCTGCAACTGGTGGTGCCCCCGGGCGAGGAACTGCTCTGCGACGCCGACGCGCACGTGGTCACGTACGAGATCGGCGCGGCGGCGGCGTACGGTGGCATCTCCTCGCGGACCTGGCCGGCGGTCGGTGGGAACGTCGACCCGGACGCGGTGGCCGCGATGGTCCGTCCGGACGGCTACTGGGCGGTGCCCACCCGGGCGATCGCCGTGGAGCAGACCCACAACCGCAGCGGTGGCGAGGTGCTGCCGCTGACCACCCTGCACGCGCTGCGCCGGGTCGCCGACGACGCCGGGGTGGCCCTGCACTGCGACGGTGCCCGGATCTGGCACGCGCACGTCGCCGACGGGGTGCCCCTGGTCGAGTACGGCGCGCTCTTCGACACCCTGTCGGTCTGCCTCTCCAAGGGGCTCGGCGCGCCGGTCGGCTCGCTGGTGATCGGCAGCGCGGAGCGGATCGAGCGGGCCCGTTACCTGCGTAAGCGGATGGGCGGTGGCATGCGGCAGGCCGGCGTCCTGGCCGCCGCCGGCCGGTACGCGCTGGCCCACCACGTGCCGAGGCTCGCCGAGGACCACGCGAAGGCCGCCCGGCTGGCCGAGGCGATCGCCCCGTTCGGGCTGCTCGCCACCACGGTCCGCACCAACATCGTGCCACTGGACCTGACCAAGTCGTCCCTGGACGCGCACACGCTGGCCGCCGCCGCCCGTGCGGAGGGGGTGCTGATATCGGTGCTCGGGCCGCGTACCGCCCGCCTGGTCACCCACCTGGACGTCGACGACGCCGGCATCGACCGGGCCATCGCCGTGCTGACCCGGATCCTGGCCGGCTGACCCCGATCCTGCCCGGCACCCCGACCCGCCCGCCGCGCAACAAACCAAGCTCCCGACACCCCCCGGCTCCCACCCCACCCTCACTCCACCCCTCCCCGTCGATCATGGAGTTGTGGTCGGTGATATGCGGTAATTGTCGGTTTTGGGTGGCGCCCTAACTCCATGATCGACGGGGAGAGGGCGCAGCGGGCGGGGAGGGCGGTGCCGGGGGAGGGGGTGGTTAGGGGCGGAGGCGGCGGAGGGTGGCGATGTCGGCGGCGTGGCCGACGTGCTTCTCCGTCGGGGTCTCCACGACGACCGGCACGCCGGCGGTGGCCGGATGGGCCATCAGCTCGGCGAACGCCGGCTCGCCGATGCTGCCCTTGCCGATGTTCTCGTGCCGGTCCCGGGTCGAGCCGCAGAGGTCCTTCGAGTCGTTGGCGTGCACCAGCCGCAACCGGTCCGCCCCGACGGTGGCCACCAACGTGTCCAGGGTCGCGGTCATCCCGCCCTCGACGGCCAGGTCGTGCCCGGCAGCCCAGGCGTGACAGGTGTCGAAGCAGACCCCGAGCCAGGGGTGCCGGTCCACCGCGTCCAGGTACGGCCCGAGCTGCTCCACCCGGGACGCCAGTGACCGGCCGCCCCCGGCGCTCGGTTCGACCAGCAGCATCGGCCCACCCTCCGCCGCGGCGGCGTCCAGCAGCGGCAGCAGCGACTCGCGTACCTGCCGCATGGCGGCCGCGTCGTGGGCGGCGTCCACCGAACTGCCGGCATGGAACACCACCCCCCGTGCGCCGATGGCCCGGCCCCGCCGCAGCGCGTGGTCCAGGGTCTCCATCGACCGGGCCACCGTGGCCGGGGTGGGGGAGCCGAGGTTGACCAGCAGCGACGCGTGGATGAAGACCGGGATGTCCCGGGCCGCGCAGCCGTCGGAGAAGAGGGCGTCCTGGGCCGGGTCACCGGGTGGCAGCGCCCAGCCCCGCGAGTTGGAGACGTAGACCTGCACCACCTCGGAGCCGGCGGCGTCGGCGTACGGCAGAGCCGCCTTCGCCAGCCCTCCCGACGTGGGCGTGTGCGAGCCGACGGGCCGGTCGGTGCCGGCCATCTAGAAGCACCCGATGGTGATCGGGGTGCCCGGGGCGACCTGCGAGTTCTCGGCCGGGTTCTGGAAGCGGACCACGCCGTTGGGGTTGAACTGCACCACCACCGGGAAGCCCTGGCTCTCCAGCACCTGCTTGCCCTGTGGGCAGGGCATGTCCACCACCCGGGGTACGGCCACCGGGGCCGGCCCCTTGCTGATCTCCAGCTTGACGTCGGTGCCCTTCTCCACGCCGGCGCCGTCGGCGGGCGACTGCCCGATCACCTCGTCCTTCGGGCGGTCCGAGTCGCGGTAGGTCTCCACCGGCACCAGGCCGAGTTGCTGGAGCGCCCCCCGGGCCTCGGTGACGTTCTTGCCGACCAGGTTCGGCACGGTGATCGGGGCACGTCCCCGGCTCAGCACCACGGTGACCTTGGTGCCCACGTTCACCTCGGCACCCGCCTTCGGGTCGGTGTCCAGCACCACCCCGGCCGGCAGGTTGTCGTCGTAGCGCGCCTTGCCCTTGACCGCCTCCAGGCCCAGGTGACGCAGGTCGGCCTCGGCGAGTTCGAACTCCTTGCCCACCACGTCCGGCACCGGGAAACGGTCCGGTCCGAGGGAGAGGGTCAGGGTGACCGTGCCGCCCCGGACGATGCGGTCGGCCGACGCCGGATCCTGGACCAGGACGCTGTCGCGGGGCACCTTCGCGTCGTACTTCGGCTCGGCGTAGGTGACGGAGAGCCCGGCGCGGGACGCCTGCGCCTCCGCCTCGGTCTTGGTCAGGCTGACCAGCTCCGGGGCGACCGTGTACCGCCCGATGCCGAACCACCAGCCACCACCGGCGAGGAGCAGTGCGACCACCAGCACGGCGGCGATCAGCGGCAGCCGGCCCGGTGGGGCCTCGGCGAGCTGCCGGCGCAGCCGCGTCCACGGGTTGTCCGCCGAGGGCGCGGCCCGCCGCCGGTGCGGCCGGTCCGGCGCGGAGGTGTCCCGCGACCGGCGGCCGGTCTTCGGCTCGGGCAGCCGGGCCCAGGCGGGACGCTCGGCGGGCCGGATCGACGCGACGGCCATGGTGGGCTGGGCGACGGCCGGAACGGCGTCGTCGGTGATCCGGCGCAGCACGGCGGTGTGCGCGTTGTTGCCGAGGTCCTCCCGGGCCATCTGCACCTCGGCCAGGAACGCCCCGGCGTCCGTCGGACGGGCCCCCGGCTCGCGTCGGGTGGCCCGGGCGACCAGTTCGTCGAGCGCCTTCGGCAGCCCCGGCACCAGGGTGGACGGGGCCGGTACGTCCCGGTCCACGTGCTGCCAGGCGACGTCCACCGGGCGGTCGCCGTCGTACGGCACCCGACCGGTGAGCATCTCGAACAGCACGATGCCGGCGGAGTAGACGTCGGTCCGCGGGTCGGCGTGCCCGTCGGTGACCAGCTCCGGCGCGACGTACGCGACGGTCGCCATCAGCTGGTTGCCCTGGTCCTCGCTGCCGCTCGCCTCGACCGCGCGGGCCAGGCCGAAGTCGGCCACCTTCACCACGCTGTCGACCAGGTTCGCCGCGCCGCCGGTGGGGGCCTCGGCGACCAGCACGTTCTCCGGTTTGACGTCCCGGTGCACCACACCGGCCCGGTGAGCCGCGCCGATCGCGGCGAGCATCTGCTCGGTGATGGCCAGTGCCTCGTCCGGGTTGAGCCGGCGGCGTTCGGCCAGCACGTCCCGCAGGGTCCGGCCCCGTACGTACTCCATGACCAGGTACGGCAGACCCCGGTGGGTGCCCTGGTCGTAGACGGCGACCACGTTGGGATGGGTGAGCCGGGCGATGGTCTTGGCCTCGTCGGTGAACCGCTCGACGAAGCCGGCCAGGGGTGAACCGGGGTCCGGTGCCTGGGTGGGATGAATGATCTTGACGGCGACCGTGCGCTCGAGACGTTCGTCCGTGGCGGTGTACACGGTCGCCATCCCGCCGCGGGCCACGCGACCGCGAATGCGGTAGCGCCCCTCGATTAGCGAGCCCAGCAACGTGTCGGCGACCTGTGTGTCCATCGGGGGGCAGTCTATGTCTCCGGGAGGCGGCGGCAGAACAGGATGCCACAGTGCGGCCGGATCGTCACCTCTGCGCACCTGTCGTCCCATCCCGTTGGCCGGTGGACGGCAGGACGTGGCAGGGTGATCGGGTGAGCGAATCCGTACCCGCCGACCGGGCCGTTCCGGGCCCCGGTCCCGCCGCCGACGACGCCTGGCTGAACCTGCCCGACGTCGCCGAACGCCTCGACGTCTCGATCAGCAAGGTCCACCAGATGATCCGTGACCGCGAACTGGTCGCGGTCCGCCGGGACGGCATCCGGAAGATCCCTGTCGACCTGGTCGCCAACCAGACCGTGCTCAAGCACCTGCCGGGTGTGCTCAACCTGCTCGCCGACGCCGGCTACGACGACGACGCCGCGCTGCGCTGGCTGTACGAGCCGGACGACACCCTGCCGGGCACCCCCGCCGTGGCCCTCGGCGGTGACCTGGCCCGCGAGGTCAAGCGCCGGGCCCAGGCCCTCGGGTTCTGACCGTGCGGCAGTTCGCCTACCTGGGGGTGCTGGCCGGGTGCCTGGTCTGTGCGCTCTGGCTGGAGCCGGTGTTCCGGGTCAACGTGCTGCGCCGTTGGCGTCGGCTGCTGCTGACCCTGGTGCCGGTGGTGCTGGTCTTCGCGCTCTGGGACCTCGCGGCGATCGCCGCCGGGCACTGGACCTTCGACCCGGAGCAGACCACCGGCGTGCTCCTCCCCGGCGACCTGCCCCTGGACGAACTGCTCTTCTTCGTGGTCGTACCGGTCTGCACGATCCTCGGCTTCGAGGCGGTCCGCGCGGTCAACCGCTGGCCGGCGGGGGACGAACCCGCCGGCCCGCCGGTCGAACCGGTCCGGACGGCGGCGGACGGTGCGGGGGCGTCGTCCACCCGGCCGGCCGACCGGGTGCCGCCGGGCCGGGCGGAACGGGCATGACGTACACCGTCGCCACCCTGCTCGGCGCGGCCTGCGCGGTCGTGATCGACCTGTACGTGCTGCGCACCCGGCTGCTGCTGCGGCCGGTCTTCTGGGCCACCTACCCGATCATCGTGTTCTTCCAGCTCGTCTCCAACGGCATCCTGACCGGCCGGAACATCGTCCGGTACGACCCCGAGGCGATCATCGGCGTCCGGCTGGCGTACGCGCCGGTGGAGGACCTGGTCTTCGGCTTCGCGCTGGTCCTGCTCACCCTGTCGGTGTGGATCTGGCTCGGCCGGCGGGGCGTGCAGCCCACCCCCAGCGCCGGGGAGGGCAGCCGCCTGCTCCGCCTCCTCCGTCGCCCCCGTCCCTGACCCCGGGTGTCAGTCGGCGCGTCGGGTGGCGGCGATGGCGAGGTCGACCAAGGCCTGTCGGGCCTCGGTCTCCAGGTCGACGGTGGCCAACGCGGCCAGCGCGCTGTCGGTGAGCGCGGCGATCCGCTCCTCGGTACGCGCCAACGCCCCGCTGGTGGTGATCACCTCGCGCAGCCGGGCCACCCCGGCCTCGTCCAGCCCGGAATCGCCGAGGTGCCGGTCGATCAGCGTCCGCCCCGCGTCGTCGGTCCCCGCCACCGCCGCCGCCACCAGGTACGTCCGCTTCCCCTCGCGCAGGTCGTCGCCGGCCGGCTTGCCGGTCTGCGCCGGGTCACCGAACACCCCGAGCACGTCGTCGCGGAGCTGGAACGCCTCGCCCAGCGGCAGCCCGTACGCCGAGTAGGCCGCCTGGACCTCCCCGGTCGCCCCGGCCAGCGCGGCACCGAGCAGCAGCGGCCGTTCGACGGTGTACTTGGCCGACTTGTAGCGGGCCACCTTCCCGGCCCGCTCCAGCGAGGTGTCCCCGGTGGCCTGGGTCAGCACGTCCAGGTACTGCCCGACGGTGACCTCGGTGCGCATCTCGTCGAAGACCGGCCGGGCGCGGGCCAGGGTCCGCGCGTCCAGACCGGCGCCGTGCAGCATCTCGTCGGACCAGACCAGACAGAGGTCGCCCAGGAGGATCGCGGCGGCGTCACCGAAGCCCTCCGCGTCCCCGCTCCAGCCGGCGGCCCGGTGCCGGGAGGCGAACCGCCGGTGCACCGCCGGCTCGCCCCGCCGGGTGTCCGACCGGTCCATCAGGTCGTCGTGGATCAACGCGCTGGCCTGGACGAACTCCAGCGCGGCGAGGGTGGCGACCACCTGGTCGGAGTCGATCCCTCCGGCGCCCCGGTAACCCCAGTAGGCGAACGCCGGCCGCAGCCGCTTGCCGCCCCGCAGCACGAACGCCTCGACCGCCTCGGCGACCGGCGTCAGCGCCTCGTCGACCCCGGTCAGCCAGCCACGCTGGGTGGCCAGGAATCCGGTCAGCGCCTTGTCGACGCGTTGTCGCAGGCCGGCACGGTCGACGGGGGAAACGGGAGCTGCGTGGGTCACGTCACGACGCTAGCCGGTCGTCGCCGACGACCGCGCACCACCGGGGGTGTGACGCGCCGGGGAAGGTATGGACGGACGGCCGTGACCAGCGCCGCGTGCCGGCGGACGGCCGGTTCCGTCCGGTACGCGGCCAGCCGGCGCCCCACCTCGGCGAGGTGCCCCGCCGCTCGGGCGGACCCGGCCCGGACGGCGGCGAGCAGGGCCTCCCCGGCCACCGCGCAGGCCTGTTCGACCTCGCCGAGATCGAGACAGGCGTGGGCCAGCCAGCCCCCGTAGACCGCTGAGGCGCGCGGCTGCCCGGGGCGGCAGCCGGCGCGCAGCAGCGGCTCGGCGCGCAACGGTCGGCCGAGCACGGCCAGCGTCCGGCCGGTCATCGCGGCCAGTTCCGTCGGGTCGAGCCAGTAGAGCCAGGGCGGTTCCCGGCGGGCGTCCTGCCGGTCGGCGACCCGTCGGGCGGCGGTGAGTGCCTGCCCGGCGACCGAACGCCGGCCGTCGAGCGCGGCGGCCAGTGCCGCCCGGTGCAGCAGCACCGCCCGCAGCCCGGCCGGGGCCCCCGGACCGGCTCCGGCGTGCGCGGCGCGGGCCAGCAGCAGCGCGCCGGGCGGGTCGCCGACCCCGGCGAGCAGGTGGCTCGCCGAGCCGAGCACGTGCCCGGCCAGTAGCCGGTCACCGGCCGCCGCGGCGGCCCGCAACCCCAGCCGGTACGCGGCCAGCCCACCGGCCGGGTCACCGGCGTCGGCGGCGAGCCACCCGGCGAGCTGCGCCGCCTCGGCCAGCACCGGCAGCAGTCGCCGCCGCCCGGACGGGCCGGCCAGACGGACCGCCCCGGCCACCCGTCGCAACCGGTACGCGCCCAGCCCGGCCAGGTCCGCGCCGCCCGACAGGTCGTCGAGCCGACGCAGCCCGTCCAGCCATCCCCCCGGTTCGTCCAGCTCCCCTTCCGGGCCGCCCCCGGGGTGCGCGTCGTTCCGCCACCCCGTCGGGCCGGGGCCGCGCGGGGCCGCGCCGACGATCGACGTGTCGCCGGTCGAGGGGCCGGACGGCAGCGGCCACCCGTCCGGAGCGGCCAGCCACCGCTGGGCCAGGGCCAGCAGCGCCCGCCGGGTCCGGCCCCCCTCCGTCCCCGGGTACGCGTCAGTACGTCGGCTCGCCGCGACCGCCCCGGACAGTCGTTGCGGGGAGACCTCCAGCACGACGGCGAGCCAGCCGAGCCAGAACTCCCCGGGCAGGCGTACCTGCCGTTCCCAACGGGACACCTCGTGCCGGCTGAGCGTGGCCACCCCGGCGGCGGCGCAGAGCCGGGCGGCGAGCTGGGCCTGGCTCCAGCCACGGGTCAGCCGGAGCCGGGCGAGCAGGGGCCCGGACAGCTCCGGACCGTGCGTCGGGGGCGGGATCATGGAGCCTCCGGGAGGGGTCGGCGCGGCGGCTCCCGGTGGCCGGGAGATCCGGACCGGTACGCCGTCGATCGGACTGCGGACCCCCGCACGGCTGGCGACCGACCCCCACCGGCCCACCGCGCTACCCACTGCCTACCCGACGGGTACGACGCTTTCCGCAGCACCCGTCCGACGGTCCTCGACCGGGAGTTCGGTGGGCCTCGAGCGGACCGCCCATCGGCGGGCCGCCGGGAACGCCCCCGCCCGGTAGAGTCGGGGAGTGGCGCTCGGTCTTCCCTCGGTCCTCCCCAGCTCGCAGCCGTCGATCGGGGAGCTGATCCGCGACTGCCAGCCGACCTTCTCGTTCGAGTTCTTCCCACCGAAGACCCCGGCCGGTGAGACCCTGCTCTGGCAGGCGATCCGCGAGCTGGAGTCGCTGCGGCCCTCGTTCGTCTCGATCACCTACGGCGCCGGGGGCTCGACCCGGGACACCACCGTGGCGGTCACCGAACGGATCGCCACCGAGACCACCCTGCTGCCGATGGCGCACCTGACCGCCGTCAACCACTCCGTCGCCGAGCTGCGGCACGTGATCGGACGGCTGGCCGGAGTGGGGGTGCGCAACGTGCTCGCGGTGCGGGGCGACCCGCCCGGGGACCCGACCGGGGAGTGGATCCCCCACCCCGACGGGGTGCACTACGCCGAGGACCTGGTGCGGTTGATCCGCGACTCCGGTGACTTCAGCGTCGGGGTCGCCGCCTTCCCGTACCGGCATCCCCGTTCGCCGGACGTCGCCTCCGACACCGAGCAGTTCGTCCGCAAGTGCCGGGCGGGGGCCGACTTCGCGATCACCCAGATGTTCTTCGACGCCGACGAGTACCTCCGACTGCGGGACCGGGTGGCGGCTGCCGGATGCGGCACCCCGATCCTGCCCGGAGTCATGCCGGTCACCCAGCTCGCCACCATCGCCCGCTCCGAGCAGCTCTCCGGCGCGCCCTTCCCGCGCGCGCTCGCCGAACGGTTCGAGCGGGTCGGTGACGACCCCGAGGCCGTCCGCCGACTCGGCATCGAGCAGGCCAGCGAGATGTGCCGACGGTTGCTCGACGAGGGCGTGCCGGGCATCCACTTCATCACCCTGAACCGCTCCACCGCCACCCGGGAGGTCTGGCGGAACCTCCAGGTCAGCGTGCGGGTGTGACGGGGTCGTCCCCCGGCTCCTCGTCGCCGTACCGGTCGTCGGAGGCGGCCGGAGGCAGGCCCGGCGCGTCCGGGCGCGGATCACGATCGGATGCCGCCGTCGCGACACCCGGCGGGCTCTCCTACGGTTGATCCGTGGTGGGCACTCCGCTGAGATGGGACGACTACGCGACCGCCTGGGCCCGACTGCACGGGGGCTTCGATCCCCGGACGGCCGCCCCGGTGGTCCGCGGCTGGCTGCGTTTCGCGTACCACGTCGGCTTCCTGCTGGGCCGGCTGAGGGTCACTCCGACGGCGGTCACCGTCGCCGGGGTGCTGCTCTGCTTCTGCGTGCCGCTGCTCGCCGTACGCCCCGCCGACGGGCCGTTGCTCGCCGCGCTGTTCGTCCTGCTCGCCTCGGTGGCCGACAGCGTGGACGGCGCGGTGGCCGTGGTGACCGGCCGTACCACCCGGCTCGGCTACGTCTACGACTCGCTGGCCGACCGGCTCGGTGAGGTCGCCTGGCTGCTGGCGTTCTGGCTGGTCGGGGCGCCGGGTGCGCTGGTGGTGGCCGGTGGCGCGCTCTCCTGGTTGCACGAGTACGTCCGGGCCCGTGCCATCGCCGCCGGGATGCGCGAGATCGGCGCGGTGACGGTGGGGGAGCGGCCGACCCGGGTCAGCGTCGCGCTGGTCGGGCTGCTGGTGGCCGGTCTGGCCGGGCTGGTCCGGCCGGAGCTGGCCGCCGGCACGATCACCCTCGCCACCGCCGTCTGGGTGCTGCTCGCCGGGTTCGGCCTGGGGCAGTTGCTCTCCGCCGTCCGCCGCGCCCTGCTCGCCGCCGACGCTCCCACGCCGGCCCGGGTCCGCTGAGCCACCCACCGGCACCGGTGGTCGGGGTGGTCGCGCTGCGGTGAGCGCCAGCCGGCGGGGGAGCCGACCGTGGGGTCAGGCGGGGCCGATCCGGTCGGCCACGATGCGGGCGGAGAGGGTCACCATGGGCAGGCCGCCGCCCGGGTGGGTGGATCCGCCGACCAGGTGCACGCCGTGCGCCGGGGCGCGGTTGGCCGGCCGCAGCAGTCCGCCGGCCGTGCCGTAGATCGCGCCGCCCGGGGTCCCGGTGGCGCTGTCCAGGTCGGCCGGGGTGCGGATCTCGCGGAACAGCAGCCGGTCCCGCACGTCGACCCCCCGTTCGGCGAGCACGTCCAGGATCCGGTCCGCGTACGCCTCGGCGAGCCCCGGGCGACGCCAGTCGACGGCGGATGCGGCGGTGCCGTGCCGGGCCGCGTTGACCAGCACGAACCACGCCTCGTGGTCGTCGGGGCGGACCCTCGCGTCGTCGGCCACGGTGACGAAGACCGTCGGGTCGACCGCCGGCCGGGCGCGGGCGCCCCGCCCCGGGTCGCCGAAGACCGCGTCGAACTCGGCGTCGTAGTCGCGGGGGAAGAAGACGTTGTGGTGTGCCAGGCCGGTCGGTCCGCGTACCCCGAGCAGCAGCACGAACCCGGCCAGGCTGCGGTCGGCGAGCCCGGCCAGCCGGCCGGGGCTGGGCAGCAGGTCGCGGTAGACGGTGAGCGCGTCGACGTTGGCCACCACCACGTCGGCGGGGACCGGCGCCGCGATCCCGTGCAGGCGTACCCCGTGCACCCGCCCGCCGGCCGCGTCGATCCGGGTGACCGCGGTGCCGGTCTGCACGACCACGCCGAGGTCCAGGCAGCGCGACAGCAGCGCGTCGGCGAGCGTGCCCAGCCCGCCGCGCAGGTACCAGCCGCCGAAGGCCAGCTCGGCGTAGGGGACGGCGACCAGCGCGGCCGGGGCGCGACGCGGGTCGGCGCCGGTGTAGGTGGCGTACCGGTCGAGCAGCATCCGCATCCGGGGGTCGCTCAGGTGGCGGCGGCCCAGCCCGCGCAGGGTCCGGCCGGGTGCGATCGCGGCCAGGTCGCCCAGCCGCCAGGCCAGCGCCGCCAGGTCCCGGGGGGAGTCGACCGGCCGGCGCAGGATGTCCCGCCAGGACGCCTCCCAGACCCGGGCGGCGCGCCGCCACAACCCCCGCCAGTCGGCCGCCGAGCGCTCCCCGAACGCCGCGCCGATCCGTTCGGTGAACTCCACCGGGTCGGCGCAGGAGTCCAGGGTGGTTGCGCCGCCGGTGGCCGCGCCGGGCCCGCCACCGGGGAAGACGTGCCGCACGATCGGGTCCAGCGGGACGAGGTCCAGGTACTCGTCGAGCTTCGCCCCGGTGGCCTCGAACAGCTCGGTGAAGACCTCGGGGAGGGTGAGCAGACTCGGGCCGGTGTCGAAGTGGAAGGAACCGGCCGGCGTGTCGTGCGTGTACCGGCCGAGCTTCCCGCCGACGGTGTCGGCCTGCTCGAAGACGGTGACCTCATGCCCCGCCGCGGCCAGCCGGGCGGCGGCAGCCAGCCCGCCCACCCCGGCACCGACGACCACAACCCGAGCCACGTGTCGTGCCCTCCTAGCCGACCGGACGACCGCGCCAGGAGAGGCGGCGTCGCTTCCGCAGATGGTACGACCGAACGGTCAGCCAACCGAGGACCACGACCGACACGGGGTGGGCGAGCGCGTCGGGCCACCACCGGCCACCGGTCGCTCGGGCGCTGACCACCCGTCCGGTGACGCCGAGCAGGTAGCCGGCTCCCGCCAGCGCGGCGACCGTCGGCGCGCCGGCCAGCAGCGCGGCCACCAGCAGCAGCGGCGGCGCCACGTAGAGCAGACCGAGCAGGGCCAGCACGGCCGCCGCCGCCCCCGGGTGGCCGAACGAGGCCCAGAGCGACTTGGTGTAGCCGTCGCGCAGCTGCGGCCAGGTGTCGTACATCCGGCAGTCGGCCAGCCGGGAACCGTCGGCCAGGGCGATCCGGCCGCCGGCCCGCTTCACCGCGCGGGCCAGCTCGATGTCCTCCAGCACCCGGTCCCGCACCGCCGCGTGCCCACCGGCGGCGGTGTAGCCGGCCCGGTCCACCACCAGGAACTGCCCGCCGGCCGCCGCCAGCGACGGCCGGGCGGAACGCTCCATCGCGCGCAGCGGCAGGAAGGTCAGCCACAGCCACTGCAACAGCGGCTGGACCAGCCGGTCGCCCACCGTCGCCACCAGGATCCTCGGGTACGGCGACAGCAGCGTCACCCGCGCGGCGCGCAGCTCGGCGACGGCCGCCGCCACCGCGCCCGGGGCGAGGACGACGTCGGCGTCGACGAAGACCAGCGCGGTGGCCGCCGGGTCGGCCCGCTGGGCGAGCTGGTGGCAGGCGTGCGGCTTGCCCAGCCAGCCCGGCGGCGGCGTGACCCCGGTCAGCAGGGTGACCCGGGGATCGCCGTCGACCACG
Organism: Micromonospora sp. NPDC023956; assembly: GCF_040639195.1. Lineage (NCBI taxonomy): Bacteria > Bacillati > Actinomycetota > Actinomycetes > Micromonosporales > Micromonosporaceae > Micromonospora > Micromonospora sp. NPDC023956. Next base: position 358,501 of record NZ_JBEZZN010000004.1, read on the forward strand.
GCGCGGACCACCTCGGCGGTGCCGTCGGTGGAACCGTCGTCGAGCACCACGATCCGCAGTTCCGGTACGTCCCGCTGGGCGAGCAGGGCCCGTAGGCACGGGGTGACCCGGGCGGCCTCGTCGCGCACCGGGAGCAGCACCGCCACCGGTTCCCCGACCCGGCCCGGCCGGTCGGCGGGGCGGCGCAGCCAGCGGGTGACGTTGACCAGGGTGTGCCCGGTCAGCGCGGCGAGCCCGGCCAGCAGGACCAGTACGGCGACGACCGGCACGGTCATGCGCTGGCGTCCACCCGCCGCGGGTCGGACCCGTGCCCCGGACCGGCCGGTGGGCGCTGCCGCCGGTGGCCCCGGGCGAGCGTCACCGCCAGCGGCACCGCCGCCACCGCCATGCCGGCCGCGCCCCAGAGCGCCGAGGCGGGCAGCCCGAGGAAGACCGCGTGGGCCAGCACGCTGGAGGCGTACGTCCAGAGGTAGAGCGCGTACATCGGGTGGTCGGCCGGGCCGGTCCGGTCGACCGTCGCTCCGGCCAGTGGCCGCAGCAGCGTCATCATCAGCACCCCGAACAGCAGCCAGCCGAGGTAGTTGCTGACCGGGATGCCGGGCAGTCCGGGCAGGGCCGGGGTGGCGTCCCGCCAGCGCCAGTACCCCTCGGCGACCATCTGCGGGTCGAGGAAGAGGTCCCAGGCGGCCAGCCCGACGGCGGCCAGCGCGACCCGCCGTACGCCGGGCCGGACCAGCCGCACCGCGGCCAGCCACGCCGGCCAGGCCATCCAGGTCCAGGCCAGCGGGATGATCAGGGGCACTCCGGCGAGTTTCGGTCCGAGTTCGCCGGAGTAGTCGTAGCTGCCGAACGGGAAGCCGGTGGCCACCCCGAGCGCCTCGATGGCGAACCCGCCCCCGGTGGCGACCGCGACCAGTGCCGCCGCCGTCCGGGGGCCCCGGGTGAGCAACGCGTGGCCGACCGAGAGGAGGTAACCGAGGACGACCGTGGCCACGGTCAGCGCCGCGCGGGTGCCCCCGCCGGTCAGCGGGTAGCCGATCTGGGCGAGGACGAGGACGCCGAGCAGCACCCAGGTCGACCGGGGTGGCCGGGCGTCCCCGTCGGCACCCCGTCCCGGCCGGGGTCGGGCGGCGTCCCGGTCGCCGGCCACGACGGGTACCGGCCGGTCGCCGCTCATGACGGGTAGGGGCCGGTCGCCGGGCGCGGGCCGGAACCGGTCGGGCCGGAGACGACCGGGCCGGCGGAGGTCGCGGAACCGGCGGATCTCGCGGGGCCGGCGGATCTCGCGGGGCCGGCGGAGGTGGCGGGGCCGGCGGGGGCGGCGGAGGTGGCGGGGGCGGCGGGGACCGGCGGCGGAAGCGGGAGGGCCCGGCCGAGTACGCCGAACGCGCGTTCGTCGCCGGGGAAGTGGAAGTCCCGCAGCACGTCGACGAAGCCGAACCGGCGGTAGAGCCGCCAGGCGCGGGAACGCTCCTCGTCTGCCTCCGGGGTGGACAGCAGCGTGGTGTTCCCCTCGGCCATGGAGAGCAGCGCCCGCAGCTGCCCCGCGCCGAGGCCGTGCCCCTGCGCCGGGGGCCGGACGTGCAGCTCGACGACCTCGAAGCAGCGGGTCAGCCAGAGACCGCGCCGGGGCGGGTCCAGGGCCCGGCTGACCTGGTCGTGCCACCACTGTCCCGGGGTGCCGAGGTAGCCGTACCCGAAGCCGGCCAGGTGACCCTCGGTGGTGAGGCTGGCCACCGCGCGGAAGCCCGGCCGCCGGACGTGGGTGGCGATGTAGCCGCGCCGGGACTCCAGCAGGTCCGGCCGGTACCCCATCGCCTCGCCGTAGACGGCGACCACGTCGTCCAGTCGCCGGACGAGATCGTCCGGGGTCCACCGCACCAACCTCATGCGTGTCCGCCCTCCATCGTCTCCGTGTCGTCGCCACCGGTCCAGCCCAGCACCGCCCGGTCACCGGTCACGGCGCGCACCTCGAACCGGGCGAACAGTTCCTCCGCGTACCAGTCCTCGGTGGGGGTGCGGGTGATCGCGGCCCGGTGCTCCGGGTGACGGTACGCGAACTCGACCAGGCTGGCCGGATCACGCCACACGCTGACCGTGCCCTGCCAACCCAGCGGTGCCTCCCCGACGCCGAACCGGGCGAGCAGGCCGGGCGCGTGGCGCAGCGCGGCGGCCACCGGGGGGACCGCCCGCCAGAAGGTGACCGCCCGTCGGGGGCGCAGTCGGGCGCGGGTCAGCGCGAGCACCGGCCCGGTCACCCGACCGCCGGTCGGGTCGCCGAACGGCTGCCGGCCGGACCAGGCGCCCCGGCTGGTCACCGGCCGGAGGTCGAGCCGGACGGCCGCGCGGGCGAGCCGGGCCCAGGACCGGCCGACCGGGGAGTCGTCGAATCCGGCCGCCGCCTCCGCCGACGCCCAGACGGTCAGCGCGGCCCAGCGGGTCGGGTCGACGTCGCCGGGGCCGAACCCGGTGCCCGTGCCGGTGCCGAGCAGCTTGGCGAAGCGCACCCCGTCGGTGGCGCGCAGCCGACGGGGGCCGAACGCCATCCGGGGCAGTACCCGGGGCAGGTCGGTCCGCCCCACCCGCCAGACGTGCAGGGTGACCAGCTCGGGGACGGGGTTCGGCCGGCTCATGCCACCCCGGCAGGGGTGCCACGGACGGTGGCGGGCCCGGCGGACCCGGCGTGCGCCGTGGTGGCGTCGCGCGCGTCCTGCACCGCCCGCACGGTGGGGTGTGGCTGCATGCTGGCCATTCTCCCCGGCCCGCCGTGGCCCGTCGCGCCGGCCACGCCCGCCCGGGACGGACACCCCCGTCGGGCCGCCGCCGGGTGTGCCGGGGCGGTCGGAACGCCGCCGGGTGTCCCGGGGCGTGCCGGACCGCCGGTGGCGGCGCTGGCCCCGGTGGGCCGCCGGGGGGAGAGGGTCCCGGTGCGGGTCAGGTGCGCCGGCCGGGGGCGGTCGGGCCGGTGGTGACCACGGCGACCACGTCCGGTGGACCGGGTCGGCCGCTCTCCGCCGCCGGTGGGGGCGGCCCGCCCGGGGCGACCCGCGCCGTCTCGGCCAACGCGACCCCGACCAGCACCAGCAGGCCCCCGCCGAGCTGGGCGGTGTTGAGCGCCTCCGACGCGCCGAGGGTCACCCAGGCGACCGCCGAGGCGATCACCGGTTCGACCATGCCGACGATCCCGACGCTGGTCGCCGGGAGGTGCCGCATCGCCCCGGCCACCAGCAGGTACGGCACCACCGAACCGAGCACCACCACGTACCCGAGCAGCAGCACGACCGGTACGCCCCGGCTGGTGCCGGCCAGGGGGGACCAGTCGCCGACGCCGGTGACCGCCCGGGTGAGCAGGCCGGCCACGGCAGCCGCGCCGAAGGCCCAGGTGCAGAGGGACACGGTGTCCCGTCCCTCGACGCCGCGTGCGCCGAGCACGTAGTAGATGGCGAGGAAGAACGCGGCCCCGAGACCGGCCAGCACCCCGATACCGTCCAGGGTGAACCCGCCCCAGACCTCGGCGACGCAGGCCAGCCCGACCAGGCTCAGGGCCAGGCCGCCCCAGAGCCGGGGCCGGACCGGGTGTCGCTGGCCGAACCGGGCCCAGAGGGCGACCAGCAGCGGGGCGGAGTACTCGAAGAGCAGCCCGATGCCGACCGGCAGCCGGGAGATGGCGACGAAGTAGAGCATCGGTACCAGGAAGAAGCCGGTCAGCCCGTACCCGACCAGCAGCGGGACCTGCCGGGCGGTGACCCGCAGCCGCCGGACGCCGGGGCGCAGCAGCACGCTCAGCGCCAGCAGGACGGTGAACGCCCCGGCCGCGCGGAGCAGGGTGAGCTGGGGCGCGTCGATGCCGGTGCGGAGCACCAGCTTCGAGACGGTGCCGTTGACGGCGAAGAGGACGCCCGAGGAGAGCACCATGACGACGCCGAGGGCGGGACGACGGGGTGTGCGCACGCTGCGAGGCTACCGAGGTCGGAGGGCGGGCCGACGGGCGAGATCCCCCGAGGCCGCGTCGTGTCACACGTTGCGTTTTCCCCGGCGGCAGGGTGTACTGTCAGCAGTGGTTAGAACGGGTGTTCGATTGAGTCGGACGCCGGTTCCCACTGCCCGGGAGGGGTGTTTCGCGGCGCTGCTCCCGGGACGGTGCGGTGACGCGAACCGCACCGGGCACCGGGCAGTCGCGAGCCCGGTCCCGTCAAGGCAGGATCGCCGTCCGCCGCCCACGACCCCCGGGCGGCGGGCGGCGAACCCGCCGGTCAAGCCGGCCGGGTGTGGTGTGGGGAAGCGTCCACACCCGGCCGGCCGTACCGGGTGCGTCTTCCTCCGCACCAGCCCAGACCCGGGCCCCGCCGCCGGACGGATCCGCCTCCGCCGGTGGTGGGGCCACCTCGGCGACGCGGAGGAGACTGTCATGCCGTCCCACCCGGCACCCACGGTGCCCGCGCACGTGCTGCCGCACCGCAGTCCGGCCCAACTTCTCGCCGTGGCCCGTCGCGGGCTGGCCGAGGCCGCGCAGACCCGCCCCGACGGCCTGCGCTACGCCGCCGCCCACCTGGCGGCGCTGCGCGCGGCGGCGGCTCTGCTGGCCGCCCGCGCCCGTCCCGCCCCCGCCCGCCGCAACCGGATCACCAGCGCCTGGGTCCTGCTCGCCGGGGTCGCCCCCGAGTTGGGCGAGTGGGCCACCTTCTTCGCCGCCGGTGCCGGCAAACGGGCCGCCGCCGAGGCCGGCATTCCCCGGGTGGTGACCGCCCGCGAGGCCGACGACCTGCTCCGTGCCGCCGAGCAGTTCGTCATGGTGGTGGAGACGGCGCTCGGCCTGACGCACCAACCGGCCCTGGACGGGCTCGCCGCCTGACCCGGCCGCAGCCCTCGGACGAGCCGCTGCCGCTGTTCGGGGCGCCGGCCCACGCGCGCCCATACCCACCACTGACTCCAGTACGACCACGACGGGGGGCTTGTCCATGGCGGGCCGGATGGTGCTCGGTTCCGCCGCGTTGGCCGGTCTGGTCCGGCCGGCCAGCGCAGCCGATGCGGCGGACGCCCAGCGGATGCTGCCGGTCCTGCCCGAACTCACCGGGCTGCTGCCCAACCGGGGCCTGCGCCGGGGCAGCACCGTCTCGGTCGCCACCGGCCAGCCCCGGCGCAGCGGTGGGACGTCCCTGATGCTGGCCCTGCTGGCCGAGGCGTCCCGGGCCGGCTCGTGGTGCGCCGTGGTCGGGGTGCCGACCTTCGGCGCGGTGGCGGCGGCCGAGGCCGGTATCGCCCTGGACCGGCTCGCCCTGGTGCCACATCCCGGTCCGGAGTGGGCCACCGTCGTCGCCGCCCTGATCGACGGGGTCGACGTCGTGGTCACCGCGGTCCCCGCCGCCGTCTCCGCCTCGGTCGCCGGTCGGCTGGCCGCCCGAGCCCGGCAGCGCGGCAGCGTCCTCGTCCCGTACGGCCGGTGGGCGGGGGCCGACGTCACGTTGCAGGTGGTCCGGGGCGTCTGGGAGGGGATCGGGCCGGGGCGGGGCCGGCTCCGCCGGCGGGAGGTGACCGTCTCGGCGCGGGGCCGGGGCGCGGCGGCCCGACCGAAGGAGATCACCGTCTGGCTTCCCGGCGACGGCCGTACCCGGGTCGTCCCCCGGTCCACCACCTCCCGTCCGGCCGCGCCCTCCCCGGTGCCCCGACGGGGCCCGTTGACCCTGGTCGGGTCGGCGTGACCACACCGTCCGGTTGTCCCGCCCGAACGGTGGCCGGGGCCGGTCGGACCGCCCCCGAGCCGACCCGCGCCACGGATCCGGCCCCGACCGCCGACCCGTCCCGGGCCATCCGGACCATGCTGCTCTGGTGCCCGGACTGGCCGGTGATCGCCGCCGAGATCGTCGAGGGGGTGCCGGCCATCGGGCCGGTCGTCGTCCTGCACGCCAACCGGGTGGTCTCCTGCTCGGAACGCGCCCGCGCCGACGGGATCCGGCGCGGTCTGCGTAGACGGGAGGCGCAGGGGCGCTGTCCCGGGCTGACCGTGGTCGAGTACGACCCGGCGCGGGACACCCGCGCGTTCGAGCCGGTGGTCGCCGCCGTCGAGGACCTGGTCGCCGGGGTGGAGGTGGTCCGACCCGGGGCCTGCGCGGTGGCCGCCCGGGGACCGGCCCGGTACCTCGGCGGCGAGGAGGCGGCGGCCGAGCGGATCATCGAACACGTCGCCCAGACGTGCACGGTGGAGAGCCAGGTCGGCATCGCCGACGGGGTCTTCGCCGCCGGACTGGCCGCCCGTACCGGGCAGGTGGTGCCGCCCGGCGGCACACCGGGGTTCCTGACCGCCCTGCCGGTCGAGGCGCTCGGCCGGCCGGCCCTGGCCGACCTGCTGCGCCGGCTCGGCATCCGGACGTTGGGCGACTTCGCCGCGCTCCCCGCCGGAGACGTACTGGCCCGGTTCGGCTTCGACGCGGCGCTGGCCCACCGCCTCGCCGCCGGGCGGGACCACCGACCGCTCGCCGTCCGGGTGCCCCCGGCCGAGCTGACCGTCAGCGCCGACTACGACGAGCCGCTCGACCGGGTGGACGCCGCCGCGTTCGCCGCCCGAGCGCTGGCCGAACGGCTGCACGACCGGCTGGCCGCGCACGGCCTGGCCTGCACCCGGCTCGGGGTCGAGGCGGTCACCGCGCACGGTCAGGAACTGCACCGGGTCTGGCGGCACGACGGCCTGCTCACCGCCGCGGCCATCGCCGACCGGCTCCGCTGGCAACTCGACGGGTGGCTCTCCGGCGGCACCGGCCGTCCGGGGCGGCCGACCGCCGGGATCATCCGGCTACGGCTGGTTCCGGACGGGATTCTCGCCCAGGTCGGGTTGCAGCCCGGCCTGTGGGGTGCCACCGGCGAGGAACGCGAGCGGGCGCACCGGGCACTGAGCCGGGTGCAGGGCCTGCTCGGCCCGGAGTCGGTGGTGACCGCGGTGCTCGGCGGCGGACGCTCCCCGGCCGACCAGGTCCGTCTGGTGCCGTGGGGCGACGAACGCCTTCCCGCGCGTCCCGGTGAACCGGGCTGGCCCGCCGCCGACCGGTCGACGGGTCCCGGTTCCGCTGAGTCGACGGGCTCCGGACCAGCCTTCCCGGCGGACCACCTTCCCGGCGGGTCGTGGGCGGGGACCGCTCCGGGGGACCGGCCGGGCGGTCGGGCGGGACGGCGGTCGGGCCCGGTCGGCCGGTCCACCCGCCCGGAACTGCCGCCCTGGCCGGGGCGGCTGCCGCCGCCCGCGCCGGCCGTGGTGCTGCCCACCCCGCTCGCCGCGACCGTGCACGACGCCACCGGCGAGCCGGTCGGGGTCAGCGCCCGGCTCCAGCTCAGCGCCGCACCGGCCCGGGTGGCCGTCGGTTCCGCCCCGCCGGTGGAGATCGTCGGCTGGGCCGGGCCGTGGCCGGTCGACGAACGGTGGTGGGCCCCGGCCGAGGCGCGACGCGCGGCCCGTTTCCAGCTCCTCCTGGCCGACGGCGCCGCCCTCCTGCTGGCGGTCGAGGCCGGCCAGTGGCTGGTGGAGGCGATCTATGACTGAGCGCGGGCCGTCCGTGCCCGAGCGCGGAGCGCGCCGCCGGGCTGCCCGCCCCGCACCCGGGGCGCCCCGGTGAGCTTCCACAATCCGAAGCTGCCCTGGTCCGAGCTGGAGCGGGTGCTCACCGGGCGGTCCGGCGACGGCGACCGCCCCGGGGAACGGCACCTGCACGTGGTGGATCCCCTCGCCGTCGACGGCGACGGCGGGGACGCCCCGGCCTGGACCCGGAGCCGGCAGCCGTACCGGCCACCGCTGCCGCAGGACCCGCCCGACGGCGTGGTGCCCTACGCCGAACTGCACGCGCACACCAACTTCAGTTTCCTCGACGGCGCCAGCCACCCGGAGGAACTGGCCGAGGAGGCCGCCCGGCTCGGGCTCACCGCGCTCGCCGTCACCGACCACGACGGCTTCTACGGGGTGGTCCGCTTCGCCGAGGCGGCCCGCGCCCTGCGGCTGCCCACCGTCGTCGGCGCGGAACTCTCCCTCGACCTGCCCGGCCCGCAGAACGGCGAACCGGACCCGCTCGGCGCGCACCTGCTGCTGCTCGCCCACGGCCCCGAGGGGTACGCCCGGCTCGCCACCACCATCTCCCGCGCCCAGCTGCGCGGCGGGGAGAAGGGCCGCCCGGTCTACGGCACGCTGGAGGAGATCGCCGAGGAACTGCGCGACCACGTGCTGGTGCTCACCGGCTGCCGTAAGGGGCACGTGCCGGCGGCCCTGCTCACCGCCGGGGTCGACGCCGCCGCCCGGGAACTGGACCGGCTGACCGCCCTGTTCGGCGCGGAGACCGTCGCGGTGGAGCTGACCGACCACGGCCACCCGGTCGACGCCGACCGCAACGACGCCCTCGCCGAGCTGGCCGCCGCCGCCGGCCTGCCCACGGTCGCCACCAACAACGTGCACTACGCGACGCCGGGGCGACGGCGGCTGGCCACCGCGCTCGCCGCCGTCCGGGCCCGGCGCAGCCTGGACGAGATCGACGGCTGGCTGCCCGCCGCCGGCACCGCGCACCTGCGCAGCGGCGCCGAGATGGCGGCGCGGTTCGCCGCCTACCCGGGCGCGGTGGCGCGGGCCGCCGAGTTCGGCCGGGAACTCGCCTTCGACCTCCAGCTCGTCGCGCCGAAGCTGCCGGCGTACCCGGTGCCGGCCGGGCACACCGAGATGAGCTGGCTGCGCCACCTCACCGAGCACGGCGCGCGGGAACGCTACGGCCCGCGCGCGGCGCACCCCGAGGCGTACGCCCAGCTCGACCACGAGCTGGGCATGATCGAGAGTCTCGGCTTCCCCGGCTACTTCCTGGTGGTCTACGACATCGTCACGTTCTGCCGCGAGCAGGACATCTACTGCCAGGGGCGGGGCTCGGCGGCCAACTCGGCGGTCTGCTACGCGCTGCGGATCACCAACGTGGACGCCGTCCGGCACCGGCTGCTCTTCGAACGCTTCCTCGCCCCGGAACGCGACGGCCCGCCCGACATCGACGTGGACATCGAGTCCGACCGCCGGGAGGAGGTCATCCAGCACGTCTACGCCCGCTACGGCCGGGAGCACACCGCCCAGGTCGCCAACGTCATCTCGTACCGGCCCCGCTCGGCGGTGCGGGACGTGGCGAAGGCGTTCGGGTTCTCGCCCGGCCAGCAGGACGCCTGGAGCAAGCAGATCGACCGGTGGGGGTCGGTCGCCGCCGTCGACGTCGAGGGCATCCCCGAGCAGGTGGTGGCGTACGCCAACGAACTCCAGACCTTCCCCCGGCACCTGGGCATCCACTCCGGCGGCATGGTGATCTGCGACCGGCCGGTGATCGAGGTCTGCCCGGTGGAGTGGGGGCGGATGCCCGGCCGCAGCGTCCTCCAGTGGGACAAGGACGACTGCGCCGCCGTCGGCCTGGTCAAGTTCGACCTGCTCGGCCTGGGCATGCTCTCCGCCCTGCACTACGGGTACGACATGATCGGGATGAGCCTGGACCTGGGCGACATGACGCTGGACGACCCCGAGGTCTACGACATGCTCTGCCGGGCCGACTCGGTCGGGGTGTTCCAGGTGGAGAGCCGCGCCCAGATGGCCACCCTGCCGAGGCTGAAGCCGCGCTGCTTCTACGACCTGGTGGTCGAGGTGGCGCTGATCCGTCCCGGCCCGATCCAGGGTGGCTCGGTGCACCCGTACATCCGGCGCAAGAACGGCCAGGAACCGGTGACCTACCCGCACCCGCTGATGCGCAACGCGCTGGAGAAGACCCTCGGCGTACCGCTGTTCCAGGAGCAGTTGATGCAGCTCGCCATCGACCTGGCCGGCTTCGACGCGGCCGGGGCCGACCAGTTGCGCCGGGCGATGGGGGCGAAACGCTCGGCGGAGCGGATGGCCCGGATCGCCGAGCGGCTCTACGCCGGGATGGCCGAGCGCGGCATCACCGGCGAGCTGGCCGACGACGTCTACCGGAAGCTCTCCGCCTTCGCCAGCTACGGCTTCCCGGAGAGCCACGCGATGAGCTTCGCCTACCTGGTGTACGCCAGCTCGTGGCTCAAGCGCTACCACCCGGCCCCGTTCCTGGCCGCGCTGCTCAACGCCCAGCCGATGGGCTTCTACTCGCCGCAGACCCTGGTCGAGGACGCCCGCCGGCACGGCGTCGAGGTACGCCGCCCGGACGTCAACGCCAGCGGTGCGAAGGCCACCCTGGAGTCCACTCCGCAGACCCGGTGGGGGAGCGGGCCGGGGGAACCGCCGCACGCCTGGGGGCTGGGCGGTCCGGCGGTCCGGCTGGGCCTGTCGAGCGTGCGTACCCTCGGCGACGGGGTGGCCGAGCGGATCGAGGCCGACCGGGCGGCGCACGGGCCGTACCGGGACATGCCGGACCTGGCCCGGCGGGTCGGTCTCACCGCCGCCCACCTGGAGGCCCTGGCCACCGCGGACGCCTTCGCCGGTTTCGGGCTGAGCCGGCGGGAGGCGCTCTGGGCGGCCGGCGCGGCGGCCCAGGAGCGGCCCGACCGGCTGCCCGGCACGGTGACCGGCGTGACCGCGCCCACCCTGCCCGGGATGGACGCGGTGGACCGCCTGGTCGCCGACGTCTGGGCGACCGGCCTCTCCCCGGAGAGCCACCCGGCCCGATTCCTCCGGGACCGGCTGGACGCGCTCGGCGCGGTGCCGGTCGCCCGGCTCGGTCAGGTCGAACCGGGTCGGCGGATCCGGGTCGGCGGCATCGTCACCCACCGGCAGCGCCCCGCCACGGCCGGCGGGGTGACCTTCCTGAACCTGGAGGACGAGACCGGCATGCTCAACGTGACCTGCTCACCGGGGCTCTGGCAGCGCTACCGGCGGGTGGCGAAGACGAGCAACGCCCTGGTGGTCCGGGGCATCCTGCACCGGTACGAGGGGGTCACCAGCCTCACCGCCGACCGCCTCGACGCGCTCGACGCCCCGGTCACCCCGGCCTCCCGCGACTTCCGCTGACTGTTATTAGTGGTTGACCAAAGGGGCGCCCCATCTGAGGGGGTCTCAAACTGAAAACCTATCGAGCCATAAGCCTTCTTAGCCATTGCGCAAAATTTCTCAGCTTGGTAACGCTCTCTTCGTCAAGGGGGTCTGGGCTGAAGTGCATGATGTCGTTCCGAATTTTACGCACCTCGTCCAGGGTCTCAATAAAAATTTGTCGGTCTAATTGCCATTGAAGCCGGGCCCATCGAGCTGGGTTCTCGAGGAGTCGTTGATACTCGCCAAACGTCAGGTGGGCTGCTTCACTGACGACGCGATCGGTGTCTGCGGGGTCCACCATTGCGGCAAGCTCTTCGGAAGTGAAGGACGTGTCGATGATGGAGCGTAGGCGCCTCTCCACCTCCCCGATGATGAAGAATGGGTTGGCGGTGCGGGCAAACTCTTCGCTGAGGTCTGCGGTGGTCACGATCCCGCGAATTCGTCTGTCTTTCGCCTGCACAAAAACGAACCCGGCGTCGACGATCCGTGGAATCTGCGCAAGCAGGTCATCGTCCTCGCGTACGACTTCAGCGGCCACGGTCACATCCGGCAGTGTGGCATTGGTTCCACGGATTTGTGCGTGCGCGATAGATTCCCAACTTACAGCGCCTCTGAGGTCACGCTCGCCTGAAAGCACTGCCAGTTGCGAGTACCCGTAGCGGAGCATCAGCGACTGGGCCTTCGGGATTCCATCCTGAGGGCTGATGGAGACTACTCCGGAATTGGCCGACTTCAGGCTCCCAACTCTCAAGTAAATTTCAGCTTGCGTGTCGGGGTTCTTTTGAGTGGGAGTCGCCTCCTGGGTAGGGGTCAAGGGTTCTTCAGGCTGAAGTGGAGTGATCTTGACTGTCGAATCAATCCAGACATCCACGAATGGCGGGCTTGTCTGTAGTCCCTCCGCCTCCAAGGACTCTCGGATCTGCTCAGCGATCCAATAACCTCGGCGTTTCGCTCCCCAATAACTCAGGAGTTCTCGCACGGATACCTCAACCGGGCTGGTGGTTGCCCGTTCCTTCGCCTGGGCAAGGAAGGCTTCAAGATTAGCGTCCACGCATACTCCGTCCTGTCTTGTGTGGGCACCCTAGTCGTATCTGCCGGATGTGGGCAATCGGCCATCCGTTTGCTCCGGAAGCGTGCTGCTTGATGCGGGTGCGGCTCGATCAAGCACGGGGAAAGAAGCCCTTTGTTGCACGAAGCCCAGTGCCCGGTGCTCGACGGGGCCGTGATAAACCGACCTCGGCCACCTTCCGTAGCCCCGCCGGCTGCACGAAGATCGACCGCCGCGCGACGGCATCGCCCTTGGTGTCGAGTTGGTATCCGTCGAGCCACATCCACCCGTCGAACGTCGGCCAGTCGAGCACCCGGATGAGCCGGAACATGATCGGCTTGTGGAACTGCACGCTGGCCGCCTGTGAGACGTGCAACAGGTCTCCGGAGCGCAGGACGGTCACGGAAGCCAACCGAGGAACCGCCGGTGGAGCGTCCCCGCCGGAGCCCAGGCCATGTCCTGACTCGCGGCGAGAAAACACGATGCCATGTAGAGCGCGAGGGATGCCGGAGCGCGGTCGAACTCGGCCTGGAGTTCACGGCGTCGGGTGCGGCAGGGCCACGGGAGCGAACACCCGCCGCAGGTCCAGGTGGGCAGCACGGGGCCGTGGGTGGTCACCGGCTCTCACCCGGCCAGTGCCCACGGTTGATCGGGATGCGGTGCCGGACCCGGCAAGGCAGGTCGGCTCCGCACCGGCACATGCGCCGCCACCGCGTCCACGACCACACCGGCCGGTGCCGACGCGCGAAGGTAAGGGCGGCCGCTACGACGTACTCCTCGAAAGTGACGCGCCTGGGCATGTTGGACCCTTCCTTGAGACGCCTGGCAAGCTTCCGTCACTCTACGTGCTGTATTGACGTCAACACAACACTACGACAGGATGTGCTCACCTAGCGTGCGGTTGTGTCCAGTGACCGCGACTTCGACCCCGACGTCGCTACGTGGAAGCAACTCGCTGACCGGCTGCGTCAGGCCATCCGCTCTGGCGAACTTGCACCTGGTCAGCGAGTTCCTTCCGAACTCGGCCTGACTCAGGAGTACGGACTCAGTCGGCTCACGGTCCGTCGCGCGCTTCAAGAGCTGCGGAGCGAGGGCCTGATCGTGGTCGTGCAGAGTCGCGGAACCTTCGTCATGGGCGAACAGGAACGCGTTGTCGTAACCCTCGGTAAGGGCGATCAAGTGCAGGCTCGAATGCCCGATCCCGAGGAACGCCGGAAGTACCGCCTACGCGAGGGGGAACCCCTCGTCCTGGTGGAGAGAGTCGATGGCGGAATCGAGGGGTACGGCGCCCACCGCGTCACCGTCGTGGGTGGATAGCGGCTGCGACGGCGGTCCCAGGGATCAGTATGTGCCGCCGGCATCACCCGGCGAAGGCGACATCGGCGCGACCTGCCCGAGCGGGCTGGCTCAGGCGGCGACGGCGGCGAGGGCCGCGCCCGCGCTGCCGAGCAGCCCGACCAGGACGATCCGGCGGAACACCAGCGGCGGGAGCCGGTCGAACACCAGGTTCCCCCACCACCAGCCCAGCGGTACGGCGGGCAGCGTCGTCAGGGTCAGCCGCAGCACCCCGGCATCGATCCGGCCGGCCAGCGCGAAACCGGCCACCCCGATCAGCCCCGCCCCGGAGAAGACCGCCGCCAGGGTGGCCCGGAAGGTGCGCGGGTCGTAGCCGAGGGAGTGGAAGGCGGCGACCAGCGGTGGTCCGTTCGTGCCGGTGGCGGCGGTGAGCACCCCGACCAGGACGCCGACCGCGCCGATCCCGACCGCCCCGGTGTGCAGCCGCGCGCCCGACCAGACCAGGACGACGCTGCCCAGCACGACGACCGCGATCAGCGCGCTGAGCAGCCGCTCCGGGAAGGTCACCAGGACCAGCAGCCCGACCGGCACGCCGAGGAGGGCGGCGGCGGTCAGCGCGCCGGTCACCCGCCACCGCACATGGTGGCGGTCCCGCGCGGCGGCCACCACGGTCAGCCCGATGTTGGTCAACGCGGCCACCACCACCGCGGTACGCGGGTCGATGGCCGTGGCCAGCAGGGGCACGGCCACCAGCGCGAACCCGAAGCCGCTCACCGACTGCGCGAAGGCGCCGAGCAGCACGATGCCGAAGGCGACGATCGACAGAAGCACCCGCAGAGCGTGACGCATCGACCCACGGCGAGCAACGCGCGCGGCTCGAGGGCGGCTCGGCGACCAAGAACACACCTGGTGGGCGTTTCGGAGCCGACCCGGTGGAGAACTTCCCGACTGCTCTTTGTGATCATGTTCTATCAGTACGTTGTCGTCTACCACAGGGGGATCAATGATGATTCGCCAGTCAGCCCAGGCTGTGGCGAACGCCCGGCGGACCCGTCTCGGCGCGGGCTGGGTGCCCAACCACCACGCTGAACCGCGTGAGTACCCGGTCACCGCCGGCCCGGTCGCCAACGACCGGCGGGCGCAGGTCGTCGACGACGAGATCGGGGCGCCGGAGTCCTGCTGATCCACCCGTCCGGGTGGTGGCCGGGGTCCCCTGCTCGCGTTCTCCGTCGAGGAGGGGACCCCGGCACACACCGTCCGACGAGGAGGGGCACCTGCGCACGCCCTTCGGCGGCACTAGGCTCGACCGGGTGGAGCAGACACGAGGCCGGTTCACCGGGCCGCCGCTGACCCCCCGTACCGCCGTGATCTGGTCGGTGCTCCAGGCGGAGCTGGACCGTCGCGGTGCCGAGGAGCTGACCGTGCTCGACGTCGGCGGCGGCACCGGCGGGTTCGCCGTGCCGCTGGCCCACGCCGGGCACCGGGTGACGGTGGTCGACGCCAGCCCGGACGCGCTCGCCGCGTTGACCCGGCGGGCCGCCGAGGCGGGCGTCGGCGCTCGGGTGCGGGCGGTGCAGGGCGACGGTGACGCGCTCGCCGGCCTGGTCGAGCCGGCCAGCGTCGACCTGGTGCTCTGCCACGCCGTCCTGGAGGTGGTGGACGACCCGTCGCCGGTGGTGGCGTCGCTGGCCGCCGCGCTGCGTCCGGGCGGCGCGGCGAGCGTGCTGGTGGCCGGGCGGGCCGCCGCGGTGCTCGGCCGGGCGATGAACGGCCACCTCACGGCCGCGGCGACCCTCGCCGCCGGCCCCAGCGGCAGCGTCGGCCCCCGGGACACCCTGCGTCGACGGTACGACGCCGACGCCGCCGCCGCGCTGCTGCGCGACGCCGGGCTCGCGGTGGAGGAGATCCACGGGGTACGCGTCCTCGCCGACCTGCTCCCGGCGGCGGTCGCGGACGGCCAGCCGGCCGCCCTGCTGGACCTGGAACGGGCCCTGGCCGCCCAGCCGCCCTACCGGGACCTCGCCGCGCAGTTGCACCTCTTCGCCCGCCGACCGGTGGCCCCGTCCGACCGGCACGTCCGGGCATGACCGGAGCGCAGAGTCCGGACCCGTCCGGACCGCTGGACCCGGTGACGCCCCGGTACGGCGCCGGCAGCCTCGCCGACGTGCTGCCCAGCGCGTTGGCCGTGCTCGGCGTGCCCGACAGCCCCGACCCGCTGCGCCTCACCGCCGACCTCGACGGGATCCGCCGGGTGGCCGTGCTGCTCGTCGACGGCCTCGGCTGGTACCAGATCCCCACCGCGCGCCCGTACGCCCCGACCCTGTTCGGGTTCTACGCCCTGCTCGGCCGGCGGCTGACCGCCGGTTTCCCGTCGACCACCCCGGTCAGCCTGGTGAGTCTGGGCACCGGGGCGGCACCGGGCGCGCACGGGGTGCTCGGCTTCCGGGTCCGGGTGCCGGAGACCGACCGGCTGCTCAGCCACATCGAGTGGGGCCGGGAGCCGGAGCCACGGCGTTGGCAGCCGCTCCCCACCCAGCTCGAACGGGCCCGCGCCGCCGGGGTGACGGTGACCGTGGTCAGCCGTCCCGAGTATGACGGCAGTGGCCTGACCGTGGCCGCGAACCGGGGCGGCGACTACCGGGGCGCGGCCGGCGTGGACGCGCTCGCCACCGAGATGCTCGCCGCGCTCGCCGCCGGGGACGGCCCCACCCTGGTCTCCGGCTACCACCCCGACCTGGACCGGCAGGGCCACCTGTACGGGGTGGACTCGGTGCCGTGGCGGATCGCCGCCGCCGAGGTCGACCGGCTGCTGGCCCGCCTGGTCGACGGCCTGCCCGGCGACGCCGCCCTGCTGGTCACCGCCGACCACGGGCAGTTGAACATCCCCGCGGAGCACCGCGTCGACCTGGACGCCGACCCCCGGCTGCTGGCCGGGGTGCGGGTGCTGGCCGGCGAGCCGAGGGTCCGCTACCTGCACGTCGCACCCGGCGCGGTCGCCGACGTGGTGGACACCTGGTCGGCGGTGCTCGGCGACGCGGCCCGGGTGCTGACCCGCGACGAGGCGGTGGCGACCGGCTGGTTCGGGCCGGTGCCGGAGTCCCACCTCCAGCGGATCGGCGACGTGGTGGCGGTCTGCCGGGACGACTGGGCGATCGTGGCCACCCGCTCCGAGCAGCCGATCGAGTCGCGGCTGGTCGGCTACCACGGCGCGGACACCGCCACCGAGATGAGCATCCCCCTGCTGGTGGTCCGGGGCTGACTGTCGTACCCGCCGGCTAGCCTGCGGGGATGGGGCGTAGCCAGTCGTTGCCGCGCGGCGGTGATCCGCGTTTCGGCCCGGACGCCGACGACACCGACTGCCCGATCCTGCACGTCGACATGGACGCCTTCTTCGCCTCGGTGGAGGTCCGCCGCCGCCCCGAGCTGCGCGGCCGGCCGGTGGTGGTCGGCGGCGTCGGCCCGCGCGGAGTGGTCAGTTCCGCCAGCTACCCCGCCCGGCGGTACGGCGTCCGCAGCGCCATGCCCACCGCGCGCGCCCGCTCCCTCTGCCCGAACGCGGTCTTCCTCCCACCGGACTTCCCGGCCTACTCGGCGGCCTCCCGGGCGGTGATGCGGGTCTTCCGGGACGTCACCCCGCTGGTCGAGCCGCTCTCGCTGGACGAGGCCTTCCTCGACGTGGCCGGCGCCCGACGCCTCTTCGGCCGCCCCGCCGAGATCGCCCGGCTGATCCGTGCCCGGGTCGCCGAGGAGCAGGAACTGACCTGCTCGGTCGGGGTGGCGCCGACGAAGTTCGTCGCCAAACTGGGCTCCACCCGGGCCAAGCCGGACGGGATGCTCGTCGTCCCCGCCGCCCGGGTGCTGGAGTTCCTCCACCCGCTGCCGGTGGACGCGCTCTGGGGGGTCGGCGAGCGCTCCGCCACGGCACTGCGCCGGCTCGGCCTGGCCACCATCGGCGACCTCGCCGAGGCTCCGGCCGGCATGCTGCGCCGGGCGGTGGGGGAGGCCGCCGCCGCGCACCTGCGCGAGCTGGCGCACGGGCGGGACCCGCGCGGGGTCAGCCCCGAGCAGGTGGAGAAGTCGATCGGCGCCGAGACCACCTTCGACACCGACGTCGACGACCCCGAGCAGATCCGGCGGTCCCTGCTCGCCCTCGCCGAGAAGGCGGGTGCCCGGCTGCGCCGGGCCGGCCAGGTGGGGCGGACGGTGGCCCTCAAGGTCCGGCTGGCCGACTTCACCCTGGTGAGCCGCTCCCGCACCCTCGGCGTGCCGACCGACGTCACCCGGGAGATATTCGACACGGTCTGGGCGTTGTACACCGCTCTCGACCCGGGGCAGCTCGTCCGGTTGGTCGGCGTACGGATCGAGGGGCTCAGTGCCACCGAGGCCACTCCGCGCCAGCTCGCGTTGGGTGCTCCCGAGTACGGATGGCGTGAGGCCGAAGCGGCGGCGGATGCCGCTGCTGCCCGTTTCGGGCGGTCCGTCATAGGTCCGGCCAGTCTTCTGGAGGGCCGCGATCGGCGTCGGCGGGAAAATCCGCCCCAGCCGTAGGTCGTCCCGCTTTCCGACGCGCGAGGGCCCTCGTAGACTTGCGGGTAAGCAGCCGGTCGGCTGCCACGGTCTGTCGGTCCGAACGGGCCGACCAACGTGACCGGGGAGGAGTGCCGTGCCGCTCTCGGAGCACGAGCAGCGGCTGTTCGAGCAGATCGAGCGGTCGCTTGCCGAGGACCCCAAATTCGCCTCGGCCGTGCGCGCCAGCGACCCGCGTTTCCACACGCGGCGTCGCCTGCTCGTCGCTGCCGGCGTGATCATCATTGGCCTGGCCCTCGTGGTCTACGGCGCGGTGATCAAGACCCCGCCGCTCGCGGTGGCGGGTTTCGTCGTGATGCTGGCGTCAGCGGCGTTCGCGGTGCAGTCGCACCGCCGGGCGCAGTCGCCCGACCTGCACGTGGTCGGCGGCACCACCAGTCGGCGGCGTCCCCGGGCGGGGCGCACCGGCCGTCGGTCGTCGCTCCTCGACCGGCTGGAGGACCGGTGGCGGCAGCGCCCGGAGGGGCACCGCTGACCATCGACTGACGGGGCGGGACCAGTCCCGCCCCGCGTCGCTTCGTCGTGCCCGTCGTCCGGCGCCGGTCGCCGTGCCGGGTGCCACTGCTGACCACGGCTGTCCCCGCCCGGCCCCCCGGGGGTGACAGGGAAACGCCCGGCCGGGCCGCCCGGTGAGGGTGCCACCGGTGCGGGCCGACCGGGCGTCGGTCGCGGGTCAGCGGGCCGGACGACCCGCCAGGAGCCGCCGGGGGTTCCAGCGCAGCATCCGGGTCCGGGTCCGACCGGTCGCCGCGACCAGCCGGGACGAGGCGTCGGTGACGGCCGTGCGCCAGCGCAGCAGCACCGACGGCGGCAGCGTCGCCGCGACCAGCCGGGTGCGGCGGTCAGCCCGTGCGCCGAGCGCGTGCCGGACCGCCCCGAGGGCTGGGTGCAGTTCGCCGCCGACCAGCGGGTCCCGCGCGTAGCGTGCCCGCTCCTCGGCCCGCCCGAGGAGGCGCACCGCCGTGGCCGCCGGTTCGTCCTCGGTGAGGGACTCCCGGACCAACCGGTCGGCGGTGGCCCGGGGCGTCTCCGTCCGGTCCACCCGGACCCGGAAGTCCACCAGGGTGTCGAGCAGCTCGTCCCAGGCGGCGTGCGCCCGTGCGCGGGCGGTGTCGGCGTCCGCCTCGACCACCACCAGCGGACCGGCCGCGCCGGACGCTCCGCCCGCCGCGTCGACCGCCGGGGCCACCGACGCGACGGTCGGTGCGGCCCCGCGACGACGGCGCAGCGCCATCCGCCGCAAGGCCGGCACGGCGAGCAGCACCAGCAGCGTCAGCCCGGCGGCCAGCCACCACGGCCAGACCGGCGCCTGCTCCGTCGCGGCGCCCGTGGTCGGGACCTCCCCCTCGTCGACGTTCCGGTTGGCCTCGTCCGGCCCGGACGGTCCGGCCGACGGGTCGGTCTCGCCCGGTGCGGCCGGGCTGCCGGCCGACGGGGTGACCGGGTCGGGCGCGTCGTTGTCCGGCGCCCAGTCCGAGCGGGTGTTGCCCGGTACGCCGTACGCCGGGGTGGCGTCGAACGGCACCCAGCCGATGTTCTCGCCGAAGTAGACCTCGGTCCAGGCGTGCAGGTTCCGGTTGGTCAGGACGTAGGTGTTCCCGTCCTTGCTGGTGCCGTTGGTGAACCCGAACGCCACCCGGGCCGGGATGCCGGCCGCCCGGACCAGCCAGGCCATCGCGGCGGCGTACTGCTGGCAGTAACCGGCCTTGTTGTTCAGGAAGTCGACGATGTCCCGACCGCTGGTGCCCCCCTCGGTGCTCAGCGAGTAGCGGAACCCGTTGCGGGCGGAGAAGTGGTCGTAGATCGCCCGGACCCGGTCGTAGTCCGTGTCGCGCCCGTCGATCAGCTCTGCGACCAGCGCGTCCACCTCGGGCGCCGGCGGCCTGCCGGTGAACTGCTGGACCACCTGGTCCGCCGCGGACAACGACGGGGCCCGGCGCAGCAACTCGGGGGTGTAGAGGGAGCGGACGTAGTCGAACTCGTACCGCTTGCCTCGGGAGTTCTCCCGGTTGGAGAAGACGATCTGGAGTTTCGGGTCGTACTGCCAGTTGCCGTTCAGGCCGTCGGTGCGGACCGGCTCGGCGTAGACCGGCATCAGCGGCATGTTCAGATCGCGGGTGACCTCGACGGTGGCCCGGTACCGCTCCTGCCGTACCCCGGTCGCGCCGTCGGTGGGATCGGGCAGGTCGCGGGTGACCACCCGCCCGGACGGATTGCGCACGTGGAAGCCGTTCGGCCGCAGCTCGTCGGCGACCCCGAACCGCAGGTAGAACGGATTGGTCTCGGTGGTGGTGACCTTGACCAGGTCGGCCACCTCGGAGTGGTTGAGCTGGCCGCTGAGCGCGGCGAACAGGTCCACCCGGCCGGGGCTGCCCCCGACCCCCGCCCGCCCGTTGCCGTTGCCGTTGCCCGACTGGAGGCTGTCCAGCAGACCGCCGGTCATCCCGGGCACCGCCAGTGGCGCGAGCACCGCGACCACCACCCCGACCACGGCCAGCCGCCGGCCGGCACTGGCCAGCGGGGAGGCCTCCCAGACGTCGACGTCCCGGCCGTCCCCGGTGAACCGTCGGCCGAACCGGCGCACCCGGTCGATGTTGTCGCTGACCAGCAGCCAGAGGTAGCCGGCCGCGCCGATCACGAAGGGCACCGGGGGGACGCTCTCGACGTAGACCGCGACCGGCACCGAGTAGATGGCGAGCATCGGCAGACCGGCCAGGGCGGGCCGGCGCAGGCCCACGGCGAGCAGGTCGACCACCACGGCCACCCCGCCCACCCCGAGCACGGTGATGAACAGCAGCGGGTCGGTGTCGGGCACCTTCACCCCGTACGACCGCATGTCCTGGACCGAACCGCCGAGCAGCTCACCGAAGTGGGCGATGGTGCCCGGCGTGGGCAGCACGGCGGCCAGCTCGCTGCCGCTGGGGAACATCCAGGTCAGGGCGATCAGCAGCCCGGCGAACATGCCGAGCACCTGACCCCACAGCGGAACCCGGACCAGCCGCAGCAGCGCGGCGACCCCGGCGACCACCGCCACCGCGATGGCCGACTGCACCAGCCACGTCCAGCGTTGGAAGATCGCCGACAGCGGTGCGGCGGCGAGCACCGTGGCCACCGCCGCCACCAGGCCGAGCCCACGGTTCACGATCACTGGTCCCCCCTCACTTCACGCCACCGGCCACCGTCTCGGCCAGCGCGGCGCGTACCGCGAACCCCTGCGAGCCCCGGGCCGCCTGCGGCCAGAGCGCGGGAAGCTGGCTGCCGTGCTCCACCCCGATCACCCGCCATCCGCTCTGCAACAGGGCGAGCGCGGCGGCGCCGTGGGCCTCCTGCGCCTCGGCGCGGGCCCGCTCCGGCAGATTGAGCCAACCGGCGCTGTCCAGCAGGAACGCCACACAGGTGGCGCCGTTGCCGCGCAGCGAGGCCAGCAACTGCGCCTCGGCGGTGCTCAGCGAGCCGAGCAGGGCGATGATCAGCCCGCCGTCGGCGCGCTGGCGGACCCGCTCCACCAGGCTGGTGAGCTCACCCCGCTGCTCCAGCCGGACCTCGGCGAGATGGTCGAGGAGCACGCCGTCGCCGGTCGCCTCGGCCGCGTCGACGTCGGCCCCGGAGCCGGTGACCAGGCGCAGCTTGTAGCCGGCCTGGCGCAGGTGCACGGCGATGCTCGCGGCGGCCGAGACGGCCCACTCGAAGCTCGCCGTCGGCCCGTCGCCGCGGTGCCCGTACGCGCGGGTGTCCAGCACCACCGTCGCCCGGCTCTCCCACGGCTGTTCCTCCCGGCGCACCATCAGCTCCCCGGTGCGCGCGGTCGACTTCCAGTGCACCCGGCGCAGGTCGTCGCCCACCCGGTACTCACGGGTCGCCGCGTCGTCCTCGCCGTGCACCGCCACCGAGCGGGCCCGGCTGTCGCCGCTGCCGGCGTACTCACCCGGGAGCCGGATCGACGGCAGCGGCGTGACCTGCGGAATCACCGTGAGCCGGTCGGTGCTCGGGAAGGCCCGGCTCAGCTCGCAGAGGCCGAACGGGTCGGTCATCCGCACCCCGAGCGGCCCCACCTCGTACCGGCCGCGCACGTCGGCCCGGACGGTGTACGCCACCGAGCTGGCCTGGAACGCGCCGAGCCGCTCCAGCACCACCCGGGGCCGGCTGCCCAGCGCGTACGGCAGCCGGTCCTCCAGCAGCAGCGTGCCGGTGGGCAGGCGGGACATGTTCTGCAACCGCAGCACCACCCGGGAGCTGGCCCCGACCGGCGCCCGGTGCGGTTCCAGCGACCGGACGCAGGCGAGCTTGTAGCGGCTGCGTCCGACGTACGCGGCGGCGAGCAGCGGGAGCACGGCCAGCAGCACCGCCACCCGGAGCAGGTCCCGCTCCCCGAGCAGCAGTGCCGAGATCGCCGCGGCCACGGCGGCGGCCAGGAAGGACCGGCCGCGGGTGGTGAGCCCGCGCAGCCCGTCGCGCACGGTCACCGCCTCCGCGGCTCGTACGCGGAGCGACCGTTCCCACCGGCCGGCCGGGTGTCGTACTGCGAGCGCTTGCGGTCCTGCGGCACGGCGAGCCGGTGCACCAGGTCGGAGACGATCGCGTCGGTGGTGCGCCGGGCCAGCTGCGCGTCGGCGGTCGGGATGATCCGGTGTGCCAGCACCGGCACCGCGAGCGCCTGGAGGTCGTCGGGGAGGACGTAGTCGCGTCCCTCCAGCGCGGCGACCGCGCGGGCGGTGCGCAGCAGTTGCAGGGTGGCCCGGGGGGACGCGCCGAGCCGCAGCTCGGGGGCCTCCCGGGTGGCGGTGACCAGGTCGATGGCGTACTGCTTGACCGCGTCGGCCACGTGCACCTCGCGGACCGTGGCGATGAGCTGCCGTACGGTCGCCGCGTCGGAGACCGCCCCCAGGTCGTTCAGCGGGTCGACCGCGCCGTGCCCGTCGAGCATGGCCAGCTCGGCCTCCGGGCCGGGGTAGCCCATGGCGATCCGCGCGGTAAACCGGTCGCGCTGTGCCTCGGGGAGCGGGTACGTCCCCTCCATCTCGATCGGGTTCTGCGTCGCGATCACCATGAACGGGGTCTGGAGCTGGTAGGTGACGCCGTCGACGGTGACCTGCCGCTCCTCCATGCACTCCAGCAGCGCCGACTGGGTCTTCGGCGAGGCCCGGTTGATCTCGTCGCCGACGACCAGGTTGGCGAAGACGGCCCCCGGCCGGAACTCGAAGTCGTGGGTCTCCTGGTTGTAGACGCTCACCCCGGTGACGTCGCTGGGGAGCAGGTCGGGGGTGAACTGGATACGTCGTACCGAGCAGTCGATGGAACGGGCCAGCGCCTTGGCGAGCTTGGTCTTGCCGACCCCGGGGACGTCCTCGATGAGCAGGTGCCCCTCGGCCAGCAGCACCGCGAGCGCGAGCCGTACGGTGGCCGTCTTACCCTCGATGACCTGCTCGATGTTGGCGACGATGGCTTCACTGGCGGCGCGGAACTCGTCGTGCGGCAGCACGCCGCCCACCTCGTCCCAGGTCTGTTGTGTCAACGGGCCTCCCTCTCGTCGCCTGGACGGCAGCTCTGTATAGAGCACCTGGACCCGCCGTGGGGTTCGCGTGTCGAGCCTCTGATGCCGCAGGAATCACTGGTATCTCAGGCTAACCATGTTTCCCGCCCGCGCCGAACGCCGCAGGTAGACGGTCGGTTACGCACCGAATAACCGTCTGGCGGGGGATCTGTGCCGGTGCGGCGCGCGTCGTCGGCCGCGACCACCCGCGCGGCGGACGGGCGGTCCCGCCGTCGGTGGTGTCCCGTCCGCTGGAAGCCCCCGGCGCGCTCCGGGCGGGGGCGGGTACACTGCCGGGCATGGCCGGTTTCCAGCTGCTCCTTACCGGGCCGTGCTGATGCGCTGAACGCGCGACAGCACGGCGGCCCCTCCTGCGTGAGGGGCTTTTTTGTGCCCCGAGCAGACCACGGCGAAGGCCCCGGCGGCCACGAGCGAAGCGAGGACACGCGATGACTGAGGCAGCCGCGAGCGACATCCCCCCGTTCCGGTACACGGCGGCGCTGGCCGGTGAGATCGAACAGCGCTGGCAGGACACCTGGGAACGGGACGGGACGTTCCACGCCCCGAACCCGACCGGCCCGCTGGCCGACCCCGGACATCCCCGGGCCGGCGCGGAGAAGCTCTACGTGCTGGACATGTTCCCCTACCCGTCCGGCGCGGGCCTGCACGTCGGGCATCCGCTGGGCTACATCGGCACCGACTGCTACGCCCGCTATCAGCGGATGGCCGGGCGCAACGTGCTGCACGCGATGGGCTTCGACGCGTTCGGCCTGCCCGCCGAGCAGTACGCGGTGCAGACCGGCACCCACCCGCGTACCACCACCGAGGCGAACATCGAGCGGTACCGGGCACAGCTGCGCCGGCTGGGCCTGGCCCACGACGACCGGCGTTCGGTGGCCACCATCGAGACCGGGTTCTACCGCTGGACCCAGTGGATCTTCCTGCAGGTCTTCAACTCCTGGTACGACACCGGGGCGCGCCGGGCCCGCCCGATCGACGACCTGGTCGCCGAGTTCGCCGCCGGTACCCGGCCGACCCCGGACGGCCGCCCCTGGGCCGAGCTGACCCCGGTCGAGCAGCGCAGGGTCGTCGACGATCACCGGCTGGCGTACGTCTCGCAGGCCCCGGTCAACTGGTGCCCGGGGCTGGGCACCGTGCTGGCCAACGAGGAGGTCACCGCCGACGGCCGCTCGGAGCGGGGCAACTTCCCGGTCTTCAAGCGCAACCTGAAGCAGTGGATGATGCGGATCACCGCGTACGCCGACCGGCTGGTCGACGACCTGGACGCGCTGGACTGGCCCGAGCCGATCAAGCTGATGCAGCGCAACTGGATCGGCCGCTCCACGGGCGCGCACATCGACTTCCCCACCCCGGCCGCCCCGGTGCGGGTCTTCACCACCCGCCCCGACACCGTCTTCGGCGCCACCTACATGGTGCTGGCCCCCGAGCACGAGCTGGTCGACGCGCTGGCGTCGGACGCCTGGCCGGAGGGGACGAAGGAGGCCTGGACCGGCGGGCACGCCGGCCCGCGCGCGGCGGTCGAGGCGTACCGGAAGGCGGCGGCGGCCCGCACCGACGTGGAGCGGCAGGCCGAGACGAAGGAGAAGACCGGCGTCTTCGTCGGCGCGTACGCCACCAACCCGGTCACCGGCGGGCAGATCCCGATCTTCATCGCCGACTACGTGCTGGCCGGCTACGGCACCGGCGCGATCATGGCGGTGCCGGCGCAGGACGAGCGGGACTGGGCCTTCGCCGAGGCGTTCGACCTGCCGATCGTCCGGACCGTGCAGCCGCCGGAGGGCTTCGACGGCACCGCGTACACCGGGGACGGGCCGGCGATCAACAGCGCCGCCCCGGACCGCGGCCTGGACCTGGACGGCCTGGCGGTCGCCGACGCCAAGGCCCGCATCGTCGAATGGCTGGAGGCGAACGGGCACGGCACCGGAGCGGTCACCTACCGGCTGCGCGACTGGCTGTTCAGCCGGCAGCGCTACTGGGGCGAGCCCTTCCCGATCGTCTACGACGAGCACGGTGCCGCCGTCGCGCTGCCCGAGTCGATGCTGCCGGTCGAACTGCCCGAGGTGGACGACTTCGCCCCGAAGACGTTCGCGCCGGACGACGCCGCCTCGAACCCGGAGACCCCGCTGTCGCGCCGCCGCGACTGGGTCGAGGTCGAGCTGGACCTGGGTGACGGGCCGAAGCGGTACACCCGGGAGACCAACGTGATGCCGCAGTGGGCCGGCTCCTGCTGGTACGAGCTGCGCTACGTGGACCCGACCAACACCGGACGGTTCGTCGACGCGGAGAACGAGCGGTACTGGATGGGGCCGCGCGGCGAGGGCGACTGCGGGGGCACCGACCTGTACGTGGGCGGTCAGGAGCACGCCGTGCTGCACCTGCTGTACGCCCGCTTCTGGCACAAGGTGCTGTACGACCTGGGCCACGTCTCGTCGTTCGAGCCGTTCCGCAAGCTGTTCAACCAGGGCATGATCCAGGCGTACGCCTACACCGACGACCGGGGCGTGTACGTCCCCGCCGAGGAGGTCGTCGAGGTCGACGGCCGGTACGTCCACGGCGAGGCGGAGGTGCGCCGGGAGTACGGCAAGATGGGCAAGTCGCTGCGGAACGTGGTCACCCCCGACGAGATGTGCGCGGCGTACGGCGCGGACACCTTCCGGGTGTACGAGATGTCGATGGGCCCGCTGGAGGTGTCCCGCCCCTGGGAGACCCGGGCGGTGGTCGGCTCGTACCGGTTCCTGCAACGGGTCTGGCGGACCGTGGTCGACGAGTCCACCGGTGCGCTGCGCATCACCGACGACCCGGCCGACGAGGCCACCCGCCGGCTGCTGCACAAGGTGATCGACGGGGTCCGCGCCGACATGGAGGGGATCCGGTTCAACACCGCGATCGCCAAGCTGATCGAGCTGACGAACGGGCTGACCCGGCTGGCCGCCACGCCGCGTGAGGTCGCCGAGCCGCTGGTGCTGATGCTGGCCCCGTTCGCCCCGCACGTCGCCGAGGAGCTGTGGCAGCGGCTGGGTCACCCCGGTTCGCTGGCGTACGCCGACTTCCCGACCGCCGACCCGGCCCTGCTGGTCGCCGAGACGGTCACCTACCCGGTGCAGGTCAACGGCAAGGTCCGGGGCCGGGTCGAGGTGCCCGCGGACGCGTCCGAGGAGGCGGTCCGGGCAGCGGCCCTGGAGGCGGTGGCCGCCGCGCTGGCCGGCAAGGAGCCCCGCAAGGTCATCGTCGTCAAGGGCCGGATGGTGAGCGTGGTCGCCTGACGGAGGTGCGGGAGGGGCGGCCGATCGCGGTGTCGGCCCCTTCCCGTCCGGCGGAACCGGTCGGCGCGGCCGGTGCGGTGGCCCGGCCGTGCGGCGGCACGACCGGGCCACGGCTACCCGTCGACGGCGACGGTGGTCGACAGGCCGAGCCCGGCGAGCGCCGCCGAGACGAGTTCGTGCGGGGTCAGCGACACGTCGAGCACCAGCACCGACTCGTCCGGATGGTGCCTTTCCAAAGTGGCCAGTTGGGACTCCAGCAGGCTCGTTGGCATGTAGTGCCCGGCCCGCCGGGACATCCGCTCCCGGATCACCTCGGCCGGCCCGTCGAGGTGGACGAACTCGACGTTCGGCGACCCCTGGCGGAGCACGTCGCGGTAGGACCGCTTCAGCGCCGAGCAGGCCAGCACGGTCGACACGCCGGCGGCGGACCGGTCGGCCATCCACCCGGCCAGGTCACGCAGCCAGGGCAGCCGCGCGGCGTCGTCGAGCGGCAAGCCGGCCCGCATCCGGGCCACGTTGGTCGGCGGGTGGAACTCGTCCGCCTCGGCGAAGACGAGCCCGGCGCGGGCGGCGATGCCCCGGGCCACGGTCGTCTTGCCGGCCCCGGACACCCCCATCACGACCACGTGCCGGGTCCGGGGCGGGCCGCCCGGACGACTGTCACCAGTCATGGACCGTCCCGTCCTGGAGCCGGTTGAACGGCAGGTAGGCCGGCACGTACGGGAACGTCGCGGCGGCGGCCTCGTCGATCTCCACCCCGATGCCGGGCTGCTCACCCGGGTGCAGGTAGCCGTCGGTGAAGCTGAACGACTGCCGGAACACCTCGTTGGTGAGCGGCCCGTGCTGCATGTACTCCTGGATGCCGAAGTTGTGGATGGCGAGGTCCAGGTGCAGCGCGGCGGCCATGCCGACCGGTGAGATGTCGGTCGGGCCGTGGATACCGGACTTGATCTGGTACTGGGCGGCGAAGTCGAGCAGCTTGCGCATGGCCGTGATGCCACCGGTGTGGGTGACGGCGGATCGGACGTAGTCGATCAGTTGCTCGCGGATGAGGGTCTGGTAGTCCCACACCGTGTTGAAGACCTCGCCGATGGCCAGCGGTGTGGTGGTGTGCTGCCGGACCAGCCGCAGCGCCTCCTGGTTCTCCGCCGGGGTGCAGTCCTCCAACCAGAACAGGTCGTACGGTTCGAGGGCCTTGCCCAGCTTCGCGGCCTGGATCGGGGTCATCCGGTGGTGGCCGTCGTGCAGCAGCGGCAGTTCCGGGCCGAACTCGTTGCGGACCGCCTCGAACACGCCGGGCAGGTGGCGCATGTACGAGCGGGTGTCCCAGTCCTCCTCGGCGGGCAGCGGGGTGCGTTGGGCCGGCTCGTAGTCGTACCGCGTGCCACCGGTGCTGGGCTGCGAGGCGACCCCGTACACGGCGTTGATGCCGGGCACGGAGGTCTGGACGCGGATCGACCGGAAGCCGAGTTCGAGGTGTCGACGGATCGAGTCGAACAGCTCCGGCAGGTCCCGTCCGGAGGCGTGCCCGTAGGCCATGATGCCGCTCCGGGACGCCCCGCCCAGCAGTTGGTACAGCGGCATGCCGGCGGCCTTGGCCTTGATGTCCCACAGGGCCACGTCCACCGCGGCGATGGCCGCCATGGTGACCGGCCCGCGCCGCCAGTAGGCCGAGCGGTACAGGAACTGCCAGGTGTCCTCGACGCGGTGCGGGTCGCGGCCGATCAGCAGCGGGGCGACGTGGTCCTTCAGGTACGAGGCGACGGAGAGTTCCCGTCCGTTGAGGGTGCCGTCGCCCAGACCGGTGACGCCGTCGTCAGTGGTGATCTTCAGGGTGACGAAGTTGCGGTCGGGGCTGGAGACGATGACGTCAGCTGCGACGATCTTCACGGGATGCCTTTCTTCCTGAGGGGTGCGCGGGCGGCTGAGGGGTGCCACGGGCGGCTAACGGATGACGTTTCCCGTCTCGTGGTCGTCGAGAAGGAAGAGTTCGGCGCGGCGCGGCAGCCCTTCCCAGTCACCCGGGCTGGAGACCGCGAAGGCGCCGAGGGTGGCCGCGCGGCGCAGGCGACCGGCCAGGTCGAGCCCGTCGAACCAGCCGGACAGGTAGCCGGCGGTGAACGCGTCCCCAGCGCCGACGGGGTCGACGGCGGTCACGGTCAGCGCCCCGGCGTGCCGGACTCCGTCCGGGGTGTACGCGCGGGCACCGTCGGCGCCGAGCTTGACCAGAACGGTGTGCACGCCCCGCCGGAACAGCCCCGCCACGACGGTGGACTCGTCGGCCCCCGGCTCACCGAGGAGGTCCAGCTCGTCGGCGGAGGCGACGACGATCGAGGCGTGGCCCACCAGCGGGGTGAGCACCTCGCGGGCCGTGTCGCGGGACCAGAGCCGGGCGCGGTAGTTGACGTCGAGGCAGACCGGGATGCCCGCCCCGGCGGCGGCCCCGGCCGCCCAGCGGGTGGCCGCGCGGGCGGTGTCGGACAACGCCGGGGTGACCCCGGTCAGGTGCAGGACCCGCGCTCCGGCGGCCAGCGGCGCCCGCAGGTCGTCGACGCACAGCGCGGACCCGGCCGATCCGGCCCGGTGGTACTGCACCCGGGTCAGGTCGGCGGTGCGCCGCTCCAGGACCATCAGGCCGGTCGGCCGGTCGGGGTCCCGGGTCACTCCGTCGACACCGACGCCCTCGGCGCGCAACTGCCGCAGCACGTACTCGCCGAACTCGTCGGCGCCCACCCGCCCGACCCAGGCGGCCCGGTGGCCGAGCCGGGCCACCCCCACCGCCACGTTGGACTCCGCGCCGGCCAGGTGCGTGGTCAGCGACCCCCCGGCGGCGAGCGGTCCGGCCGAGCGCAGCGACACCAGGGCCTCGCCGAGGGTGAGCAGGTCCGGCGCGCTCACGACCCGCTCGATTCCCGCACCGCGGCGAGGTAGGTGCGCGCCCGCGTCCGCAGGGCGGCCAGGTCGCCGCCGGAGGCGGCGTCCCCGACCAACGGTCCGCCGACACCGACCGCGATCGCGCCGGCACCGAGGTAGCCGGACACGTCGTCCAGACCGACGCCGCCGACCGCGACGAACGGGATGTCCGGGAACGGGTCGCGCACCGCCCGGAGGTACGCCGGGCCCCCGACCGACGCCGGGAACAGCTTGACCACCGACGCCCCCAACCGCATCGCGGTGTACGCCTCGGTCGGGGTGAGTGCCCCGGCGGCGACCGGGAGTCCCCGCCGGGCCGCCTCGGCGATCGACTCGACCACGGCCGGCGTCACCACGAACTGCGCGCCCGCGGCGGCCACGTCGGCCACGTCGGCGGCGGTGAGCACGGTGCCCGCGCCGACCAGGGACCCGGCGGGAGCGACCGCGCGCAGCGCCTCGACGGCCCGCGCCGCGTCCGGGGTGGTGAGGGCCACCTCGACCACGCGTACGCCCTCCGCCAGCAGGGCGGTGCCCGCCGCGATCGCGCCGGCGGTGTCGGTGCCCCGGATCACCGCGAGGATCCGGGCGGCGGTGAGTTCGGCGGCCAGGTTGACGGTCATGTGATCACCATTCCGCGTAGGAGCCGTCGAGGTGCCGCCACGTGGGGCTGCGCCACGCGTGCCCGCGCTTGTCCGCCGCCCGTACGGCGTGCTCGTCGATCTCGATGCCGAGGCCGGGTGCGGTGAGCCGCTCGACGTACCCGTCGACGAACCTCAGCGGGGTCTTGTCGAGGCAGTAGTCGAGCACCTCGGCACCGAGGTTGTAGTGGATGCCGATGCTCTGTTCCTGGATCAGGTAGTTGGGCGTGGCGAAGCCGACCTGGAGGCAGGCGGCCAGCGCGATCGGCCCGAGCGGGCAGTGCGGGGCGAGCTGTGCGTCGTACACCTCGGCCAGCGCGGCGATCTTGCGGACCTCGGTGATGCCACCGGCGTGCGAGAGGTCCGGCTGGGCGACCGCGATGCCGGCCTGGAGCACCGGCAGGAACTCCTGCCGGCTGTAGAGCCGCTCACCCGTCGACACCGGCGTGGTCGTGGAGCGGACGAACTCGCCGATCAGGTGCGAGTTCTCCGGCACCACCGGTTCCTCCAGGAAGAACGGCCGGTACGGGTCGAGCAGTGGGGCGACCCGGCGGGCGGTGGCGAGGGTGAACCGGCCGTGGAAGTCGACCGCGACGTCCCGCTCGTCGCCGAGCACCTCGCGGGCGGCGGCCACCCGCCGGACCACGCCGTCGAGTTCGGCGACGGACGCGAGCGCGCTCATCCGGCCGGACGCGTTCATCTTCACCGCGGTCAGGCCCGACTCGACCGCGGCGCTGATCTGGTCGCGTACCTCACCGGGCTCGTCGCCGCCGACCCAGCCGTAGACCCGGATCCGGTCCCGGACCGGGCCGCCGAGCAGCTGGTGCACCGGTGCCCCGTACCGCTTCCCGGCGATGTCCCACAGCGCCTGGTCGAGCCCGGACACGGCGCTGGCCAGGATCGGCCCGCCCCGGTAGAACGAGCCCTTGGTCATGACCTGCCAGTGGTCCTCGATGCGCAGCGCGTCCCGGCCGACCAGCAGCTCGCTGAGCTGCTCGACGGCGGTGCGGACGGTCTCGGACCGTCCCTCGCAGGTCGCCTCGCCCCAGCCGACGATGCCGGAGGACGTCTCGACCCGGACGAACAGCCACCGCGGTGCGACCAGGAAGGTCTCCACCCGTGCGATCCTCGTCATGGTGTCCTCAGCCCTTCGTGGCGCCGGCGGTGAGGCCGGAGACGACGTACTTCTGCACGAACAGGGCGATCAGCATGATCGGCAGGGTGACCACGGTGGCCGCCGCCATCAGGCCGCCCCAGTCGATGCTGGCGTAGCCGACGAAGTCGAAGATCGCCACCGGGAGCGTCTTGGTGTCGGCACCGGAGAGCACGAGGGCGAACATGAAGTTGTTCCAGGAGAAGATGAAGGACAGGATGCCCGCGGTGGCGATGCCGGGCACCGACAGCGGCAGGGTGATCCGCCGGAACGCGCCGATGTGGGTCAGCCCGTCGACGAGCGCCGCCTCCTCGAGTTCGGTCGGCAGGCCGTCGAAGTAGCCCATCATGATGTAGACGATCAACGGCAGCGACACGAACATGTGACTGAGGACCAGCACGGTGAACCCGCCGACCATCTGCAGGTTCGAGAAGACGTAGTACCAGGGGACCAGCAGCGAGACGCCGGGGATGACCCGCGCCATCAGCACGACGAGCGCGGACTTCTTCATGTTGAACCGGCTCATCGAGTACGCGGCGGGCACCCCGAGCAGGAGCGAGAGCACGGTGGCGGCGAACGCCACCCAGAGGCTGTTGCCGATGAACTGGACGTAGTTCGCCTGCTGGAGCACGTTGCTGTAGTTGTCCAGCGTCGGGGAGAAGACGAACGCCTTGTCGGTGTCGTAGATGTCGACGTTCGTCTTGAGCGACGCGGCGATCATCCAGATCAGCGGCGCGATCAGCGACAGCACCACGAGGGTCAGAGCCGTCGTCCGGAAGATCCTGTACGGCCTGCGCAGCTTCATCGGTCCAGCCCCTTCTTGCGGTAGGTCAGGGCCCACATCACCCCGATGATGATCAGGAAGAAGATGATGAGGACTGTCGATGAGACGCCGTACTCGTTGTAGTCGAAGCTCAGCCCGTAGGCGTACACGTTGAGGGTCTCGACCTCGTGGAAGGACCCGCCGCCGCGTCCCTTGGTGGCGTAGAGGATGTCGAAGGTCTTCAGCGCGTCGATGCCGCGCAGCAGGATCGCGACGATCACGGTGGGCATCAGCAACGGCAGGGTGACGTGCCGGAACCGCTGCCAGGTGCTCGCGCCGTCGATGAGCGCGGCCTCCTGCGGCTCGTCGGAGAGCGACGTCAGGCCGGCGAGCAGGATCAGCACCACCATCGGGGTCCACTGCCAGATGTCGATGAACATCGTCGTCGGCAGGGCTGAGCTCTGACCGGCCAGCCACGGCTGGGGGCCGATCCCGACCCAGCCGAGCACCTGGTTCGCCATCCCGATGTTGGGATCGAAGATCAGCCGCCACATCATGCCGACCGCGACCGGGGTGGCCACCAGCGGCAGGAGGATCGCGACCCGGACCCACTTCTCGCCGCGGAACGGTCGCCACAGCAGCAGGGCGATCGCCATGCCGAGCACGACCTCGAAGAGGAGGACGACCCCGGTGAAGGCGACCGTGCGCCACACCGCGGGCCAGAACCGGTCGGTGTCGCCGAGGACGTCGAGGTAGTTCTGGAAGCCGATGAACTCGGACTCTGCGCGTACGGAACCCTCGGCGTCGGTCAGGCTGAGGTATCCGGTCCACGCCACCGGGAAGACGATCAGAACGGCGACGAACGCCATGGCGGGTGCCGCGAAGAGCCACTTGCGGTGCTCGTTGGCCCAGCGCGACCAGGCCGACGTCTCCGGGGACGCCGGACGGCTCTCGGGCGATCTGGTGACTTTCGTGGTGACGGCTGACATGGGGGTCTCCGGGGGGTCAGGGCCAGGACCCGATGCGCAGCCGGCGGAGCCGATCGGCCCCGCCGGCCGCGCACCGGTCTACTTCGCCTCGTCGTCGAGGAACTTCTGGAACGCCTCGTTGGCCGCGTCCGCCGACGTGGCCGCGTCCTTGCCGGTGATCGCGTCGACGATCGGCTGGCCGACGATCTCCCGCGCCTGGGCGACCTTCACCACCAGCGGACGGTCGTGCCCGATGCCGTTGGCGGTGCTGACCGTGGTGGCCTCGGCGAGGTCCTTCGGGTAGGTCGCGGCACCCTCCGGGTTCGCCCACACCGAGGTGCGGGCGCTGGGGACGCCGGCCTTCTGCTGCGCCAGCGCCTGCTCCTTGCCGGCCGCCCACTGGATGAACTTCCAGGCGTTGTCCTGGTTCTTGGAGGCGTCGTTGACGCCGAGCGCCCAGGAGGGGATGTTGTACGGCTTGGAGCCGGCCGGGCCGGCCGGGAAGGCAGCGAACCCGACGGTGTCGGAGACCTTCGACTTGGCCGGGTCGGTGGCGTTCTTGTAGAGCGAGTTGGCCTCGGTGTAGAACGCCGCCTTGCCCTGGGTGAAGATCGCCATCGCCTCGGACCAGCTCATGTCGGTGCTGATGTTCTCCGGGCCGTGCTCCCGCAGCAGGCCGCCGTAGTAGGCGTACGCCTGCTTGGCCTGCTCGGTGTTGACCGAGGCCTTGCCGTTGGCGTCGACGAAGTCACCGCCGAAGCTGAAGAGGAAGCTGGAGAACTGCGTCACGGCGGCTGCCTTGCCGGTGCGGGACACGAAGCCCGCCACTCCCGGGTTGTCCGCCTCGACCTTCGCCGCCTGCGCCTTGAGCTCGTCCAGCGTCTTCGGCGGGGCGGTGAAGCCCGACTTCTCCAGCAGGTCCTTGCGGTAGTAGAGGACCTCCTGCTCGGTGATGATCGGTACGCCGACCACCTTGTCGTCATGCGTGGTGGCCTGCACCGGTCCGGCCTGGAAGTCGCCGAACTCGAAGCCGCTGTCCGACTTCGACTTCTCGGTCAGGTCGGCGAGGTACTTGTTCGTGGCGAACAGCTTCCCCTCCTGCAGCGGCCGGTACATCATCACGTCGAGGTCGCTGGACCCGGCGTTCAGCTTGACGTTGTACTGGTCGGAGAGCTGGTCCTCGCCGAGCTGGGTGACCTCCACCTTCAGGCCCGACTGCTTCTCGAACTCCGGCAGGGCGTTCTTGATGTTCTCGGTCCAGACGTGGTTCACCAGCGTCACGCGCACCGTGTTCGACGCTGCGGCGTCGTCTCCGCCGCCGCAGGCGGTCAGGCCGAGGGTGACGGCCACCGCCAGGGAAGTCCCGATAACTGATCGACGTCTCACGTCCAGCTCTCCTTACGCCGTGGCCGTTGCCGGGGCCGCATGCCGGGGGACGTGTCCGTCATCTCAACGGTCGCCACCAGGCGTTTAACGTCCGCTTAACAGCGCGATGCTAGGCCGAAAAAGCAGATTTATTCAAGAGGTGGGCTCAACTGATATGCTCCGCCCCGTGGAACAGTCCTCCCCAGGGGTTGCAGTCGCCCTCGTCGCCCCGGTCGAGGCTGGTCTGCACGCCCAGGTCCTCGACCACCTCGGCACGACCATCTGTGGTGGCGAACTGCGGCCCGGGATGGTCCTCAACATCGACGACCTGGTCGACCGGTACGCCGTGTCCCGATCGGTCGTCCGCGAGGTGCTGCGGGTGCTCGCCTCGATCGGGTTCATCGAGACCCGTCGCCGCGTCGGGATCATGATCCGGCCGAGGGACGCCTGGAATGTCTTCGACCCGCAGGTGATCCGCTGGCGGCTCGCCTCGTCCGGCCGCATTGCCCAGCTCCGGTCGATCACCGAGCTGCGCACCGCCGTCGAGCCGCACGCCGCCCTGCTCGCCGCCGAACGGGTCGGTCACGACGAGGCGAGCGACCTCGTCGGGCTCGCGGCCAAGATGTGGGCCGCCGGCAAGGCCGGGGACGAGGCGCGCTTCCTCGAACTGGACATCGATTTCCACCGGCGGGTCCTGGTGGCCTCCGGCAACGAGATGTTCGTCCGGCTGCAGGACCTGGTCGCGGAGGTGCTGACCGGCCGGCACCAGCACCACCTCATGCCGCACCATCCGCACGAGCAGGCCCTCCAGTTGCACGCGGAGGTGGCGCAGGCGATCCAGCGACGCGACGGCGAACGTGCCCGCAGGGCCATGGTGCAGCTCATGGAGCAGGCCTTCGGCGAGATGAGTTCGATCTGGGGGCAGACCGGCGAGCCCGGAGGCCACTGACCGCCGCAGCGCCACCCCGGCCACCACCCCGGCACGGCTCCGTCCTCGTCGACCGAGGTGACGTGCGGCCGCACCGGGGCGTGGGCGATTCGCCGGCCGTCGTCCTGACCCCGGTCGGTCAGGGTTCGCGTCGGCGGACGACCAGCACCGTGACCAGGGTGGCCAGCACCGCCCAGCCGGCGTACGTGGTCCACGCGCCGCCGACCGAGGCCCGGTGCGCGACGTCCACCCAGGGCGGCGGCTCGGCGGGTTGGAGCAGGCGGTCCCAGGCGGGCACCGGCATGGCGTGCCGGATCAGGGCGGTCCAGCGTTCGTCCTCGTCGATCGCGGTCGGCAGCAGGAGCAGGACCGTCGCGGCGGTGACGATCGCGGGCGCGGTGTGGCGCACCAGCGCACCGAGCCCGGCGCCGATGAGGGTGCAGAGCGGCACCAGCAGCGCGGACGCGACGATCGCCCGCAGTGCGCCCGGCTCACCGACGGACATGCCACCCTTTCCGGCCAGAATGGCCTGGGAGATCCCGAAGGCGGTCGCCGAACCGACCAGCCCCAGGAGCGTGGTGGCGGCGGTCAGCACGACGAGCTTCGCCGCGGCCACGGATCCACGGGCCGGGACGGCCGCGAAGGTGGCCCGGAACAGGCCGGAGGCGTACTCGCCGCCGATCGCGACCGCGCCGACGCTGCTCGCGGCGAGCACCACGAAGAGCTGCGCCTCCTGGGGGAACGCGTCCCACAGCGGGTTCAGCAGGTTCCGGCGGTCGGCCGGCCAGTCCGCCCACTGACGACGGCTGTCGAGGCTGGCGTGCACGGCGAGACCGACCGTGGTGAGCAGGATCAGCCCGAGGGCACCCCAGGTCGAGCGGAGCGACCAGAGCTTGATCCACTCGGCGGCGACCAGGTCCCGGAAGCGGGCCGGCGGCCCGATCGTCGCCGTCGGGCGACGGGTGCCGTCGCTGCCCCGGCCCGCGTCGGTCCCGGCCCGGACGGCGTCGCCGCCGGACCGGCCCGCCTGGGTGTCGGCGTGGCCGGTGCCGGTCTGCCGGCGGTCGGCGGTGGTCATCGGGCCACCTCCCCGGCGCGGTGCTCGACGCTGGCCGCGGTCAGCCGCATGAACGCCTGTTCCAGCGAGGGCGTACGGGTCACCAGCTCGTGCACCGGGATCCGGTGGGCGGCGGCAAGGTCGCCGATCCGGGCCGCGCTCAGGCCGGTCACCGTGACCGTCCCGTCGTCCTCGGCCCGTACCGCGCCACCCTCGGCGGTCAGCCGGGCGGTGAGCGCGCTCTCCTGCGGGGTACGGACGGAGACGGTGCCCCGGCCGCTGCCGGCGGCGAACTCGGCGACGGTCTGGTCGGCGAGGAGCCGTCCCCGGCCGATGACGACGAGCCGGTCGACGCAGTGCTCCATCTCGCTCATCAGGTGGCTGGAGACGAAGACCGTCCGCCCCTGGCGGGCGAGGTCCCGGAACAGACCCCGCACCCAGCGCACCCCCTCCGGGTCCAGGCCGTTGAACGGTTCGTCGAAGAGCACGACCGGCGGGTCACCGAGGAGCGCGGCGGCGATGCCGAGCCGTTGCCGCATGCCGAGCGAGAACCCGCCCACCCGTCGTCGGGCCACTCCGGCGAGACCCACCTCGCGCAGGGTCGCGTCGACCCGGGAGCGGGGGAGGCCGTTGCTGCGGGCCAATGCCCGCAGGTGCGCCTCGGCGCTGCGTCCACCCTGCACGTCGGCGGCGTCGAGGAGGGCGCCGACGTGGCGCAGCCCGCGCGGCCGGTCCCGGAACCGGACGCCGTCCACCGTGACGGTGCCGCTGGTCGGTGCGGTGAGACCGAGGATCATGCGGAGCGTGGTGGACTTGCCGGCCCCGTTGGGACCGAGGAACCCGGTCACGTGACCGGGGCGCACGGTGAGGGACAGGTCGTGGACGGCCGTCGTGCGGCCGTACCGTCTGGTCAGCGAGGTCAGTTGGATCACGTGGTCCAGGCTGTCCGGCCGCCCCCGTCCGGTCGTCCGGCCGGCGGCCACAACCGGGCGCGGGCGGTACGCCCCGGGGCGTACGCCCACGGGCCGATGCCCGGCCGGCCGGTCCTGGCTACCGTGGGCGGCATGCATGCCGCCGTGCCGCCGCGCCGTGTTCCGGCCGTCCTGTCGTCGGTGCTGCCGTGGGTCGGCGTCGCCGCGCAGCCCGTCGTGGTACTGCACGCCCCGACGGTCGGGACCGGCGGCGGATTCGGCTTCGGTGCCTGGTGGATTCCGCTGGCGTACCTGCTGCCGGCCCTGGTGGTCGCCCTCCCGATGGGGCTGTTGCCGCGCCGCCCCCTGGTGGCCCTCGGGCTGATGCTCACCGGCGCGACCATGGTCACCGCGACGGTCAACTCCGCCGACGGCAGCTACCTCTCCGACATCTGGTATCTCCAGTTCCTCGCGGTGGACGTGACGCTCGGGGTGGTCGCCGCGAACCGGTCCCGCCGGCTCGCCCTGCCGGCCACCGCGCTGGTGCTCGTGGTGCAGGTCGTCGCGGCCTTCATCGACCCCGGCGCGGACGACCCGGTGAACCGGGCCGTCCTCTCGGTGCTGGCGGTCGCCACCGCCGCGACCGTGGGCGGTTCGGTGCGGGCCCGCCGCCGGTACGCCGCCGCGCTGCGGTCGCACGCCGCCGCCGAGGCGGTCACCGCCGAGCGGTTGCGCATCGCCCGCGAGCTGCACGACATGGTGGCCCACAGCATCGGGGTGATCGCCATCCAGGCCGGGGTGGGCGCCCGGGTCATCGACACCCAGCCGGCGCAGGCCCGGGCGGCGCTGCGGATCATCGAGGCCACCAGCCGGGACACCCTCGCCGGGCTGCGCCGTACCCTCGGCGCGCTGCGGCGCCCGGAGTCCGCGCCGACGCTGGACCCGACGCCCGGCCTGGCCGACCTGGACCGGCTGGTCACCGCCGGGGCGGACGCCGGGGTCCGGGTCGAGCTGCGCCGGGTCGGGCCGGCCGAGCCGGTTCCGGACGACATCGGTCTCGCCGTGTTCCGCATCGTCCAGGAGGCGGTCACCAACGTGGTACGGCACGCCGGCACCGACACCTGCCGGGTGCTGGTCGAGCAGCACCGCGACGGGCTGGGCGTGGAAGTGGTGGACGACGGCCGGGGTGGGCCGGTCGGCGGCGAGGGGCACGGCATCGTCGGCATGCGGGAACGGGTCGCGCTGCTGGGCGGCCGGTTCACCGCGGCGCCCCGCCCGGAGGGCGGTTTCCGGGTCGCCGTACGGCTGCCCCTGCCGGCGGCGGTGACCCGGTGAGCGCGGCGGGGGAGAGCGCCGCCGTCGTGTCCGGTCGGATCCGGGTGCTGCTCGTCGACGACCAGCCGCTGGTCCGCGCCGGACTGCGGGTGCTGATCACGGACGCGCCCGACATCGAGGTCGTCGGCGAGGCGGGCACCGGCGCGGACGCCGTCCGGGTGGCCCGTGACGTGCGACCGGACGTGGTGCTGATGGACCTGCGGATGCCGGGCATGGACGGGATCCGGGCCACCCGGGAGATCACCGCGTCGGGCGGGCCGAGCCGGGTTCTCGTCCTCACCACCTTCGACGACGACGACCACGTGCACGCCGCGCTGCGGGCCGGGGCGAGCGGCTTCCTGGTCAAGGACATGGCCCTCGACGACATCCTGCACGCCGTCCGGGTGGTGGCCGCCGGGGACGCCCTGCTCGCGCCGGGCGTCACCCGCCGGCTGGTCGCCGAGTTCGCCCGCCGGGCCGCGCCGGCCGCCCGGCCCCGCTGCCTGGACGGGGTGACCGGGCGGGAACGGGAGGTGCTGACGCTGGTCGGGCGGGGCCTGAGCAACGGCGAGATCGCCGCCGAACTGACGATCAGCGTGGCCACCGCGAAGGCCCACGTCGGACGCCTGCTCACCAAGCTCGACGCCCGGGACCGCGTGCACCTGGTCATCGCCGCCTACGACGCCGGACTGGTCACCCCGGCGGGCTGAGGTCGGCGCGGCGGCGGCGTTCCGCCCGCCACCAGCTGTGGCCGAGCACGACGGTGGCGACCAGGCCGAGTCCGGCGGGGGCGACGGTCAGCCAGTTCACCTCGTCGGGGGTGCTGACCGCCGCGCCGAGTGCCGCGTAGCCGAAGGCGGTGGGCGCCGAGGCGAGCACGCTGCCGAGCAGGAACGGCAGCAGCCGCGCGCCGGTGGTGCCGTAGCCGTAGCTGACCAGCCCGAACCCGGAGATGGGCAGCAGCCGTACGGTCATCACCCCGAGCACGCTCTGCCGGGCGAACCAGTGGTCCAACCGGGCGAGCCGACCCCGGACCCGTTCGGCGACGAACTCCCGGCCGAGGACCCGGCCGACCGCGAACCCGAGCGCCGCCGCGAGCAGCGCGGCGGTGAGGGCGTACGCGGCTCCCTCGAGGGCACCGAAGAGCGCCCCCGAGGCCAGCGTGACGAAGGTGCGGGGCACCAGCGCGACCAGCAGCAACGCGCCGCCGACGATGGCGGCTGCCGGGGCGGCGCGGCCGAGGCGGTCGGCGTGCGCCGGCAGGTCGGCCAGCTCCGGCCGGGGCACCAGCACCAGCAGCAGCGCGAGAACCCCCAGCAGGAGCAGCAGGGACGCGAAACGGACGGCCGACCGCTGCGCGAGCAGCCGCCGGACCGTCGGGATCACGGCCGGGCGGCGGCCACCGCGGCCTGGCGCTCGGCGCGCAGCCGGTCGGGCCAGGTGTCGTTCAGCGGGGGGAGCTGGTGCGCCCCGGTGGCCCACTTCAGCAGCAGGTCGGCCAGGGCCGGGTTGCGGGCCAGCGCCGGGCCGTGGGAGTAGGTGCCGAGCAGCTTGCCGCGCCAGGCGCCCTCGGTCTGGCTGTCGTTGCCCACCCCGGCGGTGACCCGGGCCAGCGGCGCGACCCCCGGCCCCAGGTGGGTACGGCCGCCGTGGTTCTCGAACCCGCTCAGCGGGGGCAGGCCCAGCCGGGGGTCGATCTCCCCGGCGAGTTCGCCGACGGCCCGCGACGGACCCCGGTCGGACTGGAGGTCGAGCAGGCCCAGGCCCTGACAGCGGGTGCCCTTGGCGAAGAACGAGGTGCCGAGCAGTTGGTAGCCGGCGCAGACGCCGAAGACCACCGAACCCTGGGCGACCGCGCGGTGCAGGCCGCCGTCGGCGAGCAACCGCTGCGCGCCGAGCGCCTGCGGCCCGTCCTCGCCGCCGCCGATGAGGTAGATGTCGGCGCCGGTGGGCAGCCGCTGGTCCGAGCGGACCTCCAGCACCTCGACCGGCATGCCGCGCTGCTGCGCCCGGCGGGCCAGGATCAGCACGTTGCCCCGGTCCCCGTAGGTGGAGAGCAGGTCGGGGTAGATCCAGACGATGCGCAGGCTCTCAGTTGACACGGTCCAACTCCGCTCGGATGT
Source organism: Micromonospora sp. NPDC023956 (assembly GCF_040639195.1). Taxonomy (NCBI): domain Bacteria; kingdom Bacillati; phylum Actinomycetota; class Actinomycetes; order Micromonosporales; family Micromonosporaceae; genus Micromonospora; species Micromonospora sp. NPDC023956. The sequence goes on from NZ_JBEZZN010000004.1 coordinate 399,366, forward strand.
CCTGGAACGCGGTGTAATTGGCGATGACCTCCAGCCGGCCCGGCGGGACACTGCGGACCGCCTCGCCGAACGACCGGACGTGCTGGAACGGCACGTCGTTGACGTCGAGGCGGACGGCCAGGTCGTAGGCCCGGTCGCCGGTGATCAGCACCTGCCGGCCGCGCAGCGGGGCGAAGTCGACGTCGAACAGCCAGGAGGTGTCCAGGCCGTCCGGGTCCCGAGCGTTGATCGAGAGCAGTGTCGGGGCGTGGTCGGCCATGTCGAAGGCCTCCAGCCAGCTCGCCGGGTTCTTCGCCAACAGCAGCCGGATGTTGCGTCCGTCCCGGTCGACCTGCGCGTACCGGCCGGCGATCGAGGTGACCCCGCCGAGCCGGGAGACCGCGTCGACCGGGCGGACGCCGAACTCGGCGGCGACGGCGAGCGCGGTGGCCGCGTTGCCGAGGTTGACCCGGCCGGGGAGCTGGAGGACGACCTTGTGCCACGCGCCGGTCGGGTCGACCACGCCGTCGTCCTCGACGACCCAGTGCGGCTGGGGGCGGCGCAGCGAGCAGCCGGTGCACCACCACTGCTCGCCGGAGCGCTGGATGGACGAGCCGCACTCGGGACAGACCCAGGAGTCGTCGTGCCACCGCTGGCCGGCGCTGAACCAGATCACGGCGGGCGGGGTGATCCGGTGGTCGTGGCTGGCCGGTGGGGTGGCCGCCCAGACCACCATCGGGTCGTCGGCGTTGGCCACCACGCGCAGCTCCGGGTGGCGGACCAGCGCGGCCCGCCAGAGCTGCGCCATCATGGCCACCTCCTTGGCCCGGTCGAGCTGGTCGCGGGAGAGGTTGAGCAGAGCCACCACGTGCGGCTCGGTCGCCTCCATGACCTGCGCCAGGTAGTGCTCGTCCACCTCGAGCACCGCGTACGGGGTGCTGCCGGCCTTGGCCAGCGCGGAGGTGTGGCCGGTGGGCATGTTCGCCCCGAAGGAGTTGGTGGCGACGGTGCCCAGCACGCCGACCGCCGCAGTGGTGAGTCGGGTGGTGGTCGTCTTGCCGTTGGTGCCGGAGATCAGGGCGATCGCCCGGCCCGTCGAGAGGTGGGCCAGCAGGTCCGGGTCGATCTTGAGGCCGATCCAGCCGCCGATCACCGAACCGTCCCCGCGGCCCGCAGCCCGCGACAGTGCCGCAGCCGTACGCGACACGGAGCTGGCCACCTTTGCCCGCAGGGGCATCTTCGCGTCCGTCACGCGAGCGAGGTTACCGGACCGGTCGCTCCGTCAGATCGCCGCCGACGGCGAACCGTTCGGGCGGGGGGCTCCACCCGCCGGGGTGACCGGTCGGCCGGGCGGACGCGCGGTGCGCGCCGGCCGGGGGCGGCCGGCGCGCCAGCCGGGTGGATCTTGCTCAACCGGATGGAGTCGATCTATGTCGGAAAACGGACGTCGGTGCGGGGAGTGTTCGGCCCTCCACGTCGCTCCACCGCCTCTGACGTGCGGTTTTGTCTTTCGGCGCGGCGCGCCGACAGGTCGTTTCCGGTTGCAGGTGGAGGGAAGTGGAGTAGAGTGGAGCGCAATGGTGAGGCCGGGAGGGCCCACCGGCCCGGGGGGTCAGCGGCGCCGCGAACGCCGTCGAAGGGCGAGGGGGTTGGGCCGTGTTCCTCGGCACCCACACTCCGCGCCTGGACGACAAAGGCCGGTTGATTCTCCCGGCGAGGTTCCGGGACGGACTGGCGGGGGGTGTCGTGATCACCAAAGGGCAGGAACGCTGTCTCTACGTCTTCCCGACACCCGAGTTCCAGCGCATCGCCGACCAGTTGCGTCAGCAGCCGATGACACACAAGGCCGCGCGGGCGTACAGCCGGGTCTTCTTCGCCAGTGCCCACGACGAGGTTCCCGACAAGCAGGGCCGGGTCACCGTCCCCGCCCACCTGCGTGCCTACGCCGACCTCGACCGCGACCTCGCGGTGATCGGCGCACACACCCGGGTGGAGATCTGGGACCGGGTCGCCTGGGAAACCTACCTCGCGGAGAGCGAGGAGGGGTTCTCCGACATCTCCGAGGGGGTGTTGCCCGGCGGTCTGTAGGGCGTGACGACGCCCGACGTACTGCGAGATCTCCAGCCGCTTCGCGTTCCTGGCACCCCTTCCCCGGTGCCAGGGGCACGATCCGGTCTCCTCGAGCCGCGGTCGGGGAGCGGGCGGGAGCGGATGGGGATCTGGCGGTACGACGGGGTGTCGTGACGACGACGCAGACAACACGAGAGAGAAGGTCCGGTACCAGTGGGGGTCGACATGGGGGAGCTACGCGGCACGCACGTGCCGGTACTGCTCGAGCGGTGTCTCGAGCTACTGGCCCCCGCGCTGGACCGGCCGGGACCGACGGTCCACGTCGACGCCACGCTGGGTCTGGCCGGACACGCCGAGGCGGTACTCCAGGCACACCCCCGGACCACCCTCGTCGGTCTGGACCGGGACACCGAGGCCCTGGCGCACGCCCGGGCCCGGCTGGCCCGGTTCGCCGACCGGATCCACCTGGTGCACGCCGTCTACGACGAGCTGCCCGAGGTGCTCGACCGGCTGGGTGTCCCGGCCGTCGACGGGATCCTCTTCGACCTCGGGGTCTCCTCGCTGCAACTGGACGAACCCGACCGAGGGTTCGCCTACGCGCGGGACGCCCCGCTGGACATGCGGATGGACCAGACCCGGGGGACCACCGCGGAGGAGGTGGTCAACACCTACTCCCATCCGGACCTGGCCCGGGTGCTGCGGACCTACGGCGAGGAGCGCTTCGCCGGTCGGATCGCCTCGGCGGTCATCCGGGAACGGGAGCGGGCGCGGATCACCTCGACGGCCCGGCTGGCGGAACTGGTCCAGGACGCCATCCCGGCACCGGCCCGACGAACGGGCGGTCACCCGGCAAAGAGAACGTTTCAGGCTTTACGGATCGAGGTAAACAGGGAACTGGCGGCGCTGGAGACGGCGCTGCCGGCCGCGCTCGACACGCTGACCGTGGGTGGCCGCATGGTGGTCCTGTCCTACCACTCGTTGGAGGACCGGCTCACCAAGGCGGCGCTCGCCGAGCGGACCCGACGTCAGGGTCCGGTCGACCTCCCGGTCGAACTGCCCGGCACCGGCCCGACGTTCCGGCTGCTCAGCCGGGGCGCCGAGCTGCCCGGGGAGACGGAGGTCACGGCGAACCCACGGGCGACGTCGGTGCGGTTGCGTGCCGCGGAAAGGATCGACCCCGACGCGGAACGGTCCGGCGGTGCCGAACGCGAACGGTACCGCCGGCGGGTCAGGGCGATGCACCAGGGGGTGGGGTCGACCACGGGTTCCACGATGGACCTGCGGCCGGCCTCGGACGGCGGCACGACGACGGACGACGAAAAGGGGGAGGGATCATGAACGTCAACAAGCGCGACCGCCGGGACCTTCCCGGCGCGGGGCAGCGTACACCGCGGTCGGGGGGCCGGACCGCGGCGGAGCGGACCGCGTCGGTGGGGACTGGCGTGACCGGACCGGACCGCGCTCGGCGGCAGGGGGAGGCCCGCGCCCGGGGGACGCGCGAGTTCCCCACCCAGGGTAGTGCCGCGCTGAAGCCGGCGCCGCGCAGTGCCGGTGCTGACCGGCCCACCGCGCCCCGCCTGCGGGTCGCGCCGCCGCCGCCGGTCTCCGTGCCGCGGGCGCCCTTCGTCGCGATGGTCCTGGTCCTGGTGGTCGGTGGGGTGCTCGGCATCCTGCTGGTCAACACCAAGATCAACGAGAACGCCTTCCGGCTGGAGAAGCTCCAGCAGCAGCAGGCCAAGCTCGACGTCGACCAGCAGCAGCTGGAGAAGCGGATCGCCGAGTCGGAGGCGCCGGGCAACCTGACCGCCAACGCCCGCAAGCTGGGTCTGGTCGAGTCGGACGAGCCGGCGTTCATCCAGCTGCCGGACGGCCGGATGATCGGCGTGCCCCGCCCGGCGGGCGGCCAGCCGGCCATCACGAGCCAGCAGGCCACGGGAGACTGACCCGTGGCCCCGAGACCAGAGGAACCGCGCCGGGACGCCACAGGCTCCCGGCGCGGTTCGTCACGTGCCGCCGGTAACCGGGGTGGCGAACCGCGTGAACCGGGCGTCGGCGGGATCTCCGACGCACGGTCGTACACGCCTCGGGGTCGTACGGTCCGGGAGAGCCACGACGAGCGCGCCGGAACCGGGCGGGGGACCGGCCGGGACGCCCGCGTCGCCCGCCAGCCGGGTCTGTCCGGCCGCAGCGAGCGCGAGGAACGCACCGCCGCCGCCCGCCGCACCCCGCGCTCCGGCGACCCGTTCCGCCCGGCCCTCCAGGTGCTCGACGGGGGACGGACCGGAGCCGGACGCACCGGTCGCCGGGCCGCGCCGGCCGCCCGGACCACCGTGATCCGCACCGTCGACCCGGCCAGCGCCCGGGGCCCGGCGGACGACGAACCGCCACCGCCACGCCGACGGAGCCCCCGACCGGCGACCGGCGCGCGCCGACCGGCCCGCAAGCCGCGCCGTCCGCCGCTGCTCGCCGACCCGCGCCGCCGGCTGCGGCTCGGCACCGTCCTCACCCTCGCTCTCTTCGCCGTCATCGGCATCCGCCTGGTCGCGTTGCAGGCCGTGGACGCCCCCGCGTACGCCGGCGGCGGCGTCGAGGACCGCCTGCGTAAAGTGGACCTGCCCGCCCCGCGTGGGGCGATCTACGACCGGGACGGCAACCCGCTCGCGCACAGTGTGGAGGCCCGGTACGTCTTCGCCGACCCGACCCGGGTCGAGGACGTCCCGGCCGCCGCCGAGGCGCTCTCCCCGCTGCTCGGCATCCCCGTCTCCGAACTGACCGAGCGGATGACCCCGCGTACCCGCGCCGACGGCATCCGGTCCGAGTTCGAGTACCTCGCCCGGGGCGTCGACATCGAGGTCGCCAAGGAGATCCTGGCCCTGGAACTGCCCGGTATCGGCGCGCACCGCGACGAGCGCCGCGACGTGCCCGGCGGTGACCTGGCCGCGAACCTGATCGGCTTCACCAGCCCGGACATGGTCGGCCTGGAGGGTCTGGAGGCCCGGTACGACGACCTGCTCGACGGCGAGGACGGCAAGCGGGTCTTCGAGATCGGCAACGGCGACCTGAAGGCGCCGATCCCCGGTGGGTACCGCGAGACCACCGAGGCGAAGCCGGGCAGCTCCATCAGGCTCACCGTCGACCGGGACCTCCAGTACCGCACGCAGGAGATCTTCAGCGACCAGATGGCCAAGGTCAACGGCAGCACCGGCGCGGTGGTAATCATGGAGATCCCGACCGGCGAGATCCTCACCCAGGCCAGCCACCCCACCTACAACGCCGCCGCGCCGCGCGGGAGCAAGCCCACCGACCGGGAGGACGCCGCCACCAGCTTCGTGGTCGACCCCGGCTCGGTGCACAAGGCGATCACCTTCGGCGCGGCGCTCCAGGAGGGCGTGATCACGGCCGACACGGCCTTCCCGGTGGAGAACGTCATCGTGAAGGGGGACACCCCCTTCCGGGACACCCACCGGGCGAACGGCCAGCGGATGAGCGTGGCCGGGATGATGGCCTACTCCTCGAACGTCGGCACCATCAAGATCGCCGACCAGCTCGGCAAGGAGAAGCTGTACGAGTACCAGCAGCGCTTCGGCCTGGGCAAGCCGACCGGGGTGGGCATGCCGGGTGAGGCGTCCGGCCGGCTGCTGCCGCCGGCGGAGTGGAGCGACTCGTCGCGGGGATCGGTGCCGATCGGGCACAGCGTGGACGCCACCCCGTTGCAGATGGCCGCCGCGTACGGGGCGATCGCCAACAACGGCACCTGGGTCCAGCCGCGCCTGATCAAGGAGACCATCGACCCCGACGGCAAGCGCACCCCGACCAAGCCGCCGGTCACCCGCTCGGTGCTCAGCCCGGAGAACGCGAAGGCGCTGCGCACCATCCTGGAGGCGGTGACCACCGTCGAGGACGCCACCGGGGTGACCGCCGCCATCCCCGGCTACCGGGTCGCCGGCAAGACCGGCACCGGCTGGCGGCTGGTCGACGGGAAGAAGCAGCCCGGCGAGGTCGCCTCGTTCATCGGGATGGCCCCGGCGGAGAACCCGCGCTACGTGATCGCCGTCTTCGCGCACACCCCGGGTGGGGGCGGGGGCGCGATCGCCGGCCCCGCCTTCCGCGACATCATGGGCTTCACCCTGCGTCACTACAAGGTGCCCCCGACCGGCGAGAAGCGACCGGAGTTCACGGTCTATCCACGGTGAGCAGGCCGATCGGGACATCATCGGTGAGTGGGGACGAACCACCGGGGCGGCTGTGCGGCCCCCGCCGAGGGACCGGGTAGGGTCTGACGCCGTGCCCGGCAATCCACGCCCCCGTACCGTGATCGGAATCCGGCTCGGCGCGCTCGCCGCGCGCCTCGGTGTCGAGCCGCCGGCGCAGGCCGCGGGCGTGTCGGTGACCGGAGTGACCCACGCCAGCCAGGAGGTCCGTCCGGGCGACCTGTACGCCGCCCTGCCCGGTGCCCGCCGGCACGGCGCGGAGTTCGCCGCCGGCGCGGCCGAGGCGGGCGCGGTGGCCGTGCTGACCGACGAGGCCGGCCGGGCGGCGGTGGCCGCCACCGGGCTGCCGGCGCTGGTCGTCGCCGACCCGCGCGACGCGCTCGGTCCGCTCGCCTCCGCCGTCTACGGCGACCCGACCGAGGGACTCACCGTCATCGGGGTGACCGGCACCGCCGGCAAGACCTCCACCGCCTACCTGGTCGAGTCCGGGCTGCGCGCCGCCGGGCACACCACCGGCCTGATCGGCACGGTGGAGACCCGCCTCGGCGACCTGGTGCTGGACAGCGTGCGGACCACCCCGGAGGCCACCGACCTGCACGCCATGCTCGCCGCCGCCCGGGAACGCGGGGTGACCGCCGTGGTCATGGAGGTCTCCAGCCACGCGCTGGCCATGGGCCGGGTCGGTGGCGTCCGGTTCACCGTGGGCGGGTACACCAACTTCGGCTCCGACCACCTGGACTTCCACGCCGACACCGCCGACTACTTCGCGGCCAAGGCCCGCCTCTTCGACGGCCGCTGCGCGGCCGAGGTGCTCAACCTCGACGACCCGGCGCTGCGTCCGCTCTTCACGCCGGACACGGTGAGCTACTCGGCGACCGGCGACCCGACCGCCACCTGGTGGGCCTCGGACGTCGACGAGGCCGGCTACGCCCAGCGGTTCACCGCGCACGGCCCGGACGGGCTGACCGTCCCCGCCGGGGTGGCGCTGCCCGGCCGGCACAACGTCGCCAACGCCCTGCTCGCCATCGCCACCCTGGTGGCGGTCGGGGTGGACGCGCGGACCGCCGCCGCCGGGGTGGCCGACTGCCCGGGTGTGCCCGGACGGCTGGAGCTGGTCCGGGCACCCGGCCCGGTCACGGGCGTGGTCGACTACGCGCACAAGCCGGACGCGATCGTCGCCGCGCTGACCGCGCTGCGTGAGCTGACCGCCAGCGGCGGTCGGCTGATCTGCGTCATCGGGGCCGGCGGGGACCGCGACCGGGGCAAGCGCCCGGTGATGGGGGCCGCGGCCGCCCACGGCGCGGACGTGGTCCTGGTGACCGACGACAACCCGCGCACCGAGGACCCGGCGGCGATCCGGGCCGAGGTGCGGGCCGGTGCCGAGACGGCGGACGCGGGGCCGGTGACCGTCCTGGACGTGGCCGGCCGCCGGGCCGCCATCGACGAGGCGGTCCGGATGGCCGGGCCGGGCGACGTGGTGGCCGTGCTCGGCAAGGGCCACGAACGCGGCCAGGAGGTCGGCGGCGAGGTGCTGCCCTTCGACGACCGCACGGAGCTGGCCGACGCGCTGCGCGCCCGCTTCGACGACCGGGTGGAGCAGTTGTGATCACGTTGACCCTGGCCGAGGTGGCCGCCGCCGTCGACGGACGGCTGATCGGCGCCGACCCGAGCGGCACGGTGAGCGGCCCGGTCGAGTTCGACTCCCGCCGGGTCCGCCCCGGTGGACTCTTCGTCGCCTTCGACGGGGAGAAGGTCGACGGGCACGACTTCGCGGTCCGGGCGGTGGCCGACGGCGCGGTCGCCGTCCTGGGCACCCGGGAGGTGCCCGGGGTGCCGATGGTGCTGGTCACCGACGCGCTCGCCGCGCTGGGCCGGCTGGCCCGCGCCGTGGTGGACCGGTTGCCGGAGCTGACCGTCGTCGGCATCACCGGCTCCTCGGGCAAGACCACCACCAAGGACCTGATCGCCCAGCTCACCGTGCGGCTCGGCCCGACGGTGGCCCCGCCCGGGTCGTTCAACAACGAGCTGGGCCACCCGTACACCGCGTTGCAGGCGGGACCGGAGACCCGGTTCCTGGTGCTGGAGAAGGGCGCCCGGGGGGTGGGGCACGTCCGTTACCTCTGCGACGTGGTGCCGCCCCGGATCTCGGTGGTGCTCAACGTCGGGGTGGCGCACATCGGGGAGTTCGGCTCCCGGGAGGCGATCGCCCTGGCCAAGGGGGAACTGGTCGAGGCGCTGCCGGTCGACGGGCTCGCCGTGCTCAACGCCGACGACCCCCTGGTCGCGGCGATGGCCGAGCGCACCCGGGGCCGGGTGGTCCGCTACGGCGAGGCGGTCGACGCCGACGTGCGCGCCACCGACGTGACGCTGGACGAGCGGGGGCGTCCCTCGTACACCTTGGTCACGCCGGAGGGCAGCGTCCCGGTGCGGCTCGGGTTGACCGGCCGTCACCAGGTTTCCAACTCGCTGGCCGCCGCCGCGGTGGCCCGGGAACTGGGCATGCCCCTGGCTGCCCTGGCCGAGGCGCTCGGCGGGCTGGGACTGGTCTCGACCCGACGGATGGACGTCTTCGACCGTCCCGACGGGGTGACGGTGATCGACGACTCGTACAACGCCAACCCGGCGTCGATGGCGGTCGCGCTGCGTGCGCTGGCCGGCATGCGGCGGGGGGACGGGCGGACGATCGCGGTGCTCGGCTACATGGCCGAACTGGGCCCCTTCGAGGTCGAGGGGCACCGGGAGGTCGGCCGGCTCGCGGCCGAACTGGGTGTCGACCGGCTGCTCGTGGTGGGCGAGACGGCGGCACCGATCCAAGCAGGCGCGACAGCGGTAGGAAACTGGGGAGGAGAATCGGTGCTGCTCACCGATCAGGCGGCGGCCGTCGAGGTGCTGCGCAGTGAGCTACGGCCAGGGGACGTGGTCCTGGTGAAGGGCTCCCGTTACCGCACCTGGGAGGTGGCCGACGCGCTGCGCGTCGACACGGGGGGCGGGGACGCCTCATGAGGGCCGTCATCGTGGCCATCGGGGTGGCCTTCCTGGTCTCGCTCCTCACCACCCCGATCGCGATCCGGGTGTTCACCCGACTCAAGGCGGGACAGCCGATCCGATCCATCGGGCTCGCCAGCAACCAGGGCAAGAAGGGCACCCCCACCATGGGCGGGGTGGTGTTCATCATCGCCACGGTCATCGCGTACGTCGCCGGGCACCTCGCCCTGACCACCCTGCCGGACCAGCAGATCGCCCAGGTCGAACCGACCATCACCGCGCTGGTGCTGCTGGGGCTGATGGTCTTCTCCGGCGCGGTCGGCTTCGTCGACGACTTCGTCAAGGTCCGCAAGCGCAACAGCGGCGGCATCAGCGCGCGGGCAAAGCTGATCGGCCAGATCCTGGTGGGCGCGGTCTTCGGGGTGGTGGCGCTCTACTTCCCCAGCAGCATGACCGACGCGAGCGGCGCGATCACCAACGTCGAGACCGTCGGCAGCACCACCCTGAGCTTCATCCGGGACATCCCGGCGCTGGAGGTCGGCAAGGTCGCCTCGGTGGTCATCTTCATCTTCGTGGTGATGGCGGCGACCAACGGCGTCAACCTCACCGACGGTCTGGACGGTCTCGCCACCGGCGCGTCGGTGATGGTGCTCGCCGCGTACGCGCTGATCGCGTTCTGGCAGTACCGGCACTGGTGCGCCGACCCGAACTACACCGAGGACTACTGCTACACCGTCCGGGACCCGCTGGAGATCGCGCTGATCGCGGGCGCGGCGGCCGGCGCCTGTGTCGGCTTCCTCTGGTGGAACACCTCACCGGCCCGGATCTTCATGGGTGACACCGGCGCGCTCGGCCTGGGCGGGCTGATCGCCGGCATGGCGATGTCCACCCGGACCGTGCTGCTGCTGCCGATCATCGGTGGGCTCTTCGTGATCATCACCATGTCGGTGGTCATCCAGATCATCTCCTTCAAGAGCACCGGCAAGCGGGTGTTCCGGATGTCTCCGCTCCAGCACCACTTCGAGTTGGCGGGCTGGAGCGAGGTCAACATCGTGGTCCGGTTCTGGATCATCGCCGGGATCGGCGTGGCGATCGCCCTGGGCCTCTTCTACAGCGAGTTCCTCGCCAACGTCAGCTGACCGGCTCGCCGGGGTGGTCGGGAGGGGTCCCCTGTGACGCGGAAAGCGGTAGCAGGGCACCCTGGGACCACCCCGGCGGCAACTCGACACGCCGAGAGTCGGGGGTTCCGCGCGAAGCGGGCGACGGCAGCGGCGATGATGGGCGGGTGGGGGAGGACCGAGGGAACACCAGGACGGTCGACGGGCAGCCGCGGGGAGCCGCCGCAGGGCGTACCGGCGACCCGCCCGCGCCGCTACGCGGCCTGGACGCCGCCGGTGGGCTGGCGGCGTTGCGTGGCCTGCTCGCCCGGCCGCTGGCCTCGTACTACCTGCTGATCTCCAGCGCCGGCCTGCTGCTGCTCATCGGGCTGGCCATGGTCTTCTCCGCGACCAGCGTGCAGGCGTTCGCCCAGGAGGGGAACGCCTTCGCCGCGCTCACCAAGCAGGCGATCTTCGCGGTGATCGGCATCGTCGCCTTCTGGGCCTGCCAGCGGCTGCCGGCCCGCACCTTCCGGGTGCTGGGCGGGCCGGTACTCGGGTTGTCGGTGGCGCTGCTGGTGCTGCTCAACCTGCTGCTGGTGTACGGCAGGCTGTTCGACACCGCGTCGAAGATCGGCCCGTTCGAGGCGGAGTTGCTCTGGCTCTACCTGGGACCGATCGGGTTGCAACCCTCCGAACTGGCCAAGTTCGCCATGGTGCTCTGGGGGGCCGACGTCATCGCCCGCAAGGGCGTGAAGCTGGGCTGGTGGAAGGAGTTGGCCACCCCCCTCTTCCCGGTGGTCGGGCTGCTCTTCGTCCTGGTCGGCTACAACGACCTGGGCACCATGCTCTGCCTGCTGGCCCTGGTGATCGGTCTGCTCTGGGCGGCCGGGGTCCGGAAGCGGGTCTTCGCCGTGCTCTCGGTGGTCGGGCTGCTCGGGGTCGCCCTGCTGGTGGCGGTCGCCTCGCTCGGCGCCGGTTCCGGCGCGAGGGGCGAGGAGAACTACCGTCTCGCCCGGCTGACCATGTTCATCAACCCGCCGCCGCCCGACGAATGCAAGATCAACGGCTGTTACCAGATCGCCCAGGCCCGGTACGCCATCGACCTCGGCGGCTGGTTCGGCACCGGGCTCGGCCAGAGCCGGACCAAGTGGGACTGGCTGCCCGCCGCCAACAACGACTTCATCTTCGCGGTCATCGCCGAGGAACTCGGGGTGGTCGGCTGCGTCGTGGTGCTGGCACTGTTCGCGGTACTGGCGTACACCGGGCTGCGGATCGCCCGCCGGGTGGAGGACCCGTTCCGGCGGCTCGCCGCCGCCGCCGTCACCACCTGGCTGGTCAGCCAGGCTGTGATCAACATCGGCGGGGTGGTGGGGCTGCTGCCGATCACCGGCCTGCCGCTGCCGTTCATCTCCGACGGCGGCAGCGCCCTGGTGGTGACCCTGGCCGCGATCGGAATGCTCGCCTCCTTCGCCCGTGCCGAGCCGGACGCCGCGCGGGCCCTGCACGCCCGTCCGCCCGCCCGATGGGTCCGACTAGTGTGGGCCCCGTTGCCGCCGCTTCCCGGCCGGCGTCGCCGGCCGGCGACGCCACCGGCCGACCGTGGGTCCGTACCCCGGGCGCGGACGCGGCGCAACGACGACGACGAGACGGCGCCGCGCGGCGCCCGGGGCACCCGGAACCGCGCCGGGTCGGCCAGTGAGAGGAGACGCTGATGGGTCCGCTGCGTTCGGTGGTGCTCTGCGGAGGGGGCACCGGGGGACACATCTACCCGCTGCTCGCCTTCGCCGACTGCCTCCGCCGGCACGACCCGAACGTCCGGATCACCTGCCTGGGCACACCCAAGGGCCTGGAGAACGAGCTGATCCCGCCGCACGGCTACGACCTGCGCACCATTCCCGCCTACCAGCTGCCGCGCTCGGTCAACATGAACCTGGTCCGGACCCCGGGTCGGATGTGGACCGCGGCGCGCGCCGCCGGCGCGGTGATCGACGAGGTCCGCGCCGACGTGGTCGTCGGCTTCGGCGGCTACGTCTCGGTGCCCGGCTACCTCGCCGCCTGGCGGCGGGACCTGCCGATCGTCATCCACGAGGTCAACGTGCCGCCGGGGGTGGCCAACCGGCTGGGCATGAAGTTCACCCGGCACGTGGCGGTGGGTTTCCCGCACCAGCCGCAGCAGGCCGAGGCGCTGCGGGAGGCCCGGGTGGTCGGGGTGCCGCTGCGGCGCGGTATCGCCGGGCTGGACCGGGTCGCGTACCGCAACGCCGCCCGCGCCCGGTTCGGGCTCCGGCCCGACCTGCCGGTGCTCTTCGTCGCCGGCGGCTCGCAGGGGGCCCGTTCGATCAACCTGGCGGTGGCCGGGGCGGCGAAGGAACTGGCCCGCTACGGCGTACAGGTGCTGCACGTGATCGGCGCCCGCAACGAGCCGGTGCCGGTCCCCACCGACCTGCCGGTGCCCTACGTCACCCTGCCCTACCTGTCCGAGATGGAGCTGGGCTACGCCGCCGCGGACCTGATGCTGGGCCGGGGCGGGGCGATGACCTGCGCCGAGGTGGCCGCGATCGGCCTGCCCACCATCTACGTGCCGTACCCGCACAGCAACCAGGAGCAGAAGCGCAACGCGCTGCCCGTGGTCGAGGCCGGCGGCGGGCTGCTGGTGGACGACGCCGAACTCACCCCGGACTGGGTCGAGCGGACGGTCATCCCGCTGATCCGTGACCCGCAGCGCCTCTCCGCGATGGGTGCCGCCGCCGCCAACTACGGCCGGCGCGACGGCGACGAGGCGCTGCTCCGATTCGTCTACGAGGCGGTGGCCCGGTGAGCCGGGCGACCGCGACGGGAAGGTACCTCCCATGAACACCGCGCAGTTCTCCCCGGCCGGCACACTGACCGCCGAGGACCTGGGCACCATCCACCTGATCGGGGTGGGTGGGGTCGGCATGAGCGGCCTGGCCCGGCTCTTCCTCACCCGGGGCATCCGCACCACCGGCAGCGAGCTGCGGGAGTGGCCCTCGCTGGCCGGGCTGCGCGCGCTGGGCGGCACCATCCACATGACCCACGAGCCGGCCAACCTCGACGGGGTGGACACCGTGGTCTACTCCTCGGCGATCCCGGCGGACCACCTGGAGATGGTGGAGGCCCGACGGCGCGGGCTGCGGGTGCTGCACCGGTCCGAGGCCCTTGCGGCGGCGATGACCGGCCGGCGGGCGGTGGCCATCGCCGGCACGCACGGCAAGACCACCACCACCTCGATGGCGACCATGGTGCTCCAGCAGGCCGGCGAGGACCCGTCGTTCGTCATCGGCGGGGAGATCTCCGAGGTGGGCTCGGGCGCGCACCACGGCACCGGGCAGTACTTCGTGGTGGAGGCCGACGAGAGCGACCGGTCCTTCCTGATCTACCGGCCGTTCGTCTCGGTGATCACCAACATCGAGCCGGACCACCTGAACACCTACGGCGACTTCGCCACGCTGAAGGCGGCCTTCGCCGACTTCGCCCGGCTCACCGACCCGGCGGGCTTCGTCGTCACCTGCGCGGACGACCCGGCGGCCCGGGACCTGGCCGCGACCCTGCGGGCCGAGGGCCGCCGGGTGTACACGTACGGCGAGTCGCCCGACGCCGACCTGCGGATGACCGACATGTCGTCGTCGGCCCGGGGGGTCCGCTACCTGGCCGAGGTGGACGGACGCGCGCTCGGCGAGATCCGTCTGCCGGTGCCCGGCCGCCACATGGGACTCAACAGTGCCGCCGCGGTGCTCACCGCGTACCTGCTGGACCTGCCGCTGACCGCCAGCGCGGACGCGCTGGCCGCCTTCCCCGGCGTGCGGCGGCGGTTCGAGCGCAAGGGCGTGGCCGACGGCGTCCTGGTCTACGACGAGTACGCGTACCACCCGACCTCGATCACCCTGGCCCTGCGGACGCTGCGCGAGGTGGCCGGGGAGGGCCGACTGATCGTGGTGTTCCAGCCGTACCGCCTCTACCGCACCCGCGACCTCCAGGCGGAGATCGCCGAGGGGCTGGCCATCGCCGATGAGGTGGTGCTGCTGGAGGTCTTCGGCCCGGGTGAGCTGCGCCAGCCGGGGGAGGGCTCGGCCGCCCTGGCCGAGGCGATCGACCTGCCGGCCGAGCGGAAGGTCTTCGTGGACTCCTGGGAGGCGGCGCCGGTCGAGGTGGCTCGGCGGGCCCGTCCCGGGGACGTGGTGGTCACCATGGGCGCGCCGCCGATCTCGCTGATGGGCGACCAGCTCCTCGACGCGCTGCTGGCCCGCACGGGCGACCCCGGTGCGGCCGGCCCGGCGACCGGTGCCCCGGTCGGCACCACCACCGCCCCGGTCACCGACGCCGCCGCCCCGGGCACCGGTACGGACGGCGCGTCGCCAGCGGGCGGATGAGTCCCGGCCCGGCGCGGGGGCGGACAGCCGGCGCGGAGCCCGGCGGCCGGCGCGGCGCGGCCCGGCGGTGGCAGCTGGTCCGGGCCGGCACCGACGCGGTGCCGCCGTCGACCCGCCGGTTCATGCAACGGGCCCGGCAGCGCCGGCTGCGGGCCGCGCTGCCCTGGGCGGTCGCCGGCGGGGTGCTGGTGCTGGCCGGGATGATCGCCTGGACACTGCTCGGCACCGGCCTGTTCGGCGTGCGCGAGGTGCGGGTGCTCGGCACCGAGCTGGTGACTCCGGTACAGGTCCGGCAGGCGGCGGCGGTGCCCGACGGTGTCCCGCTGGCCCGGGTCGACCTGGCGGCGACCGCTCGCCGGATCGGCGAGCTGCCGGCGGTGGAGCGGGCCACGGTGACCCGGGACTGGCCGGACGCGCTGGTGGTGCGGGTGGTGGAGCGGACACCGGTGGCGGTGGTTCCGCAGGGCGAGCGGTTCGTCGTGGTGGACCGGTCCGGAGTGGCGTTCCGGGAGGAACCGGCACGCCCGGAGGGCCTGCCGCTGGCCCGGGTGGCCCGGCCCGGCCCGGACGACCCGGAGACCCGGGCGGCACTGGAGGTGCTCGCCGTGCTCACCCCGCAACTGCGCGAGGCGCTGGTGGACGTCACGGTGGAGGGGCTGGCCCGGATCACGGTCCGGCTTTCCGACGGGCGCACCATCGTCTGGGGGGACGCGACCCGGGGCGAGGACAAGGCCCGGGTGGCGACCACGCTGCTCGGTCGGAATGCCGACACCATCGACGTCAGCGCCCCTGACGTGGTGACGTTCCGGTGACCGGGGAGGCCGGAGAGGGTGAGCCTGCCCGCTCTCCGCAGCGACACGCCGGTCAGGTCCTTGGCTCATCGCGCGGCGGCGCTTACGTTGCCCGGAAGAGGATCAGTAGTTGACATAACTGTAAGCCTCTAGTAGAGGGTGAAGGTTAAGCCCTTCGTCTTCACGGGGCGACAGTTGACGTCGACGGCGATCCGGGGCGAGCCGTCGGTCGGCGTGGCCAATCTCGAAGGGAAAGGACCGGAGATGACACCTCCGCACAACTACCTGGCGGTCATCAAGGTCGTCGGCATCGGGGGCGGCGGGGTCAACGCCGTCAACCGGATGATCGAGGTTGGGCTCAAGGGCGTCGAGTTCATCGCGATCAACACCGACGCGCAGGCGCTGCTGATGAGTGACGCCGACGTCAAGCTCGACGTCGGCCGTGAGTTGACCCGGGGGCTCGGCGCGGGCGCCAACCCCGACGTGGGCAAGAACGCCGCCGAGGACCACCGCGACGAGATCGAGGAGGTGCTCAAGGGCGCCGACATGGTCTTCGTGACCTGCGGCGAGGGCGGCGGCACCGGCACCGGTGGGGCGCCCGTGGTGGCCAACATCGCCCGCAAGCTGGGGGCGCTGACCATCGGTGTGGTCACCCGGCCGTTCTCCTTCGAGGGCAAGCGGCGGCAGGTGCAGGCCGAGGCCGGAATAGAAGAACTGCGCAACCAGTGCGACACGCTCATCGTCATCCCGAACGACCGGCTGCTGGCCCTCGGTGACCGGGGCATCAGCATGATGGACGCCTTCCGCCAGGCGGACCAGGTGCTCCTCTCCGGTGTCCAGGGCATCACCGACCTGATCACCACGCCGGGTCTGATCAACCTGGACTTCGCCGACGTCAAGAGCGTGATGAGCGGCGCGGGCAGCGCGTTGATGGGCATCGGCAGCGCCCGGGGCGAGAACCGCGCGGTCGAGGCGGCCGAGGCGGCCATCTCCAGCCCGCTGCTGGAGCAGAGCATGGACGGCGCGCGCGGTGTGCTGCTCTCCATCGCCGGTGGCTCCGACCTGGGCCTGTTCGAGATCAACGACGCGGCCCAGTTGGTCACCGACGCGGCCCACCCGGACGCGAACATCATCTTCGGCGCGGTCATCGACGACGCGCTCGGCGACGAGGTGCGGGTGACCGTGATCGCGGCCGGCTTCGACGGCGGCGCGCCGGCGTACAAGGCGGTCGACTCGGGGCGCAAGAGCAACCAGAACCAGCCGACCAGCCCGCCCGCGTCGACCCCGACGCAGGCCAGCATGCCCCCGCCCAGCCAGTCGCCGCGCCGGGTCCTCTTCGACGACGTCGACGTGCCCGACTTCCTCAAGAACGGTTCCTGAGCCACGCCCATGACCGATCCCACCCCGCCGCACCCCGACCGCCGAGCCGAAATCGCCGCCGGGCTGGCCCGGGTCCGGGCCAGGATCACCGACGCCTGCGCCGCGGCCGGGCGGGACCGCGCCGAGGTGACGATGATCGCGGTGACCAAGACGTACCCGGCCGGCGACGTGCTCGCGCTGGCCGGGCTCGGCGTCGTGGACGTCGGGGAGAACCGCGACCAGGAGGCGTCCGGCAAGGCGGCCGAGGTGGCGGCGGCCGGGGCGCGGCCCCGGTGGCACTTCATCGGGCAGCTCCAGCGCAACAAGTGCCGGTCGGTGGTCCGGTACGCCGACGTGGTCCACTCAGTGGACAGTGCCCGGCTGGCCGACGCGCTCGGTGCCGCGGCCGAACGGGAGCGGGACCGGCCTCTGGAGACGTTGGTGCAGGTCAGCATCGACGGCGACCCGGCCCGGGGCGGGGCGCTGCCGGACTCCACCGACCCGGACCGGGGGCTGCACCGGGTGGCCGAGGCGGTGGCCGGGGCGGCGTCGCTACGGCTGGCCGGGCTGATGGCGGTGGCGCCGCTGGGCTGGGAGCCGGAGCGGGCCTTCGCCCGGCTCGCCGAGGTGGCCGAGGCGTTCCGGACCGTCCATCCGCGAGCCACCGCACTCTCCGCCGGCATGAGCGGCGATCTGGAGATCGCGATCGGATACGGCGCGACACATGTCCGCGTCGGCAGCGCGTTGCTCGGAATGCGTCCCACGCTGCGGTAGCCTTCGCGGGAAGGCAAATTACATCAGTGTTGTTTGGGCCGGCGTCCCACGTCGGGGGTCAGGCGGACGACCGCGAATCGTCCGCTGCGGTTGCCGGCCCGGTCCGGTGGGCAGAGGGAGTCCCACACGCGACACGCGACACGGGCACGGGGGCGCGTGCCGCACGGCGGACGGAAGGGCGCGGCGATGGGTGCACTGCGCAAGGCGGGGGTCTGGCTCGGTCTCGTCGAGGAGGACGACGAGCGGGGCTACGACGACGGTGGCTACGAGAAGGGTGGCTACCGCGAGTCGCGGTACCGGCAGAGCCGGTACGCCGAGGAGTTCGCCGACGACGATGACGACGACAACGACGACCCGCCGGCCCCCCGGCCCCGAGCGAGCGAGCGGAGCCGGCTGACCGAGCGGACGACCTCCCGTACGGAGAGCGACCGGGGCGACACCGACCGGCTGGAGCGCGCCGATCGGTCGGAGCGCGCGGAGCGGGCCAGCGTCCGCTCGATCACCCGGTCCGGTGCCGGGGAGACCTCGGGCGGGGCGTACCACACCCGGGACAACCTCGCCCTGGCTCCCCAGGCCCAGCCCCGGGAGCGGACCGTGGTCGCCGAGGAGGAGCAGCGTTACCAGATCACCACGCTGCACCCGACGACCTACCGTGAGGCCAGGACCATCGGCGAGCACTTCCGCGACGGGGTACCTGTGATCATCAACCTCACCGAGATGGACGAGGCCGATGCCCGCCGTCTGGTGGACTTCGCCGCCGGTCTGGCGTTCGGACTGCGGGGTACGATCGAGCGCGTGACCAACCGGGTGTTCCTGCTCTCACCAGCCAATGTCCAGGTCACCGCGGAGGACAAGGCCAAGATCGCTGAGGGTGGCTTTTTCAGCCTGGGGTAACACCCCCCGACCGAGGGACGTCGCCTACCGTGTTGTCGATCCTGCTCCAGGTGCTGTACCTGATCCTGTACGTCTTCCTGCTCCTCCTCCTGGCCCGCTTCGTGCTCAGCGCCGTCCTCCAGTACGGTCGCCGCTGGCAGCCCGGTCGGGGAGCGTCGGCGGGACTGGAATCCGTGTGGAGCGTCACTGATCCGCCCCTGAAGGCGTTGAGGCGGGTGATCCCTCCGCTGCGGATTGGTACCGTGAGCATCGACCTGGCTTCCCTTGTGCTCCTGGTTATCCTGTTCGTGCTGATGGAGTTCGTGTTAAGGCGGCTGATCCTCGGGTGAACACCCGGTGACAGCCCGCTACGCGGCCGCAACTGACCCGAGGAGTTTCGATGCCGCTGACCCCGGCCGACGTCCACAACGTCGCCTTCAAAAAGCCGCCGATCGGCAAGCGGGGGTATGACGAGGAGGAGGTTGACGCCTTCCTGGACGAGGTCGAGCGCGAGCTGGCCCGTCTGATCGAGGAGAACAACGAGCTCCGCGCCCAGGTGGAGCGCGGTGGCCGTGGTGCCGCCCCGGCCGGCCCCGGTGCCGACCCCCGGCTGGCCGCAGAGCTGAACGACGTGAAGGCCCAGCTCGACCGGGTCCAGCGGGACAAGGCCGCCGCCGAGCAGGCCGCCCGCGCGATGCAGGCCGAGCTGGAGCAGGTCCGCTCCCAGGGCGGCCCGGCCCCGACCGGGGACGGCGAGCAGCAGGCGCTGCGGGTGCTGATGATGGCGCAGCGCACCGCCGACGACCACCTCTCCGACGCCCGGCGCGAGGCCGACCAGCTCCTCTCCGAGGCCCGGACGAAGGCCGAGGAGGTCACCCGCGAGGCCCGTAACAAGGCCGACGCGCTGGAGCGGGACGCCCGGCAGCGGCACCAGGAGGCGATGGGCGGGCTGGACGCCAAGCGCACCGCGCTGTCCAAGCACATCGAGGAACTCAAGCAGTTCGAGCGGGAGTACCGCACCCGGCTCAAGGCGTACCTGGAGAGCCAGCTGCGCGACCTCGGTGCCCGGGGGCAGGACATCGAGGCCGACATCAACGGCAGCGAGGGCGGCCGCAGTGTCGGCAGCGGTGGTCTGGCGACCGCCGGTCTCGGTGGGTCGTACGGCGGCGGGGGCCGCACCAACGCCCTCGAAGCCGGCCACTGAGCCCGGCGACCAGCTGACCCGGATCGGATCGACGCGACGGGGGTGAGCCGTGATAGTCGGTAGTCTCCTGCTCATCCTCGTCGCCGTCGTGCTCCTGGTGGTCGGCCTCGTGGGCGGCTCCAGCGTCCTGCTGATCGCCTCCATCGGGGCCAGCCTCCTGGCCGCCGTGGCTCTCGTGGTGGGTGCCCGCCAGGTGGCCACCGCACGGACGGCGGCGGACCCATCCGGTCCGACCACCCGTCCCGGCGACCGTCGCCGTCCGCCGGCGACCGCCGGCACGGCACCGACCGACCCCCGGACCACGGCCGGGCAGGCCGTACCGGCCCAGTTCACTCCGACGACGGACGGCGCCGGTGGCAGCGGGTGGCGGCAACCACCCGGGTCACCGGTGGCCGAACCGGAGTCCCCGACCGCGCCCGGCTCGCCGGTCGCGGTCGCGCGGGACGAGGACCCGGACGACGAGCCCGGCGTGCAGGAGGTCTCCCCGGCCGACGCGGCCCGGGTGGCCCGGCTCGACACCGAGGTCCTGGTGGTCGACGGCCGGCCCCGCTACCACGTCGCCGACTGCCCGCACCTGCTCGGTCGGGAGCCCGAGCCGCTGCCCGCCTCCGAGGCCGTCGAGTTGGGGTTCACCCCGTGCGCGGACTGCGCGCCGGACACCGTCCTGCTCGCCGACTCGCACCCGTCCTGACCGGCCGCCGTGCCCGGGGACGAGACGCTGACCGTCGCGGTCCGGGTCAAGCCCGGCGCGTCCCGCGCGCGGGTGGGCGGGCGCTTCGACGGCCCGCACGGTCCGGCCCTGGTCATCGCGGTGAACGCCCCGGCCGTGGACGGTCGGGCCACCGAGGCGGCCCGGAAGGCGCTGGCCCAGGCGCTCGGCGTGCGACCGGCGGCGGTGTCACTGCGTGCCGGGGCGGCGAGCCGCGACAAACTCTTCCTGGTGGCGCACCCCGAACCGGCCGTCAGCGGGCTGCTGTCCCGACTGCGCGACGGACCGGACGGGTGACGATCGTCCAGCGCGGACGCCGGTGACGCACGACCTGGATGTCGCGCTGCTGGTCGGCGCGGCGGTGCTGCTGGTCGCCATCGCGGCGGTCCGGTTCTCCTCCCGGCTGGGGGTGCCGAGCCTCCTGGTCTACCTGGCGCTCGGCGTGGTGATCGGCCGCTCCGGGCTGGGCATCCGGTTCGACGACGCCGAGCTGACCCGGATGCTCGGCTTCTGCGCGCTCATCGTGATCATCGCCGAGGGCGGCCTCACCGCCCGGTGGAGCACCCTGCGTCCGGTGCTCGGACTCGCCGCCGCGCTCTCCACGGTGGGGGTGCTGGTGAGCATCCTGGTGGTGGGGCTCGCCGTCCACCTGCTGCTCGGGCTGGACTGGCGGCTCGCCCTCCTCTACGGCGCGGTGCTCTCCTCGACCGACGCGGCGGCGGTCTTCGCCACCCTGCGCCGACTGCGCCTGCCACCCCGCCTGGTGGCCACCCTGGAGGCCGAGTCGGGGATGAACGACGCCCCGGTGGTGCTGCTCGTGGTGCTGCTGTCCCGGGGCTTCCCGCTGTCGCACCCGTGGTGGTACGAGCTGCTCCTGGTCTGTTACGAGCTGACCGCCGGGGCGGCGGTGGGCCTCGTGACCGGGTACCTCGGCCGGTGGGCGCTGCGCCGGGCGGCGTTGCCCTCGGCGGGGCTCTACCCGGTCGCGGTGGTGGGCACCACCGTGCTGGCGTACGCGGTCGGAGCGTCGGTGCACGCCTCGGGGTTCCTCGCCGTCTACGTGGCGGGGGTGCTGCTGGGCAACGCCCGGCTGCCGCACCGGCAGGCGATTCTCGGGTTCGCCGACGGGCTGGCGTGGCTGGCCCAGATCGGCCTCTTCGTGCTGCTCGGACTCCTGGTGACCCCGGCCCGGTTGGACGAGGCGATCCTGCCGGCCGTGGTGGCGGGCCTGGCGCTGCTCTTCGTCGCCCGGCCGTTGAGCGTGGCCGCCGCGGCGCTGCCGTTCCGGTTCGGGGTACGGGAACAGGCGTTTCTCTCCTGGGCGGGGCTGCGGGGCGCGGTGCCGATCGTGCTCGCCACCATTCCGCTCTCCGGCCGGGTGCCCGGTGCGGACCGGCTCTTCGACTCGGTCTTCGTGCTCGTGGTGATCTTCACACTGGTGCAGGCGGGGACGTTGGCCCCGGTCGCGCGTCGGTTGCGGGTGACCGCGCCCGCCGAGGCGGCGGAGATCCGGGTGGAGACGGCCCCGTTGGAGCGGATGCGGGCGGACCTGCTCCAGGTGGAGGTGCCGGTCGGCTCGCGGCTGGCCGGGGTGCACCTCGACGAGTTGCGGCTGCCGCTCGGGGCGTCGGTGACCCTGGTCCTGCGGGACGGCACCGGATTCGTGCCGGGCCCGGACACCCGGCTGAAGACCGGGGACAGCTTGTTGATCGTGGCGACGGCCGCGGTGCGGGACGCGGCGGAGCGGCGGCTGCGGGCGGTCAGTCGCCGGGGCCGGCTGGCCCGGTGGTTCGGGGAAACCGGGGATGATCGTGGCGATTGACCTGTTATTGTCCTTTTGCTCCGATTGAGGATTGTTCGGGGATGAAACACGGGATATCGGAGCGGCACGTTGTCGGACGCCTGTACGTTCCGTATTCTTGCGAATCTCTGGAGTGCGCGACGGCTGTCGCGCGCCCCTTTTGTTCAATGGGGGACGCCACCGCCGGCGGCCCCCGTCCAGGCACCGGGGACCGCCGCGGTTGCCGCGGCCGAGGGAGTGACGATGGCGAAGCCAGACACCAGGACCGCCGGCCGGAAATCGACGGCGAAGTCCCCCCGCAGCGCTGCCGAGACCGAGAAGATCCGGGCTGCCCTGGCGGCACGGCGTGACGAGTTGCGCGCCGAGTACGATCACACCCTGAGCGAGATCACCGAACTCCAGCGCGACCGGTTGACCGACTCGGCCGGTGACGATCCGGCCGACACCGGGGCCCGGACCTTCGAGCGGGAGCAGGAGATCTCCCTCGCCAACAACATCCTGGAGCGGATCACGCAGGTCGAGCGGGCACTGGAACGGCTCGACGAGGGCGGTTACGGCTGGTGCGAGCGGTGCGGCAACCCGATCCCGGTGGAGCGGCTCGCCGCCTTCCCGTCGGCCACCCTCTGCGTGACCTGCAAACAGCTGGAGGAGCGGCGCTGACGCGTGCTCCCCGGCGGCCGGGCCGAGGTCGGTGAGCGATCACCGCGGAGCGTCGATGGGGAGCACATGACGGCAGCAGGGCCGGACGGGCCCGGAACCGCCGAGCCGGGCGGCGGCGGGCCCGGACGACGCCGGGCGATCGTGGTACTCGTCGGCACCGCCGGGCTCGCCTTCCTGGCCGACCTCTCCACCAAGCACCTCGCGCTGGCCACCCTGGACGACCGTGACCCGGTCCGCCTGCTCGGCGGAACGGTCTACCTCACCCTCACCCGCAACAGCGGTGCCGCGTTCAGCCTCGGCGCCGACCACACCTGGGTCTTCTCGCTGATCACCATCGCGGTGGTCGGCTGGATCGGCTGGATGGCGCTGCGGCTGCGGTCGGTACCCTGGGGGCTCTCGCTCGGCCTGGTGCTCGGTGGTGCGTTCGGCAACCTCGCCGACCGGATCTTCCGGGCACCGGGGCACTTCGTCGGCCACGTGGTCGACATGGTGAGCCTCTTCGACCCGTACGGCCGGGTCTGGCCGGTGTTCAACCTCGCCGACAGCGCGCTGGTCTGCGGGGTGGTGCTGGCGGTCGCCCTCGAACTCACCGGCCGGCAGCGCGACGGGACCCGGCTGCGGGCGGGCGGCACCGGGCCGGACGCCGCGAGCCCGGACGCCGGGACCGACGGTTCCCGGACGCCCCCGATCGGGAACCGACCGAAGACCACCGACATCGAGCAGCGGGAGCGGGCATGACCACGACGCACGGTGGCGACCACCGTTCCCTACCGGTTCCCGACGGCCTGGACGGCATGCGGCTGGATCAGGCCGTGGCCCGGCTGTTCGGGCTCTCCCGCACCGCCGCCGCAGCCCTGGTCGACGGGGGCGACGCACTGGTCGACGGGGCGGTCCGGGCGAACTCGCACAAGGTCAAGGCGGGCTCCTGGCTGGAGGTCACCCTGCCCGCGCCGGCCGCCCCGCCGACCGTGGTGCCGCAGGCGGTGCCAGGGCTCCGGGTGGTGCACGCCGACGACGACATCGTGGTGGTGGACAAGCCGGTGGGGGTGGCCGCCCACCCCAGTCCCGGCTGGACCGGCCCGACCGTGATCGGCGGCCTGGCGGCGATCGGGCACCGGATCTCCACCAGCGGCGCGGCCGAGCGGCAGGGGGTGGTGCACCGGCTGGACGTGGGCACCACCGGGATCATGGTGGTGGCCAAGAGCGAGCAGGCGTACACCGCGTTGAAGCGGGCCTTCAAGTTCCGCGAGGTCGACAAGCAGTATCACGCCGTGGTGCAGGGCCACCTGGATCCGTTGCGCGGCACCGTCGACGCCCCGATCGACCGGCACCCGCACCACGACTACCGCTGGGCGGTGGTCTCCGGCGGCAAGCCGAGCATCACCCACTACGACACGATCGAGGCGTTCCCGGCGGCCAGCCTGGTGGACGTCCGGTTGGAGACCGGCCGGACCCACCAGATCCGGGTGCACTTCTCCACGTTGCGGCATCCCTGCGTGGGCGATCTCACCTACGGCGCCGACCCCACCCTGTCGGCCCGGCTCGGCCTGTCCAGACAGTGGCTGCACGCCCGCGCGTTGAGCTTCCTGCACCCCCGAACGGGGGACGAGGTCCGCTTCGTCAGCGACTACCCTGACGACTTGGATCGCGCGCTGGGACGCCTGCGCGACTGACGTGCCGGCCACGGCGGCGGTCCACCGGTAACCCATCCGACGAGGGGGCGGTCGCCCGTGCGCGCCGGTGAGCTGTTGCGCCGACTGGACCAGCGGTTCCTGCCGCCGCTGGTCCGGGCCCTGACCGGCCGGGACGCCCCCCGGCCGGGGCTGCTCGGCTGGGTCGCGCTCGTCTCGGTGGGCGCGGTCCTGCTCACCGCGGTCTGGGCCACCGGCCGTCCGCCGGCCGGCGACCGGACGGTGGGCGAGGTGACCCGGGTCGGAGTGGGCGAGGGCGACTCGATCCCCGGCTACCTCCGCTCCGCCGGCGACGAACTCGACGCCCTGCCCGACCCGGCCCCGTCGGCGTCCGCCGGGTCGACCTGGGCGCTGGTGTCCCTGGCGGAGTACCTGCCGCCGGACCGGCTCGCTCCGGTGCTCGGGGACGTCCCGGTCTCCGCGGTCTTCGGGCGGGTGCCGCTGCCCGGTCGGCAGACGCAGATCGTGCGCATTCCGGCCGTGCGCGTGCCCGAGGACGTCCGCGCCGGGATGGTGGAACTCGCCGACCGCAAGGACCGGGAGGCGGCCGACTACCGGGCCCGCGGCGCGGAACTGACCGGCGACGCGCCGCGCGAGCGGGAACTGCGCCAGCTCTACGACAGCGGTGCCGAGGTGGCGGCGGTCGAGGCGGCGGCCTACCGGGCCGGCTGCTCCTGCGTGTACGCGGCGGTGGTCCGGGCCGAGCCGGCCCGGCTGCGTACGGTGGCGGCCCGCCCCGGGGTCCGGGCGGTGGACCCGGCACCCGAGGTCGAGCGGCTGGACCGGACGGTCTTCACGCCGCCCCTGCCCGAGCAGGAGGATCAGGTCCGGCCGCCCGCCGACGAGCAGCTGCCGAGCGCGTCGTCGGTGCCCCCGCCCACCGGCCGTACCACCCCGACCGCGACGCCGGAGGGTACCGTGACCAGCACTCCGGCCCCGACCGCGCCGATCAGCCCGACCGGCCCGGCCGGGGCCACCACGGTTGCGCCCGCGCCGTCGGGGGCCAGCACGTCCGGGCCGATCGACGGGGACGATTCCGAACCGACGCCGTGAGACCGGCGACGGGGAGGTGCGCGTACCGGTGTGGTCCGAATAGGGTTGGCTTCGTAGCCTGTCGGGCGGAGATCGATGGCGCTGGGAGGGCGAGCCTTGGACGGCACCGAGACCGGTTGGGGTCGGTCAGCCGAACCAGCACCACGTTGGCGCACGCTGCTCGACCGGGCGCGGCTCGGTGGCCGCGGCGGCGGGGAGCAGGTCGAGGCCGACCGGGAGGCGGACGAACCGTTCCTGCCGCCGGCACCGGACCCACTGCCCCGGCGGGGCGGCGGCAACGGCTACGCCGGGCGGGCGCGGGCGATCGAGCCGGCGTACGGCGGGGAGTACCGGCCGGATCCGGGATATCCGGCGGAGCCCGGTCACCCGGTCGAGTCGACCTACCGCGCCGAGTCCGGCCACCGGTCCGACCCCGGGTACCGGGTGGAACCGGTCTACCAGGCCGGGACGACCTACCCGGCTGAGCCGACCTACCGCGCTGACGTCGAACCCGGCTACCGCCATGACGTCGAACCCGGCTACCGCGCTGACGTCGAATCCGGCTACCGCGCTGACGTCGAACCCGGCTACCGCGCGGGTTCCGGCTACCGGTCCGACGACGGCTACCGCGCCCAGCCGGTCTACCGGCAGCCCGAGCCGGCGTACCCGACCGAGCCGAGCTACCCGATCGAGCCGGCCTATGCGGCCGTGCCGGTGTACCCGGCGGAGCCGGCCTATCCGGCCGAGCCCGCGTACCCGACGGAGCAGGCCTACGCGGTCGAACCCGGGTACGCGGTCGAACCGGCGTACCCGAGCGAGCCGGTGTATCCGGCCGACCCGGCGTACCCGGCCGACCCGGCGTACCCGGCCGGGGCGAGTTACCGGGCGGAGCCGGCCTACCCCGAACAGACCTACCCCGCCGCGCCGGTCTACCAGCCCGAGCCGGCCCATCCGGTCGAGCCGGCGTACCGGGCGGAGCCGTCCCCGCCGGTGGAGTCCCGCTACGCGCTGCTGGAGCAGTACCGGCACAACCCGCACCCCGCTGAGAACCGGTACACGGCGCTGGAGAGCGGCTACCCCCAGCCGGAGCCCGCGTACCCGCCGCCGGTGGCCCGTGCGGCGGTACCGGCGGTCGTCGACCGCGGCTACCCGGCCCGGCTGGAGTGGCGACCGCAGGCCGTCGAGAACGAGCAGGAGCGGGCCGCGGCGATCCTGCGCCGCGATGTCGGCACCCCCCGGGTGCTCGCCTTCGCCAACCCGAAGGGCGGGGTGCACAAGACCACCGCCACCGTGCTGGCCGCCGCGACCGTGGGCAGCGTGCGCGGGCGGGGTGTGCTGGCCTGGGACGACAACGAACTGCGCGGCACCCTCGGGCTGCGCGCCGGCAGTGCCCGGCACGCCCGGACGATCCGCCACCTCATCGCCGACCTGGCCTCGATCGAGATCAGCCAGGGCCCCGACCTGGTGGAACAGCTCGACGACTACCTGCGGCACGCCTCCGACGGCTCGTACGACGTACTGGCCGGGGAGGAGAGCCCCCGGTTCGCCCAGAAGCTCGACAAGTACACCGTCCAACGGGTGCTCGACCTGCTCCGCCGGACCCACGACGTGATCTGCGTGGACACCGGCAACAACGTGGAGAGCCCCAACTGGCGGGCGGTGATGAACGCCGCCGACCAGCTCGTGCTGACCACGGTGCCCCGGGAGGACGCGGCGTTCAGCGCGGACTGGATGCTGGACCTGCTGCACGAGGTCGGCATGGGCGAGCTGGCCGACAACGCGGTGACGCTGCTCTCCTGTCCCAACCCCGACCGGTCCCCGCTCCTGGACGACCTGCAACGGCACTTCGCCACCCGGACCCGGGCGGTCGCCGTGGTGCCGTACGACCCGGCCCTGGAGACCGGCTCGTCGATCGAGTACCACCAGCTCCAGCCGGAGACCCGCGAGGCGTGGCTGCGCGCCGCCGCGGTGATGCTGGAGCCCTTCGCCCGCTGAGGCCGTGGCGCGTTGCGCCGTGTGGCCCGGCTGCACGCGGCCACCGCCGTGCCCGGGTGGCGGGCTGCCTGAGAGGATCACCGGGTGAGCCCGGCCGTCCCCGATCCCGACCGTCCCGTCGTCCCCGCCGACGCGGCGTCCCCACCGCATCCCGGAACCGACGGACCGCAGGACGCCGACGCGCCACCTGCGGACGGCGTAGCGGCCGGTGTGCCGACGCGGCGGGCGCTGGGCCGGACGGCCGGCACGGTCGGGCTGCTGACCCTGCTGGGCGTCCCCCTCGGGCTGCTCTGGGCCGGGCTCGCCCCGGGCATTCCGGTGATCAAGACCGCCGAGGGGGCGGTCTACGCCGAGGCCCAGCCGGAGCAGCCGATCGCGGCGGACGGCTGGTTCAGCCTCCTCGGCCTCGGGTTCGGGGTGCTCGTGGCCCTCGGCCTGTGGTTCCTGCTGCGCCGGAACCGGGGCCCGCTGGAACTGTTCGCGGGCGTCCTCGGCAGCCTGGGTGCCGCCGTGGTGGCCTGGCAGCTGGGCCGGCGGATCGGGCTGGAGGAGTTCCAACGCCTGCTGGTCGAGGCACCCACCGGGCGGCACTTCGACAAGCCGGCCGACCTGCGCGCGGGCGGGATCGACCAGGTGCTCGGCGTGCTACCGGTGCCGTACGGCAACCTGCTGCTGCCGGCGTTCGCCGTCGCCGTGACGTACACCCTGCTGGCCGGCTGGTCGCGCTGGCCGTCCCTGCGTCCGGAGCCGGACCAGGTCAGTTGGGTGCCGGCGGGGACGACAGCTCCCGCAACGGCACCGGAACCGCCCGCACCTGACGCAGCAGAGCCGCCTCGCGGTTGAGCAGCCGCAGTTCGGCGCGGAGCCGACCGGCGGTGTCGTCGATGGCGAGCAGCCGCTGCCGATCGGCCACGGTCAGCGCGGCGGTCGCCGCGACCAGGTGGGAGAGGACCGTCGGGTCGTCCGGCAACTGCTCGGCGATCGCCTCCGGGTCGGGCCGGATCAGCGCGAGATACCGCCGGAAGATCGCGATCACCCGGGCGGCGAGCAGCCCGGTGCTCTCGTCGGCCTCCTCCGGTTCGGGCCGCCACTGGACGTCGGCGGTGAGGTAGGGCGCGGTGTGCTCGTCGATCCCGGCCAGCCGGAACCGCCGCCGGCCCACGGTCACCACGTCGAAGCCGCCGTCGGCCAGCTCGGTGACCTGCCGCAGCTCCGCCGTGCAGCCCACCTCGTACAGCGTCATCCCGGCCAGCCCGGGGGGCGACCCGTCGGCCGGTGCGGACGGGGCCACCTCGGTGCCCCGCTCGATCGCCACCACCCCGAACTCCCGGGGCGTGCCCTCCGGCAGTGCGAGCAGGTGGCGGACCAGCGCGCGGTACCGTTCCTCGAAGATGTGCAGCGGCAGTACCAGCCCGGGGAAGAGCACCGTCTGGAGCGGGAACACCGGCAGCCGTGCGGTCACGCCGTCGAGGGTAGCCCGATCCGGTGGGGCGTGGCTCACCCCACCGTCCCGGCGTTCGGACGCCGTACCGGCGTCGCCCGCACGGCCGCCTAGACTCGCGGGTGTGCTGAATCGGATCGACCTGCGGGGGAGCGACACCGACCCCCGCCGCCTGCTGCCCCGTGCCCGACTCGACGTCTCCGTGGCGGTCGAGCGGATCCGTCCGCTCGTCGAGGCGGTGCGGGAGCATGGTTACCCGGCGATCCGGGAGGCGAGTGAGCGCTTCGACGGAGTCTGTCCGGAACACCTGCGGGTACCGGTGGAGGCCATCGCCGCCGCCGAGGGGACGCTCGACCCGGCGGTACGCGCCGCGCTGCTCGAGTCGATCGCCCGCGCCCGCCGGGTCCACGACGACCAGCGCCGCACCGACCACATCACCCGGGTGGTGTCCGGCGGCACGGTCACCGAACGCTGGTTGCCGGTCGACCGGGTCGGCCTCTACGTCCCCGGCGGCCTGGCGATGTACCCGTCCACCGTGGTGATGAACGTGGTTCCGGCCCAGGCGGCCGGGGTCCGCTCACTGGTCGTGGCCAGCCCGCCGCAGCAGGACAACGGCGGCCTGCCCGACGCGCGCGTGCTGGCCGCCTGCGCGCTGCTCGGCGTCGACGAGGTGTACGCCGTCGGTGGTGCCCAGGCGGTGGCGATGCTGGCGTACGGCTCGACGACCGACGCGGACGGCGCGACCCGCTGCGCGCCGGTCGACATGATCACCGGTCCGGGCAACATCTGGGTCACCGCCGCCAAGCGGCTGCTGCGCGGGGTGGTCGGCATCGACGCCGAGGCCGGACCGACCGAGATCGCCATCCTGGCCGACGACACGGCCGACCCGGCGCACGTCGCCGCCGACCTGGTCAGCCAGGCCGAGCACGACCCGCTCGCGGCGAGCGTCCTGGTCACCCCGTCGGTGGCGCTGGCCGACGCGGTGGACCGCGAGCTGACCCGCCAGGTGGCCGCCACCACGCACGTCGAACGGGTCACCACCGCGCTGACCGGTGAGCAGAGCGGGATCGTCCTCGTCGACGACCTCGAAGCCGGGCTGCGGGTGGTCGACGCGTACGCCGCCGAGCACCTGGAGATCCAGACCGCCGACGCCCGGGAGTGGGCGCTACGGGTGCGCAACGCCGGCGCGGTCTTCGTCGGCGCCTGGTCGCCGGTGTCGCTCGGCGACTACTGCGCCGGCTCCAACCACGTGCTGCCCACCGGCGGCTGCGCCCGGCACTCCTCCGGTCTGTCCGTGCAGTCCTTCCTCCGCGGCGTCCACCTGATCGAGTACACCGAGGAGGCGCTGCGCGAGGTGGCCCCGCACGTGGTCACCCTGGCGACCGTGGAGGACCTGCCCGCGCACGGCCAGGCGGTGCGGGCCCGCTTCCCCGGGGAGGCGCTGTCGTGACCGCTCCCGACGACCTGCCGGTCGGCACCGGCCCCGGCGACCTGCCGGCGCGGGCCGGTCTGGCCGACCTGCCGATCCGCGACGACCTGCGCGGCCTGCGCCCGTACGGTGCGCCGCAGCTCGACGTGGCGGTGCGGCTGAACACCAACGAGAACTCCTACCCGGTGCCGGAGCCGGTGGTCGAGGCGATCGGCAAGGCCCTCGCCGCCGAACTGCGCGACCTCAACCGGTACCCGGACCGGGACGCGGTGGCGCTCCGCGCCGACCTGGCCGGTTACCTGGGGCACGGCCTCACCGTCGACGGGCTCTGGGCGGCCAACGGCTCCAACGAGATCCAGCAGCAGCTGCTCCAGGCCTTCGGCGGCCCGGGGCGGGTGGCGCTGGGCTTCACCCCCGCCTACTCCATGCACCCGCTGCTGGCGCTGGGCACCGGCACCGGCTGGCAGCCGGCCCGGCGGGGCGCGGACTTCGGGCTGACCGTGGACGACGCGGTGACCCAGGTTCGCGAGCACCGTCCGGACGTGGTCTTCCTCTGCTCACCGAACAACCCGACCGGCACCGCGCTCGACCCGGAGGTGGTGGCCGCCGTCCTGGACGTCGCCCCCGGCATGGTGGTGGTCGACGAGGCGTACGCCGAGTTCGCCCGGCCCGGCACGGTCAGCGCGCTCGCCGTGCTCCCCGGCCACCCGCGTCTGGTGGTGACCCGGACGATGAGCAAGGCGTTCGGGTTCGCCGGTGGCCGTCTCGGCTACCTGGCCGCCGACCCGGCCGTGGTGGCGGCGGTGCAGTTGGTGCGGCTGCCGTACCACCTCTCCGCGCTGACCCAGGCCGCCGCCCGCGCGGCGCTGGCCCACCGGGACGCCCTGCTCGGCACGGTGGCGGCGATCATGGCCCAGCGGGACCGGATCGTCGCGACGTTGCGGGAGCGCGGGCGGCGGGTCGCCGACAGCGACGCCAACTTCGTGCTCTTCGAGGTCGGCGGGGACCAGGCGGTGGCGTGGCGGGCGTTGCTCGAGCGGGGCGTGCTGGTCCGCGACGTCGGCCTGGCCGGCTGGCTGCGGGTCACCGCCGGAACCCCGGCCGAGACCGACGCCTTCCTGGCCGCCACGGAGGATCTGCGGTGAGCACGGCTCCGCACGCCCGGTGGTCGGGAACGAGGAATTGTCCGGTGAGCGCGGGGAGTGAGCTGGTGTCACCGGCCCCGCAGTGGCGAACGAGAGGTAATCCAGCATGAGCCGGACCGCCCGGGTGGAGCGGACCACCAAGGAGACCAGGGTGCTCGTCGAGATCGACCTCGACGGCACCGGCACGGCGGAGATCAGCACCGGCGTCGGCTTCTACGACCACATGCTGCACCAGATCGCCCGGCACGGCGGCTTCGACCTCACCGTCCGGACGGTCGGCGACCTGGAGATCGACGCCCATCACACGATGGAGGACACCGCGCTGGCTCTCGGCGCCGCGTTCGACCAGGCGCTCGGGGACAAGGCCGGCATCCGGCGGTACGGCTCGGCGACCGTCCCGATGGACGAGGTCCTGGTCCGCGCCGCGGTCGACCTCTCCGGCCGGCCGTACGTGGTGCACGACGAGCCACTGCTCACCCCGTACATCGGACCGGTCTACCCGACCAGCATGACCCGGCACATCTGGGAGTCGTTCGGGCAGGCCGCCCGGATCACCCTGCACGTGGACGTGCTCCGGGCGGCCCGTCCCGGTGGCCACCCGGACGCACACCACGTGGTGGAGGCACAGTTCAAGGCGGTCTCCCGGGCGCTGCGCGAGGCCACCGCGATCGATCCGCGCTCGGCCGGTGTGGTGCCGAGCACCAAGGGGGCGCTGTGACCACCGGGACGGGGTGCCGCTGATGGACGCGGTGCTCCCCTCGCTGCTGCTGATCCTCGCCGGCCTCCTGGTCGGCGGGGCGGTGTCGCTGCACCGGCAGGGCGCCTCCCGGGGCGTGGTCGTGGTGACCGGCCTGCTCGCCCTGCTCGCCACCGCCGGGGGCGTGCTCTGGCTGATCCCGCAGGTGACGTCGTGAGCCGGGTGGTGGTGCTCGACTACGGGTCGGGCAACCTGCGGTCCGCCGAGCGGGCGTTGCAGCGGGCCGGTGCCGACGTGACGGTCACCGACGACCTGGTCGCCGCGGCCGCCGCCGACGGGCTGGTGGTGCCGGGCGTCGGGGCGTTCGCCGCCTGCATGGCCGGGATCGAGGCGCTCGGCGCCGGCCCGGTGATCGCCGACCGGGTCGCCGCCGGACGACCGGTGCTCGGCATCTGCGTCGGCATGCAGGTGCTCTTCGCGCAAGGCGAGGAGCACGGGGTGGTGACCAGGGGACTGGGCCTGCTGCCGGGCGGGGTGACCCGGCTGGCCGCCCCCCGCCTGCCGCACATGGGCTGGAACACGCTGCGCCCGCCGGCCGGCTCGACGCTCCTGGCCGGGCTGCCCGAGGCAGGGCGGGTCTACTTCGTCCACTCGTACGCGGTCGCCGACGTGGCCGCGCTGACCGCCGCCGGGGCCCTGGTGACCACCGCCCACCACGGAGGGGACTTCGTCGCGGCGGTGGAGCGGGGCGCGCTCTCGGCCGCCCAGTTCCACCCGGAGAAGTCCGCCGACACCGGCGCCCTGCTGCTGCGCAACTGGCTGGCCACGCTGTGACCGGCAGGCCCCCGGGCGCGGTGTGCGTCCCCGCCGCCCCGGCCGGGCGGGTGGGTCGGTGAGCAAGGAACGGGCCCGGCTGCGGGCCGTCCGGGAGGCCGAACGCGAGCGGGAGAAGGCTGTCCGGGCCCGGAAGGTGGCCCGCCGGGACCGCCGCCGGAGCCTGCTGCGCGGACTGCGACCGCGGCGACGGCGGCACACCGGTCGTCTGTTGGCCCGCCGGAGCCGGGCCGAGCGCGCCGGCATCGTGGTGCTGACCCTGGCCGTGCTGGCGTCGATCTGGACGCTGGTGCCCGACCCCGCGCTGCGGGTGCTGCTGATGGTGCTGCTCCTGCTCGTACTGCCGGCGATCGTGGTGATCGCCCTGGACCGTCGTACCTGATCCGAGGAGAACACGTTGAGTCTGACCCTGCTGCCCGCCGTGGACGTCGCCGACGGGCAGGCCGTCCGTCTCGTGCAGGGCGCCGCCGGTAGCGAGACCAGCTACGGCGACCCGCTGGAGGCGGCGCTGGCCTGGCAGCACGACGGCGCGGAGTGGATCCACCTGGTAGACCTCGACGCGGCCTTCGGCCGGGGCACCAACGCCCCGCTCCTCGCCGAGGTGGTGCGCCGGCTGGACGTCAAGGTAGAACTCTCCGGCGGGATCCGCGACGACGCCTCGCTGCGGGCCGCGCTGGCCACCGGGGCGGCCCGGGTGAACATCGGCACCGCCGCGCTGGAGGACCCCGAGTGGTGCGACCGGATCTGCGGCGAGTACGGCGACCGGGTGGCGATCGGGCTGGACGTGCGCGGTCGTACCCTCGCCGCCCGGGGCTGGACCCGCGACGGCGGTGACCTGTACGAGGTGCTGGCGCGGCTGGACAAGGCCGGCGCATCCCGGTACGTGGTGACCGACATCACCAAGGACGGCACGATGCGCGGGCCGAACCTGGACCTGCTGCGCGAGGTCTGCGCCGCCACGGCCGCCCCGGTGATCGCCTCCGGCGGCGTCTCCACCCTGGACGACCTGCGGGCCCTGGCCACCCTGGAACCGGTCGGGGTGGAGGGGGTCATCGCCGGCAAGGCGCTGTACGCCGGGGCCTTCACGGTGGCGGAGGCGCTGCGGGTGCTCGCCGACGCCTGACCCGGTACCCGGCCCGGCGAGCGCGCCGGGCCGGGCCGGCACCCGCCCGGTTTGGTTGTGCGCAATTGAATAGCGGGCTACCTTTGTCAGGTGGACGACGACCTGGTGCTACGCCGACAGGTGTGCTTCGCGCTCTACGCCGCCTCCCGGGCGGTCACCGACGTGTACCGGCCGATCCTCGACGAACTGGGGCTGACCTACCCGCAGTACCTCGTGCTGCTGGTGCTCTGGGAGCGCGGCGACACCGCCCCGACCGTCTCCGAGCTCGGCGCCGCGCTGCGACTCGACTCCGGCACCCTCTCCCCGCTGCTCAAACGGCTGGAGGGGGCCGGGCTGGTGGTCCGACGCCGGGCGGCCCAGGACGAACGGCGGGTGGAGGTCGACCTGACCGACGCCGGCCGCGCGCTGCGCGAGCGGGCCGGCGACGTGCCGTACCGGGTCGCCGCGTCCACCGGCCTGACCCCCGACGAGTTGGTCGCGCTCCGCGACACCCTCACCCGGATGACCCGGACCATCCACCGACAGAAGGGAAAGTGACCACCATGCAGGTGCTCTACACCGCCGCTGCGCACGCCACCGGCGACGGCCGCGACGGCCACGTCCGCAGCTCCGACGGCACAATCGACCTCGACCTGGCCGTACCGAAGGAGATGGGTGGCGCCGGCGGCGCGGCCAACCCCGAGCAGCTCTTCGCCGCCGGGTACGCCGCCTGCTTCCACTCGGCGCTGCGACTGGTCGCCCGGCAGGCCCGGGTCGACGTCGCCGGCTCGGTGGTGGACGCCGAGGTGGGCATCGGCCCGAACGGTGACGGCGGCTTCGCGCTCACCGTCGCCCTGCTGGTCGACCTGCCGTCGGTGCCGCGTGCCGTCGCCGAGGACCTGGTCGCCCAGGCCGAGCGGGTGTGCCCCTACTCGAACGCCACCCGGGGCAACGTCGAGACCGCCCTGACCGTCCGGGACGCCGCATGACGGCCAACCGGGAGATCCACCTCGCGTCCCGGCCGGAGGGCTGGCCCACCCCGGAGAACTTCCGCCTGGTCCCCACCACCGTGCCGACCGCCGGTGACGGTCAGCTCGTGGTCCGCAACGTGGTCATGTCGGTCGACCCGTACATGCGGGGGCGGATGAACGACGTGAAGTCCTACGTCCCGCCGTTCCGGCTCGACGCTCCGCTCGACGGCGGCGCGGTCGGCGAGGTGGTGCAGAGCAAGGCCGCGGGGTTCGCCCCGGGCGACCTGGTGCTGCACAACCTCGGGTGGCGGGAGTACGCCCTGCTCGACGCCGGCTCGGCCCGCCCGGTCGACCCGACGCTCGCGCCGGTCAACGCGTACCTGAGCGTGCTCGGGATGACCGGGCTGACCGCGTACGCCGGCCTGCTGGAGGTCGCCGGGCTGCGCGAGGGCGAGACGGTCTTCGTCTCCGCCGCCGCCGGTGCCGTGGGCAGCCTGGTGGGCCAGATCGCGAAGCTGCGGGGCGCGGCGCGGGTGGTCGGCAGCGCCGGCTCGCCCGCCAAGGTCGAACGCCTGCGCGCGCTCGGCTTCGACGCCGCCTTCGACTACCACGACGGCCCGGTACGCGAGCAGCTCCGCGCCGCCGCCCCGGACGGGATCGACGTGTACTTCGACAACGTCGGCGGTGACCATCTGGAGGCGGCGATCAGCGCGCTGCGTCCGCACGGCCGGGCGGCGATCTGCGGCATGATCGCCCAGTACAACGCCACCGAACCGCCGGCCGCCCCGCGCAACCTGGCCCTGGTGATCGGCAAGCAGCTCACCCTGCGCGGGTTCCTGGTCAACTCCTACGGCCACCTGCGCGAGCAGTTCGTCCGGGAGGTGTCCGGTTGG
Organism: Micromonospora sp. NPDC023956; assembly: GCF_040639195.1. Taxonomy (NCBI): domain Bacteria; kingdom Bacillati; phylum Actinomycetota; class Actinomycetes; order Micromonosporales; family Micromonosporaceae; genus Micromonospora; species Micromonospora sp. NPDC023956. The sequence goes on from NZ_JBEZZN010000004.1 coordinate 435,500, forward strand.
CTGCGCGAGGGCCGGCTGCACCAGGACGAGACCGTCGTCGACGGCATCGAGAACGCCCCGGAGGCCTTCCTCGCCCTGCTGCGGGGCGAGAACCTCGGCAAGATGCTCGTGCGGCTGTGACGCCCACCACCCCGCCCTGCTGGTGGCCGGGGTCCCTTGTCGCGGCCTCCCGCCGAGCAGGGGACCCCGCAGGCCGTCCGGCCCGGCCCCGGCGCGCCCACCCGAGGAGGGTGGGCGAGGCGGTGGGAGGGGGCCGGACGGGCGGTAGGCTCGCGGCATGACGGTGGCGGTACGGGTCATTCCCTGTCTGGACGTGGACGCCGGACGGGTGGTCAAGGGCGTCAACTTCGTCGACCTGCGGGACGCCGGGGACCCGGTTGAACTGGCCGCGGCGTACGACCGGGCCGGCGCGGACGAGCTGACCTTCCTCGACGTGACCGCCTCATCCGACGACCGGGGCACCATGCTCGACGTGGTGCGTCGGACCGCCGAGTCGGTGTTCATCCCGCTCACCGTCGGCGGGGGCGTGCGCCGCGTCAGCGACGTCGACGTGCTGCTGCGGGCGGGCGCGGACAAGGTCGGCGTGAACACCGCCGCCATCGCCCGCCCCGACCTGATCGCCGAGATCGCCGAGCGGTTCGGCCGGCAGGTGCTCGTGCTCTCCCTCGACGTGCGGCGGGCGCCCGCCGGCACCACCGGCAGCGGATTCGAGGTGACCACCCACGGCGGCCGGCGGGGCACCGGCCTGGACGCGGTGGAGTGGGCGCACCGGGTGGGTGTGCTCGGTGCGGGCGAGATCCTGCTCAACTCGATGGACGCCGACGGTACGAAGGCCGGCTTCGACCTGGAGCTGATCCGCGCGGTGCGGGCGGTCGTCGACGTACCGGTGATCGCCTCGGGCGGGGCCGGGGCGGTGGCCCACTTCCCGCCGGCCGTGGCGGCGGGCGCCGACGCGGTGCTGGCGGCGAGCGTCTTCCACTTCGGCGAGCTGAGTATCGGCGACGTCAAGGACGCGCTGCACGCCGCCGGGCATCCGGTCCGGCTGCCCGGGGCGGCGCCAGCCGTGCCGCAGCCCACCGGCGCCTGACGCCCGGCGCCGGCACCCGGTCAGGCCCGGCCGCGGTCCGGGCCGCCGCCCTCCGGGGAGCGACGCGGGGTCGGAATGGACCGCTTGACGTACTCGTGCACCGCGGCGGCGTGTTCCTCCTCCGGCAGCACCCAGTCGGCCTGCCCCGGCGCGTGCCGCCGGCTCAGTGCGGTCTGCACCGTGTCGACGGCGGTGGAGAGCCCGGCCGCCGGCCGGGTGCGCCAGAGCTGCTCACCGGCGGGCGTGATCCGGAACCAGCCGTCGGTGACGCTGACCAGACCCGCGCCGGCCAGCCGGCGCACCGCCGTCTCCACCTCGTGCCGCTGCGGAATCGCCTGGTTGAGGTGGTCGGCGGTGGAGAGCACGTCGGTGAGGCGGACCCCCTCCGGCCGTCGGCTCGACGGGGCTCGGCGGTGCCGTCCGGCTCCGCTGGCGATCACCAGTGCCACGAAGATCCAGGCGTCCGACCAACGCCATCCCTCAGCCCCCATGGGGAAATGATGCCGGCTGAGTGGCCCGGAGTAAAACATCCGGTTCGGTGCCGGGGGGACGCCCAGCTCAGACCGGTTCGGCCAGTGGTCGTGTCGGCGAGTCGGCCGGGGCGACGGTGACCAGTGGCAGGAACGCCTGGGTCAGCGGGCCGATGCCCAGCGCGTAGGCGACCGTCCCGATACCGACCGTGCCGCCCAGCAGCCAGCCCAGCCCGAGCGCGCTGACCTCGATGACCGTGCGGACCAGGCGGACCGAGTGACCGGGGTGCCGGGCGACGTACCCGGTCATCAGCCCGTCCCGAGGCCCCGGGCCGAGCCGCGCGCCCAGGTAGAGCGCGGTGGCCAGACCGTTGAGCAGGACGCCGGCGACGAGCAGCGCGCCCCGGGCGGTGACCGCGCGGACGTCGGGCAGCACTGCCAGGCCGGCGTCGATGACCAGGCCGACGACCAGGACGTTGCTCACCGTGCCGAGGCCGGGACGTTGCCGCAGCGGCACCCAGAGCAGCAGCACCAGGATTCCGGCGAGGATGGTGGCGATGCCGAAGGAGAGCCCGGTACGCCGGGACAGGCCGTGGTGGAGGACGTTCCAGGGGTCCAGGCCGAGATGCGACTCGATCATGAACGCCATGCTGGCGCCGTAGAGCGCCAGCCCGGCGTAGAGCTGGACCAGGCGGCGGGGCAGCCGGTCGCGGAGGTTGCCAGTCAGGGCCATGCATGCCAACCTAAGGGCCAATCACGGGGGTGTGAGAGAGCCAATCGGGAGGGAGTGGCCATGACCAGCCAGGTTCGCGGAGGGCAACTGGCCCGTCTGCTCGGCCAGTGGCATGCCCTGCCGGGCCGCCGCCGGTCGCCGGACTACGCCGCTCTCGCCGCTGCCGTCCGGGGTCTGCTCGCCGACGGCCGGCTGCCCCTGGGGGTACGCCTGCCGGCCGAGCGGGAACTCGCCGAGGCGCTGCGGATCAGCCGGACCACGGTCACCGCCGCCTACCGGGAGCTGCGCGAGAGCGGACACCTGACCAGTCGGCGCGGAGCGGGGAGTTGGACCATGCTGCCCGGCGGGCACCGGGTGGCCAGTTCGGGCCTGTGGACCCCGCAGGACGACCTCGACATGATCGACCTGGGCATCGCCGCGCTGGCCGCCCCACCGGAACTCATCCCGGCCACCCGGGCCGCCACCGAGGATCTGCCTCACTACCTGGGCAGCGCCGGCTACCACCCGACCGGGATCATCGAGCTGCGGGAGACGATCGCCCAGTCGTACGCCGAGCGCGGCCTGCCCACCAGCCCCGAGCAGATCATGGTCACCAACGGCACCCAGCACGCGCTGGACCTGGTGCTGAGGCTGGCGCTCGCCCCGGCCGGCAGTGTGCTCGTGGAGTCGCCGACCTATCCCAACGCGCTGGCCGCCCTCGCCGCCCGGCGGGCCCGGATCGCCACTCACGGCCTGGCGGTCGACGCCGGCTGGGACGCGGACCTGCTGTTGGCCAGCATCCGTCAGACCCGCCCCCGGCTGGCCTACCTGATCCCCGACTTCCAGAACCCGACCGGCCACCTGATGCCGGTCGAGCTGCGCGAACGGGTGGTCGGGGCGGCCCACGCGGCCGGCACCGACCTGGTGGTCGACGAGTCCTTCGTCGACCTGCCGCTGGACGGCACCCCGGTGCCCCCGCCCACCGCCACCTTCGACCGGCACTCGCGGGTGATCACGATCGGGGGGATGAGCAAACCGTACTGGGGTGGCCTGCGCATCGGCTGGGTCCGCGCCTCCGCCCCGCAGGTGCAGCGGCTGGCCGCCGCCCGGATCGGGGTGGACATGTCCAGCCCGGTGCTGGAACAGCTCGTCGCGGTGCACCTGCTCGCCGAGGCGTCGACCATCGTGACCGCCCGGCGGGCGCAACTGGCCCGCCAGCGGGACGCGTTGCTGGCCGCGCTGGCCGAGCGGTTGCCGCAGTGGCGGGTCACCGTGCCGCGCGGCGGGGTGACCCTCTGGGCGGAACTGGACGGGCCGGTCTCCAGCGCCCTGGCTCGGGCCGCCGAGGAGGTCGGCGTACGTCTCGCGCCCGGCCCCCGGTTCGGGCTGGACGGCACGCTGGAGCGTTTCCTGCGGCTGCCGTTCACCCTGCCCGCCGCCGACCTGGTCGACGCGGTGCACCGGATCGCCGCGGTCCGGTACGACCTGGACCGGGCCGGCCGCCCGCAGTGGCGGGAGCCGTCCGTCATCGCCTGAGCGCCGCCGCCCCGGGATCCCCGCGAGGGGGGAGCCCGGGGCGGCGGGTGGGTCAGATCTCGGCGAGCGAGCCGTCGTACATCTTCTCGATCTCGGCGGCGAAGTTGCTCTCCACGCCCCGCCGCTTGATCTTCAGCGACGGGGTGATCTCGCCGTCCTCGATGGTCAGGTCGCGCGGCAGGATGAGGACCTTCTTGATGGTCTCCCAGCGGTTGAGCTTGCTGTTCAGCTCCGCGACGTACCCGTCGACCATCGCCTTCGCCTGCGGCGAGGTGACGATCGCGGTGTAGTCGCGGCCCTCCAGCGGACCGCCCGCCGCCCAGCCCTTGATCGCGTCCGGGTCGAGGGTGACCACCATCGTGCAGAAGTTGCGGGCCTGACCGATCACCAGCGCCTGCGAGGTGTACGGGCAGATCGCCTTGAACATGCCCTCGATGTGCGACGGCGCGACGTACTTGCCGCCGGAGGTCTTGAACAGATCCTTCTTCCGGTCGGTGATCTTCAGGTAGCCGTCGGCGTCCAGGGCGCCGATGTCGCCGGTACGGAAGAAACCGTCCTCGGTGAAGGCGGCGGCGGTCTCCTCGGGCAGGTTGTGGTAGCCGCGCATCACCGGACGGCCCCGGAGCAGGATCTCCCCGTCGGTGTCGATCCGGCACTCCAGGTCGCCCATGGCCTGCCCGACGGTGCCGATCCGCAGCCCGTCCGGGCGGTTGACGAAGTTGCCGGCGCTGCTCTCGGTGAGCCCGTACCCCTCGGAGATCGGCAGGTTCGCCGCCGCGAAGAAGGTGGCGATCTCGGGGCTCAGCGGCGCGGAGCCGGAGACCAGCACCCGGATCCGGCCGCCGAGCCGGTCCTGGATCTTGCTGAAGACCAGCTTCTCGGCTAGCCGGTGGCGCAGCCGGAGCCCGCCCGGGACCGGCTTGCCGGCCTGCTCCAGGGCGACCTTCTCCTTGCCGACCCGCACCGCCCAGGCGAAGATCTTCGCCTTCGCGCCACCGGCGTCCCGCGCGGTGGTGACCGACTTGTTGTAGACCTTCTCGAACACCCGGGGCGCGCCGCACATCAGCGTCGGGCGGACCACGGAGAGCAGTTCGACCAGCTTGTCCACCCGGCCGTCGACGTAGGTCGGGAGCCCGACGTGGGTCGCCCCGCAGAGCAGGGTCTTGCCGAACGAGTGGGACAGCGGGAGCCAGAGGTACTGGAGGTCGTCGCTACGCAGCAGCCCGACGTCGGCCTGCGCCACGCCCTCCCAGCACCAGCCGCCGTGCAGCAGCTCGACGCCCTTGGGGCGGCCGGTCGTGCCCGAGGTGTAGATCAGCGTGGCCAGGTGCTCGGGGCCGAGCTGCGCGACGATCCCGTCGACCAGGCCCGGCTCGGCGGCCAGCGCCCGTGCCCCCCGCTCCTCCAGGTCGGCGAGGGTGAGCTGGGGGACGGCCGCGTCCGGATCGGCGGTGCCGTCGAAGAGGACCACGTGGGTCAGCGCCGGCAGCTCCGCCCCGGCCACCTTGGCGGCCTGGGTGGGGTTCTCCGCGAAGAGCACCCGGGAGCCGGAGTCGGCGACGATGTAGCAGGTGTCCTCCGGCTCGGTGGTGGGGTAGACCGTGGTGGTCGCCCCGCCCGCGCACATCACGCCGAGGTCGGCGACGACCCACTCCAGCCGGGTGTTGGCCAGGATCGCCACCCGGTCCTCGAGTCCGATGCCCAGACCGTGCAGGCCGGCGGCGACCGCCCTGGCCCGGTGCCCCACCTGTTCCCAGGTCAGCCAGACCGGTCCCGAGTCGTCGGGGGCGGGGTGGGCGAAGGCGGGTCGGTCCGGGGTGGCCGCCACGCGCTTGAGGAACATGTCCGGGATCGAACGGTACGGTACATCGAGAGCCATCGCTGCGGGCCGCCTTCAGGGGTGGTCGACGTGATCGTGGTCACGCTGGGTCTGCGGTTACCGAAGGGTATTGCGTACACCCGGTCATCGGCTAGCCCCGCCCCTCGGAGCCGCCGTGTTTCTCGGGCGATCAGGTGTATCGGGCGGCGTTGAGCGACCAGTCCCAGGTGGCCCGGATCCAGCCCCGCCGGGCGGCCACGAACCGGTGGGTGGCCGGGTCGGCGGTGCGCAGCAGTACGCTCTCCCGCTCCGTGTACGCCGTCAGGGTCCGGTTGAACAGTTCCGCCGCGGCCAGCAGGGCGGCCTGCTCGGGGCGCTGCTCCTCTCCGGCGATGGCGGCGACCAGGTTGTGTCCGTCTCCGGTCAGCCGGTACTCCTTGCCGTAGGAGAAGACGTCGTTGCACCAGCACACCAGGTCCGCGGCGAGGGTCTCCAGAGCGACCAGGTCGGGGTGGGTCCGCTCGTCCGGCGACGGTCCGTCGCAGGCCAGGTCGGTGAGGGTGAAACTCGGGTGGACCGCACCGGTGTGCCGGCGCATCTGCACGTACTCGGCGACCCCGGGCACCCGCTGGTGCTCCCGGTTGGCCGCCTCCCAGAGCAACGCCAGCAGGTACTCCCGCAGCTGCCCGGTGAAGGCGAGCAGCACCGACGGGCGGGAGTCGGCGCGGACCCGCCGGCAGAGGTCGTGCAGCGCGGCCCCGCGCGGGCCGGTGGTGCCGAGCAGCGCCGGAAGCGCCGGGTCGCCGCAGAGGTCGAGGACGTCGAGCAGACCCGCGACGGTGGGGGCCAGCCGGGTCGGCGTGTCCCCCAGCCCGTCCTCGTCGCAGGCGTCGTCCACCGCGAAGAGCCAGGTGATCAGATCGGTCAGCAGGCGGAGCCGCTCCACCGGTGCCTCCGGGCAGGCCCGTCCGGCCAGGTCGGCGGCGGCGGCCCGGGCCAGCCGGCGGCGGCTCTCGGCGGACCAGGTCAGGCCGAGCCGCTCCGCCCAGTCGGCACTGTCCCGGGCGACCTGGGTGACCGCCGGGTGGCACCGCCCCGGGAACGGTGGTTCCCGTAGCGTAGAAAGCGCGAAATCCCGCATGCCACCCCCTGCCACACCGTCCCGGGCGGGGCGGACCGACAAATCCGTGCGGGGGCAAGATATCGGACTTGTTCTCTCCGTTGGCCTCCGCCCCGGTCGGCGGCCGTCCCGTCCCTGCCCGGCGGCCCTGCCGGCGGTGGCGGTCCGCCGAGAGGTCGGATCAGAGGCCCAGCTTGGCGGTACGCAGCCGCTCCACGGCCGCCGCCGCCCCGTCGAGTTGCACCCGGGCGGCACGCTGCCGGCCGGACAGGAAGAGGGTCAGCTCGCCCGGCGTCCCGACCAGCCGGAGCGCCTCGCCACCACGTCCGCAGCGCACCTCCCCGTGCTCCGGAGCCTGGACGAGCAGGCTCGCCGGGAACCGGCGCAGGGCGAGCCGGGCCATCGGCGCGGCCCGCTTCCAGAGCGCGGCGTGCAGTCCGGCCGGCAGGTTGCGGGGCTGCCAGTCCGGGGCGGCCCGCCGGACGTCCTCGTGGTGGATGAAGAACTCCATGGTGTTGACCAGCTCGTCGGTCAGCGGGTTGCTCAGCGGGCTCCACACCGGCGGCTGACGCACCTGCGCCACCAGTTCGGCCCAGGGCCGCGCCGCGATCCGCAGTCGCACCCGCTCGGCGTACCCGCGCAGCGGCGGCAGCAGGATCCCGCCCGCCGCGTCCGGCCGGCGTTCGCGGACCACCAGGTGAGCGGCGAGGTCCCGGGCCACCCAGCCCTCGTTCAGGGTCGGCGCGTCGGGCCCGAGGGCCAGCATGAGGTCGGCGAGCGCCTGGCGCTCCGATCGGGCGTACCGCGGCATGCCCCGATGGTAGGCCGCGCCCGGCCGGACGGCCCGTCGAGACGCGATACGTCACTCCTGCCACAGCGGACAAAACCGAACCCGGGTCGCCGCGCCGGGCGCCGACCGGTAAGGATGAGGGAGATAATTGCGGCTTACGGCGGGGGAAGTAGAGCGTGTCGAGCAGGACGAGTACGGCCGTGCTCGCCCGGGGCCTCCGGGTCCTCGGGCGGGCCGTCCGGGAACAACCACGGATCTTCACGGTCGCGGTCACCGGCAGCGTGCTCTTCGGCGCGATGGTGATCGGCAGCGCGTACGTGATCGGCGCGGTGGTGGGGGACGTGGTGATGCCCTCGATCGCCCGTGGCGCGGTGGAGGTCGGCGTGCTGGCCCTGACCGCCGCCGCCCTCTTCGGGATCAGCCTGCTGCGGGTGGTCGGCATCTTCGGACGCCGCCTCGGCGCCGGCTACATGCAGTACCGCCTCCAGGCGAGCTACCGCCGCCGGGTGACCCGCCGCTACCTGGAACTACCGCTGTCCTGGCACCAGCGGCACGCCACCGGCACCCTGCTCTCCAACGCCAACTCGGACGTGGAGGCCGCCTGGTACCCGATCGCGCCGCTGCCCTTCGCGGTCGGCACGCTGGTGATGGTGGCGGGGGCGATCATCGCGCTCTTCGCCACCGACTGGACGTTCGCGCTGGTCGGGCTGGCCGTCTTCCCCGCCCTGTTCACGCTCAACGTGGTCTACTCCCGCCGGATGGCTCCCCGCCAGGCCCGCGCCCAGCAGTTGCGGGCCGAGGTCAGCGGCATCGCCCACGAGAGCTTCGACGGCGCGCTGGTGGTCAAGACCATGGGCCGGGAGGCGCAGGAGACCCGCCGGTTCGCCGCCCGCGCGGCGGAACTGCGCGACGCGCTGATCGCCGTCGGCCGGCTGCGCGGCCTGTTCGACCCGCTGCTGGAGACCCTGCCCAGCATCGGCACCCTCGCCGTACTGGTGGTCGGCGCGATCCGGCTGCGCCAGGACGCGATCACGGTCGCCGAACTGGTCAGCGTCGCGTTCCTGTTCACCGTGCTGGCCGTACCGGTACGGGCCATCGGCTGGGTCCTCGCCGAACTGCCGCGCAGCGTGGCCGGCTGGGACCGGGTGCAGCAGGTACTCCGCGCCACCGGCGAGATGGCCTACGGGAACCGGGACCTCGACCCCACCGGCGGCGGCCCGGCCACCCTCGCCTTCGCCGACGTCTCCTTCCGGTACGAGCCGGCCGAGGCGCACCTGCCCGGCGCCGAGGTGATCGGCGCGGTCACCTTCACCGTGCCCGCCGGGCGCACCGTCGCCCTGGTCGGCCCGACCGGGGCCGGCAAGTCCACCATCGCCGCCCTGGCGGCGCGTCTGGTCGACCCGGACGCGGGCACCGTCACCGTCGACGGCGTCGACGTCCGGGAGTTGACCGCCGCGTCGCTGGCCGGCAACGTCGCGCTGGTCGCCCAGGTGCCGTTCGTCTTCGACGACACGGTGCGCGGGAACGTCGCCCTGGACCGCCCCGGCATCAGCGACGACGACGTCTGGGCGGCGCTGCGGCTGGCCGAGGCGGACGGTTTCGTCGCGGCCCTGCCCGAGGGGCTGGACACCCGGGTCGGTGAGCGGGGCACCTCGCTCTCCGGTGGGCAGCGGCAGCGCCTCACCCTGGCCCGCGCGCTCGCCGGCCGCCCCCGGCTGCTGGTGCTCGACGACGCGACCAGCGCGGTCGACCCCCGGGTCGAGGCGGCCATCCTGGCCGGGCTGCGCTCCTCGGCGACCGAGGGAACGGGCGCCGGCACCTCGATCCTGGTGGTGGCGTACCGCCGCGCCACGATCGCCATGGCCGACGAGGTCGTCTACGTCGAGCAGGGCCGGGTGGTGGCCCGGGGCACGCACGCCGAACTGCTCGCCACCGTGCCGGGCTACGTGGACCTGGTCACCGCGTACGAGCAGGCGGAGACCGAACGCGAGCAGGCCCGTACGTACCAGGACCCGGCGGTGGTCCCGGTGGCCACCGGCCTCGAAGTGGAGATGGACCGGTGAGCAGTCGCGAACGAGAGGCTGACCCGGTGAGCGCGAGGAGTGAGCTTGCGAGCCCCGCAGTCGCGAACGGAGGGCGAGTTCGGTGAGCGCGAGGAGTGAGCTTGCGAGCCCCGCAGTCGCGAACGAGAGGCTGACCCGGTGAGCGCCGTGGTGGAGGAGAAGGTGGAGCCGGTGGGCGGGTCGGGGCAGCCGCCGGAGGGAGTCGAGACGGCCTGGCGCACGCTGCGCCGGGGCCTGTCCCTCTCCCCGGAACTGCGGGTCGGGCTGGCCGGCACGCTGGCGCTGGCGCTGGTCTTCATGGTGGGCCGGGCCGCCGTACCGGTGGCGGTACAGCAGGGCATCGACCGGGGTCTGATCGGCGGGGTCGACCTCGGCACCGTCGGGACGGTGGTCGCCCTGACCGCCGCGACCCTGGTGGTGACCACGATCTGCGGCTACCTGATGATGCGCCGGCTGTTCACGGTGAGCGAGACGGCGTTGGCCAACGTCCGGACCCGGGCGTTCCGGCACGTGCACGACCTGTCGATGCTGCACCAGCAGTCCGAGCGGCGCGGTTCGCTGGTGTCCCGGGTGACCAGTGACGTCGACCAGATCACCCAGTTCCTCCAGTGGGGCGGGGTGATCCTCCTCATCAACATCGGTCAGCTCGTGGTCACCACGATCGTCATGCTCTTCTACTCCTGGCAGCTGACCCTGGTGGTCTTCGCCGCCTTCCTGCCGGCCGTCCTGGTGATCCGGGCTCTCCAGCGCCGTCTCGGCGCGGCGTACGGGGTGGTCCGGCAGCGGCTGGGCGCGCTGCTCGGCGCGGTCGCGGAGAGCGTGGTCGGCGCGCCGGTCATCCGGGCGTACGGGATCGCGGGGCGGACCTCCCGGCGGCTGGACGAGGCGATCGACGGCCACCGGGAGGCCCAGCAGCGGGCCATCCGGTTCAGCATCCTGGGCAGCTCGGTCGGGGAACTGGCCGCCGGTCTCGCCCTGGCCGGCGTGGTCGTGGTCGGGGTGAGCCTCGGCGCGGACCGCACGCTCTCGGTCGGTCAGATCACCGCGTTCCTGTTCCTGGTGACCCTGTTCATCCAGCCCGTGCAGATCGCCACCGAGGTGCTCAACGAGGCGCAGAACGCGATCGCCGGCTGGCGGCGGGTGCTGGACGTGCTGGACCTGCGCCCGGACGTGGCCGACCCGGGGGAGCAGGGGCGCCAGCTGCCGCCGGGGCCGCTGGACGTGCGGTTCGCGCAGGTGGGCTTCGCGTACCCCGGGGGGCCGCCGGTGCTGCACGACATCGACCTGGAGATCCCGGCGAAGACCCGGGTGGCGGTGGTCGGCGAGACCGGCAGCGGCAAGACGACCTTCGCCAAGCTGCTCACCCGGCTGATGGATCCGACCAACGGCACCGTGTTGCTCTCCGGCACGCCGCTGGAGCAGGTGCGGTTCGACTCGCTGCGCAGTCGGGTGGTCATGGTGCCGCAGGACGGCTTCCTCTTCGACGCGACGGTGGGGGAGAACGTCCGCTTCGCCCGGCCGGAACTCACCGACGAGCAGCTCGTCGCGGCCTTCACCGAGCTGGGGCTGGTCGACTGGTTGGAGGGGCTGCCGTCCGGGCTGGACACCCCGGTCGGGGAGCGTGGCGAGGCGCTCAGCGTGGGGGAGCGGCAGTTGGTCGCCCTCGCCCGGGCGTACGTCGCCGACCCGGACCTGCTGGTGCTGGACGAGGCGACCAGCGCGGTCGACCCGGCCACCGAGGTGCGTCTACAGAAGACCCTGGACGCGGTGACCCGGGGTCGGACCACCCTCGCCATCGCGCACCGGCTCTCCACCGCCCAGGCCGCCGACGAGGTGATCGTGGTGGACCGGGGCCGGGTCGTGCAGCGCGGTCCGCACGACGAGCTGATCCGGGAACCGGACTCGGTCTACGGGTTGCTCTACGCCTCCTGGTTGGAGCAGACCCGGTGATCCGGCGTTTGGGGGATCTGCTGGACGCCCGTGGTCGGGTGCTCTAATCTCCTGGGTTAGGTTAGCCTAACCTATGGAAAGGGGCGGTCATGCGACCGAGCAGCGCCGAGACGGTCCGGACCCTGGTGGCCGGCCGCCTTCCCGGGCTGGTGCACCTGGCGCACCGCCCGGGGCCGTACCAGGTCCGGCACGTCACGGATCCGGACGGGCGGGTGCTGATGCTCGTACCGGTGGTCAGCGACCTGGCCGCCGCGCTGCGCCCCACCGGGGCGGTCCGGGACGACGTCGCGGTGGTGCTCGACGTGCTGGACCTGCCCCCGGCGGCGGGTGCGCCGTCACTCGGCCGCGCCTGGGTCTCCGGCTGGGCGGCCCCGCTGGACGGGGCGGACGCCCGCGCCGCCGCGGTCGACTTCGCCACCATGGAGCCGACCGGCGATCTGCTCGACGTCGGCACCCGGTTCCGGCTGTACCGCTTCGAGGTGGCCGAGGCCCGGCTGGACGTCGCCGGAGAGGTGCGGCGCGTCCCGCGCGACGAGTACGCCGCAGCCGACCCGGATCCGCTGCATCCGGTCGAGGGCGCCCTCCTGACCGACCTCGCCGAGCACCACGGCGACCAGGTCGCCGCCTACCTACGCCGGCAGCTCGGCCGGCTCGGCGAGCGGGCCGGCGCGCCGCCCCGGATCGTCCGCGTCGACCGGTACGGCCTGGTGGTGTCCCTGGGTGGGCCCGGTGCCCGGCAACGGGCCCGGCTGTCCTTCCCTCGGCCGGTCGCCGACCACGCCGACCTGGCCCGGCTGCTGCACCCGGTGCTCTGCCGGCATCGGGCGTCGGCCCGTCCCGCCTGACCCGGACCGTCGGCGCGGTCCGGCCCGATCCGGACCCGTCGACCCGGACCCGCCGACCCGTCCCGCCTGCTCGGGGCCCCTCGGCGCGGTCCCGGCGTCGTCGCGCGTCCGCGTCACCGGGGGTCGGTGAACGCGGATCCCCGCAGACCGGTCGGTCAGCGGGGGACGACCCCGTCCAGCGGCCCGGTCAGCCGGGGACGACCCCGTCCAGCGGCCCGGTCAGGTAGCGCTGCACGACGGGGCCGACCGCGGCGACCAGGGTCTCCGGCGGCGCGGAGGCCAGCGGCTCCAGCCGGACGACGTACCGCATCAGCACCAGCCCACCCATCTGGGCGGCGGCCAGGGAGCCGCGCAGCGGCAGCTCGGCCGGGTCGGCGTCGAGGTGCTGGAGCACCCGGCGCAGCACCTGGGTGACCAGGAACTCCCGCAGCAGCCGGGCGGTCCACTCGGTGCTCACCGCCGAGCGCAGCAGCGCCACCCCGGCCGTCCCGGCCGGTGAGTCCCAGATCGCGAGCAGGCCCCGGACCAGCCGTTCGCCGATGCCCGCCGGATCGCCGTCGAGCACCCCGGGCAGCAGCCGTCCCGGGTCGACCGGCGCGTTCATGGCGGCCAGGAAGAGCTTGTCCTTGCTGCCGAAGTAGTGGTGGACCAGGGCCGGATCCACCCCGGCCGCCCCGGCGATCGCCCGGATCGAGGCCGCGTCGAAACCCCGTGCGGCGAACGCCGTCCGGGCCGCCACGAGGATCGCCTCCCGGGTGTCCGGGTTGCCCGGTCGTCGTCCGGTCCGTCTGTTCATCGCCGCCCCTCGCTCGCCCGGTCTGCCCGCTCGCCCGGTCTGCCCGCTCGCCCGGTCTGCCCGCTCGCCCGGTCTGCCCGCTCGCCCGGTCTGCCCGTCCACCCGGTCTGCCGGCCGCCGGTCGGTGTTGGACCGAAACCGTCAGCCGCTGCGCCGACGCAGCGTGGCCGCGGCGAGCACCAGGGCGAGCAGCGTCGACCCGGCCACCACCGTCAGGCCCCGCCACATCGTGACGGTGGGCTCGGCGTGCGCGCCGACCTCCCGCAACGCCTCGACCGCGTACGACAGGGGTAGCGCGTCGCTGACCGCCCGGAGCCAGCCGGCCATCTGCTCCCGCGCGACGAAGAGTCCGCAGAGCAGGAGTTGCGGGGCCACCACGACCGGCATGAACTGTACGGCCTGGAACTCGGTGCGGGCGAAGGCGCTGCACAGCAGTCCCAGCGCCATGCCGAGCAGGGCGGTGACCACGGCGATGACGACGACCAGCCAGCCGCTGCCGGCGGTGTCCAGGTCGAGCAGCGCGTAGGCCACCGCGCCACTGACCACCGCCTGCACCGTGGCGGCCAGCCCGAAGGCCAGGGCGTACCCGAGGAGCAGGTCCAGCTTGCCCAGCGGGGTGGTGAGCAGCCGTTCCAGCGTGCCGGTGGTGCGTTCGCGCAGCATCGCGATGCTGGTCACCAGGAACATGACCGTGAAGGGGAAGAACCCGAGCATGACCAGGGCGACCCGGTCGAACGTGGCCGGTTGCCCGGGTGGGGTGGGTTGCCCGGCGTACATGAAGTGAACCAGGGTGAGCAGCGCGCCGGGCACCACGATCAGCAGGGCGATGGTCCGTGGGTCGTGCCGGAGCTGGCGCAGCACCCGACCGGCGGTGGCCGCCACGATGCGGGGGTTCACGACTCCTCCTCTCCGGCGTGCCGCGCCTCGGCGGCCCGGATCAGGCGCAGGAAGGCCTCGTCCAGGTCGGTCACGCCGGCTGCGGCGCGCACCCCGTCCGGGGTGTCGTCGGCGAGCAGCCGCCCCTGCCGGATCAGCAGCAGCCGGTCGCAGCGGGCGGCCTCGTCCATCACGTGACTGGAGACCAGCAGGGTGGTCCCGGTGGCGGCCAGCTCGTGGAAGCGGGCCCAGAGGTCGGCCCGGAGCACCGGGTCCTGGCCGACGGTGGGTTCGTCGAGCACGACCAGCTCCGGTCGGGCGACCAGCACGCAGGCCAGGGAGACCCGGCTGCGCTGCCCGCCGGAGAGGGTCCGGACCAGTTGCCCGACCGCCCCGGTGAGCCCGACCTCGGCCACCGCGCGGTCGGCGTCGGCCCGCTCGCGCCCGTGGATAGCGGCGAAGTACCGCACGTTCTCCCGGACCGTCAGGTCGGCGTAGACGCTCGGCGCCTGGGTGAGGTACCCGACCCGTCGGCGCAGGGCCGGCGTCCCGGCCGGTCGGCCGAGCACGGTCACCGCCCCGGAGCTGACCGTCTGCACTCCGACCACGGCGCGCATCAGGGTGGTCTTGCCGCTGCCGCTCGGGCCGAGCAGCCCGGTCACCGTGCCGCGCGGCACGGCGCAGCTCACGCCGTCCAGTATCCGGCGTCCGCCCCGGTCGACCACCAGGTCGGCCAGGGTGATCGCACTGTCCATGCCACCCCTCCTCGAATTCAGCATCCGTTGAACTCAACGATAGATGAGTTTCTGTCCGGGCACAACGGTGCCCCGTCCTCCGCCGCCGTGGGGGACCGTTTCCGATCAGCCATCGCCCGACCGTCGGGCGGGCTGCGGGCCGGTGGCGTCCCCGAACCGGGACGGGGCTGGGAGGTCCCCGCCGCGTACGGGACAATGGGTGACTGTGCCCGTACCTGACGCGCCGCCGACCGGCGCTCCCGCCAGCCCGACCCACCCGGCCCTCCCGGGGCCGGTCCGTCCGTCCCGGCTCGATCCGGCCATCGCGGCCCGCCTGCGTCGGGGCGTCGACGGTCTGGTCGCCGCCGTGGTCCGCCAGCACGACACCGGCGAGGTGCTGATGGTCGCCTGGATGGACGACGAGGCGTTGCACCGCACGCTGACCACCGGCCGGGCCACCTACTGGTCGCGCAGCCGGCAGGAGTACTGGGTCAAGGGCGCCACCTCCGGCCACCACCAGTACGTCCGCTCGGTCGCCCTGGACTGCGACGGCGACGCGCTGCTGGTCAGCGTCGACCAGGTGGGCCCGGCCTGCCACACCGGCCGGCGCAGCTGCTTCTCCGAGGAGCTGCCGGTCGGGACCGCCGGTCCCGGGGAGCCGTCGGTCGCCGACGGCGGGGCGGGTGCGGCATGACCGACGGCGTGGTGAGCCCCGACCTGGCCGCCTTCACCGAGCTGGCGGCCCGCTGGCGGGTCGTCCCGGTCACCCGGCGGCTGCTGGCCGACGGCGAGACCCCGGTCGGGGTCTACCGCAAACTCGCCGGGGGCCCGGGGACCTTCCTGCTCGAATCCGCCGAGCAGGGGGTCGGCTCGGCCGGGCTGGCCTGGTCCCGGTACAGCTTCATCGGCGTCCGCAGCAGCGCCACCCTGGTCGAACGCGGCGGCGCGGCGACCTGGCTCGGGCGGCCCCCCGCCGGCCTGCCCACCGAAGGCGACCCGGCGCGGGTGCTGCGCGACACGGTGGCCGCGCTGGCCGGGCCGTCGTTCGACCCGACCAGCGGCATGCCCCCGCTGACCGGCGGCATGGTCGGCTACCTCGGGTACGACCTGGTCCGCCGGATCGAGCGGCTGCCCAGCCTCAGCGAGGACGACCTCGGCGTACCCGAACTGGGCATGATGCTCGCCACCGACCTGGTGGTCCTGGACCACTACGAGGGTTCGGCGATCCTCATCGCCAACGCGGTCCTGCCGCCGCCGGACGAGCCCGGCCGCGCCGCCGAGGTGACCGCCGCCTACCACCACGCGATCGGCCGGCTCGACGCGATGACCTCGGCGCTCTCCCGGCCGAACCCGCCGATGATCTCCACGGTCGACCGCCCGCCGGTCGGTGCGGTGACCTCGCGGACGGCCGAGGGGAACTACCCGAAGGCGGTGGAGGCGGCGAAGGAGGCGATCCGGGCCGGGGAGTGCTTCCAGATCGTGTTGGCGCAGCGCTTCGAGCGGCGTACCGACGCCGACCCGCTGGACGTCTACCGGGTGCTGCGCACCACCAACCCCAGCCCGTACATGTACCTGCTCCGCTTCGACGACTTCGACATCGTCGGCTCCTCGCCGGAGGCGCACCTGAAGGTCACCGGCGCCGACGACGGGCAGCGCCGGGCGTTGTTGCACCCGATCGCCGGCACCCGGCCCCGGGGCGCCGATCCCGAGCACGACGCCCGGCTCGCCACCGAGCTGCTGGCCGACCCGAAGGAACGCGCCGAGCACGTCATGCTCGTCGACCTGGGCCGCAACGACCTGGGCCGGGTGTGTCGACCGGGCACTGTCGAGGTGCCCGAGTTCGCCACCATCGAGCGGTACAGCCACGTCATGCACATCGTCTCCACCGTGGTCGGCACGCTCCGCTCCGACGCCACCGCGTTCGACGCGCTCGCCGCCACCTTCCCCGCCGGGACCCTCTCCGGTGCGCCGAAGGTCCGGGCGATGGAGATCATCGAGGAGTTGGAGCCGGTCCGCCGGGGCCTCTACGGCGGCACGGTCGGCTACTTCGGCTTCGGCGGCGACCTGGACATGGCGATCGCGATCCGCACCGCCCTGATCCGGGACGGCTGGGCGTACGTGCAGGCCGGCGCGGGGGTGGTGGCCGATTCCGATCCCGCCGCCGAGGACCGGGAAACCCGGGCCAAGGCCGCTGCGGTGCTCGCCGCCATCGCCGCCGCCGAAACCCTCCGGCCGGCCCGGTGAGCGCGAGGAGTGCAGCGCAGCGGAGCCCCGCAGTCGCAATCGGAGGGTGGGCGTGGTGAGCGCGAGGAGTGCAGCGCAGCGGAGCCCCGCAGTCGCGATCGGAGGGTGGGCGTGGTGAGCGCGAGGAGTGCGGCGCAGCGGAGCCCCGCAGTCGCGATCGGAGGGTGGACCCGATGAGCGCGGCGGGGGAAGGGAGCGCGTCGCGGGCCGGGCGGCGTGAACTGACGTTCGCGGTGCTGCTCTGCCTGGCCGGAGCGGGCCTGGCGGTCTGGGCGGCGACCCGGCCCTGGGCGGTCGAGGTGACCCCCCGACCGGTGCCGCTGCCGGCCCTACGGGAGGAGCGGTCCGGGGCCACCCTGCTGCCCTGGCTGCCGGCGCTGGCAGTGGTCGCGCTGGCCGGCGCGGGAGCCGTGCTCGCCACCCGGGGCGGGCTTCGGCGTGCGGTCGGGCTGGTGATCCTGGTGCTCGGGGCGGCCGTGGCGGTGGGCGGCGGGTACGCCCTGACCGCCGGGTTCGGCGGTGCCGTCAGTCGGCAGTGGCCGGCGCTCTGCCTGCTCGGGGGCCTGCTGGCGGCGGCCGGTGGGGCGTGGACGGCCCTGCGGGGGGCGGCCTGGCCGGCGATGGGCGCCCGCTACGAGCGTCCGGACCACGGCGGCGGCGCGACCAGCCCGGACGCCCCGGAGGCCACCGGAGCGGCGGCGCCGACGCGGGGTACCGCCGCCGCGTGGGACGCGCTGGACCGGGGTGAGGACCCGACGGTCAGCTGACCGGTTGCCGCTCGTCGGCGCGGGCGGCGGCGAGTTCCGTCACCAGACGGTGCAGTTCGGCGCGACGGTCGGCACGGGCCCGGTCCGCGCAGACCGCCTCCCAGGCGTTGCCCCGGGCGGTGCGCACCCGCTCCTCGCCGACGACCGCCCGTTCCAGGGTGTGCACCATGCCGACGGCGAGCGAGGCGACCGTCCGGGAGATGGTGGTGAGTCCGATGGTCGATGCCGGCTGGTCAGTACTCATGATCACTCCGCAACGAATCCGTTCGGTCGGTGGGGCGGACCCGTTTCCGAGTCTGCACGATGCTGATGCTGCCGGCTTCACGTTTCGACGTGATGACCGCCGCATCAACACTGGCGTGGGCATGAACGCCGTGGTCAGGGCCGTTCGTCCTTGACCTTCGTCACACCGGACGCCGCGGGGCCGACAGCCACCGGGGCGGGACGCCTCGCGCGGACAACGGACGGCGGGAGTGTCATGATGATGAGGATGATCGATGACCCGGTGGCGGTGGGCGGTGGGGACGATCGCGGTGGTCGACCCGACCGGTTGCGCTGTGTCGCTTTCCGCTCACCGGAAGTCGGTCATTATGCCCCAGCCCATCTCGTGAGGCGCGCCATACCCCCCCACCTGGGGTTCAGCGCCGCCACCTAGCATCGGCCCATGACACCCGGAGAGGGGAGTCCGTTGGTGACTGCTGAGTATGCGCACGCGGAGGGGGACGAGGCCGGTTCGTCGGCGCCCGCCAGCGTGCTCGACGAGATCCTGGCCGGCGTACGCGAGGACGTCGCCCGTCGGCAGGAGCAGATCCCGCTGGAGCGGATCCGTGAACTCGCCGCCGCCGCCCCACCACCGCTGGACGCGTACGCGGCCCTGCGGCGGCCGGGCGTGGCGGTGATCGCCGAGGTGAAGCGTTCGTCGCCGTCGCGCGGACAACTCGCCGAGATCGCCAATCCCGCCGACCTGGCCGGTGAGTACGCCGCCGGCGGTGCCCGGGCGATCAGCGTGCTGACCGAGGGCCGCTGGTTCGGCGGGTCGCTGGACGACCTGGCCGCCGTCCGGGCTGCCGTGAAGGTCCCGGTGCTGCGGAAGGACTTCGTGGTCTCCAGCTACCAGGTGCACGAGGCGCGGGCGCACGGGGCCGACCTGGTCCTGCTGATCGTCGCGGCACTGGAGCAGAACGCCCTGGTCGGGCTCCTGGAGCGGATCGAGTCGCTCGGGATGACCGCGCTGGTCGAGGTGCACGACGAGGAGGAGGCCGACCGGGCCCTGGAGGCCGGTGCCCAGGTGATCGGCGTCAACGCCCGTGACCTGCGTACCCTCCAGGTCGACCGGTCGGTGTTCGAGCGGATCGCGCCCGGCCTGCCGAGCAGCGTGGTCAAGATCGCCGAATCCGGTGTGCGCGGCCCGCACGACCTCATCCGGTACGCCTCGGCCGGGGCGGACGCCGTCCTGGTCGGCGAGGGCCTGGTTACCCAGAAGAGCCCCCGCGAGGCGGTGTCGGAGCTGGTCAACGCCGGCAACCACCCGGCCACCCCGCGTCCGGTGCGCTGAGGCCCACCGGATCCGCCCGCTCAAGTCAGCACCGAGAGGACCACGATGAGCGCCAACGCGCGGGCCGGCGCGGCCGGTCTGCTCCCCGACCCGGCCGGCCACTTCGGCCGGTACGGTGGCCGGTTCGTCCCCGAGGCGCTCGTCGCCGCGCTGGACGAGCTGGAGGCGGCGTACCGGTACGCGATGACCGACGAGAGCTTTCTCGCCGAGTTCGACGCGTTGCTGCGCGACTACGCCGGTGCGCCGTCCCGGCTCTACGCGGCGAACCGCTTCTCCACCCGGATCGGCGCGCGGGTGCTGCTCAAGCGGGAGGACCTGAACCACACCGGCGCGCACAAGGTGCGCAACGTGCTCGGTCAGGCCCTGCTCACCCGGCGGATGGGCAAGACCCGGGTGATCGCCGAGACGGGGGCCGGGCAGCACGGCGTGGCCACCGCCACCGCCGCCGCCCTGTTCGACCTGGAGTGCGTCGTCTACATGGGCGAGGTCGACACCGAGCGGCAGGCGCTGAACGTGGCCCGGATGCGGATGCTCGGCGCCACCGTCGTCCCGGTCACCAACGGCTCGCGCACCCTCAAGGACGCGATGAACGAGGCGATGCGTGACTGGGTCGCCCACGTCGACGACACGCACTACCTGATCGGGACGGCCGCCGGGCCGCACCCGTTCCCGGCGATGGTCCGGGACTTCGTCAAGGGCATCGGCGAGGAGGCCCGGCAGCAGTGCCTGGACCTCACCGGCGCGCTGCCCGACGCGGTCGCCGCCTGTGTCGGCGGTGGTTCCAACGCCATCGGCGTCTTCCACGCCTTCGTCGGTGACGCCGACGTCCGGCTCTACGGCTTCGAGGCCGGCGGGGCGGGCGTCGAGACCGGCCGGCACGCGGCCAGCATCACCGGCGGGTCGTCCGGCGTGCTGCACGGCACCCGCACCTACGTCCTCCAGGACGACGACGGGCAGACCATCGAGTCCCACTCGATCTCCGCCGGCCTGGACTATCCGGGCGTCGGGCCGGAGCACGCCTGGCTGCACGACAGCGGCCGGGCGACGTACGAGCCGGTCACCGACGACGAGGCGATGGCCGCGTTCGAGCTGCTCTGCCGTACCGAGGGGATCATCCCGGCGATCGAGAGCGCGCACGCCCTGGCCGGCGCGATCAAGATCGCCCCCCGCCTCGCCGACGAGCTGGGCCGGGAACCGCTCATCGTGGTCAACCTCTCCGGTCGGGGCGACAAGGACGTCCACACCGCCGGCGGGTACTTCGGCATCCTCGACAGGGAGTGACATGAGCCGGATCGGGGTCGCCTTCGACAAGGCCCGCGCCGAGGGCAGGGCGCTGCTGGTCGGCTGCATGCCGGCCGGCTTCCCCACCGTCGAGGGGAGCATCGCCGCGATGACCGCCATGGTCGAGGCGGGCGTCGACGTCATCGAGGTGGAGATTCCGTACTCCGATCCGGTGATGGACGGGCCGGTGATCCAGAAGGCCAGCGACATCGCTCTCGCCGGTGGTGTCCGCACCCGGGACACGCTGCGCATCATCGAGGCGGTCGCGGCCACCGGCGCGCCGGTGGTGACGATGACCTACTGGAACCCGATCGAGCAGTACGGCGTCGACGCCTTCGCCCGGGACCTCGCCGCCGCCGGCGGCACCGGCCTGGTCACGCCGGACCTGATCCCGGACGAGGCCGACGAGTGGCTCGCCGCCTCGGACGCGCACGACCTGGACCGCACGTTCCTGGTCTCGCCCTCCTCCACCGACGCGCGGCTGGCGATGACCGTGGCCCACTGCCGGGGCTTCGTCTACGCCACCGCCGTCATGGGGGTCACCGGCGCGCGGGCCCAGACCTCCGACGCCGCCCCGACCCTGGTCGCCCGGGTCCGCGCGGTCACCGACCTGCCGGTCGGGGTGGGGCTCGGCGTGGGCAACGGGGCGCAGGCCGGCACCGTGGGCGGGTACGCCGACGGTGTGATCGTCGGCAGCGCACTGATCCGGTGCCTGCTCGACGCCCCCGACCAGGCCACCGGCCTGACCGCGCTGCGGGCCCTCTCCGCCGAACTGGCCGAGGGCGTCCGGACCCGTTGACCGGCCGGGCGGCGTCTCGCACCCCGTTGACCGGCCGGCCGGCCTTCTGGACCCGTGCCCGCCGGCTTTCCGGACCCGTCCCCGGGCGGCCCCGTGGAGCCGTGCCCGCCGGCTTTTCGGACCCGTGTCCGGTCGGGCGGCCTTCTGGATCCGCTGACCGTTCTCCCGGGCCCGTTGCCCGGCCGGGCGTGGCCGACCAAGGCCGTGGGCCGCTGCTCTGCGGGACCGAGGTGTTACCCCGAGGACGCTGTGGAGCTGCCCCGTCTGTGCGCCCACCCACCCGCGCCGTTCGGTCCGGTTCCGTCAGTGGCCCCCGAACGCGCCGGTAGGCGGCTCCCGCAATGACGACCGGCCGGCGACCTGGAGCTGGCTTTTGCTCCGAGCGACCGGGCCGGCAATCCGGGCCGGCAATCCGGGCCGGCCGTTCCGGCAGGGAGAGTCGCCGGCCAGAACATGCACCAGCCCCCGCTGCCCCGTCTGTGCGGGCAGCTCTACAGCGTGCGTCCGGCGATACCCCCACACCGCCAGCCTGACGGAGCGTGACGGTGGCCACCAGCCACCCAACCGGCGGCCGGCGGCAACCGGCGGCCACCGGGCGAACCGTAGAACGAAGGGCGAACCGGAGCACGGAGCAGGCAGGGTGAACCGTAGCGGGGAGGACGCCTCGAACCTGGCCGCTCCTGCCGTTGGCGATACGCGGGTGCGGAAGTCCGGAGGTGTCAGACCGCGAGCAGCGGAGTCTCAGACGGCATCGGCTGGGCCTGCGGTGTCACCGGGCATCGGGGCCGTTGCGGCCGGCCGGGCTGGCCGGACTCCGTGGGCGGTCCGCGGTATCCCTGGGGCGGTCCGCGGATTTTCCGGGGCGGGCGGCAGGCAGTCCGGGGTGCGCCGTGGGTGGCCCGGTCCCGGCGTGTGCTCGTACCTCGCGCAGCACGCCGGAGCGGCCGGCCGTC
This sequence comes from Micromonospora sp. NPDC023956, assembly GCF_040639195.1. Taxonomy (NCBI): domain Bacteria; kingdom Bacillati; phylum Actinomycetota; class Actinomycetes; order Micromonosporales; family Micromonosporaceae; genus Micromonospora; species Micromonospora sp. NPDC023956. The sequence goes on from NZ_JBEZZN010000004.1 coordinate 457,897, forward strand.
GCGTCGGCCACGGCCCACCGGGTGACCGGGGTGAGCGGCTCCGGCAACCGGCAGGGGTCGTGCCAGGACAACCGGCAACCTCCACCCGGTACGCCGGCCGGGGAGCTGCCCCGGACCCGGGCCCGGAGCACGTGTACCAGGACGTCCGGCGGTGGGCCGGCCCGTCCGGCCGGTGGCGCGTCCGGTGCCGCCGGCAGGTGGTAGATCCCGACGAGGTCCACGACCTCGACGGTCAGGCCGGTCTCGGCGTGCACGTCACGTACCACCGCCTGGTCGGGGCTCTCGCCCGGCCGGGACCGACCGCCCGGCAGCGCCCACCGTGCCGTCCGCCGGCCCTGCCGGCAGAGCAGCACCCGTCCGGTGTCGTCGACGACGACCGCGGCGACCGCCCCGGTGAGCGACCTCATGGACAAACAGCCTACGGCCCCCCAAACCAGAAGTCAGTACGTGGCGACCGGCACCGACCGGGATGTCACCGACCCGGGTCACAGCGGTAGCGTGTGCACCCGTGACTCTCGCCTCGCTGACGCCCCTGGCGGCTCTGCCCAGCCCCAGCACCGCCGTCTGGCAGCTCGGCCCGGTCCCGATCCGGGCGTACGCGCTGTGCATCGTCGCCGGGATCGTGGTGGCCTGCCTGGTCACCGAGTACCGGCTGCGCCGCCGGGGGGTCGCCCCGGGGGCGGTGCTGGACATCGCGGTGTGGGCCGTGCCGGCCGGCATCATCGGCGCGCGGATCTACCACGTGATCACCTCCCCCCAGAAGTACTTCGGCACCGGCGGTGACCCGCTGGCGGCCTTCGCCATCTGGGAGGGCGGCCTCGGCATCTGGGGCGCCGTCGCCGGTGGCGCGGTCGGCGCGTGGCTCGCCGCCCGTCAGCTCGGCATCCCGTTCGCCGTGGTGGCCGACGCCCTCGCCCCCGGGCTGCCGCTGGCCCAGGCCGTGGGTCGGCTCGGCAACTGGTTCAACAACGAGCTCTACGGCGGCCGGACCACCCTGCCCTGGGGGCTGGAGATTCACCGGATGGACCCGGACAACCCCGGCCAGGCGCTCAGCGACGAGGCCGGCCAGCCGATCCTCGAACCGGGCCTCTACCACCCCACCTTCGCCTACGAGGCGCTCTGGAACGTCGGTGTCGCCCTGCTGGTCCTCGCCGTCGACCGGCGGTTCCGACTGGGCCGGGGCCGGGCCTTCGCGCTGTACGTGATGGGCTACACCGTCGGCCGGTTCTGGATCGAGCTGATGCGGACCGACGACGCCACCGAGATCCTCGGCCTCCGGCTCAACGTCTGGACGTCGGCGCTGGTCTTCCTGGGTGCCCTGGTCTACTTCCTCCGGGTCCGGGGGCCCCGCGAGTACGTGGTGCCGATCCCGGCCGACGCGCCGGTGGCCGCCACCGGCGGCGGGAACGTCTCCCAGCTCGACCTGTCCCGCACCGACACCAGCCCCGACCTGGCCGCCCCGCGCGGTTACCGGACGGTCGACGAGGAGCAGTTCCGGGCGTACCGGGAGACCGGCGAGGTGCCCGACGCCCCCGCCGGCAAGGACGGTCCCGCGCCGGAGCGGGCCGCCGATCGTGCGAATTCCGACGGCTCCCGGGACACCGACGACCCCGGCGACGCGGACGGCTCCCGGGGTGCGGACGCCGACGCCGGTCCGCGCCCCACCGACCGCGACAGCTGAGGCGACCATGGCAGTGCGGACCGCCGTGGTGGTGGGCGCCGGGATCGGCGGCCTGGCGTGCGCCGGTGCGCTGGCCCGCTCCGGCTGGCAGGTCACCCTCCTGGAGCAGGCCGACCGGGTACGTCCCGAGCCGACCGCGGTGGTGCTCTGGCCCAACGGGGTCCGGGCGCTGCGTGCCCTCGGCCTCGGTGCCGGTCTCGACGTCGTCGCCACCCCGCTACCCGACGGGGGCATCCGCCGGCCGGACGGTCACTGGCTGGTGCAACCCCGCCCCACCGCGCCGGAGCGGGCGCCGGTCGTGGTGCACCAGGAGGACCTGCACGACGCCCTCGTCGCCGGGCTCGGTGACCGGGTGGACCTGCGGACCGGAGTGACCGTCCGTACCGTGCGGACCGGTGGCAACGGCCGTCCCTCGGTCGGCGACGGTCACCACCAGCACGAGGCGGACCTGATCGTCGCGGCGGACGGCGTGGAGAGCGTGATCCGCCGCCAGCTCGCTCCCGAGGCCGGGGTGGTCGCCTCGGGCAGCGCCACCTGGCGGGCGGTGATCCCCTGGTACCGCGCGCCCCGGCTCCCCGCCGACCAACCCCTGGGAGGGGAGATCCTCGGGGCGGGCTACCGGTTCGTCTCGGCGTCCCTGGGCGACCGGGACTCGGCCGGGGGGACCGCCCGGGGCGGCGTGTACTGGATGGCCACCGCGGCCGGCGCACCCCGCCCGGAGTCGGCGGAGACCCAGCTCGCCCTGCTCCGCCGCTGGTTCGCCGGCTGGCCGGCCCCGGTGGACGCGCTGCTCGCCGCGACCGAGCCCGCCGACCTGGTGCAGCAGGAGGTCCGGGAACTGCGCCCGCTGCCGCGTCAGTACGCCTTCCGGTCGGGCCCCGGCGGGGTGGTGCTGCTCGGCGACGCCGCGCACGCCATGCCGCCACACCTCGGGCAGGGCGCCTGCCTGGCCTTCGAGGACGCGGCGACCCTCCAGTCGCTGCTCCGCGAGACCCGGCTGCCGGACGCCGTCACCGGGTACGACCGCACCCGTCGGCCGCGCGTGGCCGGCGTGGTCCGGCAGACCCGCCGGATGTCGGCGGTGCTACAGACCCGGGGGCGGCTCGCCCTGCGCGCGCGGGACGCCGCGCTCGGCCCGATCACCACCCGCCTGCTGGGCCGGGCCGCCTCGTCGGCCGCCCAGTGGCGTCCCCCGCCCTCCTCGTCGGGCTGACCGCCCGACACCTACGGCGGGGCGGGTCCGCGCCCACCCCGTAAGGGCGTGCCGCACCGGGCTCAGGGCAGTACGGCCGTGGGCTCGGCGATGCAGGCGGTGCCGATCCGGCGGAAGCCGACCCGGACGTAGACCCGGGCGATCTCCTCGCTGCCGGCGGAGAGGAAGACCAGGTCGGTGCCGGCGTCCCGCAGTGCGCGGGCCAGGGCGGCGGTCACCGCCGCGCCGAGGCCCCGGCCCCGGGCCGCCGGCAGGGTGGCCACCCCGGCGATCTCGGCCACGTCGTCGACGCGCATCGCCATCCCGGAGGCCAGCGCTCCCTCGACGGGGGTGCCGGCCAGCGCCGAGACGCGCCGACCGGCCGCGGTCCGGGACGCCTCCTCCTCCACCGCGGCGAGGTCCAGTTCGCCCACGGCGGCGTTCCGCTCGGCCGGGCCGGCGGCACCCGGGGCGGTGCCGGGTGCGCTGAAGCCGACCGCGGCCACCGCCCGACGCGTGGCGACCTGCGTGGCGAAGTCCGGCGCCGCCGGATCCAGCAGCCAGACCGGTACGTCGGTGAACCCGGCCGGGTCGGGGGTCGCCGCCGGGTCGAGGACCAGCAGCGGGGCCTCCAGCACGGCCAGTCCCGCCGAGCGGGCCACCGCCAGCAGTTCCGGGGTCGTCTCGTGGACCCACTCGAAGGCCTCCGGCAGGCCCAGTTCCCGCTGCCGGGCCCGGACGGCGTCGATGTCGGCGACCGACGGGGGCCGGGAGGCGTCCAACCGGGGACGTGCGTAGAACGGCCAACCGGCGCCTTCCCGGACGAACAGCACCAGTGAGCCGAACTCCTCCGGACGGGCTCCGTCCCGGGGGACCGCATCGTAGAAGCGTTCCAACCGGTCGAACAACTCAGCGGGTACGTGATCCACCGCGCGAGACTACACGTCCCAGATGTTGGAAGTGTGATCAATCCTTACTGGTCTTGCGTGTCGCGCCCTAACGTAGACTCAATAGACCCTTGAGGGCCGACGTCGTCCCGACCTGATCCACACCTGAGCGACGACAGGAGGCCCGGTGGCCTTTCCGTACCCTCCCCACCCCCAGTCCCCCCCGTCCGCCGGCCCGCGCCCGAGCGCCGGCCTGGCTCCCGCCCAGGGCCTCTACGACCCGGCGAACGAGCACGACGCCTGCGGTGTGGCCTTCGTGGCGGACCTGTACGGGCGACGCTCCCACGAGGTCGTCGCGAACGGCCTCGGCGCGCTGTGCCGGCTCGACCACCGGGGCGCCCGGGGCGCGGAACCGAACACCGGCGACGGCGCGGGCATCATGATCCAGGTGCCGGACGCGTTCCTCCGCGCCGTGGTGGACTTCCCGCTCCCGCCCGCCGGCCAGTACGCCACCGGTCTGGTCTTCCTTCCGGACGACGACGCCGGTGAGGCCCGCGCCCGTCGGGTGCTGGAGAAGTACGCCCTGGTCGAGGGGGCCGACGTACTCGGCTGGCGGGAGGTGCCGGTCGACCCGGGCGACCTCGGCGAGACCGCCCTGGCGGCGATGCCCCGGGTCCGGCAGCTCTTCCTCGCCGCGAACCGGCTCACCGGCTCGCCGGACGGTCCGGCCGGCACCCCGCTGACCGGTCTCGACCTGGACCGGGTGGCGTTCTGCGTGCGCAAGCAGACCGAGCGGGAGAGCGCCGAGCGGGGCGTACCGGCGTACTTCCCGTCGCTGTCCGGCCGGACCATGGTGTACAAGGGGATGCTCACCCCCGACCAGCTCCCGGCGTACTTCCCGGACCTGCGGGACACCCGGGTGACCAGCGCGATCGCCCTGGTGCACTCCCGGTTCTCCACGAACACCTTCCCGTCCTGGCCGCTGGCGCACCCGTACCGGTTCATCGCCCACAACGGCGAGATCAACACGATCCGGGGGAACCGGAACTGGATGCAGGCCCGCGAGGCGTTGCTGCGGACGGCGAACCTGCCGGGCAACATCCGCCGACTCTTCCCGGTCTGCACCCCGGCCGCCTCCGACTCGGCCAACTTCGACGAGGTGCTGGAGCTGCTGCACCTGGCCGGGCGGAGCCTGCCGCACGCGGTGCTGATGATGATCCCGGAGGCCTGGGAGAACGACCCGGACATGGCCGCCGACAAGCGCGCCTTCTACCGGTTCCACGCCAGTCTGATGGAACCCTGGGACGGTCCGGCCTCGGTCGCCTTCACCGACGGCGCGGTCGTCGGCGCGGTCCTGGACCGCAACGGGCTGCGCCCGGGGCGCTGGTGGCGTACCGCCGACGGCCTCGTGGTGCTGGGCAGCGAGGCGGGCGTGCTCGACCTCGACCCGGCCCGGGTGGTCGCCAAGGGGCGGCTCCAGCCGGGCCGGATGTTCCTGGTCGACACCGTCGCCGGCCGGATCGTGCACGACGACGAGATCAAGACCGAGCTGGCCGCCGCCCAGCCGTACGGCGACTGGCTGCACGCCGGGCTGATCGAGCTGAACGAGCTGCCCGCCCGCGAGCACACCGTCTACACCCACGACTCGGTGCGCCGCCGGCAGCAGACCTTCGGCTACACCGAGGAGGAGTTGAAGATCCTCCTCGCGCCGATGGCACGGCTCGGCGCCGAGCCGATCGGCTCGATGGGCACCGACACCCCGATCTCCCCGCTCTCCACCCGGCCACGGCTGCTCTACGACTACTTCCACCAGCTCTTCGCGCAGGTCACCAATCCGCCGCTGGACGCCATCCGGGAGGAACTGGTCACCAGCCTCCAGATGACCATCGGCCCGGAGGGGAACCTGCTCGACCCGGGGCCGGCGAGCTGCCGGCAGATCGTCCTGCCGTACCCGGTGATCGACAACGACGAGCTGGCCAAGCTCCTCTCCGTCGACGACGACGGCGACCTGCCCGGCTTCAAGGCGGTCCGGGTCTCCGGGCTGTACCGGCTCCGCGACGGCGGCGCGGGCATCAAGGCCCGGTTGACCGAGATCTGTCGGCACGTCTCCGAGGCGATCGAGGACGGCGTCCGGATCCTGGTCCTCTCCGACCGGGACTCCAACGCCGACCTGGCCCCGATCCCGTCGCTGCTGCTCACCGCCGCCGTGCACCAGCACCTCGTCCGGGAGCAGACCCGTACCCAGGTGGCGCTGGTGGTGGAGTCCGGCGACTGCCGGGAGGTGCACCACGCGGCCGTGCTGATCGGGTACGGCGCGGCGGCGGTCAACCCGTACCTCGCCTTCGAGTCCGTCGAGGACATGATCGCCACCGGGACGCTGCCCGGCGTCACTCCAGCCAAGGCGGTCCGGAACTACGTCAAGGCGCTCGGCAAGGGCGTCCTGAAGATCATGTCGAAGATGGGCATCTCCACCGTCTCGTCGTACTGCGGGGCCCAGGTCTTCGAGGCGGTCGGGCTGCACACCCAGCTCGTCCAGCGCTACTTCCGGGGCACCCCGAGCACGATCAGCGGCATCGGGCTGGACGGCATCCACGCCGAGGTCGCCGCCCGGCACGCCCTGGCCTGGCCCGCCCCGGGTGCCCCCGCCTCGCCCCGGCTGGAGGTCGGCGGCGAGTACCAGTGGCGGCGCGAGGGCGAGCTGCACCTGTTCAACCCGGAGACGGTCTTCCTGCTCCAGCACGCCACCCGCAGCCGGCAGTACGACATCTTCCGCGAGTACACCGGCAAGGTCGACGCGCTCGCCGCGCGGGCCGGCTCGCTGCGCGGCCTGTTCACCCTCCGTACCGGCGTACGGCCCCCGGTGCCGATCGACGAGGTCGAGCCGGCCAGCGAGATCGTCAAGCGCTTCGCCACCGGCGCGATGTCGTACGGGTCGATCTCGGCGGAGGCGCACGAAACCCTCGCGGTGGCGATGAACCGCCTCGGCGGCAAGTCCAACACCGGCGAGGGCGGCGAGGACGCCGACCGGCTCCACGACCCGGCGCGCCGCTCGGCGGTCAAGCAGATCGCCAGCGGGCGGTTCGGCGTGACCAGCGAGTACCTCGTCAACGCCGACGACCTCCAGATCAAGATGGCGCAGGGCGCCAAGCCCGGCGAGGGCGGCCAACTCCCCGGCAACAAGGTGTGGCCGTGGATCGCCCGGACCCGGCACGCCACCCCGGGCGTCGGCCTGATCTCCCCGCCGCCGCACCACGACATCTACTCGATCGAGGACCTCGCCCAGCTCGTGCACGACCTGAAGTGCGTCAACCCGGCCGCCCGGGTGCACGTCAAGCTGGTCAGCGAGGTCGGCGTCGGCACCGTGGCGGCCGGCGTCGCCAAGCTCAAGGCCGACGTCATCCTGATCTCCGGCCACGACGGCGGCACCGGGGCGTCCCCGCTGAACTCGCTCAAGCACGCCGGCACCCCCTGGGAGCTGGGCCTGGCCGAGGCGCAGCAGACGCTGCTGATCAACAAGCTCCGCGACCGGGTCACCGTGCAGGTCGACGGCCAGCTCAAGACCGGCCGGGACGTGCTGGTCGCGGCGCTGCTCGGCGCGGAGGAGTTCGGCTTCGCCACCGCCCCGCTGATCGTCGCCGGCTGCGTGATGATGCGCGTCTGTCACCTGGACACCTGTCCGGTCGGTATCGCCACCCAGAACCCGGTGCTGCGCGAGCGCTTCACCGGCAGCCCGGAGTTCGTGGAGAACTTCTTCCTCTTCCTCGCCGAGGAGGTCCGGGGCTACCTCGCCGAGCTGGGCCTGCGCAGCATCGAGGAGGCGATCGGGCAGGTCGAGCTGCTCGACGTCGCCCCGGCGGTGCAGCACTGGAAGGCCAAGGGGCTCGACCTCAGCCGCGTCCTGCACCTGCCGGAGCTGCCCGCCGGCGCGGCGCGGCGCGGCGTCCGGGCCCAGGATCACGGCCTGGAGCTGGCCCTGGACAACGAGTTGATCCGGCTGGCCGGGCCGGCGCTGCGCGACGGCACCCCGGTCCGGGTCGAGGTGGCGGTGCGCAACGAGCACCGCAGCGTCGGCGCGATGCTCGGCGGCGAGGTGACCCGCCGGCACGGGGGTGCCGGGCTGCCCGACGACACGATCGAGTTCGTGCTGCGCGGCACCGCCGGCCAGTCGTTCGGCGCGTTCCTGCCGTCCGGGGTGACCCTGCGGCTGCACGGCGACGCCAACGACTACGTCGGCAAGGGGCTCTCCGGTGGGCGGATCGCCGTCGCCCCGGACCAGTCCGCCCCGTTCGTCGCCGCTGGCGTCGCGCCCGGCGCGCGCGCCGAGGACCAGATCATCGCCGGCAACACCATCCTCTACGGCGCGACCGCCGGTGAGGTGTTCCTGCGCGGCCGGGTGGGGGAGCGGTTCGCGGTCCGCAACTCCGGCGCGACCGCCGTCGTCGAGGGCGTCGGCGACCACGGCTGCGAGTACATGACCGGCGGTACGGTTGTCGTCCTCGGCCCGACCGGCCGCAACTTCGCCGCCGGCATGTCCGGTGGTCTCGCCTTCGTGCACGACCTGGACCGCCGTCGGGTCAACACCGAACTGGTGGACCTCGCCCCGCTGCGCGACGAGGAACGGGAACTGCTGCACGACCTGGTCCGCCGGCACGTCGCGGAGACCGGCTCGACGGTCGCCGAGGAGCTGCTCAAGCGCTGGCCGGAGGCGGTGGAGGAGTTCACCGCGGTGGTTCCCCGGGACTACCGGCGGGTGCTGGACATCATGCGGGCCGCCGAAGCCGCCGGCCGCGACGTCGACGATGCGGTGATGACCGCACTGTCCGCGCCGGCCGTGCCGGTGGTCCGGACGGTGGCGGCCCAGGAGGTGGCTCGTGCCTGACCCGAACGGTTTCCTGCGCTACCCGCGGCGGTTGCCGGAGCGCCGCCCGGTGCCGGTGCGGATCAGCGACTGGCGGGAGGTGTACCCGCCCGCCGCCGACGACCTGGTGCGCGAGCAGGCCACCCGCTGCATGGACTGCGGCGTCCCGTTCTGCCACGACGGCTGCCCGCTGGGCAACCGCATCCCGGACTGGAACGACCTGGTCCGCACCGGGGACTGGGCGGCGGCGGTGGAGTCGCTGCACGCCACGAACAACTTTCCCGAGTTCACCGGCCGGCTCTGCCCGGCGCCCTGCGAGGCGGCCTGCGTGCTCGGCATCGGCGACGACCCGGTGACCATCAAGCAGGTCGAGGTGGAGATCGCCAACGCGGCCTTCGACCGGGGTCTGGTCACCCCGGCGGCACCGGCCGCGCCGACCGGCCGCCGGGTCGCCGTGGTCGGCTCCGGCCCGGCCGGGCTGGCCGCCGCCCAGCAGCTGGTCCGCGCCGGTCACGCGGTCACCGTGTACGAGCGCGACGACGCCGTGGGTGGCCTGCTCCGGTACGGCATCCCCGACTTCAAGCTGGAGAAGGAGCACGTCGACCGGCGGCTGGCCCAGCTCACCGCCGAGGGCGTGGAGTTCCGTACCGGTGTGGACGTCGGCGTGGACGTCACCGCCGCGCAGCTCCGCGCCGAGTACGACGCCGTCCTGCTGGCCTGCGGCGCGCTCGCCGGCCGGGACACCCCGCAGACCCCCGGTCGCGGTCTGCGCGGCGTCCACCAGGCGATGGAGCACCTGGTCGCGGCGAACCGGGTGGTCGCCGGCCGGGACGCCGCGACACCGATCGACGCGGCCGGGAGGCACGTGGTGATCATCGGTGGTGGCGACACCGCCGCCGACTGTCTCGGCGTGGCGCACCGGCAGGGCGCGCTCGGCGTCCACCAGCTCGACCTGTACCCGGAACCGCCGCACACCCGCGACGCCGCGCGCGACCCGTGGCCGACCTGGCCGTGGCTGCTGCGCGACTACCCGGCGCACGAGGAGGGCGGCGAGCGGGTCTTCGCGGTCGCCGTGCAGGAGTTCGTCGACGACGGCACCGGGCAGGTGCGGGCGGTCCGGATCGCCGAGGTGACCGTGACCAAGCGCGACGGCCAGCGGATCGTCACGCCGGTGCCCGGTTCGGAGCGGGAACTCCCGGCCGACCTGGTGCTGCTGGCGATCGGTTTCGAGGGCACCGAGGAACAGCCGCTGCTCGCCCAGTTCGGGGTGGAGCGCACCGCCCGGGGCGCGGTCGACGCCCGCCCCGACTGGCAGACCGACGTGGACGGGGTCTTCGTCGCCGGTGACATGCACCGGGGCGCGTCGCTCATCGTCTGGGCGATCGCCGAGGGCCGGGCCGCCGCCGCCGCGATCCACACCTACCTGGGCGGCACGGGCAGCCTGCCCGCGCCGGTGACCTCCGCCACCCGGCCGCTCGCCGCACGCTGAACCACCCACGGGAACGGCCGGCCGCACCACCCGGTGCCGCCGGCCGTTCCCGTTCCTGCCGGTCACCGGAAGCACACTTGCCACGCTGGGCGACACTGGGTGCCCTGGTGTTCACGCACGGCCACGTCGGAGGTGTCGGGTGCGGGAGTCGGCGACTCACGAACAGCAGCCCGCCCCGGGCCGGGACCGGCTCCCCGTCGGCGGCCTCGACGTCCTCGCGCTGCTCGCCCGGCTGCTGCGCCGACCGCGTCGCGGCGACCGGCGACTGCCGGTGTTCTGGCTGGTCAGGGCGCCCGACGCCGCCGACCTGATGGCCGTCCTGCGGCGCTTCCTCGGCCAGAGCCCGCAGCGGCGGGTGCCGCACGCCGTGCTCGACGCCGAGGCGCTGCCCGAGGGCGCGACCCTGCCGGGCGTGCCGGCCGTGCTGCGGGAGCTGCACCGGCAGCTCTGCGTCGAGGCGTTCGGGGGCGAGCGGATCCGGTTCCGTCACTACCCGCTCGCCGACTGGCTGATGCAGCAGAGCCTGACCTTCGGCGTCGAGGCCGAGGACAGTCGCGCGGCCCTGGTGCGCCGGCTGCGCGACCGGCGCGGTCAGGGCACCACGGGCGAGCCGGTGGCCGCTGGCGGGGACACCGCCACGATCGTCTCGCAGGTGCTGTTCTGGCTGGTCCGGCGGGCCGTGCCCAGCGTGGTGTTCCGGGCGGCCGTCTCCGGCCGGATCCCGGTGCTCGGCCGGCCCTACTCGTGGTTCATGCGCCAGCAGTACCTCGCCCCCCAGCAGTCGGTCACCTTTCTCGGCTTCGCCGAGCGGCTCACCACCGGCTGGCGGGACGGGGAACAGCCGGACCAGGTGGACAAGCTCCTCCTGCACGCCTTCCTGGAAGACCTGCGGCAGGCGTACCGGCGGCGGTGGTGGCGGCCGTCCGACTGGCGGCGGACCACCTCGGTGGCCCTGCTGCTCGACCACGTGGCCCCGGGCAACCAGGGCCACACGCTGATCCGCCTGCTCAACGACGTCCGCAACGAGACCGGGCGCAACGACCCGCTGCTGGTGCTCGCGGCCGGGGCGGAGCCGCCGCCGGAGCTGCCCACCGCGCAGCCGCTCGCCGACGCCGAGGAGGCGTACGACGACTGGGTCGAGGCGGTGCCGGAGGCCCGGCGGCTGCGTCGTCCGGCGGCCTGGCTGGTCCCGCTGGAGGTCGGCGCGCCGGTCGTCGGCGGCCAGACGCGCGGTGCCCCGCGCGGCTTCGCCGCACCGGATCCGCCCTGGTGGTCACGACGGTTCCTGCCCGCCGCACTCTGCCTGGTGCTGCTCGTCGGCGTCGGCGCGTGGGTCGGTACCCGATGGGGGCCGGGCTGCCTGCCGTCGATCTCCGGGCAGGTGAAGGTCGAGCTGGTCGGGTCGGAGTGCATCGGCTACAGCGACCGCGAGGCCCAGGTCTTCAACGACGACCCGGGGCAGGAGCGGCTGCGCGTCATCCAGCGCAGGATCTTCGCCCAGAACCGGGCCGCCGAGCGGGCCTGGGAACGCAGCGGCAAGCGCCGGCCCTTCCTCACCCTGGTCTACCTCGGCACCCTGACCGGCAACCCGACCCGCGAGGACGAGGAGTCGTACGTCTCCGAGCGGGAGGAACTGGAGGGGATGGCGACCGCCCAGTACGCGCTGTTGCAGATCTCCGCCGGAGCGCACGGTGCCGCCCTGCTGCGGATCGTGGTCGCCAACGGCGGCCGGCAGATGCGGCATGCCGGCCGGGCCGTGCGGATGCTCGCCGAGCTGGCCCGCGAGGACCGGACACTGCTCGGCGTGGTCGGTCTGGTGGAGAGCCGGCAGAACACCGCCGAGGCGATCGGCGAGCTGAACCGGGTCGGCCTGCCGGTGATCGCGCCGAACATCTCCGGCGACGGGATCGGCAGCCGCTCCCGGCTCTACATCCAGGTCTCGGCGCCGAACACCGAACAGGCCCACCTGTTCCACGAGTACGCCCGCCAGCGCCGGCTGACCGACGCCCACGTCTACTACACGACGGGGGAGGGCAGCTCGTTGCCCGAGGACATCTACGTCAGCACCCTGGTGGCGGGCCTCGAACAGCGGTTCGGCGACCGGCTCGCCCGGCCGGTGCCGTGGCAGCCCGGCACCTCGATGACCCGGGAGTGCGGTTACGCCGGCATGCTGGTCTTCGCCGGCCGGTGGTCGGAGTTCGACGGGTTCCTGCGGGCGTTGCAACGGGACTGCGCCAACAACCCGCCGCGCAACCTGGTCGGCAACGACTCGGTCAACCGGTACATGGCCAACCCGCAGCTGCGCCGCAGCGCGCCGGGCAACCTGCCGGTGACGTACGTGTCGAAGGCCTCGCTGGCCACCTGCACGGTGCTGCGGGCCGCCGCGACGAGCGGCCGGGACGAACCCCGGGCCACCTTCCTGCGCTGGATCTCCAGCGACGACCTGCTCGACCGGCCGCGCTGCACCCCCGGTGGCGACCAGGTCGGCGAGCGCGTCAGCCTCGCCTACGACGCGACGACGATGGTGGTCCGCGCGGTGGAGAGCCTCGCCACCCGCCTGCACCACGGGGACGACAGTCCACGGTGGCGGCCCGAGGCGATCAACCCGGTCGGCGTGCACGCCGAGGTGCTCCGACAGATCGACGGGAACGGCTACCGGGGGATCTCGGGGCTGATCCGGGTGGACGTCGACACGGGTGTGCCCGTGCAGAAGCGGCTGGCGATGATGCGGGTGGAGCGGGTGCCCGACGTCGCGGACGAGCCGGTGGAGGTCTTCCACTGCGGGGTGGCCGACTCGTGGCAGCCGGACCCGCCCTGCGCGGCGTCCCGCCCGGCCGCCCGCTGAACCACCCACGGAGACGGCCGGCCGCACCGGATGGGGCCGCCTGCCGTTTCCGTTCGCGGGCCCCGGCCCCTCTTCTGGCGCGGCAGGTCGCGGCGTCTCCGGCCGTGACGGCTTCGAGGCCGGCGGTTCAGGAGCCGCCGGGTGGCCGTGCGCGTCGACAATGGACCGGTGAGGCTACGTGGGAAGCGGTGGCTGGCGGGTGCGGTGGTCGGGCTGGCGGTCTGTGCCCTGGGTGCGGTGTTGCTGGTGCGGGCGGGGTTGGAGAACGCCGACCGCTGGGCCAGCGTGGTCGGGGTGTTCCTGAACCTTGCCGGGGTGGTCGTGGCTGCCTACAGCACGGTGCAGGCCCGCCGCCTCGCCAGCACACCCACTACGCCCACCACACCCGCCACGTCTCCTGCTGTCGGCGGGAACGTGGACAACCGGATCGGCGGGGGGCAGTTCACCGGTCCGGTGGTGATGTGCCGGGACATGCAGGGCATCGTCCTGTCGCCGCCCGGCGGCACCCGGCCCGACGACACGGATGGACCGGCCCGGTGAACGGGGTGCCGGCCGACGAGGCGGACGTGTCGAACCGGATCACCGGTGGGGTGTTCTTCCACGCGGTGGTCATGGGCCGCGATATCCAGGTGACCCTGCCGGCGGAGATCCGTCCCGCGTTGACCGGGCTGCCCCGCCCGGCTGCGGTGTTCACCGGCCGGGACGAGCAGGTCGAGGTCCTGCTGGCGGGCCTGTCTCCGGACGGTGCGGACGGCCCGCTGCTGGTGTCGGCGGTGGCCGGGATGGCCGGGGTCGGCAAGACCGAACTCGTGGTCCAGACCGCGTACCGGGCACTACGCGAGCCGGGCTGGTTCCCGGGTGGAGTGCTGTTCGTGGACATGTTCGGCTACGACCAGGACCGGCGGTTGCCCGCCGCCGACGCGCTGCTGAGCTGGTTGCAGGCCATCGGGATCCCCGGCGAACACATCCCCGCCGGTGTGCAGGACCGGGCCCGGCTGTGGCGCAGCGTCCTGGACGCCTACACCAGCCAGGACAGCCGGCTGCTGCTGATCATTGACAACGCCGCCAGCGAGGACCAGGTCACCCCGCTGCTGCCCGCCGACCCGGCGATCGCGGTGCTGGTCACCTCCCGGCACACCCTGGACATCGACGCCCGCCTGCACGACCTCCACGTCCTCGACCCGGACGCGGCCGTCACCCTGATCCGCGAGGTCGTCGCCCAGCGGCGCGGGCATGAGGATCCGCGCCTGCACGCACCGGACCAGCACCGGGCGATGACCGACCTGGCCGACCTGTGCGCGGGTCTGCCCCTGGCGTTGCGGGTCGTCGCCGCTCTGCTGGCCGACCGTGACCACCTGCAACCCGCTGCCCTGGCCGACCGGCTCCGCGACGGTCAGGCCCGCCTCGACGGGCTGTCCCGGCAACAGGTCGCCGTGCGGGCGGCGTTCGACCTGTCCTACCGGCACCTCACCGACGACCAGGCCCTGCTGTACCGGCTGCTGCCGGTCAACCCCGGCCCCGACATCGCCACCGACGGCACCGCCGCCCTGACCGACCTACCCACCGACCGGGTCGCGGTGCTGCTGGAAGACCTGCACCGCGCACACCTGGTCGACGAACCCGCCGCCGACCGGTGGCGCATGCACGACCTCATCCGGCTGCACGCCGCCGATCAACCCCCCGCCAGCCCCGACGAGATCCCCACCGCCCGACACCGACTGTTCTCTCAGTACCTGCACACCACCCAAGCCGCAGACACCCACCTCGTACCGACCGGCCCGACCGCCACCACCCGGTTCGCCAGCCGCCAGGACGCCCTGCGCTGGCTCGACGCCGAACACGACAACCTCGTCAGCGTCTGCACCAGCGCGCCCAGCTACGGCCTGCCACACATCACCATCGACCTCGCATTCGCGCTCGGCAACTTCCTGCACTTCCGCCGCCACTTCACCGACTGGATCACCATCGGCACCGTCACCCGGGACATCTGCCGGCAGAGCGGCGACCGGCACGGTGAAGGCGCGGCGTGGAACAACCTCGGCTCCGCTCTGCGGCAGGTGCGTCGGTTCGACGAGGCCCTAGCCGCCTACACCACGGCCCGCGACATCTTCCGTGAGCTCGGCGACCGGCACGGCGAAGGTACGGCGTGGAACAACCTCGGTAACGCCCTGCAGCAGGTGCGCCGGTTCGACGGTGCCATCGATGCCCACGCCACGGCCCGCGACGTCTTCCGTGAGCTCGGTGACCGTTGCGGCGAAGGTACGGCGTGGAACAACCTCGGCAACGTCCTCCGGCAGGTGCGCCGGTTCGACGAGGCCATCACCGCCCACACCAACGACCTGGAGATCTGTCACCAGCTCGGTAACCGCCACGGCGAAGGCCAAGCGTGGAACAACCTCGGCCTCGCCTTGGCCGAGGTGCGCCGGTTCGACGGGGCCGTCGTCGCCCACACCACGGCCCTCGACATCTTCCGTCAGCTCGGTGACCGTTACGGCGAAGGGCAGGCGTGGGGGAATCTCGGTATCGCCCTCTTCCACGTGCGCCGGTTCGGTGAGGCCATCACTGCCCACACCAACTGCCTGGAGATCTGTCACCATCTCGGTGACCGGGACGGCGAAGGTACGGCGTGGAACAACCTCGGTAACGCCCTGCAGCAGGTGCGCCGGTTCGACGAGGCCATCGATGCCCACAACACGGCCCGCGACGTCCACCGCCAGCTCGGTGACCGGCACGGCGAAGCCCGGGCGTGGAACAACCTCGGCACTACCCTCGTTCGAGTGCGCCGGTTCGGTGAGGCCATCACCGCCCACGCCACGGCCCGCGACATCTACCGTCAGCTCGGTGACCGGCACGGCGAAGCCCAGGCGTGGAACAACCTCGGTAACGCCCTGCAGCAGGTGCGCCGGTTCGACGAGGCCATCGATGCCCATACCGCGGCCCGCGACATCTGCCGCGAGATCGGTGACCGGCACGGCGAAGCCCAGGCGTGGAACAACCTCGGCAACGCCCTGCAGCAGGTGCGCCGGTTCGACGAAGCCGCCATTGCCCACACCACGGCCCGCGACGTCTACCGTCAGTTCGGTGACCGGCACGGTGAAGCCGGGGCGTGGAACAACCTCGGCAATGCCCTGCAGCAGGTGCGCCGGTTCGATGGTGCCATCGATGCCTACACCACGGCCCGCGACATCTGCCGTGAGATCGGTGACCGCCACGGCGAAGGCCAGGCGTGGTACAACCTCGGAATCGTCCTGGCCGAGGTGCGCCGGATCGATGAGACACGTACCTGCTGGGAGCAGGCGGTCGATGCCTTCACCGAGACCGGCGACGCTGAAACCGCCACACTGGCCCGCGCGTTCCTCGACCAACTGAGATCGTGAGGTCCGAGTGCCTGGATGTGGTCGGTCAGCGGCTCAGATCTGACGGCACGCCTGCCACCGACCCGGACAACTCAACACACTTCCATGTGTCTATATGTTTCGGTAACATTACCGCCTGGTAACTCCCCTGGACCCAGGCCACGCGCGCGGCTGAAGGTTCCACCACCTCGCCATGTGGAGGACCGTCCATGCCCCACCGCCCGTTGGCCCGTGCCGTCACCGCGTTGGCCGCGCTGGTCGCCACCACCCTCGCCGTCCTGCTCGTCCCCGGTGCCGCCCAGGCCGCCGCGATCCACTACGTCGCCCTCGGCGACTCCTACTCCTCCGGGGTCGGTGCCGGGTCGTACGACCCGAACACCTGCCTGCGCAGCTCCAAGTCGTACACGTCGCTCTGGGCCCAGCAGCACGCCGTGGCCAGCTACACGTTCCCCGCCTGCGGCGGCGCGAAGACCGACGACGTGCTGAACGAGCAGATCGGATCGTTGGACGCCGGCACCACCCTGGTCACCATCACCATCGGCGGCAACGACGCCGGCTTCTCCAGCATCCTGGAGAACTGCCGGTTCGGCAGCGAGTCGGACTGCACCAACCGGGTGAACGAGGCGAAGACCTTCGCCACCACCGTGCTGCCCGGCCGGCTCGACACCACCTACGCGGCGATCCGCGACCGGGCCCCGAACGCCCGGCTGATCGTGCTCGGCTACCCGCGCCTGTTCGAGACCGGCTCGTGCGGCCTGCTCGGGATGAGCAAGTCCAAGCGGATCATCCTCAACGAGGCCGCCGACCTGCTCGCCCAGGTCACCGCAGGCCGGGCGGCGGCGGCCGGAGCGACCTTCGCCGACACCCGCTCCTACTTCGCCGGCCACGGCGTCTGCGCCAGCACCCCCTGGCTGAAGGACGTCACCGGCCTGATCGAGGCGTACCACCCGAACGCCGACGGCTACCGCCTCGGCTACCTGCCCGCCCTCAACGCTGTCACCGGCTGACCCCGAGACTTTCCACCACCACCAATCCGACAGCCGGCAGTCCACAGCGGACTGTCGGCTGTCGGGCGTCTCCGCTACCGTTGCGCGATACGACGGACGGTGATCAGGGGGTGACGGATGGCGGGGATCACGTCGGCGTACCGGCAGGCGGTCACGGCCCACCGGGCAGCCCGGGAGCGGCTCGGCCGGCTCACCCGGGCCCTCGCCGAGCGTTCCGCCCCGGCCGGCGGGGAGACCGCCGACCTGGTTGCCCGGCTCGCCCGGGTGGGCGCCACCCTGTCCACCCCGACCCCCGGCGCGACCCCGCTCACCGCCGGGCCGGTCCCGGTCCGGGTCGGCCAGGCCTCCACCGTGGACGGCGGCTTCCCCGTGGTCGTACCGCTCGGCAGTGGCCGGCACCTGGCGGTCGAAGCCGACGCCCGCGACCCCCGGGTCGCCGCCCTGCTGCGCGCCCTGGTGCTCCGGCTGATCGCCACCGCACCGCCGGGCGCCGTCCGGGTCGCCGCCCTCGACCCTGCCACGTTCGGGGCGGCCTTCCTGCCGCTGCGACCACTGGTCGACGCCGGGGTGCTCGACCCGCCCGCCACCACCGAACCCGAGATCGCCGCCCTCCTCGACACGGTCGAACGGCACGCCCGCCTCGCCCAGCAGGCCGGCCCGGACGCCGACCTGCCCACCCTGGTCGTGGTCGGCGCGGCACCACCCCCGTCCCGGGAACTCGCCCGGCTCACTGCCCTCACCCACGCCGGCCCGACCGCCGGGGTCTGTGTGCTGCTCGCCGGGCATCCACCCCGGGACGCCGGGCCGCCACCACCACCGCTGGCCGCCGCCACCCGGATCACCCTCACCGACCGGTACGCCCACGTCGGCGACCCGCCGGGCCTGCCGTACAGCCCGGACGGGACCGGGCTGGCCGCCCCGGTGCTGCTCGACGGCGACCCGGCACCGGCCACCGTCGCGGCGCTCGCCGAACACCTCGGCACCGCCACCCGTCAGGACGCCGAACTCCGCTTCGCCGACCTGCTCCCCACGCAACACTGGGCCGAGTCGGCCCGCGCCGGCCTACGTACCGTGATCGGTCGGGCCGGGCGTACCCCGGCCACCGTGGCCTTCGACGACGCCACCCCGCACTGGCTGGTCGGCGGACGTACCGGGGCCGGCAAGACGGTCTTCCTCCTCGACGTGCTCTACGGCCTTGCCACCCGCTACTCCCCGGCGGAACTGCACCTGTACCTCCTCGACTTCAAGGAGGGGGTCAGCTTCACCGAGTTCGTCCCCACCGGGCGGGACCCGTCCTGGCTGCCGCACGCCCGCGCGGTCGGCATCGAGTCCGACCGCGAGTACGGCGTCGCCGTACTCCGGGAACTCCGCCGGGAGTTGGGGCGCCGGGCCGGTGCACTGAAACGGTACGGCGTCACCAAACTCGCCGACCTGCCCCGGGACACGCCGGCACCCCGGGTCGTGGCGGTGGTCGACGAGTTCCACGTCCTGCTGGCCGGCAACGACAGCCTCGCCCGGGAGGCGGTCACCCTGCTGGAGGAGTTGGCCCGCAAGGGCCGCTCGTACGGGGTGCACCTGGTGCTGGCCAGCCAGAGCACCGCCGGCATCGAGGCCCTCTACGGCAAGGCCGACGCGATCTTCGGGCAGTTCCCGCTCCGGGTTGCCCTGCCCGGTGGCGCCGGGGTGCTCGACCCGCTCAACCCGGCCGCCGACGCGCTGACCATCGGCACGGCGGTGTTGAACACCGCCGCCGGGGCAGCCGGCCCGGACACCGTCGTCCGCTTCCCTGACGCGCACGCCGACGCCGCCGACCTGGCCCGACTGCGCCACCAGCTCTGGCAGGCCCGGCCTGCCGGGAACGATTCGCCGGCCGTGTTCCGCGGCTACGAGGCCGCGTACGTCGAGGACGATCCGGTCTTCGCCGGGCTACGCCCCGGCGGTCGGCGCCCGGCCGCCCTGGTTGGTCGCGCGGTCGACGTGACCGGCAGCACTGCCGCTGTCCCCCTGGACGCCACCCCCGGCCGGCACCTGGCCGTGGTGGGCACCTCGGCTGCCGGCGCCCACGTCCTCCGGGCCGCCGCGTGGAGCCTCGCCCGTCAGCACGCGCCGGGCACCGCCCGGTTCCTGCTCGCGCCGCTGGTCGCCGCCGCCGACCCGGTCGCCGACGACCTCGCCGCCGCGCTGACCGACGCCGGGCACCCGGTCGACCAGCTTGACGCCACCGGGCTGCGGGGGCACGTCGGCCAGCTCGCCACCGCACCGGCCGCCTCGCCGACCGGGCGGACGTACCTGGTGGTGTTCGGGGTGGACGCGGCCGGCGCGGTGCTCGGCCTGTCCGACCCGGCCACCTTCCGCACCGGGTACGACGACCTGCGCGCCCTGCTGCGACACGCCCCCGGGTACGGGGTGCACCTGCTCGGCTGGTGGCGTGGGCTGCGCCGGCTCGCCGACGACCTCGGCGGTACGCAGAACCGGGACGACGTGGCCTGTCTGGTGGCGCTGAACGTGCCTGGAGCGGAGCTGGGGCTGCACCTCGGGGTGACCGACCTGGCGTACACCCCCCGGGCAAACCGGGCCCTGCTGGTCGACCGGCACGAACACCGCACCCAGTTGATCGTGCCGTTCGTCGGGGCGGGACACGAACCCGAGGAGGAGGGGCTGAGATGAGCAGCCTGGAGGATTACGCGGCCCTGGCCCGGCACCTCGCCGAGCAGCGCCGGGCCGCCGACCGGCGTGCCGACGCCGAGACCGGACGGCGACGGCGCTGGCAGGCCGACGTGGACCAGCTCGACCAGCGGCTCACCGCCCAGCAGGAGTGGCTGGCCGGGCTCGGCGCGGCAATCGGTGCACCGTTTCCCACCGTCGACCACCCGGACGGACAGCCGGACCGCGCGCCGACGACGTACCGGGAACTGCCGGTCGGTCCGCCCCGCCCGGCCCTGCCGACCAGCGATCCCGCTCGGGTCGACGGTCCGACGTCCGGGGCCCTCCGTACCGTCGACCCGGATTCGCCACCTCCGCCCGGTCCGGCCGCCCCGTCGCCCCCGCTCGACCCGGCCGAGGAACTGGCCCAGATCCGATCCCGCGCCGACGAGGCCGACGGGTACGGCCGGCAGGTCGAGGCGCGGGCCGGGCAGCCCCGACTCCTGCCCGGCTGGTCACCGCTGTCCCGGGCGATCGTCGTCTACCTCGGTAGCGCCGTGGTCGGAGCGCTCGCGGTGGCTGTCCTGGTGCTCGTCGCCAACGCCGGCTGGATCGACTCGGCCACCCTCGCCATCTGGACCGTCGCCGGCATCCCCGCGCTCGCCTTCTTCGCCGGGTTCCTGCTGCTCGGCCGGTACGGTCGACCGGCTGTTGGCGGCGCATCCCCGCCCCGGCACCTCAACACCGGTTTCGTGATCTGCTTCCTGCTGCTGCCCGCCGTCTCCTGCGGCTACCTGCTCCTCGCCCGGGGCGACTGACCGCATCGGGCGACCCGTGGCGTCCGGCGCGCCGCCGGTCGTCGGCTCGGCGGTGGCGGCCGGCTCGCCTTCGGCGCATGTCCAGGCGGCGGTGAGTAGGTCGTCCAGGTCGGCCGGGGCCATTCCCTCGTCCTCCAGGAGCCCGAGCAGCAGCAGCGTACGGGCGGTCAGGGTGGCCGCGTCGTCCGGCGGGGCCGGGCACTCGCCGAGCGCCGCCCGGATCAGCGCCTCGGCCACCGTCGGGTCCACGTCCAGGCCGGTCACGTCGTACCGCTCCCGGGCCGAGGCGACGAACCGGATCACCGCCGCCCGGTCCGCACCGGGCGCGAACCGCCGCCGGGCGGCCACCAGCAACGCCCCGGCCAGCAGGTCCGCGTACCGCCGCCACTCCGTCTCGGCGAAACCGCGTACCCGCCGGTCGTGTCGGTCCACCCGTCCGTGGACCAGACTCCGCAGGGCCGTCCGCACGTTCTCCGTCACCGTCGCCACTCCCTGATCACCTCGTTGCGTAACGTCGTCCAGCGGCCGGGGCGCTCCCGGCGACGCCGGTTCCGTATCAGGTGGATTGCTGCGTGGACCCCGGCGGCGATCTCCGCCGGGTCGGCGCCCGTGCTGTTCCTTGTCGGTGGGGCCGGCTCCGGTACGCCGGCCAGGCGTGCGGTGTACCGGTCGATGGTCCGTGCGCCCACCGCCAGCCGCGCGGTGACCAGGTCGAGCCGCGCGGACGCCGCCGCGAACCGCCGGGCCGCGACCAGGCCGTCCGCCCGCCCGGTACGCCGCAACCGGGCCTCGGCCGCGCCGAGCCGGTGCCGCACCCGGGCGGCGAGCGCGGCGGCCCGGTCCGCGTCGGCGCGGGCCAACCGCAGCCCGGCCAGCAGACTGGTGGAACCGGCCGGCGTGTCCGGATCGGCCCGTGCCTCGGCCAGTCCCGCGTAGACCAGCCCGAGCGCCCGCCAGCACTCGGTCACGGCCTCCCGCCACGGCTGCCGCTGGGTGGGCGATCCGGCCCCGTGCAAGTGCGCGCCGGCCCGGTCGTTCGCCGCGATCAGCGCCAGCCAGGCGGTCCGCAGGTCGTCGACCAGGTCGTCGGTGAGCCGCACGCTGGCATAGTGGGCGAGCCGGCCCTGCGCGGCCCGCCACTCGTCGCACGGGCCGGGCCGCCCGCACGCCCGACACACCCCGGTGTACGCGACGGTTCGATGCGCGGCGAGCACCCGGCGCGCGTCGGTGACCCGCTCGTGCGCGTACGTGGTGAAGTGACCCCGGTTCACCGGGTGCCGCCGCTCGTCGTGTCCCTGCCCGGGCCCTTGATCATCAGGGCGAAGCGGACCTCCGGGCAGGGGTGGTCTGCGCCGCAGGCACAGACCAGGCGGGGCACGGTCCGGGTGGGATGGGCGAAGAGGATGTCGTCGGCGTCCTCGACGTCCTGCGCGGACGCGAAGTCGGACAGGTGCTTCACGGGTACGTCTCCCGTCTGCTCCTTGCGCGATGGGTTGGATCGGTCTTGGTGTTGGTCTCGATGGCCGGGGCCGCGTGCGGGCAGGCTCCGGCACGCCCAGCCGGCCAGGGGGAGTGGCCGACCGGGCGCTTACTGCGGTGGGGAAGGACCAACTCCACGGGTGCTGACCAGGGAGCCGGTCGATTGGGACCCTACGATAGCAAGCTATCGCAGTCAAGCTATCACTTGCGATAACAAGGTGAGAGGTGGTCGAATAGCGATGCTGACCAGGGAGTATCGCTATGCCACCGAGCCCCAAATGGGCTGAGCTTGCCGAGCACATCCGCAAGCAGATCGCCTCGGGCGAGTTGTCGCCCGGTGAGAAGCTGCCGTCGACCGCGCAGCTCTGTCAGATCCACGGCATCTCGTCGATCGTGGTTCGTAACGCCATGCTGACCTTGAAGGCCGAAGGTCTCGTCGTCGGCGTGCCCGGGGTGGGCGTATACGTCGCGGAGGGCGCAGCCAGCGGGGCTGACTGACTTCGCGGAGCCTGCTGACCCTCGTGATCATGGTGGCTTCCGGTCCCTATGTGGGCCGTTTCCCGCCACCATTCACCACGCCCCTCCGCAGGGCAGTCGCCCCTCACCTTTCTTGGTCCACTCCATATCGCCGATGCCGCGGTATCGGCGACTGGGGGATGCCGCCTGACCGGCGAAACGGAGTGGATCAGTGGGGCTGGTGCGTCGTGGATCTGTCTCGGGGTGGCTCTGTCCGTGGTTGATCTCATACGCTGCGTGTTGGTTCGCGCCGGTGCGGTGGCGTGGCCGCTGAACTCCAGGTGACCCAAAGGGAGGGCGTGTGAGTAGCGCTGCGGAGATGATCGCGAAGCTGAGCGCGGCGTCTCAGAAGTTGGAGGAGGCGCGTGCCAAGACGGCCGGTGCCGCCCAGGATGTCGCCGAGGCGCGGACTCTCGTGGCCAGTGCGTTGGAGGGCGTGGGTGCCGGTCCGTTGGTTGGTGTTATCGATGCCTACCGGCAGGCGTTGATGCAGGCCGCGCAGGGTGGCGAGCCGGCCCGGCAGCAGGTCCAGGAGACGATCGCGAAGATCCACGCGCTGGGAAACTGACCGGGGGTGGTGGCAGCCCAACCCGCCAACCACCCCAGCGTGTCTCTGTCCGACAGCGCACTCGACCCGGCAGGCTTCGGCGGCGGCGGGAGGACGTCGGCGATGAATCACCGCCACAGCCACGGGAGCGGATCAGCGCCGAATCGGTGAGCTTCTGGGCAGCCACAGGTGCCGCCAGTTGGGCGACGGTTTCCGAGTTCATGCCGACGGTGGTCAAGGCGGTGGCGGGTTCCATCCTTGCGGGCGCAGCAGCAGTCGGAGCAGGTAAAAGCTGGTTGAAGAAACGACGAGAGGACCGGGCCGATGAGAATCGATGACCGTGCTGAGCCGCTGGTCAGGGCGGCCATCCACGCGGCAGTCAAGCAAGACTTTGGCAAGCTCGACCAGAGCATGAGGGCCTTTACGGACGACGAGCTTGCCCGCAACGGCGTGGAGCTGACGCTTGCAGTGATCCTTTTTGTGCTCCAGGACATCCACGGAGGTAGGCCGGACAACGCCGCGATTCGTGAGGTCGCGAACGAGATCGCCGAGGACGAGTCCTGGTCGAAGGCCTCCGCTGGGGAGGCGACTGCTTTCCTCTCTCGCCTAGTCGCCGGTGAGCCAATGGTCGACGTCTTTTCCGCTGAGGAGACCGTCGTGCTGGCGTACGTGTGTGCTGGGCACCTGTTGTCCTCGAATCGTCAGGACGGCGAGAAGTGGTGGAACTACCTGGATCGTGCCGAGGCTGCGATCGAGGCTGCGGGGTAGCCCGGCTTTCTCCACGGACCCGGCTTGGCGGTAGGGCGTTGACCCCCGAAAGGGGGACAGCGAATCCGAAGTTGACTCTCTATTCTGGAGCGTTCATCGTTCACAGTGGACGTGGAGAGTCGTGGATCCTCGGAAGGTACGGCGTCTGGCGGAGCAGTCCGCCAACTTCGGGTTCTTGAAGGCGCACCCCCTGCTGGTCTGGTACGGCACAGGTGCTGAGCTGCTGGTCTACGTCGACGCTCAGTCGTCGATGTTCAAGGCACGGGCGTTCGGCGACGTGCTCGCCAGCGATCTGGTCCGGCGAACATCCGCCAAGCCGCAGAGCCAGTCCTTCTTCCACCGGGTGGAGGCGCTCTACGCGGAGGGCACCCTCACACCGGACGTCTACGCCGCCTTCGACCGCCTCCGCGACACCGGCAACCAGGCCGTACACGATCACCTTGGCGAGGTGCGGCACGCGCTGGAGCTGCTGCGTACCTGCTTCGAGCTGGGGGAGTGGTTCCACCGGGCGCTGACCGGAGACCGTACCCCGAACGGTTTCGTGCCGCCCACGCCACCAGCCCGGCAGGTGCCGGCGAGCGTGGCCGCCGCTCTTCAGGAGGAGATCGACCGCTACCAGCAGGAGCTTGCCGAGACCAAGTTGCTGCTCGCCGGCAAGGCTTCCCTCGATGAGGCGCGGGCGGACGCGACAGTGGCCGCTGAGCGGGCCGTCCAGGACTCGGAGGCGCGGCGGGACGAGACGGTGGCGCTGGTCGCGAGCCTCAAGCCGGACGCCGAGGCCGCGCGGGAGGCGTTCGACGCCCAGCCGGCGACGAAGGTCTCTGCCGCCAAGCGCGAGGAGTTCATCGCCAACGCCCGTCGGGCGTCCCGCGCCCCGCTGAACGAAGCGCAGACCCGCGAGGAGATCGACCGCCAGCTCGGTGCCGCCGGTTGGGTCGTCCAGGACGAGCGGGACATCAACCTGTATGCGGGGAGCGGCGTCGCGGTCCGCGAGGTCCGATTGGCCACCGGCCGCGCCGACTACCTGCTCTACGTCAACCAGCGCCTCGTGGGCGTGATCGAGGCGAAGCGGGAGGGCACCGCGCCGCGCGGGGCGGAGGCGCAGCTCGACCGGTACCGCAGTGGGCTCACCGCCGCGCAGAAGCTCAACGCCTGGCCGCGGGAGAAGCCCCTGCCGTTCGGCTACGTGGCCACCGGCACCGAGACGACGTTCGTCAACGGGCTCGACCCGTTCCCGCGTACCCGGGAGGTCTTTGCCTTCCACCAGCCGGAGACGCTGGCCCGCTGGATGCGGGAGGCGGAGAGCGAGCCGGCCGCGCCGACGCTGCGGGCCCGGCTGCGGCAGCTTCCGGAGCTGGACCGGCTCGGCCTGCGCCCGGCCCAGATCGAGGCGGTCCAGGGCTTGGAGAAGTCGCTCGCGGAGGACCGGCCGCGCGCTCTCGTCCAGATGGCCACCGGCGCGGGAAAGACCTTCACCGCCGTCACCGCCAGCTATCGGCTGCTCAAGTACGCGCGAACCGGCCGGGTCCTCTTCCTGGTCGACCGGAACAACCTCGGCAAGCAGACGCTCCGGGAGTACGCCGGCTACCAGACCCCGGACGACGGGCGGAAGTTCACCGACCTGTTCAACGTCGACCGGCTCACCGAGGCCGGCATGCTCGACTCCTCCAAGGTGGTGATCTCCACGATCCAGCGTCTGTATGCGGCGCTGCGCGGGGACGAGCTGCCCGACGCCGACGTGGAGGACCAGGATCTCGACAGTTACGACCGGGACGAGCCGGCCGAGGTCAGCTACAGCCGGCGCATTCCGCCGGAGGCGTTCGACCTGATCGTGGTGGACGAGTGCCATCGGTCGATCTACGGCAAGTGGCGGGCGGTGATCGAGTACTTCGACGCCTTCGTGGTCGGGCTGACCGCCACGCCGGTCAAGCAGACCCTCGGCTTCTTCCAGCAGAACCTCGTCTCGGAGTACACCTACGAGCAGGCGGTCGCGGACGGGGTGAACGTCAGCTTCGACGTCTACCGGATCAAGACCGCCATCACCGAGGCGGGCGAGAAGATCGACGCCGGCACGGTCGTGCCGTTGCGTGACCGGCGCACCCGGGCCGAGCGCTACGAGGAACTGGAGGACGACTTCACCTACGGCGGCGGACAGGTCGGCCGGTCGGTCATCTCCAAGGGGCAACTCAAGCTGGTGCTGGAGACCTTCCGGGACCGGCTGTTCACCGAGATCTTCCCGGGCCGGACGACGGTGCCCAAGACGCTGATCTTCGCCTGCGACGACAACCACGCGGAAGAGATCGTCAAGATGGTCCGGCTGATCTTCGGCCGGGGCAACGACTTCGCCCGGAAGATTACCTACTCGTCGCGCCGGGAGGGAGCCGACCCGGAGACGCTCATCCAGGCGTTCCGCAACAGCCCCGAGCTGCGGATCGCGGTCACCGTCGACATGATCGCCACCGGCACTGACGTCCGGCCCCTGGAGTGCCTGCTCTTCCTCCGTCCGGTGCGCAGCGCCACCTACTTCGAGCAGATGAAGGGGCGCGGGGCCCGCACCATCGACCCGGCGGACTTCCAGGCGGTCACGCCGGACGCGAAGATCAAGGACCGGTTCGTCATCGTCGACGCGGTCGGCGTCACCGAAGCCGACCTGGACGAGGCCGTCCCGCTCAACCGGCACACCGACAAGCAGATCTCCCTGCGGGACCTGCTCCGCAAGGCCGGCACGCTGACCGCCTCGGCCGACGAGGTGGCGACCCTCGCGGCCCGGCTCGCCCGGCTCAACCAGCAGCTCACCCCCGCCGAACGGCAGGAGCTGGCCGAGCTGGGCGGGCAGCCGCTCACCGGCATCGTGGGCGGCCTGGTCGACGCGGTCGCGCCGGAGCAGTTGAACCCGGCGAAGGCCGCCGGCCGGGATGCCGTCCGGGACCTGCTGGCGGGCGCGCTGCGTCCGCTCGCAGCGAATCCGGACCTACGGGAACGCATCCTGGAGATCCGGCGCTCCTACGACATCACGTACGACGAAGGAAACGTCGACACCCTGCTGTCGGCGACCGGGGTGTCTCCTGCGGAACGGGCGACGGCGACCTGCCGCAGTTGGCGCGATTACCTGGAGGAGCACCGGGACGAGATCGCCGTGTTCCAGGTCTTCTTCGAGGGCAAGGGCCGGATCAGCTACGACCAGCTCCGCGAGCTGGCCACCCGCATCGCCCGGCCCCCACAGGCATGGACGCCGGACACGCTGTGGGACGCTTACGTCCAGCTTGGACGAGCGTCGGCGCAGCCCGGTACGCGGAGCGTGGCCGACCTGGTTTCCCTTGTGCGGTACGAGTTGGGCCTTGACCAGGAACTTCGTCCATATCGGAGCCAGGTCGAGGAGCGCTTTCGTGCTTGGCTGCACCGGCAGGAGCAGTCAGGGGCCACCTTCACCGCCGACCAGGTGTGGTGGCTGGAGAGGATCAGGAACGTGATAGCGGTCAGCGTGGAGATCACGCCGGACGACCTGGACGGCGCACCGTTCACCGAACGCGGCGGCATCGACGGCTACGCCAACACCTTCGGCGACCGCGCCGAACCCCTCTTGAACGAACTCAACCAGGAGCTTTCCGCGTGAGCGACTTGCCAGACGGCTGGGAATGGGCACGCCTTGACGAGTTGGTTGGTGGCAACGGAGTCTTCACAGACGGCGACTGGGTTGAAAGTAAGGACCAAGACCCCAATGGCGAAGTGCGGCTAACGCAGCTAGCGGACGTTGGTGAGGGTGAATTTCGAGATCGAAGCAGTCGATCGCTCACCCTTTCCAAGGCGCGTGAGCTGAGGTGTACATTCCTGGAAGCAGGCGATGTCCTCGTGGCGCGTATGCCCGAACCTTTAGGGCGGGCATGTATTTATCCGGAGGCCGATCGACTGGCCGTGACTGTCGTTGATGTATGCATAATCCGGTGTCGGCATGTTGACGCACGATGGTTGATGTGGTGGCTCAACTCGCCCTTGGTGCGTCGACAGGTGTACGGTTATCAGGCTGGAACTACTCGCAAGCGAATCTCTCGAAATAATCTTGCGAAGGTTGTCGTTCCTGTTCCTCCTTTCAACGAGCAGAACCGAATTGTTGCCGTCCTCGAAGGATATCTGTCGCGGCTCGATGTAGCTGCTCGACAGTTGCGCCAGACAACCGCGCGTGCTGATCGCCTGCGCGAGGCGTGGCGGCAGCGTGTGGAGAACGACTGCCAGGGCGATGAGGTAGTACGTCTAGGGGATCTGCTGGCCGCTCCACTGAGAAACGGTCATTCGGCCCCAGCTGCACCGGACGGAGTCGTGCGCACTCTGACCTTGACCGCAGTCACCCGCTCCGAGTTCGTGGATGACTTCACCAAGATGACATCCGCTGATCCTCGGCGGGTTAGCGGCCTCTGGTTGGAGCCAGGAGACATCCTGATACAACGTTCGAATACCCCAGACTTGGTGGGTACCGCCGCGCTTTACAAGGGGCCTGAGAACTGGGCGATTTTCCCGGACCTGTTAATCAGAGTCAGGCTACGGAACGACGTTCTCCCCGAGTTCGTTACCCTTTTGCTGCAAGCCCCTAGCGCCCGCAGATACTTCCGTTCACGTGCCAAAGGTTTGGCGGGGTCCATGCCGAAGATCGACCAGCAGGCCATTCATGATTTTGAGGTAAGGTTGCCGACTCTCGACCGTCAAGCTGAGCTGGTGCGTCGGTTCGATGAAGTTGCCACCCTTAGTGGAAAGGTTTGGAAGATCTGTCAGCGCTCTGTCGACCGGGTTGGTCAGTTGCGTGCCTCCCTCTTTAACGAGGCGCTCTCGGGGCGGTTGGTGCCGCAGGATCCGAACGATGAGCCGGCCTCCGAGTTGTTGGCGCGGATCAGGGCTGAGCGGGCGGTCAGCGTGCCGAAGCAGCGGACGCGCGCTCGGCGTACCCCGAAAGAGCTGCCGGCACCACCGACCAGGGTGACCGGCGACGACTACCAGCAGGAGGCACTGCCGCTGTGAGCACTGTGGATTCGCGCCGGCTGGTGCAGAAGCTCTGGAACTACTGCGACGTGCTCCGCGACGACGGGGTCTCGACGATCGACTACGTCGAGCAGTTGACCTTCCTGCTCTTCCTGAAGATGGCCGATGAGCGGGCCAACCGGAGTTTCCGGCCGGAGCAGATCGTGCCCGACGAGCTGAGCTGGCAGACCCTGCTCGACGCCGAGGGACCGGCCCTGGAGGTGCAGTACAAGCACATCCTCACCGAGTTGGGCAAGCAGGGCGGGACGCTCGGCACGATCTTCCGCAAGGCGCAGAACAAGATCCAGGATCCGGCGAAGCTCAAGCGGCTGATCGTGGACCTGATTGGCAAGGAGAACTGGTCCCAGGCCGGGGTCGACGTCAAGGGCGACGCCTACGAGGAGTTGTTGGCCAAGGGCGCGGAGGATGCCAAGTCGGGTGCGGGGCAGTACTTCACGCCGCGTGCGTTGACCGCCGCGATGGTCGATTGCATGCTGCCCACCCCCGACGACACGATCACCGATCCGGCGTGCGGCACGGGCGGTTTCCTGCTGGCCGCGTTTGAGTACATCCAGCAGCATCACGGCAGCACGCTCACCCCGGACCAGCGCCGCAAGCTGGCGAACGGGGCGATCACCGGCACCGAGCTGGTCGACGGCACGGCCCGGCTGGCGGCGATGAACATGCTGCTACACGGCATCGGCACCCCCGGCGGTGCGTCGCTGATCGCGATCGAGAACGCGCTCGGCCGGGAGCCCAGCCGCCGCTACAGCCTGGTCCTGGCGAACCCGCCGTTCGGGCGTAGTTCCTCGATCAAGATGGTGGGCCAGGACGGGCGGGCCGCCGACCGGGGCGACGGTGCGATCGAGCGCCCCGACTTCTGGACGACCACCGCGAACAAGCAGCTCAACTTCGTCCAGCACATCGCCTCGATGCTGGAGATCGACGGCCGCGCGGCGGTCGTCCTGCCGGACAACGTGCTCTTCGAGGGCGGCGCGGGGGAGACCATCCGCCGCCGGCTGCTCAAGCAGTACGACCTGCACACCATGCTGCGCCTGCCCACCGGGATCTTCTACGCCGGTGGGGTCAAGGCGAACGTGCTGTTCTTCGAGCGGCGGCGTGCCCGCGAGGAGCCGTGGACCACCAAGCTCTGGGTGTACGACTTCCGCACCAACGAGCACTTCACCCTCAAGCAGAACCCGCTGCGCCGGGATCACCTGGACGACTTCGTGAAGTGCTACCGGCCGGGGGAGGACCGCGCCAACCGGCAGGAGACCGAGCGCTTCAAGGCGTTCACCTACGACGAGCTGGTCGCCCGGGACAAGGTGAACCTCGACATCACCTGGCTCAAGGACGCCTCCCTGGAGGACGCCGACGCGCTACTCCCGCCCGAGGTGATCGCCCAGGAGATCGTGGAGGACCTCCAGGCCGCGCTGCGCGAGTTCGCCGCCATCGCCGACGCCCTGGCGTCCACTGGTCCATCGCTTCATGACAACGTTCGCTCTGACGATTGAGTAAGCAGAGGTAGACGCGTGCCGGATTCCCCTATTCGAGGCGACGGATTTACCATTCATTCTCTCTTCGGTCAGTTCCAGTTTCGGCTGGATCCATACCAGCGGGAGTACAGTTGGGGTCGGAAGGACGTCAAGGCGCT
Organism: Micromonospora sp. NPDC023956; assembly: GCF_040639195.1. Lineage (NCBI taxonomy): Bacteria > Bacillati > Actinomycetota > Actinomycetes > Micromonosporales > Micromonosporaceae > Micromonospora > Micromonospora sp. NPDC023956. The sequence continues at coordinate 488,644 of NZ_JBEZZN010000004.1, forward strand.
CATCGACGATCTGGCTCGGCACTTCACTGAAGATTGGTCTCCTCGTCACGAGCGAAGGGATGTGGCTGACTACCGGCCGTACTTCCTTGGTCCCTTCGTTTACTACCGGGACAAGGAGTACGCGGCCCTTGTTGACGGCCAGCAGCGCATCACGACGCTGCATCTGCTGCTCATGCACCTTCGCCGGCTGGCGCTGAGTGCTGACCGTCCGGAGTACCGCAACGACATTGCCGCTCTCGAACGGCTGATAGCCGGAGTGACATTCGGGGACCGTGCTTACGCCATCCAGGACGACAAACGAACTGTCGTCCTGGACATGATATACGAGGATAAGCCGTTCGCCCTGCCGGCCGACGCCGGGCCTTCCGTGGCCAATCTGTACGAACGAAGCCAGGAGATCGACAGCCTGTTGCCGGAGGCGATTCGTGACGAGGCGCTTCCACTGTTCATCCACTGGCTCCTCAATCGGGTCTGTCTGGTCGGGATCAACGCCAACGACCGGCGGCAGGGTTGGGAGATATTCGAGACGATGAACGACCGGGGCATGCAGCTCGGCCCCGCAGATCTCCTCAAGAGTTTCCTGCTCCGCAAGGCCGGCAATCGGGACAACCTGCCGAGGCTCGGTGACGCCTGGAGCACGATGCTCACCACCCTGGGAACCCGGATACCGCAGGTAGCCACGCGCTTCTTCCAAGCGCTACTCATCGGCCAGTACGCCGAGAATGTCGATGAGGCTGACGATATCATCGTGTCATTCCACGGTTGGGTGCAGGAGCATCACCAACGACGCCTCGGGCTGGCAAACCCGCCTGACTTCGCTCGGTTCATCGAGCGGAATCTCGTACGGCTATCGAGTCGATTCGTCACTCTGCACCATGCGACCCAGGTGCTTGAGCCGGGCTTGGAGGCGATTTTCTACAACTCTCGTAACGAGATCGACCAGATGCCGTTCTTGTTGGCGGTGCTGCGCCCGGATGACAGCGACGCCCAGTTCCGGGACAAAGCGCGCTTGGTCGCGAACTACCTGGACCTGGTTTTCGTCCGGCGGGCAGTCAACAATAAGATGCGTAAGTCGGAAGAACTTTATCTCGATACTTTCCCGCTCATCCCTGAGCTTCGGCGTGCGGCAGACCTCGACGAAATCTCCAAGTCGCTGGGGCGTCGCAGCTTTGAGACCGACGTCGACTTCACCGGCGTGAAGCAATACGGGTTACGGCCGGACAACCACTCACAGGTGCGATACCTGCTGGCCCGGCTGACGTCCTTTGTCGAGGTCGAGAGCGGCCGACCCAATGAGATCTTCCGGTACCTGGACATGAAGGAACCGTTCGAGGTTGAACACGTGTGGGCGGACAAGTTCGACCGTCACCAGCCAGAGGTGAAGACGGAGGCCGTTTTCCGCGTGCAGCGGAACCGGCTCGGTGCTCTGTTGCTGCTGCGCAAGTCGCACAACGCCAGTTATCAGGACGCGCCATTCGAGCAGAAGGTCGAGTGGTACCGGGGCCAGAACCACTTGGCGGCATCCCTGCACGAGGCGACCCATCAGCGCAACAAGCCCTTTACGGATGGCGTGGTCAAGCGGTACCAGCTTGGCAAACTCTTCCATCCGGTACGTCGGTTCGACATGGCCGCGATCGAGCTACGGCAGCAGCTTTATGAGCGCCTGTGCGAGATCATCTGGGACCCCAAGCGGTTGGGCTTCACGCCACCATCGACTACCACCGTTCCAGCACCGCCCGTTCCAGTGGCCACTGCTAGACGGACTCGGGCGCACTACGGTGGGGTGACAGTGGCCAGGCTCCTGAAAATCGGCGCGTTCGGAGTCGCAGAGGAGCTGATCCTGACCTACAAGGGCAACCAGTATCGCGCCTCCATCAACAATGATGGTCAGATCGAGCTCGAAAGCGGTGAAATATTCGATTCGCCGTCTCCGGCAGCTATCACCGTCACGGGTAAGTCGACGATGAACGGCTGGAGTGCCTGGAAGGTGAACAGGGAGGGCAAAGCGGTCCCACTCTTTGACGTGCGCGCAGATGCCCTCGCTCGAGGGCTGTTGGAGGGTACGGCGTAGTCGGTGCGCTGTAGATTCGCACCCCGCCTGCTCGGGTGTTTGCAGGCGGGGTAAGCGGCTGAGCCCGGCGAGGGCCGCCGAGGAGAGCGCGGGTGCTGAATGCCAGATCCCCCGCAGTGGCGGAGGTTCCCGAATCGAACGGAATAGAAGGAAGCGCCCGCATGGCCTCGGCCCCCGCCGATCCTACCCAGGGATCAACTCGCTGAGTCGGTCGAGAGTGTACGTCTCCGACCCGGCCGGCAGGCCCTCCGGTGCCTCGATGCCGACGTAGGTGACCGGCTCGTCCGGCAGCCGTCCGTCGCACACGGTCACCTCCGCCTTCGTGCGCCACCGGTCGACTAGGTAGGCCATCGTGAGGTACCGCCGCTCCACCAGTGCCCGTACCCGGTCGGCCGTGGTGAAGGTGTTGCCCTCCACCCGGTTGAACGACGGCATACCCCGCAGGTAGAGGTGCAGCCAGACGGCCTGCCATCCGTGCGCGTTCCGGGCGAACACCATCGGCAGCGCGACCCGGCCCTGGCCGCGTAGCTGCGAACGCGCCCGCACGGTCCGGGCGTCGAACGGTGCGCCGCGCTGGTCCCGGGTACGCGTCTGGTACCCGAACATCGACTCGGCGACCTCGTCGAACGACTCGCCCGCGTAGATGTTGACCTGCGGAACCACGTACCGCCCACGGACGGTCAGCGGCACGTCGATGAATTCGGTCGCGCCGTTCTTCGCATCGGTGATGTCACCGGAGTGCACCACGCCGTCGTGGCGGTAGTTCGTCCAGGACACCTGGCCCGCACTGTGGAACCCGTCGTCGAGCAGCAGCACCGACAGGTCGTAGTCGGTGCGCCGGCTGCTCTGCCGCCAATATGTGAAGAAGCGCAGCAGCTCGCCCGACACCGACGCCCGCGAACCCCTCGGCAGCACCGCGAAACCGCCCTCGGCCGCCTTGCCGGTCAGCGGCAGGGCGACGTCGAGCACCTCCGGGTCCACCAGCAGCGGTCGCTCCGGTTCCGGCAGCCGGGCGGCGATCTCGGCGTCGAGCAGTGCCGACAGCTCGGCCACCAGCTCGGCCGGCAGCGGCGGCCGTTCGTCGGGCCCGACCCACGAGCTGCGCGACCGGCTGGCGTACATCCGGGCGGACGCGGGCGTCAGCCGGTTGTCGACATGTTCGCGCAGGGAGAGGAGCACCCGGCCCGACGCCGAGCCGAGCGCGCCCGTGACGGCGTCGACCACGGTGGTGCGCTCCGCCGCCGACGCCAGCCGCAGCAGCCGGTCGGCGGACCGCAGGAGCAGGCCCGGGGCGGCCGACAACACCGCCGCGGCCGGGGCGACGGCCCCGGAGCGGATCGCGGCCTCCGCGCGACCGGCGAGGTTGGGTACCCGCCGCTCGCCACGGGCGACCGCGAACACCTGCTGCGCGTGCGGCCACTGGGCGTACTCGTGCGGGTGCAGCCGTTCCCCGAGCCGCTTCCACCGCTCCGCGTAGCGCGCGACGTCACCGAGCTTGGCCGGGCTGGCCGCGACGACCTGGTCCAGCGCGGCCAGCAGCATCCGCCGCTCCGGGCGCCGAAAGGCACGGAACCGGGTGGGAGTCCGGAGCGAGGGGTCCCCGTCGGAGACCTGGCAGGCCAGACGCAGCACGTCGGTCGTGGTGTCCACGGCGACCAGCGGCCGGCCGAGGACGAGCCGGATCCCGTTGAGCACGGCCCGGTTCTCCCGTACCGGGATCTCGGCCGGCTGGGGACCGTCCGCGCAGGCGACCGCGAGTTCGCCGAGGATCGCCAGGTCCGCCTCGCCGTGCGGCGTGACGCTGCCGGCCAGCGCCAGGTAGAGCCGGGTTGCCTCCACCTCGGCGGTGTCGCCGAGCCGCAGCAGGGTCATCCGGTCGCCGGCGGCGGCGACCAGGTCGTCGTGCGCGGCCAGCAGCTCGGCGTAGGTGTGCTGGTAGGTGCCGTAACCCGGCAGGTCGAGCGGGTTCACCCCGCCCGAGGTCACGGCCTCCCGCAGCTGCACCTCGGTCGCCGTGCCCCCACCGGTGAGTACGGCCGCCCGGAGCCGGTCGGTCCAGAACTCGACGGTGTCCGGCACGTCGTCCGGGAACCCGATGAAGTAGGCGTTGTGCTGGACGTGGTCACCCACCAGCTCGCGTACCGCCGCCACGACCGTGGCGGCGAGGTCCATCGCCGGGCCGGGAGCCAGCGCGCCGACGTGCTCCAGCAGGGCCCGCGACGCCGAGAACCCGACATCGAGCAGTGCCGCGTCCAGTTGCCGGGCCACCGGCGTGCCGTCACCGGCCGCGCCGGTGCTGACCGGTACGCGCAGCGTCCTCTGGATGATCAGCTTCTCGAGCACGAGGCCCTCCCCTCACAACGACTCCGGCCGTTGCCCCCGCAGCGGCAGAGTGGGTCGCCGGGGACTCGAACCCCGAACCTTCCGATCCAACAAGGAGAAGGAAGCGCCTCCATGACCGCAGGAGCGGAGAACGGACGCGCTACTCAGTCGGATGCTCTATCCAGTTGAGCTAACGACCCGGGTGTGATCATCACACCGGTCGGGTCTGCCTGGCTATCGGGTAATCGCCGTCCGAGGACATCCGTCGTCCGGGGGCCCCTGGCCCGCCCCGTCCACCATGGCCCGACTGCTGGTCGACCTGCTGGCCGTACGGGGGCGGGCGGACAAGCTGCCAGCCGAGGTGGAGGCCGGCGGCGCCGCTGACCGGTGGCTCGGCCTGCTGGTCCAGCAGGGGCAGCGCGAACGCGGGACCAGGATCCGCCGGTATGGGTGGGATGGCGCCGAGCGCTGAGCGAGCGTCGAGGTCGAAGACAGCCGAGGGCGGTGGCAAGGCACAACTCACGTCGAGCTCGGACAGTCGAGAAGTTAGATCCACTCCATCGATGTAGTGGCATCACCGAGCTTGGGTTCAAGTGGTTGTTGCAACGGAGTGGATCAGGGCGGCGGTCCGGTCGAGAGCAGGCCGGGCGGTGGGGTCACCTGACCGGGGAGCCGCCGTCCACCGGGATGGTGTGGCCGTGGATGAAGGACGCGTCGTCGCTCGCGAGGAAGCAGACCGTCCGGGCCACCTCGTCGGGTTCGCCGTATCGGCCTGCGGGGGCCTGCATCGTCAGGTCGTAGAACGGGAAGTCGCTGGTGATCTCCGCGCCCTCGAACGCGGCGGTCTTGATGACGCCGGGTCCGATCCCCACGGCGCGGATGCCCCGGTGGCCGTAGTCGTAGGCGATCTGTTTCGTCAGCCCGATGACGCCGTGCTTGGCCGTGGTGTACTCCGCCCCGACCTCGCTGGCCACCAGCCCGGATGCCGAGGAAACGTTGATCACGACGCCGCTGCCGCGCTCCAGCATGTGCGGAAGCGTGGCCCTGGTCGCGAGGAACACGCCCTTGAGGTCGACCTCCATGACGCGCTCCCACTGGCTGGTCTCGATGTCGAGCAGCGGAACGTAGGCTCCGAACACCCCGGCGTTGTTCACCAGCACGTCGATGCGGTCGTACGCGTCGAGAGCGGCGCTCACCATGGCGGTGACCGACTCCTCGTCGGTCACGTCGGCCGCCACTCCGATCGCGTCTCCTCCGGCGTCGCGGATCAGTGTGACCGTGGCGTCGGCGCGTTCCAGGGAGAGGTCGGAGACGACGACCTTCGCTCCTTCCCCGGCCAGCTCCACGCACATGGACCGGCCGAGACCGGAGCCAACCTGGTCGGGGCTGTACCCGCCGCCCGTGACGAGAACGACCCTGTCTCTCAGTCCGCGCACGCCCGTGTCCTCCTGTCCCGTCGGGAAACCGTTCCCAGTCGACCGGAACGAACCGTCTCGGCTGGTCAGGGGTCGTTCTGCCGAGGCTGTCGATGCACCGTAACCGTTCCCGCGGTGCCGGCTGGCCGGGACCGTGCGTCGGTACGCCCTTCGGGTGCCATGCGGATCTCCGGCGCGGGGCCGGGTAGTGGGGCGCCCCCGACTCTCGTCAATCTTGGACAATTGCCGATCTCATGGGACGGTAATTGTCCACGATTGGCAGACGCGCGGAGGCGGGCGTGAGCGGATCCAGCGGCGGTGGGCGGTTCGGTGGTGAGTTGGACGGGTTCCGGATCGGTCACGTGCCGGCCGGGGTCGGCGACCTGGTGTCGGACTTCGCCACCGAGTCTGACGACGTACGGTTCACCTCCCGGATGTGGGAGCGGGAGACCGCCGAGGGTGCCCGGGTCGACCTGCGGGTGCACGTCCTGCGCGGGGAACGGCTCGCCACCCTCGACGACCTGCGGGACTTCCTCGCCGAATACCACGAGCGCGCCCCCGCCGGGTGGGGCCTGACCGAGTTCCGCCCCGGCGGCCTGCCCGGCCTGGCCGGCGAGACGGAAGCATTCTGGCTGGTGACCCCCGGTGTCGGGGTCGACGTCCTGATCGACCCGGCCGTCGGCGGCCAGCCGGAGCTGGTGGCTGTCGCCAACGCGGTCACGCCGGCCGGGGCAGACTGACGCCGGAGCGGGGACGCGGCTCGGCTGGAGGGACACCCGCGATGGCCGCCCGGGGCGTGGCCGGTTGAGGATGATCCACTCGGGGTAAGGGGGGCCGGCGCGGTGTCGCCCCTCCGCCGACGGGGACGGGTCGACGCCGCGTGACAGGATCCGCCCTGGACCGGGCGGACGACCCGGCGGTGTTCAGGAAGTCGAGGGTGAGATGGAGTTACTGGCCAGCCCCGAGCTGTGGATCGCGTTCGCGACCCTGCTCCTGCTGGAGATCGTGCTCGGTATCGACAACGTGGTGTTCATTTCGATCCTGTCCGGCCGGCTGCCCGAGCACCAGCAGGCGAAGGCCCGGACGATCGGCCTCTCCCTGGCGCTGATCACCCGGCTGCTCCTACTGGCCTCGCTGTCCTGGGTGATCGGGCTGACCGCCCCGTTGTTCACCGTGCTCGGGCAGGAGATATCCGGACGGGACCTGATCCTGCTGGTCGGTGGTCTGTTCCTGCTCGGCAAGGCGACGTACGAGATCCACGAGCACCTGGAGGGCGCCGACCACGCCCGGTCGGGCAAGGCCGCCTCGTTCGCCTCGGTCATCGCGCAGATCCTCGTCCTGGACATCGTCTTCTCGCTCGACTCGGTGATCACCGCGGTCGGCATGGTCGACGAGCTGGTCGTCATGGTGGCGGCGGTGATCATCGCGATGATCATCATGCTGCTCTCGGCCGGCGCGGTCAGCGGCTTCGTGAACCGGCACCCGACGGTCAAGATGCTGGCCCTGTCGTTCCTGCTGCTGATCGGGGCCAGCCTGATCGCGGAGGGCTTCGACCAGCACATCCCGAAGGGCTACGTGTACGGGCCGATCGCCTTCTCGATCTTCGTCGAGTTCCTCAACCTGCGGGTCCGGTCCAAGCAGAAGCGCGAGGACGGCAAGCCGGTGCACCTGCACCCGACGTACGTCAAGAACGGGCAGGCCGCTGCCGCCCCGGCGGCGGTCCCGCAGGCCCCTGAGGCGACCGACCCGGCCCCGAAGGGCTGACGTGGCCAAGCTGCTCTACTCGGCATCGATGTCGACGGACGGGTTCATCGCCGGGGTGGGCGGTGACATGTCCTGGCTGACCCCGTACCTCGGGCCGAACCCGACGCTGGACGACGTGGCCGCGCGGACCGGCGCGCTGCTCGTCGGCCGGCGCACCTTCGGCGGCGACGACCCGTACCGCGACCAGCCGGGGGAGGGGGAGGCGTTCGGCGGCGGCTGGGACGGGCCGCAGTTCGTGCTCACCCACCGCCCGCCGGCCGACCCCGTGCCCGGCGTCACCTTCGTCACCGACCTGCCGACGGCCGTCGCGCGGGCGCGGACGGCGGCCGGCGACGGGTACGTCAACGTCCTCGGCGCGGACGTCGCCCGGCAGTGCCTCGCCGCCGGCCTGCTGGACGAGGTCCTGGTCTGTGTCGCGCCCGTGCTGCTCGGTGACGGGGTGCGGCTCTTCGACCACCCGGGCGGGTCGACCGTCCGGCTCGAACCGGTCGAGGTCACCCAGGCTCCGCCGGTCACCAACCTCTGGCTGCGGGTGGTGCGCTGAGCGGTTGGCGCCACGGCGAAGGGGCCGCCCCGGATCGGGGCGGCCCCTTCGTGCTGTCCAGAGGAGCCTGCCATTACCCGCCCGTAACTCTTCATTGACGTCCGCGAATTGATGCGGGCAAGATGTGTCCACGATCGATCGGACGTCCCCCGCCAGCCTCCCGTCACCGCCGGGTCCACCCCCACGGAGGGCGCAGCCATGCTGCTCCGAAAGATCCTCGTCACCGCCACGGCCGCCGCCGCGATCCTGGTGCCGGCCACCGCCGCCACCGCCGCCCCCACACCCGCCCCCGACCGTGCCGCCACCACGAGCACAACCGCGACCAGTGGGGTCGGCGCGTCCGCCGCCAACCCCGTGATCGTCGTCGGCGGCCTCTCCGGGGTCGCCATCGCGTACGAGCCGCTCGCCGCCCGGCTGCGCGGCGACGGGCACCGGGTATCGATCTACCAGCTACCCGGCCTCGGCCTCGGCGACATCGCCGCCTCCGCCCGTTCCTTCAGCGGGTACGTCACCCAGGTGCGCGCCGCCACCGGCGCGGCCCGGGTCGACCTCGTCGCCCACTCGGAGGGCGGCCTGGTCTCCCGCTACTACCTGAAGAACCTGGGCGGCACCGGCTCGGTCGGCCGGCTGATCACCCTGGGCAGCCCGCACTACGGCACCTACGTCGCCGACATCGCCACGTTCCTCGGCCTCGGCGACTGCATCGGGATCGTCGCCTGCCAGCAGATGACCATCGGGTCGGCGTTCCTCGACGACCTCAACGCCGGGGACGACACGCCGGGCGCGGTCCGCTACACCACCATCCGTACCCTCCAGGACGAGCTGGTCCGGCCCACCCAGCACGCGACCCTCGCCGACGGCGCGGTCAACGCCCTCGTCCAGACCTGGTGTCCGGTGCGGATCGTCGGGCACCTCGGCCTGGTGCTCGACGGCACCACGTACACGATGGTCCAGGACGCCCTCGCCGACCGGGCGATCACGCCGAACTGCTTCGCGGTCTGAGCCGGTCGTCCTCCCGGCCGCTCACCCGGGACCGTGGTCGCCCCGGGTCGCCGCGGGATCCATAATCATCGACGACAGTCGCCCTCCAGAGAGGACACCCGTGAAGAACAGGATTCTGCGCGCGTCGATGGTGATGGGTCTGGTGCTCGCCGGCTCGGCCGTGGTCGCCGCGCCGGCATCGGCCAGCGAGGTTCCCAGCGACCCCATCTGCACCCTCAACCAGAACACCTGGTTGCGGGACGCGGAGCACGGCAACGTGCTGCTCACGCTGACGGCGGGGCGCGGGTTCCGGTGGCACCGCATCGGCTCCGACACCGGTACGGGCGTGTTGTGGTACTACGGGCACGGGGCGGAGGCGCCGTGGCAGGACGGTTGGGTCCCGAGGGACAACCTCTCCGGCTGCTACTGGCCGTAGGACGCCGGGACGCCGCACGTGGCGTCCCGACCAGGGTGGCCGTGCCGGTCCAGGCCGCACGGCCACCCGTCCTCAGCCGTCCTCACCCGTCGCGGTCAGGCGGCACGGCTGAGCATGTCGAACTCGTCGTCGGTCAGGGTCACCTCGGCGGCGGCCACGTTCTCCTCCAGGTGCGCCACCGAGGACGTACCGGGAATGGGGAGCATGACCGGCGACCGGCGCAGCAGCCAGGCGAGCGCGAGCTGCGCGGGGGTCGCGCGGTGCCCGGCGGCGATCGCGTCCAGCGGACCGCCCGGCTTCGCCAGCTCGCCGGTGGCGATCGGGAACCACGGGATGAACGCCAGGTCGTGCCGCTCGCAGTACTCCAGCACCGGCTCGGCCCGCCGGTCCGCCACGTTGAACAGGTTCTGCACCGAGACGATCGGGGCGATCTCCCGGGCCTGCTCGATCTCCTGCACGGACACCTCGGAGAGCCCGATGTGCCGGATCTTGCCCTCCTGCTTCAGCAGCGCCAGCTCACCGAGCTGGTCGGCGAGCGGCACCGTCGCGTCGATGCGGTGCAGCTGGTAGAGGTCGATCGTCTCCAGACCCAGGTGGCGCAGGCTCAGCTCGCACTGCTGGCGCAGGTACTCCGGCCGCCCCACCGGCCGCCAGTCGTCCGGCCCGGAGCGGGTCAGCCCGGCCTTCGTCGCGATCACCAGGTCGTCGCGGTACGGGTGCAGCGCCTCGCGGATCAGCAGCTCACTGACGAACGGCCCGTACGAGTCGGCGGTGTCGACGAAGGTGACGCCCAGCTCGACCGCCCGGCGCAGCACCCGTACCGCCTCGGCCGGGTCCTTCGGGTCACCCCACACGCCCGGACCGGTGAGCTGCATCGCCCCGTACCCGAGCCGGTCGACGGGCAGGTCCCCGCCGATCCGGTACTGCCCCGACGCCTTCGCCGGCTGACCGCTCGCCCCGACTGCCATGATCCGGATCCTCCCGTACCTCGTCGTCGGCCCGGCGGTCGCCCCGCCACGCCTGCTCGTCGACTATACCCCGCAGGTCGTCCCCGACGCCCGCTCCCGACGGTGTTGCCCGCTCCCGGCGGTGTTGCCCGTTCCCGGCGGTGTGCGCGCCCCGACGGTGTGCCCGGCGCCGTTCCCCGAGGCGGGGTTCAGACGCGGGCGCCCAGGATCACGTCGGCGGCGCGCCAGGCCAGCGCGGCCACCGGGCCGTTGGTGAACCCCGACACCAGGATCGGCAGCACCGAGGCGTCCACCACCCGCAGCCCGTCCACCCCGCGTACCCGCAGGTCCGCGTCGACCACGTCGGCGTCGTCCGGCCCCATCGCGCAGGTGCCAACGGCGTGGTAGCCGCAGTAGCCTCGCGCCAACGCCGCGTCGAGGATCTCCCGCTCGCCCCGGACCGCCGGGCCGGGCACCGTCTCGGTCACGATCCGCCGGGCGATCGGCCCGGTCGCGAAGAGCTCCCGCATCCGGCGGAACGTCGCCACCGCCACCGACCGGTCGTACGGGTCGGTGAGGTAGCGCACCATGATCCGGGGCGGGGTCGACGGGGTCGAGCCGGTGATCTCCAGGCTGCCCTCGCTCTCCGGTCGGGTCACCCCGCCCAGGCACATCAGCCCGGCCTCCCGTTCCAGCTCCAGCGCCCGGCCCGGACGGGCCGGGGCGGCGGAGAACGGGGCCATCAGCAGGTGCGCGTCCGGCCGGTTCCGGTCCGGCGTCGAGTGCAGGTAGGCGGCCACGTCGTGCACCGGCAGGGCGAGCGGCCCCCGCTTGGCGACCAGCCAGCGCATCGCCGCCAGGGACTGCCCGAGGACGTTGTTGAGCAGGGGGTTGTAACCGATCTGACCGGCCAGCCGGTACTGGAGGGCCATCATCCGGTGCTCCCGCATGCCCAGACCCACCCGGGGCCGGTCGGCCAGCACCGCCACCCCGGCGGCCCGCAGCGTGTCGGCCGGTCCGATCCCGGAGAGCTGGAGCAGTTGCGGGCTGGCGATCGCGCCGGCCGCGAGGATCACCTCGGCGCGGGCGTACAGGTCGACACTGCGCCCGGCCCGGTGCACCCGCACCCCGACCGCCCGGCCCGCCGTCACCAGCACCCGCTGGGTCGTGGTGCGCACCAGCACGGTCAGGTTCGGCCGGTCGCGCACCGGATGCAGGAAGGCGTCGGCGGCGCTGACCCGTCGGCCGTCCCGGATGGTCGCCGTGGTGTAGCCGATCCGCTCGTCGTCGCCGTCGTCGAGGTCGTCGGTGCGGCGCAGCCCTTGCCGGACCCCGGCGTCGATCATCTCCTCGCAGAGTTCGTTCGTGCCGACCGCCGTGGACAGGCGCAGCGGCCCGTCGGTGCCCGCCCCCGCCGTGCGGTGGGGGTTGTCCTCGATCCGCTCGAACACCGGGCGCATCGTGTCCCAGCCCCAGCCGGGGTTGCCCCGGTCGGCCAGCGCGTCCCAGTCGGCCGGGGCGCCCCGGGCGTAGATCATGCCGTTGATCGAGCTGGAGCCGCCGACCAGCCGCCCGCGCTGCCACACCTCCCGCTGCCCGGTCGGGGTGGTGGCGGAGTAGTGCCAGGCGGTGCCCTGGTCGTCCATCAGCTTGGAGAAGCCCTTCGGCATCCGGACGAAGAGGCTGCTGTCCCAACCGCCGGCCTCGACCACCAGCACCCGGGTCGCCGGGTCCGCGCTGAGCCGGTGCGCCAGGACGCAGCCCGCCGTGCCCGCGCCGACCACGATGTAGTCGAACTCTTCCACACTGGACCCCCGGTCCTGATCGATGGACCAGACGGTAGTCGGTCGGTCGCTCACCCGGCAGCGGGGGGTTGGTCACCCTCCGTCGCCGGTCCGGCCGGAGGCGCCCCGGCGCGCGGCCACCCCCGGTCGTCCGGCCGGTCACCACGGTCCATCCGCCCGTCGGCGTACGCCGTCAGCAGGTCGGAGCCGTGCGGCCGGCGCGGGGCCCGGCCCGGTCGGGGTGCTGCTCCGGGCTCCGGGCCCGCCGAACCGAGGGACGAGCCAGCGGAGGAGGACGGCGAGGAGTACGATTCCGGCGCGCGGTCGCCGTTGCCCGCCACCTCAACGTCCCGGTGTGGCCTCGCCCACCGGCCGTACGCGCGCCGCGCGTCGTTGGAGAACTGTTCCGCATTCTGCAAGAGGGTCGGCCCCCAGCCCGGCCCGGGGGAGAGACTAGCCTGATGGGCGTGACACGCCGCGCGAAGATCGTCTGTACTCTCGGTCCCGCCACCTCCTCGCCGGAACGCATCCGCGGGCTGGTCGAGGCGGGCATGAACGTGGCGAGGCTGAACTTCAGCCACGGCAGCCACGCCGACCACGAGGCCGTCTACCGGCTGGTCCGCGAGGCCGCCGAGGCCGCCGGTCGCCCGGTCGCCGTCCTGGCCGACCTCCAGGGCCCGAAGATCCGCCTCGGCCGGTTCGCCGACGGGCCGCACGAGTGGCGTACCGGCGACTCGGTGGTGATCACCGGCGACGAGGTGCTCGGCACCAAGGAGCGCGTCTCCTGCACCTACCGGAAGCTGCCGCACGAGGTGAAGCCGGGCGACCGGCTGCTGATCGACGACGGCCGGGTGGCCATCGAGGTCACCGACGTCACCGGCAACGACATTCGCTGCCTGGTCACCGAGGGCGGTCCGGTCTCCAACAACAAGGGCGTCTCGCTGCCGAACGTGGCGGTCAGCGTGCCGGCCCTGTCGGACAAGGACGCCGAGGACCTCCGCTTCGCCCTCGGCCTCGGGGTCGACATGATCGCGCTGTCCTTCGTCCGCTCGGCCGAGGACATCAAGCTCGTCCACGCGATCATGGGCGAGGTCGGCGTGCAACGGCCGGTGCTCGCCAAGGTCGAGAAGCCCGAGGCGGTCGACCACCTCGAGGCGATCGTGCTGGCCTTCGACGGTGTCATGGTCGCCCGGGGCGACCTCGGCGTGGAGCTGCCGCTGGACCAGGTTCCGCTGGTCCAGAAGCGCGCGGTGCAGCTCTGCCGGGAGAACGCCAAGCCGGTCATCGTGGCCACCCAGATGCTCGACTCGATGATCGAGAACTCCCGGCCCACCCGGGCGGAGGCCTCCGACGTGGCCAACGCCGTGCTCGACGGTGCGGACGCGGTGATGCTCTCCGGCGAGACCAGCGTCGGCAAGTACCCGGTGCTGACCGTCAGCACCATGGCGAAGATCGTCACCACCACCGAGGCCGGCTCGTTCGCGGTACCCCGGCTCCAGCACGACCCGCGGACCCACGGCGGCGCGCTGACCTCGGCGGCGTCGTCGATCGCCCGAGCCATCGGGGCGAAGGCGCTGGTCGCCTTCTCGCAGACCGGTGACACCGTGCGGCGGCTCTCCCGGCTGCACTGCGACCTGCCGCTGCTGGCGTTCACCCCGGTCCCCGAGGTCTACCGGCAGCTCGCCCTCTCCTGGGGTGTGCAGACCTTCCTCATGCCGTTCGTGCAGCACACCGACGACATGTTCCGCCAGGTCGACCAGGCGCTGCTCGGCCTCAACCGGGCCAACCCGGGCGACTACGTGGTGATCGTGGCCGGCAGCCCGCCCGGCACGCCCGGTTCCACCAACACGCTGCGGGTGCACCAGCTCGGATCACTCGTGGACGCGGCCTCGGCGCGGGCCCTGCAGTGACCGACGTCCTGACCGGCCAGGCCGCCGTGGACCAGCTGCTGGAGGTCCTCGACCTCGCGCCGACCGGCGCGACGACCTTCCGGGGGATCAGCCCCCCGGTCGGTCCGCAGCGGGTGTACGGCGGCCAGGTCGCCGGTCAGGCCCTGGTGGCCGCCGGCCGCACGGTCGCCCCGGACCGGTTCGTGCACTCGCTGCACGGCTACTTCGTCCGTCCCGGCGACCCGAACGAGCCGATCGACTACCAGGTGGAGAACGTCCGGGACGGCCGCTCCTTCTCGGTCCGCCGGTCGGTGGCCTACCAGCACGAGAAGCCGATCTTCTTCATGTCGGCCTCGTTCCAGCACCGGCAGGAGGGGCTGGACCACCAGGCCCCCACCCCGCCGGACGTGCCCCGCCCCGACGACGTGCCCACGATGAGCGACCGGCTCGCCCGCTATCCCGAGCGGCTCGGTATCTGGGCGATGATCCCCCGCCCGATCGACGTCCGCTACGTCGGCGAACCCGGCTGGGTACGCCCCGGCGACCGGCCCCCGGACCCGCACCAGCGGGTCTGGATGCGCATCGACGGCACGCTCCCCGACGACCCGCTGCTGCACGCCTGCGCGCTGACGTACGCCTCCGACCTGACCCTGCTCGACTCGGTGCTGTCGGTGCACGGTGAGGTCTGGGGGCCCGGCGGTCTGGTCGGGGCCAGCCTCGACCACGCGCTCTGGTTCCACCGCCCGTTCCGCGCCGACGAGTGGTTCCTCTACGACTGCTGGAGCCCCTCGGCCGCCGGTGGCCGGGGGCTGGCCACCGGTCGGATGTTCACCACCGACGGCGGGCACATCGCCAGCGCCGTGCAGGAAGGGCTCCTGCGCCGGGTCGAGGGGTGACCAGCCGGGGCGATCGGCGAGCCGGTCCGACTGGCCGGTAACCTCTCCGACATGCGCCTCTCCGCCCGGGTCGACTACGCCTTGCGCGCGACCGCCGAACTCGCGGCGGTCGCCGGGGACGGCACCGGACGGACCCGCCCGGTCACCGCCGAGCAGATCGCCCGGGCGCAGGACATCCCGCCGAAGTTCCTGGAGAGCATCCTGCTGCAACTGCGCCGGGGCGGCGTCGTGCACGCCCAGCGCGGCCCGGAGGGCGGCTACTGGCTGGCCCGGCCGGCGGCCGAGATCTCCCTCGCCGAGGTGATCCGGGTGATCGACGGGCCGCTGGCGCACGTGCGGGGGCAGCGCCCGGAGCAGGTCGGCTACCACGGCGCGGCACGGTCGTTGCAGGAGGTCTGGATCGCGCTGCGCGCCAGCGAGCGGGAGATCCTCGAACTGGTCACCATCGCCGACGTGGCCACCGGGGCCCTGCCCGACCGGATCAACCAGCTCGCCGCCGACCCCAGCGCCTGGAGCTGATCCGCGCCGAGCCCCGCCGTCCCTGGTCCGCGCCGGTCGCCCGCCGCGCGCGTCGGTCGCGCTGCCGGTCGTCGACCGCGCGCTACCGCCGGCCCCGACCGTCGCCGGGGGAGGGCGCGCTCACCGCGCCGACGGGTCCCCGGCGAGCAGGCTGTCCGCCGTGGCGCGGAGCAACTCCCACGCCTCGTCGACGTGCTCCTCGCGGGTCTGCGGCGAACCGACCGCCAGGCGCAGCGTGTACCGGCCCCGGACCCGGGTGTGTGTCAGGTACACCCGGCCGGTCGCGTTGACCCGCTCCAGCAGCGCGGCGCTCGGCCCGTCCCCGGCGCGCAGCCGGAAACAGACCAGTGAGAACGGGTGCGGTGCGGTCAGCTCGAACCGGTCGTCGGCGCGGATCCGGTCGGCGAAGCGGGCGGCCAGCGCCACCCCGGAACGGACGTGTGCCCGCAGGCCCTCGACGCCGTACCAGCGGAGCACGAACCAGAGCTTCAACGCCCGGAACCGGCGGCCGAGCGGCACCTGCCAGTCCCGGTAGTCGATCACCGCCCCGGACTCGGTGGCCGCGTTGCGCAGGTACTCCGGCAGCACGGTCAGCGCCTCGACCAGCTCCGCCGCGTCGGCCACCCAGAACGCGTCGCAGTCGAAGCCGGTCAGCAGCCACTTGTGCGGGTCGAAACAGTACGAGTCGGCGTACTCCAGCCCGGCGTGCGACCAGCGCAGCTCGGGGCAGACCGCCGCCGCCCCCGCGTACGCGGCGTCGACGTGCAGCCAGACGCCGTACTCGGCGCAGATCGCGCCGATCTCCGGCAGCGGGTCCACGGCGCTGGTGGAGGTGGTCCCGATCGTCGCCACCACGATCGCGGGCACCTCCCCGGCGGCCAGGTCGGCCTCGATCGCGGCGCGCAGCGCCGCCGGGCACAGGGCCTGCGTCTCCGGGTCCACCTCGACCGGGCGCACCCCCTCGTCGCCCAGGCCGGCGATCCGGGCCGCCTTCTCGATGGAGGAGTGGCCCTGGGTGGAGGTGTACGCGCGGTAGCGACGGTCGACGCCGACCGTACGCCACCGGCCCCCGCCGGCCCGGTGCAGCGCGGCCAGGGTGGCGACCAGCGCCGCCGAGGACGCCGAGTCCTGGATCACCCCGCCGCCCCGCCCCGAGGAGTGGAACCGCTCCGGCAGGTCGAGCAGCCCGGCCAGCCAGTCGAGCATCCGGGTCTCCAGCTCGGTGCAGGCCGGCCCGGTCGCCCAGAGCATGCCCTGCACGCCGAGCCCCGAGCTGACCAGGTCACCCAGGACACTCGGACCGCTGGTGTTGGCGGGGAAGTACGCGAAGAACCCGGGATGCTGCCAGTGGGTGAGCCCCGGGGTGACCACCGTGTCGAGGTCGGCGAGCACCGCCTCGATCGGCTCGCCGACGGTGGGCGGTGTGGCGGGCAGCGCGGCGGCGACCGTCCCCGGCGGATCCTGCGAGGTCACCGGTCGGGCGTCGAGGGTCGACCAGTAGTCGGCGATCCAGTCCACCACCGCGTGACCGGCGCGGCGGAACTCCTCGGGGTCCATGTGAGCTGCCACCCGACGAGTCGACCAACAATCCGCACCCGAGGCAAGGGGGTGTGACGTGCCCCCCCGGGCCGCAGGTGTGACGTGCCCCGACGGCAGGCACCGGGCCGCAGCCGCGGAATCCGCACAGCTCCGGCCCGGTGCACCACACCGCAGCACCCCCGACCCGTCCCGACCGGGGATGCCCTACCACCACCGGAACCAACGTTAGGCGACCCCGGCCACCCGTGGGTGAAGGCGGTGTGAAGATCGTGTTTCGGGCAGCTTGCCCCGCCCGGCGGGCGGGTGTTGTGCCGTACGGCGAGTTCTTCTATCGTCCATCATGCGTGGAGCCTTCCCTCCCGGCCGGATTCGTCTCGGGCCGGGACCGCAGGCGCGGCAGGCCCCCGTCGACCGGGCAAGGCGACGGCGAGGCCACCGTGCGCCCCGACCTCCCCTGAGAGGCCCCCGCATGAACCCTTCCCGGACGACCCGCACCGCCCTGCTCGCGGCCACCGCCGCCGGTGCCCTCGCCGCCGGCACCCTGACCACCGTTGTCGCCTCGGCCGCCGCCGTCGGCTGCCGGGTCGACTACCGCGTCACCAACCAGTGGGGCGGCGGATTCGGCGCCGACCTCACCGTCACCAACCTCGGCGACCCGCTCACCGGCTGGACCCTCACCTGGTCCTTCACCGCAGGTCAGCAGGTCAACCAGGCGTGGAACGCCACCGTCACCCAGTCCGCCGACCAGGTCACCGCCCGCGACGCGGGCCACAACGCCACGATCGGCACCGGCGGCACCGCGAACTTCGGCTTCAACGCCTCGTGGAACGACGCCAGCAATCCGGCCCCGGCCGGCTTCGCGCTCAACGGCACGACCTGTACCGGCGCCGCCCCCACCACCCCACCCGGCACCACGCCCCCGCCCACCACGCCGCCACCGACCACGCCCCCACCGACCACTCCGCCACCGACCACGCCGCCCGCCGGGGCCAAGCAGGTGGAGGACCTCGACCGCGGGCTGATCAGCGTCCGCTCCGGCAACGGGAACCTCGTCTCCTGGCGGCTGCTCGGCACCGAGACCTCCGGAGTGTCGTTCAACCTCTACCGGGGCACCACCAAGGTGAACGGCACGCCGATCACGGGCGCGACCAACCACCTCGACAGCGGAGCCGCCGCCGGGGCGACGTACACCGTGCGGGCCGTGGTGGACGGCGTCGAGCAGCCCGCGTCCGCCCCCGCCCTCTCGTTCGCCAACGGTCACCTCGACGTGCCGATCCAGCCCCCGGCCGGCGGCAGCACCCCCAGCGGGGAGGGTTACACGTACGTCGCGAACGACGCCTCCGTCGGTGACCTCGACGGCGACGGCCGCTACGAGATCGTGCTCAAGTGGGACCCCACCAACGCCAAGGACAACGCGCAGAGCGGGTACACCGGCCCGGTCTTCGTCGACGCGTACACCCTCACCGGCACCCGGCTGTGGCGGATCGACCTCGGCCGCAACATCCGCGCCGGCGCCCACTACACCCAGTTCCAGGTGTACGACTACGACGGCGACGGCCGCGCCGAGGTCGCCATGAAGACCGCCGACGGCACCCGCTCCGGCACCGGCCAGACCATCGGGACCGCCTCCGCCGACCACCGCAACTCCAGCGGCTACGTCCTCGCCGGCCCGGAGTACCTGACCATGTTCGACGGCCGCACCGGCGCGGTCCTCTCCACGGTCGCCTACGACCCGCCGCGCGGGAACGTCTCCTCCTGGGGCGACAACTACGGCAACCGGGTCGACCGGTTCCTCGCCGGCACCGCCTACCTCGACGGCCAGCGTCCCTCGCTGATCATGGCCCGGGGCTACTACACCCGCGCGGTCATCGCCGCCTGGGACTTCCGCAACGGCACCCTCACCAAGCGGTGGACGTTCGACTCCAACACCAGTGGCAACGGTGCCGCCCACGGCCAGGGCAACCACAACCTCTCCGTCGCCGACGTCGACGCCGACGGCCGCCAGGAGATCGTCTACGGCGCGGCCACCATCGACGACAACGGCCGCCTGCTCCACTCCACCGGCCACGGCCACGGCGACGCCCTGCACGTCGGTGACCTCGACCCGGCCCGCGCCGGCCTGGAGGTCTTCAAGGTCGACGAGGACGGCAGCAAGCCCAGCTCGTACTTTGCCGACGCCCGTACCGGCCAGATCATCTGGTCCACCCCGGCGTCCGGCGACAACGGCCGGGGCGTCTCCGGCGACATCTGGGCCGGCAGCCCCGGCGCCGAGTCCTGGTCGTCCGCCGCGAGCGGGATCGCCAACACCCGGGGGCAGAACGTCGGCCGCAAGCCCTCCTCGGCGAACTTCCTCGCCTGGTGGGACGGCGACCCGGTCCGCGAACTCCTCGACGGCACCCGGATCGACAAGTACGGCACCGGCGGCGACACCCGACTGCTCACCGGCAGCGGCGTCGCCTCCAACAACGGCACCAAGTCCACCCCGGCGCTCTCCGGCGACATCCTCGGCGACTGGCGCGAGGAGGTCATCTGGCGCACCAGCGACAACACCGCGCTGCGCATCTACAGCACCCCGACGCCGACCGGCACGCGGATCCACACCCTGATGCACGACCCGCAGTACCGCACCGCCGTCGCCTGGCAGAACACCGCCTACAACCAGCCGCCGCACCCGAGCTTCTTCATCGGCGACGGCATGCCCAACCCGCCCGCCCCGAACATCTACCCGCGCTGACCCGCCGGACCACCCTTCCGGTCGTCCCGCCCGCCGCCCGCTGACGCGGGGGACGCCCGGACTGCCCGGTACCGATCAGCACCAGTGGTCTCCCGGTGTCGCGCCCTCCCCGAGGTGGGGAGGGCGGGGCACCGGGGGAGCGGCCGGGTCAGTCCGCGCGGCGCAACCCGCCGGCCACCCGTTCGGCGACCAGCTCGTACGAGCGCACCCGGTCGGCGACGTCGTACACCAGCGTGGTCAGCATCAGCTCGTCGGCCCGGGTCCGCTCCAGCAGCGCGTCGAGCTGCCGGCGTACCGTCTCCGGTGACCCCTGCGCCTGCCCCTCCGCGCGCTGCGCCACGAACTCCCGCTCCATCGGGGTGTACGGGTAGGCCGCCGCCTCCTCCGGGCTGACCAGCGGCTCCGGCCTCCCGGAACGCAGCTTCAGGAACGACAGCGCGGCCGGAGCGGCCAGCCACCGGGCCCGCTCGTCGGTTTCCGCGCAGACCGCGTTCACCGCCACCATCGCGTACGGCTGGTCCAGCCACTGCGACGGCCGGAAGCTGCGCCGGTACAGGGCCAGCGCCGGCTCGGTGTTCGCCGCGCTGAAGTGGTGCGCGAACGAGAACGGCAGGCCGAGCGCCCCGGCCAGCTGCGCGCTGAACCCGCTCGACCCCAGCAGCCAGATCGCCGGCTGCTCGCCCCGACCCGGCGTCGCCACGATCGGCCCCGGCCGCTCCCCGCTGAAGTAGTTCATCAGGTCGGCCAGCTCCCGGGGGAACCCCTCCGCGGACAACCCCTCCATGGTCCGTCGCAAGGCCAGCGCGGTCACCTGGTCGGTGCCCGGCGCCCGGCCGATCCCCAGGTCGATGCGGCCCGGATGCAGCGCCTCCAGGGTGCCGAACTGCTCGGCCACCACCAGCGGCGCGTGGTTGGGCAGCATCACCCCACCCGAGCCCAACCGGATCGTCGAGGTGTGCGCCGCCAGGTGCGCGATCAGCACCGCCGGGGCGGAACTCGCGATCGCCGGCATGTTGTGGTGCTCGGCCACCCAGAACCGGTGGTAGCCCAGCTCCTCGGTCCGCCGGGCCAGCTCGGTGGTGTGTCGCAGCGCCGCCCCGGCGGACGTCCCCGCCGCGACCGGAGCAAGATCAAGAACAGACAACGGTACGTCGATCACACGCCTGACCAACCCGGCCCACCCCCGTCTTGTTCCTGCCCGGACCCCCTGTTACCGCATCTTGACCAGCAGAGGCCCTGCTGTCAGCCGGGCCCGTCGCACCCGGTTCCGGTGCGGTTCGGGCTCAGCCCAGTCCGCGTACCTGTTCGAAGATCAGGCTCGTGTGGGTGTGCTGCACCACCGGATCCACCGCCAGGTGGTCCAGGACGAAGTCCCGCAACGCGTCCCCGGACGCCGCCCGTACGTGCAGGACGTAGTCGTCCGCCCCCGCCACGTGGAACACCGACACCACCCCCGGCAGCCGCACCGACCGGGCCCGGAACGCGTCCACCGCGGCCCGCTCGTGCGCGGTCAACCGGACCGACACCAGCGCCTGCAACGGCAACCCCACCGCCGCCGGATCCACGTCCGCGTGGAATCCCCGGATCGCCCCGCACTCCCGTAGCGTCCGGACCCGGCTCAGGCAGGTCGACGGCGCCACCCCGACCTGCTCGGCGAGCGCGTTGTTCGGGATCCGCCCGTCCCCGGCCAGCACGGCGAGGATCGCCCGGTCGGTGTCGTCGAGGGCGGCGAACCGCCGTACATCATTCGGTGCGACTGGCATCCACCCATGATCCACCGAACATCCGCCGAAAGGCGTGCAGCGACACAGAATCTTCTTCGGACCTATTGCCCCGCAACACCGTGATGTTCGAGGCTTCCGCCATGGCAGCCCTGGACACCCGGGCCGTGCACGCCGGCCGCGACGACCTCGCCGGCCTCGGCGTCCACGTCCCACCCATCGACCTCTCCACCACCAACCCGCTGCCCTCGGTCGACAGCGGCGGCGACGCCTACCAGGGGCTCGCCACCGGCGAACCCCTGCCACCCGGCGGCAACGCCGTCTACCAGCGTCTCTGGAACCCCACCGTCGCCCGCTTCGAGACCGCCCTCGCCGAACTCGAGGGCACCACCGACGCCGTCGCCTTCGCCAGCGGCATGGCCGCCCTCACCGCCGCCCTGCTCGCCGCCACCCGGGACGGGAAACGCCACCTCGTCGCCGTCCGGCCCCTCTACGGCGGCACCGACCACGTGCTCGCCAGTGGCCTGCTCGGTACCGAGGTCACCTGGGCCCGGCCCGACCAGGTCGCCGCCGCCGTCCGCCCGGACACCGCCCTGGTCGTCGTCGAGACCCCCGCCAACCCCACCCTCGACCTCGTCGACATCGCCGCCCTCGCCACCGCCGCCGGCCCCGTCCCGCTGCTGGTGGACAACACCGTCGCCACCCCCGTGCTCCAGCAGCCTGTCCGGCACGGGGCGACCCTCGTCCTGCACAGCGCCACCAAGAGCATCGGCGGACACGGCGACGTCCTGGCCGGCGTCGTCGCCTGCGACGGCGGCTGGGCGCCCCGGCTGCGCCAGGTCCGTGCCCTCACCGGGGCGGTCCTGCACCCGCTCGGCGCGTACCTGCTGCACCGCGGCCTCCAGACCCTCCCGTTGCGGGTCCGCGCCCAGCAGGCCGGCGCGGAGAAGCTCGCGGCCTGGCTCGACGGCCACCCGGACGTCGCCCGGGTGTACCACCCCAGCCTCGCCGACCCCGCCGGGCTCGTCGGCCGGCAACTGCGCGGCACCGGAAGCCTGCTCGCCTTCGAGGTGCGTGGCGACGCGCCCGCCGCGTCCGCCGTCGCCGCGGCCTGCCGGCTGATCACCCACGCCGTCTCCCTCGGCGGCGTGGACACCCTGATCCAGCACCCGGCGTCGCTCACCCACCGCCCGGTCGACGGCCCGGCCAAGCCGCCCGCCGGGCTGCTCCGCCTCTCCGTCGGCCTCGAGGACCCGGAGGACCTGCGCGCCGACCTCGCCCAGGCGCTCGACTCGGTCGACGGCCGAAAATACTGAAGCGGCGGTGGTAGTGGAACGCCCCTCCCGTTCGTCAACCACCTGACGAAGCCTTCGTCGTCCCGGACCGACGAACCCCGTTCGCGGACTCCGCGCCGACGACCACGAGAGGAGCGCGACCATGGAACCGGTCACCACGAGCGCCACCGACACCGCGAGGAGAGCCGCCCGATGAGGTACCTGATGCTGGTCTGCACGGACCCGGACCACCAGCCCGGCCCGGACGACGCTGGTCCGGACGTCGAGGACTGGGTCGCCGAGATGGACGGCAAGGGCGTCCGGCTGATGGGTAGCCGGACCCGGCCGGCCAGCGACGCCACCACCGTCCGGGTCCGCGACCGCAGGGTGCTGCTGACCGACGGCCCGTACGCCGAGACCAAGGACCAGATCGCCGGCTTCGACATCATCGAGTGCGCCGATCTCGACCAGGCCGTCGAGGTGGCGTCCCGGCACCCGATGGCATGGGCAGGGAAGATCGAGCTCCGCCCGTTCTGGGCCGACGACGAGGACTGACCACGGAAACGGACACGCCGGTGCCGGCCGAGGTGACCGAACGCATCGCCGGGATCTACGCCGAGGCGTGGAGCCGGATCGTGGCCACCATGATCCGGCTCACCGGCGGCGACTGGCACCTGGCCGAGGAGTGCGCGCAGGACGCGTTCACCCGGGCCCTGCGGGCATGGCCGGAGTCCGGCGTACCCGACCAGCCACTGGCCTGGCTGACCACCACCGCCCGGCATCGCGCGATCGACCGGATGCGCCGCGCGTCGACCGAGGCCGCGAAACTGCGGGAGATGGCCGCGGCCGGCCCGGAGCCGGCGCACTACCGCAGCGACAGCGACATCCCGGACGACCGCCTGGAACTCGTCTTCACCTGCTGCCACCCGGCGCTGAACCTCGACGCCCAGGTGGCGCTGACCCTGCGCAGCCTGACCGGCATGAGCACCGCCGAGATAGCCCGGGCGTTCCTGGTGCCGGAACGCACCATGGGCCAGCGCCTCTTCCGTGCCAAACAGAAGATCGCCCACGCCCGCGTCCCGTTCCGGGTGCCACCGGCGCACCTGCTGCCGGACCGGCTGCCGGCCGTCCTCCACGTGCTCTACCTGCTGTTCAACGCCGGCTACGGCGACCCGGGGAGGGCCCGGCTGAGTCGGGAGGCCATCCGGCTCGCCCGGGTGCTGACCGCCGCGCTGCCCGACGAACCCGAGGCGCTCGGCGTGCTCGCCCTGATGCTGCTGCACGACGCCCGGCGGGATTCCCGTACCGACCCCGCCGGTGACCTGGTCACCCTGGCCGACCAGGACCGCTCGCGCTGGGACCGGGAACGGATCGCCGAGGGCGCCGCCCTCTGCGAACGCGCGCTGCGCCACCGGCGCGCCGGACCGTTCCAGCTCCAGGCGGCCATCGCGGCGTGCCACGCCACCGCGCCGGTCGCGGCCGACACCGACTGGCCGCAGATCGTCGGGCTGTACGACCACCTCGCCCGCGTCGCCCCGAGCGTGATCGTGGACCTGAACCGGGCTGTCGCGGTCGGTATGGCCGACGGCCCGGAGGTCGCGCTGCCCCTGGTCGACGCGATCGCCGCCACCGGCCAGCTCGACGGTTACCACCTGCTGCACGCCACCCGCGCCGACCTGCTGCGCCGCGCCGGCCGGAGCGGGGAGGCGGCGGACAGTTACCGGGCGGCGCTCGACCTGGCCCCCACCGACGCCGAGCGCCGGTTCCTGCGCGGCCGGCTGGGCCTCCGCTGACAGCTGCGGCTCCGCCGACAGCGACGCGACCAGTCAGGACGTCGAACCAGAGAGCGGGCTACCGCCGGGATGGAGCTACCACGGTCCCGCAGCTCACGGCCCCGTGCTCGCGTGGTCGGTGGATGCACACCCACGTCATCGAACGTGCGTATGACAGAAGTGCCGGGAGCGGGATTCGAACCCGCAAGCCCTTTCGGGCAGAAGTGTTTGAGACTTCCGTGTATGCCGTTCCACCATCCCGGCGGGTGGGCCTAACTGTACCGGACTAGGCTTCTGCGGGAACATGGGTGGTAGCGGTTTGATGATCGACGGTGGGAGTTGGGCTGGTGGCCGAGACGCAGACGGATGCCGAGCGCGGGCGCGTGCTGATCGCCGAGGACGAGGCGCTGATCCGGCTCGATCTGGCCGAGATGCTCGTCGAGGAGGGCTACGAGGTGGTGGGGGAGGCCGGCGACGGCGAGACCGCCGTTCGCCTCGCTGAGGAACTCAAGCCCGACCTGGTCATCCTCGACATCAAGATGCCGATCATGGACGGCCTGGCCGCGGCCGAGCGGATCGCCGGGGCGCGGATCGCACCGGTGATCATCCTGACCGCGTTCAGCCAGCGGGACCTGGTCGAGCGGGCGCGGGCGGCCGGCGCGATGGCGTACCTGGTGAAGCCCTTCCAGAAGAGCGACCTGGTGCCGGCGGTCGAGATCGCCCTCTCCCGCTACTCGGAGATCGCCGCGCTGGAGGCCGAGGTCGCCGGCCTGACCGACCGGCTGGAGATCCGCAAGACGGTGGAGCGTGCCAAGGGCGCGCTGATGACCACGTACAACATGACCGAGCCGCAGGCCTTCAAGTGGATCCAGCGGACGGCGATGGACCACCGGTTGACCATGAAAGAGGTCGCCGAGCGGATCCTCACCGAGACCTCGGGCGGGGAGGCGGCGCCGACGCCGTCGTGACCGCGGCGGTGTCAGGGCGGCCCCGGCGGGGCCCGGACCGATAGCATCTCGTCCATGTCTCACCGGCGCGCGGTGGCGCTGCTCGCTCTGGTCACCGTGCTGCTGTCCGGCTGTGGACGGTCGCCGGGCCGGGACGCCGATCCGACGGTCCGGCCGCTGACCCTGAGCTGGGAGCCGTTGACCCTGCCCGCGCCGCCGGGGCCGCCCGGTCGTCTGCTGGTCCGCGACGCGGTGGCGTGCGCCGGCCGGTGGTACGTGGTGGGTGCGGTCGCCGACGCGGCCGGCGACACCCGACCGGCGGCCTGGTCCAGCATGGACGGTGTCACCTGGGCGGCGATGCGGTTGCTGCCGACGTCGCACTACGGCCGGCAGCACGTGCTGTACTCGGTGGCCTGCCGGGACGGCCGGATCGCGTTGGTGGGATCGAAGAACGGCGGCGCGCACGGCAATCCGCGCACGGCCACCTGGCGGCAGTCGCCGGACGGGGCGCTGACCGAGGTGACCGCCCCGTTCGAGTTGTTCGGTGGGCCCCGGGCGGTGAACGTGGCCCGGATCGTGGCGGGCCCACCGGGCTGGTTGATCGCCGGCAGCCGCCGGGACGGTGCGGCGGTCTGGTCGTCGGCGGACGCCGACCGGTTCGCGCTGCGCGAGGGGGCGGCCGGGTTGGCCGGCGACGGTCGTGGTCGTACCGCCGCCCACGACGCGGTGGCCGGGCCGTCCGCCGGGTGGTTCGTCGCCGGTTCCCTCCTGCCCACCGGTGGGACCGCCCTGCTGCCGGTCGCCTGGACCTCCGGTGACGGTGTGACGTGGCGCCGGTGGATGCTGCCCGCCCCGGCCGGCGGGGGCCAGGCGCAGCGGGTGGCGCGGCTGGGATCGACCGTGGTGGTGGTCGGTTCGCGGGGTGACGGGTTCGGCGCATGGCGGTGGGACGGGGCGGACTGGCGCGCGGCGGGCGCGTTCGGTGCGGCGGAGGGGCCCGGGGTGGCCTGGGTGGACGGGCTGGCCGTGGTCGGGGAACAGATGATCGCGGTGGCCGGGGACGGCGGCGGCCACGGGATGTGGATCTCGCCGGACGCAGGCGGCTCGTGGCGCCCGGTGGGAATGCCGGTGCCGGTGCCCGACGGCGGGGACTCGGCGGTGGCCGTGGCGGGGGCCGGCGACCGACTGGTCCTGGTGGCCGACGACGGTGCGTCGTCCCGACTCTGGTCGGTGCGGATCCGCGCCGCCGGCCGGTAGCGGCAGGTCGGCAGGTTGCCCCGGAACGGGGGCGGACGGCGGCGCGATAGGTGAAACGGCCACTCTTACAGTTATCGTCTTTGATTTACCACAGTCTGTAACGGTTCGGTCAACGACAACTGCCGGGTCTTACGCCACAGCTCAGCGTTGGGATAACGTCCCGCCCCAGACCGGCGACGACGGTCTGGTTCGTCCGCCCCCGCAAGAGCCAGTTTGAAGCGGGTGGTTCGGGCCATGGGACTGAGGAGGGTTCGGGCCTTGAGGCAGAAGCTCGCACGCGTGATCGGCGGCGTGGCCATGATGGCGCTCGTCGCGGGTGGTGCCGCGTGTTCCAGCGGTAGCGACGACACCGCGTCCGGTGGGGACGCGTGCGGTAACAAGATCGCGTTCTTCGGCGCGTTGACCGGTAGCTCCGCCGCACTCGGTATCAACGAGAACAACGGCGTGAAGCTCGCCGTCGAGCAGTACAACAAGGCGAACGCCGACTGCAAGGTCGAGCTGGTTCCGCTCGACTCCCAGGGCAGCCCGGACCAGGCGCCCGGTCTGGCGCAGAAGGCCATCGACGACGAGAAGCTCCTGGGCATCGTCGGCCCCGCCTACTCGGGTGAGTCCGAGGCGGCCGGCCCGCTGTTCAACGAGGCCGGGCTGGTGACCATCACCCCGTCCGCCACCAACCCGACTCTCGCGAAGCAGAACTGGAAGACGTTCTTCCGCGCCGTCGGCAACGACCTGAGCCAGGGTCCGGCGGCCGGCAACTACATCAAGAACGTGATGAAGGCCCAGAAGGTCTACGTCATCGACGACCAGTCCGCCTACGGCGCGGGTCTGGCCGACGAGGTCAAGAAGATCCTCGGCCCGGTTGTCGTCGGCTCGGACAAGGTCCAGGGCGACGGCAAGCAGACCGACTTCTCGGCCGTGGTCACCAAGGTCAAGGCCGCCGGCGTGCAGGCGGTCTTCTACGGTGGCTACTACCAGGAGGCGGGCCTGATCCGTAAGCAGCTCACCGGCGCCGGGGTCACCGCGCCGCTGATCGCCGGTGACGGCGTGAACGACGCCGCCTACATCACCTCGGCCGGTCAGGCCGCCGCCGAGGGCACCATCCTCACCTGCCCGTGCCAGCCGGCCACCGAGGCGCGGGGCAACTTCACCGCGGACTACAAGGCGCTCAACGGCACCGACCCGGGCA
Organism: Micromonospora sp. NPDC023956; assembly: GCF_040639195.1. Taxonomy (NCBI): domain Bacteria; kingdom Bacillati; phylum Actinomycetota; class Actinomycetes; order Micromonosporales; family Micromonosporaceae; genus Micromonospora; species Micromonospora sp. NPDC023956. The sequence continues at coordinate 516,642 of NZ_JBEZZN010000004.1, forward strand.
CCTACAGCGACACCGCGTACGACGCGGCGAACATCCTGCTCGCCGGGATCAAGGCGGGCAAGACCACCCGTCCGGCGCTGCTCGAGTTCGTGAAGGGCTACAGCGGCGAGGGCGTCGCGGCGACCTACAAGTTCGTCGAGGGCGGCGAGCTGGACCCGGCGCAGGTCAAGGTCTGGGCGTTCAAGGTCACCGGCGGCAAGGTCGTTCCGGACCAGGAGATCCCGAAGTCCTGACGGCCGGTCGCTGCTACAGCGGTTGATTCGTGATCGCGGGTGCGGCCGGGAGCTCGCTCCCGGCCGCACCCGAACTGTTTCCAGACCTGATGGAGCGTCCCTCCCTTGGACTTCGACGGCCTGTTCTCCAACTTCGGGGAACTCACCACGACCGGCCTGACGCAGGGCGCGATCTACGCCCTGGTCGCGCTGGGATACACGCTGGTCTACGGCGTGCTCAGACTCATCAACTTCGCCCACTCCGAGGTGTTCATCGCCGGGGCCTTCGCGGCGCTCTGGACGTGGGGCGCGCTCGGCCTCAACCAGGACTCGGTGGTGACCGGGTTCGGTTCGATCGTGTTCTACCTGCTGGTGGCGCTGGTCGCGGCGGCGGCGGCCTCGGCGCTGACCGCGACGGTGATCGAGCGGGTCGCCTACCGGCCGCTACGTCAGCGTAACGCTCCGCCGCTGGCTTTCCTCATCACCGCCATCGGCGCGTCGATCGCGATCGCCGAGGCGTTCGGCGTCTACACCCGCCGACTTCCGCAGGGCATCCCGATCATCGTCAAGAACGACACCGTGTTCTCGATCGCCGGCGTGCCGATCACCAAGGTGCAGATCCTGACCGTCGTCGCCGCGCTGGTGATGATGGTCGCGCTCGACTTCTTCATCAACCGCAGCCGGGTCGGCCGGGGCATCCGGGCGGTGGCCCAGGACCCGAACACGGCCGCCCTGATGGGCGTGAACAAGGACCGGATCATCCTGATGGTCTTCATCGTCGGCGGTGCGATGGCCGGTGTCGCCGGCCTCCTCTACGACGTGCGGATCGGCAACCTGACCTACAGTGTCGGCTTCCTCCTCGGGCTCAAGGCGTTCACCGCCGCGGTGCTCGGCGGAATCGGCAACCTGCGCGGTGCGCTCATCGGTGGCTTGCTGCTGGGAGTGGTGGAGAACTACGCCTCGGGCCTGTTCGGCTCGGAGTGGAAGGACTTCGCGGCCTTCGCCATCCTGGTGGTGCTGCTGATGTTCCGGCCGACCGGCCTGTTGGGTGAATCGCTGGGGAGGGCACGGGCATGACGACCGTACTGGAGCGGGTGCGCTCCGGCCGTCAGGCGGCCGGGGAACGTTGGCGGGACATGCCGCGCTGGGTGCGCTGGATGCTCCTGGCCGCGGTGATCGTGTTCTTCTACGCGCTGCCGAACAAGGAGTTCTACCAGTACCTCGGACCGATCCCCACCACCGGATCGAACTTCACCCAGGTGCTCTTCACCGTCTCGATCTACGTGCTGCTCGCCGTCGGTCTGAACATCGTGGTCGGCTTCGCCGGCCTGCTGGACCTCGGCTACTTCGGCTTCTTCGCCGTCGGGGCGTACACGGTGGCGGTGCTGACCTCGCCGGGCAGCGACCTGAAGACGCTCTGGCCGTGGCTGCTGGCGGTGCCGTTCGCGATCGGCCTGACCATGATCTCCGGGGTCATGCTCGGTACCCCCACCCTGCGGTTGCGGGGCGACTACCTGGCCATCGTGACCCTCGGCTTCGCCGAGATGATCCGGATCTCCGCGGTGAGCTCGGAGTTCCTCAAGGGGCAGCGGGGCTTCAACCAGATCCCGCACCCGCCGGGACAGTACGCCGACGGCCGGCCGTTCTTCGGCGTGCTGGACGCCCGACCGTACTACTGGCTGGTGCTGACCCTGATCATCCTGGTGGTGTTCGGGGTGCGGAACCTGGAGCGCAGCCGGGTCGGCCGGGCCTGGGTGTCGATCCGGGAGGACGAGGACGCCGCCCAGCTGATGGGCGTGCCGACCTTCAAGTTCAAGCTGTGGGCGTTCGCCGCGGGTGCGGCCATCGCGGGGCTTGCCGGGGCGCTCTTCGCCGGTAAGCAGAACTTCGTCAACTCGCAGAACTTCGAACTGCTCAACTCGATCATCATCCTGGCGGCGGTGATCTTCGGCGGCTCGGGGAACATCTTCGGCGCGATCGTCGGTGGTGGCCTGGTCGCGTACATGATCGAGCGGTTCCGTGGCATCGAGCTGCTCGGTGTCGAGCTGTACGAGTACCGGTTCCTCTTCTTCGGCCTGGTCCTCGTCATCATGATGATCTTCCGGCCGGAGGGTCTGATCCCGAACCGACGACGAGCGGCGGAGTTCAAGGATCGCCGCAAGGAGGTGACCGTCGGTGAGTGAGACCGAGCAGAAGCCGGTCGTGCCGGCGCAGGCGACCGCACCGGGCGCCGAGACGCTGCCGAACCGCGAGCCGTTGCTGGAGGTCGACAACGTCACCCTCCGCTTCGGCGGGGTGGTGGCGCTGGACAAGGTGGACTTCACCCTCTACAAGGGCGAGATCCTCGGTCTGATCGGCCCCAACGGCGCCGGCAAGACCACCTGCTTCAACGCGATGACCGGCATCTACCAGCCCAGCGAGGGCCAGATCCGGTTCCGGGGCCAGAAGATCAGCGGCAAGAAGCGGCACCAGATCACCCAGATGGGCATGGCGCGGACGTTCCAGAACATCCGCCTGTTCCCGGAGATGACCGCCCTGGAGAACGTGCAGGTCGGCGCGGACGCGCACCACAAGACCAGCGTGATCTCGGCGCTGTTCCGGCTGCCCCGGCACCGCCGCGAGGAGCGCGAGGGGCGGGAGAAGGCCGAGCGGCTGCTGGAGTTCGTCGGCATCCCGCACCGGCTGCACGAGTACGCCCGCAACCTCTCCTACGGCGAGCAGCGGCGGTTGGAGATCGCCCGCGCACTGGCCACCGACCCGGTGCTGCTCTGCCTGGACGAGCCGGCCGCCGGCTTCAACCCGGCGGAGAAGGAGGAACTGCTCCAGCTCATCCGGCAGGTCCGGGACCGGGGCGTGACCGTGCTGCTGATCGAGCACGACATGCGCCTGGTCATGGGGGTCACCGACCGGATCGTGGTGCTGGAGTTCGGGAAGAAGATCGCCGAGGGGCTCCCCGCCGAGGTGCGGGACAACCCGAAGGTGATCGCGGCGTACCTGGGGGTACCGGACGATGCTGCTTGAGATCGAGGACATGAGCCTGCTCTACGGGCGGATCAAGGCGCTGCACGGCATCAGCCTGACCGTCGACGAGGGCGAGGTCGTCGCGCTGATCGGGGCCAACGGCGCCGGCAAGACGACGACCATGCGGGCCATCTCGGGCATCCGGCCGATCGCCTCCGGGAGCATCCGGTTCAACGGCGAGGACATCTCCAAGCTCCGCGCCGACCTGCGGGTACGACGCGGCCTCTGCCAGGCGCCGGAGGGCCGGGGCATCTTCCCGGGCATGACGGTGCTGGACAACCTGGACATGGGGGCGTACACCCGGCGGGACCGGGCCGGCATCGCGCAGGACCTCAAGCGGGTGCTGGACCTCTTCCCGCGCCTGGCCGAGCGGCGCAAGCAGGCCGGCGGCACGCTCTCCGGCGGTGAGCAGCAGATGCTGGCCGTGGGCCGGGCGCTGATGAGCCGGCCGAAGCTGCTGCTGCTGGACGAGCCGTCGATGGGTCTGGCCCCGATGCTGATCCAGCAGATCTTCACGATCATCACGGAGATCAACGAGCAGGGCACCACCGTCCTCCTCGTGGAGCAGAACGCGCAGCAGGCCCTGGCCCGGGCGCACCGCGCGTACGTGCTGGAAACCGGCCGGATCGTCAAGAGCGGTACCGGCGCCGAACTCCTGCACGACCCGGCCGTCAAAGAGGCCTACCTCGGCGTGGCCTGACCGGCCTGTCACCCCTCATTCCAAGGAGCTACCCATGTTCAGGACCAACGGAGGTCGCCGCGCGCTGCTCGGCGCCGCCGGCGCGGTGCTGCTCACCCTCCCGCTCGCCGCGTGCGGCGAGAAGGAGGAGACCGGGAACGAGCCCGGTTCCGGCCCCTCGGTCAGCGCGTCGGTCGACGCGGCGCTGGCCGCCAAGGTGCCGGACGCGATCAAGGCCGACGGTGTGATCAAGGTCGGCACCGACTCCACCTACGCCCCGGCGGAGTACCTCGACACCGACGGCAAGACGGTGATCGGCTTCGACATCGACCTGTTCAACGCGGTGGCCCAGAAGCTCGGCCTGAAGGCCGAGTACGAGTCCGCCCCGTTCGACGCGATCCTGCCCGCCGTCTCCTCGGGCAAGTACGAGATCGGTGTCTCGTCCTTCACCATCAACGCCGAGCGGGTGAAGAGCGTGCACATGATCAGCTACTACTCAGCGGGTACGCAGTGGCTGGCCAAGGCGGGCGCCACGATCGACATCGAGAACGCCTGCGGCAAGAAGGTCGCCGTGCAGACCGGCGCGGTGCAGGTGGACGACCTCAACGCCCGGTCGAAGAAGTGCACCGACGCGGGCAAGCCGGCGATCACCATCGACCAGTACCAGGGGCAGAGCGACGCGACCGCCGCCGTGGTCAGCGGCAAGAACGACGCGATGCTCGCCGACTCGCCCGCCGTGGCGTACGCGGTGAAGCAGAGCAACGGCCAGCTCCAGCTCGTCGGGGACATCTACGAGTCGGCCCCCTACGGCTACGCGGTGAACAAGACGCAGCAGGCCTTCGCCGAGGTGCTGAAGGAGGCCGTGCAGGCGGTCATCGCCGACGGCACGTACGAGGCGGCCCTGAAGAAGTGGGGCGTCGAGGGCGGCGGTATCACCACCTCCGCGCTGAACCCGACCAGCTGACCATGTCGGTCGGAACGGAACCAACCGAGCGGGCACGGCCGGAACCCATCCGCGCCGTGCCCGTGCGGCGCCCCGGGCGATGGATCGCGGTCTTCGTCATCGGGGTGCTGGTGGCCATGTTCGTCCACCTGCTGGTGACGAACAAGGCGTTCAACTGGTCGTTCATGGTCGACGAGATGTTCCGCCCGCCGATCATGGAGGGGCTGCGGGGGACCATCGCGCTGACCGTGCTGGCCATGCTGATCGGCGTGGGGCTCGGCATCGTCGTCGCGATCATGCGGCTGTCGGAGAACCCGATCCTGCGCGGGGTCTCCTGGGTGTACACCTGGTTCTTCCGGGCGGTGCCCCGGCTGGTGCTGGCGATCCTCTTCGGCAACCTGGGCATCCTCTGGTCGCGGATCGAGGTGGGGCTCCCCTTCGACCGGCAGCTCGGTGCGCTCTTCGGCGTGGACGACTTCGAGGCGCGGCTCTTCGGCTTCTCCGCCGTCGACATCCTCACCGGTTTCGTCGCCGGCATGCTCGCGCTCGGTCTCTCCGAGGCGGCGTACATGGCGGAGATCGTCCGGGCCGGTATCCAGTCCGTCGACGAGGGACAGACCGAGGCCGCCCAGGCGCTCGGCCTGCGCCGGTCGCAGATCCTGCGCCGGATCGTGCTGCCCCAGGCGATGCGGGTGATCATCCCGCCGACCGGCAACGAGACCATCGCGATGCTCAAGGACACCTCCCTGGTGGCCTTCGTGCCGGTCTCCACCGAGCTGTTCTTCCAGCTCAAGGGCGTCGGCACCCGGACCTTCCAGGTCTTCCCGATGTACGTGGCGGCGTGCCTGTGGTACCTGCTGCTCACCAGCGTGCTGCTGGTCGGGCAGTACTACCTGGAGCGGCACTTCTCCCGGGGCGTCGGCCGCAGTGCGCGGGCGAAGACCCGGCTGCGGGGTCTGACCGCTGAGAGCGGAGGGGTGAAGGCGGATGGCTGAGGCGACCGGGACGGCGCCGGCCGGAACGCGGACCGACCCGGGGGCCGGTCCGATGCTCCGCGCCGAGCAGGTGCACAAGTCCTTTGGTTCGGTCGAGGTGCTCAAGGGCATCGACCTGGAGGTGCGGTCGGGCGAGGTGTGCTGCCTGCTCGGGCCGTCCGGCTCCGGGAAGTCGACCTTCCTGCGCTGTATCAACCACCTGGAGAAGATCAACGCCGGACGGATCTGGGTGGACGGCGAGCTGATCGGCTACCGGGAGCGCGGCGGCAAGCTGCACGAGATGCGGGAGAAGGAGGTCGCCGCCCAGCGCCGTGCGATCGGCATGGTGTTCCAGCGGTTCAACCTCTTTCCGCACATGACCGTCCTGGAGAACGTCGTCGAGGCACCGGTGCTGCTCGGCCGGGAGAAGAAGGCGGCGGCCCGGGACCGCGCCGCCGCCCTGCTGGACCGGGTCGGGTTGAGCGACAAGCTCGGCAACTACCCCGGCCAGCTCTCCGGCGGCCAGCAGCAGCGGGTCGCCATCGCCCGGGCGCTGGCCATGCGGCCGAAGCTGATGCTCTTCGACGAGCCGACCAGCGCACTCGACCCGGAGTTGGTCGGTGAGGTGCTGGACGTGATGAAGGACCTGGCCCGGGACGGTATGACGATGATCGTGGTGACCCACGAGATCGGGTTCGCCCGGGAGGTCGGCGACTCGCTGGTCTTCATGGACGACGGTGTGGTGGTCGAGTCCGGCCACCCGCGCGACGTGATCGCGAACCCTCGGCACGACCGCACCCGGGACTTCCTGGCCCGGGTGCTGTGACCCGGGTGCCGCGGCGGAGCCGACCGCCGCGGCACCCCGGGCGTCCGGATCCGGTACGGGCCGGTCGCGCCGGGGGCTGTCGGGGGTACGGGCTAGAGTCGCCTCCGTGACAGCTACGACCCCGCGCCTGCTCCTCGTCGACGGCCACTCGCTGGCCTACCGGGCCTTCTTCGCCCTCCCGGTGGAGAACTTCTCCACCACGACCGGGCAGCCGACAAACGCGGTCTACGGCTTCACGTCGATGCTGATCAACGTGCTCCGCGACGAGCGGCCGACCCACCTCGTGGTCGCCTTCGACGTCTCCCGCCGGTCCTTCCGCACCGACAAGTACGCCGAGTACAAGGCCGGCCGCAGCGAGACCCCGGCCGACTTCGTCGGCCAGGTCAGCCTGGTCAAGGAGGTCCTCGCCGCGCTGCGGGTCCCGGTGGTGGAGAAGGAGGGGTACGAGGCCGACGACGTCATCGCCACCCTCGCCTGCCAGGCCCGCGACCAGGGCATGTCGGTGCTGATCTCCACCGGCGACCGGGACGCCTTCCAGCTCGTCGACGACAAGATCACCGTGCTCTACCCCCGCAAGGGCGTCTCCGACCTGGCCCGGATGGACGGCGACGCGGTCGAGGCGAAGTACGGTGTCCGTCCGGAGCGCTACCGCGACCTCGCCGCGCTGGTCGGTGAGACCAGCGACAACCTCCCCGGTGTGCCCGGGGTCGGGCCGAAGACGGCCGCCAAGTGGATCAACCTGTACGGCGGGGTGGAGGGGGTCGTCGCCCAGGCCGACCAGATCAAGGGCAAGGCCGGCGACAGCCTGCGGGAACGGCTCGCCGACGTGCTCCGCAACTACGACCTGAACCGCCTGGTCGCCGACCTCGACCTGCCGCTGCGCCCGGAGGACGCCCGCTGGACCGGCTGGGACCGGGAGGCCGTGCACCAGGTCTTCGACACGCTCCAGTTCCGGATCCTGCGGGACCGGCTCTACCAGTACCTGGAGGCGGTCGAGCCGGAGGCCGAGGCCGGCTTCGAGCTGACCGGCGAGCTGCTCACCGAGCCGGGCGCCCTGGCGGCGTGGCTGGCCGGCCACGCGGCGGCCGACGTGCCGGTCGGGCTGGCGGTCAAGCTCGACACCGGCCCGAACCGCCGGCACACCGCCTCGGTCGTCGGGCTGGCCCTGGCCACCGGGGCCGGCGCGGCGGCCTGGTGCGACCCGGCCGGCCTGACGCCGGCCGACGAGTCGGCGTTGGCCGCCTGGCTCGGCGCCGCGGAGCGGCCCAAGGTGCTGCACGACAGCAAGCCGGCGGTGCTGGCGCTGGCTGCGCACGGCTGGGACCTCGCCGGCATCCACCGGGACACCCAGATCGCCGCCTACCTGGCCCGTCCCGACCAGCGCTCCTACGACCTCACCGACCTGGCGCTGCGTTACCTGCACCGGGAGCTGCGGGTGGACGTGCCGGAGACCGGCCAGCTGACCCTGGACGGCCTGGGTGACGAGGGCGTCGCCGAGCAGAACCTCATGCTCCAGGCGCGGGCCACCCTGGACCTGGCCGACGCGATCGACGCGGAACTGTCCCGCGACGGCGAGCAGTCCGCCCGGCTGATGGCCGGGGTGGAGCTGCCGCTGATGCGGGTGCTGGCGGCGATGGAGCGGGTCGGCATCGCCGCCGACACCGACTACCTGCACGAGCTGGAGGCGCACTTCGCCGGTGAGGTGAAGGGCGCCGCGCAGGCCGCCTACGCCGAGATCGGCCGGGAGTTCAACCTCGGCTCGCCGAAACAGCTCCAGGAGATCCTCTTCGGGGAGCTGGGCCTGCCCAAGACCAAGAAGATCAAGACCGGGTACACCACCGACGCGGACGCCCTCCAGTGGCTCTACGCGCAGACCCAGCACCCGGTCCTGGCGCACCTGCTGCGGCACCGGGACGTCGCCAAGCTCAAGTCGACCGTCGACGGGTTGCTCAAGTCGGTCTCCGACGACGACCGCATCCACACCACCTTCAACCAGACGGTGGCCGCGACCGGCCGGCTCTCCTCCACCGAGCCGAATCTGCAGAACATCCCGATCCGCACCGAGGAGGGACGGCGGATCCGCCGGGCGTTCGTGGTCGGCGAGGGGTACGACTGCCTGCTCACCGCCGACTACAGCCAGATCGAGATGCGGATCATGGCGCACCTCTCGGGTGACGAGGCGTTGATCGACGCGTTCAACTCCGGGGCCGACTTCCACGCGGTGACCGCCTCGTCGGTGTTCGGGGTGCCGGTCGAGGAGGTCACCGCCGACCAGCGGCGCAAGATCAAGGCGATGAACTACGGCCTGGCGTACGGGCTCAGCGCCTTCGGTCTGTCCCAGCAGCTCGGCATCACCGCCGAGGAGGCCCGGAGCCTGATGGAGGACTACTTCGCCGGGTTCGGCGGGGTCCGCGACTACCTGCGCACGGTGGTCGACCGGGCCCGTCAGGACGGCTACACCTCCACCGTCCTGGGCCGCCGCCGCTACCTGCCCGATCTGGTCAGCGACAACCGTCAGCGCCGGGAGATGGCCGAGCGGATGGCGCTCAACGCCCCGATCCAGGGCTCCGCCGCCGACATCATCAAGCTCGCCATGCTGCACGTCGACACGGCGCTGCGCGACGCCGGACTGCGGTCACGGATGCTGTTGCAGGTGCACGACGAACTGGTCTTCGAGGTGGCCCCCGGGGAGCGGGAGGCGCTGGAGGCGCTGGTGCGGCGGGAGATGGGCGGGGCGTACCCGATCTCGGTGCCGCTGGAGGTGTCCGTGGGCGAGGGGCGGGACTGGAACAGCGCCGGCCACTGACGGCCCCCACGCCCACGCCGCCCTCCCAGCCCCGGCCCCACCCCCAACCCCGGCCCCAGTCGCCCTGTCGATCATGGACTTCCGGCACTGCCCGAACCTCGCAATCGTCACCGATCACGTGCCTCGGCTCCATGATCGACGGAGTGCGGAGTTCCGGGGTCGTGGCTAGCGGGCCGGGCCGCGGCGGGACGCGGGCGGGGTGCCGTGCCGCTCCAGGGCGCGGCGGGAGGGGCCGCCGGGCGGCGGCAGCGGCGCCTTGAGCGGGTCGTGACCCCAGTTCATCAGGGAGTACCGCCACCTTGTGTCGCGGACGTCCCCGGAGGGGCGTTGGGCCATGTGCCGGCGGACGTACCCGATGACCTTGCGCATGTGTCGGAAGTCGGCCTCCGACAGTTCGGCGCGCTTGCGGCGCAGCAGGTTGACGATTCGTCGGCCCGACTCGTGCCCGACCGTCTCGCCGCTCTGCTTACCCTTCCGGCGCCAGCCGACGTGCTGGGACTCCTCGGTCTCCAGCCACCTCGACAGCTCGCCGGGCTTCATGTTCACCGCGTCGGTGAACTCGCGGTAGGTGTCCCGGTCCTGCTCATCGCTCTTCATGGCGCAACGCCTCCGGCTTGTGCGCGACGTCCCGACCCGAGTCGTCGTTGCGGATGCGGTACTGCGGGTGCTCCGGGGACGCGTTCACCGTGTGCCCCCGCACGTGCGTCCGGTCGGTCAGCTTCTCCTTGACCACGCCGTGAGCCCGGCCGCTGTGGCTGGCCCAGGAGACGTGGTCGCCCTCGCGGAACTCCCTGTCGGCCATGCCCGCCGGTTACCCGGCGCCGGTGCGCGGAAACCGGGCCGCCGGCGTCGAGGAGTGGACTCGGCGAGCGGCGGCAGCGGGTGCGACGGGGTCAGCTCGCCGGTTTCTCGGTGACGAAGATGGCGGTGCCGGGGAAGAGCCGGCCGCGCAGCGGGCTCCACTGGCCCCAGATCCCCTGGTGTCCCTCCGGCCACTCCGGTTCGACCAGGTCGAGCAGGCGGAACCCGGCCCCGACCAGCTCCCGGATCCGGTCCCCGAGGGTCCGGTGCTGCTCGACGTAGCTGGCGACGCCGTGCTCGTCCTGCTCCACGTAGGGGGACCGGTCGAAGTAGGAGTGCACGGCGGTCAGCCCGCCCTCCCCGGGGTCGTCATAGAAGATCCAGCGCATCGGGTGGGTGACCGAGAAGACCCACCGCCCGCCGGGCCGCAGCACCCGGGCCACCTCGCGCATCACCGCCGCCGAGTCGGCCACGAACGGGATCGCGCCGAACGCCGTGCAGACCGTGTCGAAGGCGGCATCGGCGAAGGGGAGGGCGAGCGCGTCGGCCTGCACCAGCGGGACACGTACCCCGGTGCGGTCGGCGGCCCGGGCGGCGTGCCGCAGCATGCCGGCGGAAAGGTCCAGGGCGACCGGCACGGCCCCCTGGGCGGCCAGCCACCGGGCGGCGGCCGCGGCCCCGCAGCCGAGTTCCAGGATCCGCCGGCCGGCGAGGTCGCCGAGCAGCCGGGCGTCGGCCTCGCGCAGTCCCTCCGGGCACCAGACGAAGTCCACCTCGCCGAGGAAGTGGCCGTGTTCGGCCTGGTAGTCGTCGGCGTCGGCGTCCCACCAGCGGCGGTTGGCCCGGCGCGCCTCGGCGTCACCGACCCGGCGGCGCAGCACCCGGTTGTCGTCGTCCACGCGACCACGCTAGGCCCCGCCCACCTCACTGCCGTCGGCGGTGCCGGTCGAGGCTGTGACGCCTGTTACAGAAGTGGGGGATTGGGGGCGATTCTTCGGCTTTCGCAGCTGACGCGCCTCGCTGCGGGTGGGAGGGCTTGCACGCTGTGGTAATGCACCCGGTAGGCTAGAGGATGCGCTCGCGGATCGTGTGTCTCGGCAGGGAGCAGGCGCGCGGTCAACGGAGCCACATCATGATCTCATTTGGCGATCGTTCGGTGTGCCCGGAGGCGGATCCGCTGGCGCGAACAGGTCACTGCGACACAAGCCTGCTGTGACACACCATCCGACCGGAGCAACCGCCCACATGACGAGCAGCATCGAGGCCCCCTCGAGCGCCACCCGGGTCACCCACGACGATCTCGGTTCCGAGGAAGCTTTCCTCGCCGCGATCGACGAGACCATCAAGTACTTCAACGACGGCGACATTGTCGAAGGCACCGTCGTCAAGGTCGATCGGGACGAGGTCCTGCTCGACATCGGCTACAAGACCGAGGGTGTCATCCCCTCTCGGGAGTTGTCGATCAAGCACGACGTGGACCCGGCCGAGGTGGTGTCTGTCGGCGACCACATCGAGGCCCTCGTCCTCCAGAAGGAGGACAAGGAGGGGCGTCTGATCCTCTCGAAGAAGCGGGCGCAGTACGAGCGGGCCTGGGGCACCATCGAGAAGATCAAGGACGAGGACGGTGTCGTCCGCGGCTCGGTCATCGAGGTGGTCAAGGGCGGCCTCATCCTCGACATCGGGCTGCGGGGCTTCCTGCCCGCCTCCCTGGTCGAGATGCGTCGGGTGCGCGACCTCCAGCCGTACGTCGGCCGGGAGCTCGAAGCCAAGATCATCGAGCTGGACAAGAACCGCAACAACGTGGTCCTGTCCCGCCGGGCCTGGCTCGAGCAGACCCAGTCCGAGGTGCGGACCGAGTTCCTCAACAAGCTCCAGAAGGGGCAGGTCCGCAAGGGCGTCGTCTCCTCGATCGTCAACTTCGGTGCGTTCGTCGACCTCGGCGGCGTGGACGGTCTGGTGCACGTCTCCGAGCTGTCCTGGAAGCACATCGACCACCCGTCCGAGGTCGTCGAGGTGGGCCAGGAGGTCGAGGTCGAGGTTCTCGACGTCGACCTGGACCGCGAGCGGGTCTCGCTGTCGCTGAAGGCGACCCAGGAGGACCCGTGGCGTCAGTTCGCCCGTACCCACGCGATCCAGCAGATCGTGCCGGGTAAGGTCACCAAGCTGGTGCCGTTCGGTGCGTTCGTCCGGGTGGACGACGGCATCGAGGGTCTGGTCCACATCTCCGAGCTGGCCGAGCGCCACGTCGAGATCCCGGAGCAGGTCGTCCAGGTCGGCTCCGAGGTCATGGTCAAGGTCATCGACATCGACCTCGAGCGGCGGCGGATCTCGCTCTCGCTCAAGCAGGCCAACGAGGGCTTCGTCGAGGGCGAGGAGCACTTCGACCCGACCCTCTACGGCATGGCCGCGACCTACGACAACGAGGGCAACTACATCTACCCGGAGGGCTTCGACCCGGAGACGGGCGAGTGGCTCGAGGGGTACGACAAGCAGCGCGAGACCTGGGAGAACCAGTACGCCGAGGCCCGTCAGCGCTGGGAGGCGCACACCAAGCAGGTGCAGAACTCCCGCGCCGCCGACGCCGAGGCCGCTGCCAACCCGGCCCCCCCGGTCACCAGCGGCACCACCTCCTCGTCCAGCCCGGCCCCGAGCCGGCAGAACGAGGAGCCGTCGGGCACCCTCGCCACCGACGAGGCGCTCGCCGCGCTGCGGGAGAAGCTCGCCGGCGGCAAGTAGTCCACAGGCACCACCCGAAGGCCCCGTCCCCGGCTCCCCCCGGCGGACGGGGCCTTCCCCTTTTCGTCCCCTCGGTTTGGCCGGGCGGGACGGATCGGGTTCACTGGTGCGGTGTTGAAGGTGGGCCTGACCGGCGGCATCGGTTCCGGTAAGAGCGCGGTGGCGGCGCGTTTCGCGCAACTCGGCGCGGTGGTCGTGGATTCGGACCGGATCGCCCGGGAGGTGGTCGCCCCGGGCAGCGCGGGGCTCGCCGAGATCGTCGCCACCTTCGGCGCGCAGGTGCTCGCCCCCGACGGTTCCCTCGACCGGCCGGGCCTCGGGGCGCTGGTCTTCGGCGACGAGACGGCGCGCCGTCGACTGGAGGCGATCACCCACCCCCGGGTGCGGGCCCGCTCCGCCGAGCTGGTCGCGGCCGCGCCGCCGGACGCGGTCGTGGTCAACGACGTACCGCTGCTGGTCGAGGTGGGGCTCGCTCCGACGTACCACCTGGTGGTGGTGGTGCAGACGGCGCCGGAGATCCGGCTGGCCCGGCTGGGCCGGGACCGGGGGATGAGCCGGGCGGAGGCCGAACGGCGGATCGCCGCGCAGGCCGACGACGCCCGCCGCCGGACCGTGGCCGACGTGGTGCTCGCCAACGACGGCACCCTCGACGAGCTGCACGCCGTGGTCGACGCGCTCTGGCACGAGCGGCTCCGGCCCTACGAGCGGAACGTGCGCGAGCAGCGGGCGGTGCACGTCCGGCAGGTCCGGTTCGTCGATCCGGACCCGACCTGGCCGCAGCAGTACGAACGGCTCGCCGCCCGGATCCGGCACGCGGCGGCTCCGGTCGAGGTGCGGATCGACCACATCGGGTCGACCGCCGTCCCCGGTCTGCCCGCGAAGGACGTCATCGACATCCAACTCGCCGTGCCCTCGCTGGCCGAGGCGGACGGCGACCTCGCCGAACGGCTCACCGCCGCCGGGTTCCCGCGCTTCCCGGGCCGCTGGTGGGACACCCCGCGTCCGGCCGGTGGTCCGCCCTGGGACAAGCGGCTGCACGGCAGCGCCGATCCGGGCCGGCGGGTCCACCTGCACGTCCGTGAGGTCGGCTCGCCGGGCTGGCGGTACGCCCTGCTGATGCGCGACCATCTGCGCGCCGACCCGGAGCAGCGGGCCGCCTACCTCGCGGCGAAGCGGGCGGCGGCGGCAGCGACCACGGACAGCGCCGGCTACGGGACGGCCAAGGAACCCTGGTTCGACGAGGAACAGGTGCGCGCCGAGGAGTGGGCCGCCCGCACCGGCTGGCGCCCCTGACCCGACCGGCCGGCGCCGTGCCGGCGGATCAGCGGGCCGACGGCCGGGGGACCGGAACCGCGGGCAGCCGGGGCACCGGTGCCTGCACCAGGTCGATCTGGGCCCACGCGCCGGCCCCGGTGCGCAGTTCCAGCCGGCGCAGCACGCCGGTCCGGTCGAGCCAGTAGCGCAGCGGCGCTCCTTCGCCGGGTACCTCGACGACGTCCACCGGACGCTTGTCGGCGCTGTCCCGGCGCAGCCAGGTGGCCCGGTGCGGGTCCGGCGCCTCCAGAGCGGCCCGCAGCGCCGCCCCGACCAGCAGGTCCAGCTCGCCCGATCCGGTCCGGACCCGCTCCCAGCGCGGTTCGCGGGGCGGTGGCAGCGGTGGCCGGGCGTCCGGGGCCTCGTCCCCGGCCGGGATCTTCGTCCGGGTCACGCCCGACCGGTCGTGGCGGGCCAGGGTCCGCTGCCGCGGGGCGTCGAGGTCGGTCGTGGCGAGGTAGGCGACCTGGCCCCGCCAGTCCAGCCAGCCGCCACCGCGCAGGTTCGCGCCGGTGCCGGTGGGGACGGCCAGCACGAGCGCGGTACCGCCCAGGGCCCGGTTCCGGCCGGGCATCCGGACCAGCCGCTCCGCCTCCGCCCGGGTCAGGTCCCGGGGTAACCCGGGGGCGCCGCCGAGGGCGGCCACCGGGTGCAGCGGTGGGCGGTGCGACCGGTCCAGGTCCAGCGTCACCGGGACGGCGTCGGGGAGCCGGGCCGTCAGCCGGTGCAGCCGGGCGTCCCGGTCCACCCAGTAGCGCCACCCGTCGGCCGAGGGCGGGCGGACGGGCGTGCCGTCGACCGGGAAGCCCGGTGGTCCCGGCGTCGTGCCGGTCGTGCGGAAGACGTCGACCGGGGTGCGGTCGACGGTGTCCCGGGCCACCCAGCGGGCGGCGTCGAACCGGGCGACCGGGTCGGGCCGGTCGGCCGACAGCGCGAAGAGCAGGTCGAGGAGGGCGGCCACCGCTGGCTGGTCCGGCAGGTCACGGATCCGCCAGTTGTCGGCCGGGGGCACCATCGGCGGAACGGCCGGGGTGAGCACGGCTGCCGGGTCGGGCCGGACCGCCACCAGGTCGGGGGTCGCCTGTACCAGGCCCCGGAGCGGCCCGGCCCCCGGGCCACCGACGTCGAGGTAGATCACCGACCGGGTCCAGTCGACCCAGCCGACCGTCTCGACGCGGTCGCCGTCCCGGCCGACGGTGGCCCGCAGCCGGGCCCGTCCGTCCCGGTAGTTGGTGACCCGGACGGCGGCCAGCCGTTCGGCCTCGGCGACGGTGAGCGCACGGGCCGGTTCCGGCGGGTCGGGCCGCCAGCTGAGCAGCCCGGCGACCAGCGCCGTGGCGGCGACGGCGGCCACCGCGCCGAGCCCGACCAGGAGGGTACGACGCCGGCGGGCCCGGCTGCCGGGGTCCGGTCCGCGGCGGGCCGCCGCGCCGCCGTCCTGGTCGCCGTGGCCGTCCGGAGCGGCGTCGCCCGGTGCGGGTGCGGGTCCGGATCCCGGGTCGGGCGATGTCTCCACGAGTGGTTGAACGGCCCCGGCCGGGCTGGGGTGACGTGCAGGGGCGCTCGCGGCGGCCGGTCGGCGCGCGTCGCGCGACCACGTCGGGGGCGCACGCCGGTCGAGCCGGGTGCCGCGACCCCTTGCGCCGTTCCGGGTCGGCCGACGAGGGCCGGGCCCCGGCCCGGTCGGCCGCCGCGAGCGGCCTACGGTGCACACCTTAGCGTGGTGAGATGTAGCCCACAATGCGAATATCGAAGCTGGTCAGGACCGCTGCCGTGGTTCGGCTCGGGGTGTCACACCGGCGGCGTACCGTGGGTGTCATGGCGCTCGACATCCCCCGTCTCGACAAGCGTTTCCAGGTCGTCAGCGACTTCCAGCCGGCCGGCGACCAGCCCGCCGCCATCGACGACCTGGAGCGGCGCGTCCGCCGGGGCGACCGGAACACGGTCCTGCTCGGCGCGACCGGCACCGGCAAGAGCGCCACCACCGCCTGGCTGGTCGAGCGGCTGCAACGACCGACCCTGGTTCTCGCCCCCAACAAGACGCTCTGCGCCCAGCTGGCCAAGGAGTTCAGCGAGCTGCTCCCGCACAACGCGGTGGAGTACTTCGTCTCCTACTACGACTACTACCAGCCCGAGGCGTACATCCCGCAGACCGACACCTACATCGAGAAGGACTCGTCGGTCAACGAGGAGGTCGAGCGGCTGCGGCACTCGGCCACCATGTCCCTGCTCACCCGGCGGGACGTGATCGTGGTGGCCACGGTCTCGGCGATCTACGGTCTGGGCACCCCGGAGGAGTACCTCGACCAGGCCGTCCGGATCACCGTGGGGCAGGAGGTCGACCGCGACCAGCTCCTGCGGCGTCTGGTCGAGATCCAGTACACCCGCAACGACATGGCCTTCCAGCGCGGCACGTTCCGGGTCCGGGGCGACACCCTGGAGATCATCCCGGCGTACGAGGAGATGGCGCTGCGGATCGAACTCTTCGGCGACGAGGTGGAGAAGCTCTACTACCTCAACCCGGTCACCGGTGACGTGGTGCGCGAGGTGCCGCACTTCCTGATCTTCCCGGCCTCGCACTACGCGGCCGGTGCGGAGCGGATGGAGCGGGCCATCGGCGACATCGAGGCGGAGCTGGCCGAGCGCCTCGCCGAGCTGGACCGGCAGGGCAAGCTGCTGGAGGCGCAGCGGCTGCGGATGCGCACCACCTACGACATCGAGATGATGCGGCAGGTGGGCTTCTGCTCCGGCATCGAGAACTACTCCATGCACATCGACGGTCGGCTGCCCGGGAGCCCGCCGCACTGCCTGCTCGACTACTTCCCCGACGACTTCCTCACCGTGGTCGACGAGTCGCACGTGACGATCCCGCAGATCGGCGGCATGTTCGAGGGCGACGCCTCCCGCAAGCGGATGCTGATCGACCACGGCTTCCGGCTGCCCAGCGCGGCCGACAACCGGCCGCTGCGGTTCGACGAGTTCCTGGAGCGGGTGGGCCAGCTGGTCTTCCTCTCCGCCACGCCCGGCCCGTGGGAGATGGAGCAGGCCCAGGGCGAGTACGTCGAGCAGGTGATCCGCCCGACCGGCCTGGTCGACCCGGAGGTCGTGGTCAAGCCCACCAAGGGGCAGATCGACGACCTGATGCACGAGATCCGGCTGCGTACCGAACGCGACGAGCGGGTGCTGGTCACCACGCTGACCAAGAAGATGGCCGAGGACCTCTCCGACTACCTGCTGGAGAACGGCATCCGGGTGCGCTACCTGCACTCCGAGGTCGACACGCTGCGCCGGGTGGAGCTGTTGCGCGAGTTGCGCAAGGGCGAGTACGACGTGCTGGTCGGCATCAACCTGCTCCGGGAGGGCCTCGACCTGCCCGAGGTGTCCCTGGTGGCGATCCTCGACGCCGACAAGGAGGGCTTCCTGCGCAGCGGCCGGTCGTTGATCCAGACCATCGGCCGGGCGGCCCGGAACGTCTCCGGGCAGGTGCACATGTACGCCGACAAGGTCACCCGTTCGATGGCGGAGGCGATCGACGAGACCAACCGGCGGCGGGCCAAGCAGATCGCGCACAACGAGGCCCTGGGGATCAGCCCTGAGCCGCTGCGCAAGAAGATCCACGACATCCTGGACGACATCTACCGCGAGGCGGAGGACACCGAGACCGACAACCGCGTCGGTGGCGCGGTGCGGCAGCTCTCCCGGGGCAAGGCCCCGGTCAAGGAGACCCGCAGCCGGATCCGGCCGACCGCCGGCCCGTCCCGCGAGGGGATGGCCCGCGCCGACCTCGCCCAGCTCATCCAGGAGCTCAACGACCAGATGCTCGCCGCCGCCCGGGAGTTGCAGTTCGAGCTGGCCGCCCGGATCCGGGACGAGGTGGCCGAGCTCAAGAAGGAGCTGCGGGGCATGAACGCGGCGGGGGTGAAGTGAGGCCCCGGTGACGGGCACGCCGGCCGCTCCCGGCGCCGGGTTCGACCGGGCCGGCTGGGCCACCCCCGCCGCCCGGTGCGGGTACTACGACCAGTCCCACCTGATCCGCGACTTCCACGAGTCCGCCGGGGCGAGGCCGACCGACCTGCTCGGCGCGGGATCACATCCGTCCGAGCCCGGCTGACCGTGGTCGGCGCAGACTGTCACTCATGCGAAACGTCTACCCGATCCTCACCTACTCCGACGTCCGGGCCGCGATCGACTGGCTCGGCCTGGCGTTCGGCACCACCGTCCACCAGGTGCACGACGCGCCCGACGGTACGGTCGCGCACGCCGAACTGCTGGTCGGTACGGGCCTGGTCATGGTCGGCCCGCAACGGCACCCCCGACCCCGACCGGCGGACGACGAGTGGTCCCTGTACGTCGCGGTCGACGACGTCGACACGCACTGCCTCCGGGCCCGCTCAGCCGGTGCGGAGATCGTCCGGGAACCGTCCGACACCGACTACGGCTCGCGGGAGTACACCGCGCGGGATCTCGCCGGCACGGTGTGGTCCTTCGGCACCTACCGGCCCTGACCGGCCGGGCCCCACCACCCGTTGTTGCTCTCTGTGAGCAAGGTATTGCCTCGGGTGGTAACGCCCCGTAGTCTCCGACGGTGGGAGGCCGGATGCCGCTGCCAACGAGTCCCGTTATCCGCCGGGCGCGCCTGGGCGCGGAGCTGCGCCAGCTCCGCCGCCGGGCGACGCTCACCCTGGAGCAGGTCTGCGAACGGCTGGGCTGGGCCTCCACCTCCAAACTGTCCCGCATCGAGCTGGGGCAGAGTCGTCCCGACCTGGCCGACGTCTTCGACCTGCTCGACGTCTACGAGGTCCCGGTGGCGCAGCGGGAGGCGCTGATCGTCATCGCCCGGGACGCCGCGACCAACCGGAGCTGGTGGAAGGCCCTCGGCGAGATGGGGGACCGGCAACGCACCTACGCCGAACTGGAGGCGGGCGCGGCCACCATCTTCGAGTACCAGCCCGCGGTGGTGCCGGGACTGCTCCAGACCCGGGCGTACGCGCGCCTACGGGTGGCCGCCGGCCGGCTCCTCGATCCGCAGATCGACGTGGAGGCGGACACCCGGGCCCGGTCGGCCCGCCAGGACGTGCTGCACCGGGCGGACGCCCCCCGGTACACCGCCGTCCTCGACGAGGCCGTGCTCAGCGGGGCGGGTGTTCCCGGTCCGGTGTGGCGGGAGCAGGTGCGGCACCTGGTGGCGACGGCCCGGCGGGCGAACGTGACGATCCGGGTCCTGCCCCCGGGTGTCCCGGTCGCCGGGAGCGTGGTGCACCCGCTGACGCCGTTCTCCTGCTACGCCTTCCCGGATCCGGCCGATCCCCGCACGGTGGTGCTGGAGGCGCTCACCACCGATCTGCGACTGACCACCGAGCCGGACGTCCGCCGCTACGAGCAGCTCGCCGGGTGGCTGCTCGACGCGGCCCGGTCCGCCGCCGACACGATCGAGCTGCTCACCCGGCACGCCGCCGAGGAGTGAGCCGGTGGCCCGGCCGGGAGCGGTCAGGCGTACCGGTGAAAACCGCCCTCCGAGTCGATGACCTGGCCGGTGAGCCAGCGAGCCTCGGGTGAGCAGAGGAAGGTGACCAGGCGCGCGGCGTCCTCCGGGGTGCCCCAGCGCCCGCCGGGGAAGCGACCGGCCACGGCGGCGTGCACCTCGGGCGGGGCGTAGCCGGTGTCGGTGGGGCCCGGGTTGACGCAGTTGACGGTGATCCCGCGAGGCATCAGCAGTGGCGCGAGCTGGACGGTCAGGTTCTCCACCGCGGCCTTGCTCACCGCGTACGCCAGTTCGCCCGGCATCGGACCGAGCCGCTGCCCGCTGGAGAAGAACAGCAACCGACCGCCGTCGCCCCCGGTGAAGGCGGCGGCGAAGGCCTCGGCCAGCAGCAGGGTGGCCCGGACGTTGACCAGCAGGTGCCGGTCGATCTCGTCCGCGTCCAGCGCCCCGAGCGGGGTGTGGGTGGAGTAGGCGTGCACCGCCACCACCGTGTCCAGCCGGCCGTACCGCCGGACCGCCTCGGCCACCAGCCCGGCCGGTGCGGCCGGGTCCAGCAGGTCGGCGGTGACGTGCCGGGCGAGCCCGCCCAGTTCGGTGAGGAGGGTCGGTACGCCCTGTGGGTCGCCGCCGTACGGTTGGGCGTCGTCGTAGCGGGGCAGGCCGGTGAGCAGGAGCCGGTGACCGGTCGCCGCGAGGGCCCGGGCGACCGCCGCGCCGATACCGATGCCCCGGCTCACCCCGGTCACCAGGGCCACCCGATCGGTCATGCCCGCCAGCCAACCACGGGCCCCGGCCGGACGCGACCCGGTTTCCCGCCGTCCCCGGTCCGCGCCGCACGTCCGGTGCCGGGACGGACCTCCCGGCGCCGGACGGCGTCGTCAGGCCGGTACGTCGACGAAGTGCTCCACCCGGGGCGGACCGGCGAAGTGCGGCCCGATCAGGGCCCGCCACCGCGCGAACCGCTCGGTGCCCCGGAACTCGCGTTCGTGGGCCTCGACGGAGTCCCACTCGACGAGCAGCACGAACCGGGACGGCGACTCGACCCCCCGGGTCATCCGCACCGAACGGCAGCCGGGGGTGCCGGCGAGAACCGGGTGACCCTGGGCGTACGCGGCGGCGAACGCGTCCTCGTGTCCGGGCAGTACGTCGATGAGAGCGACCTCAAGCACCATGTCCCGCAGCCTGCCATGCCGGTCGTCGCCGCCGGGTGGGGGTGGTACCCGGAGGGCATTCAGATAACTAGCCTCCTAGGACACCCTGCGCGACGTGCCGGCCCGCACCGTGCGCATCCCGTCGGGAGTACCCCTGGTGGGCAGCAGGAACGCGGACATCGAGGGCCGAGGGTGACGAACCGGGGACAGGCAAGGGAACGTGACGTGGTCGGCATTCGCCGTCTCGGGTGTGCGCCGGGAGGCGTGGATGGTGAACAATGACCGCCGAGGAGGGGAGTATCCCCCGCGACGCTGTCGTCAGCACGGTCGAACGTCTCCGACGGTCGACCCGGCACCGTCGGTCACCGATCCGTTCGCGGAGCGGTGGCGGGAGAGACCTCCGACAGTCACCATGGTCAGCGTCACCGGCACACCGAGCCCTGTTCTGCCCCTGTTGCACGGGGTTGCTGTGTGCCTGTCGCTGTGTGCCTGCCGGAGGATAAGCTGTGAACGTGTCCGGACTGGTCTGGGCGGTGACCCTGATCGCGCTGACCGCGATCCTGGTCTTCGACCTGTTGGTTATCGGCCGTCGCCCCCATGAGCCCAGCGTCCGCGAGTCCAGCCTCTGGGTGGGATTCTACGTCGGCCTGGCCCTGCTCTTCGGCGTCGGTCTGTGGTTCTTCGGCGGCGGCAAGGTCGCGGGCGAGTTCTACACCGGGTGGCTCACCGAGTACAGCCTCTCGGTGGACAACCTCTTCGTCTTCGTGATCATCATGGCCCGGTTCGCGGTGCCCCGGCAGTACCAGCAGAAGGTGCTGTTGATCGGCATCGTGCTGGCGCTGCTCATGCGCGGTGCCTTCATCGCGGCCGGTGCGGCGCTGATCTCGCAGTTCACCTGGGTCTTCTACATCTTCGGCGCGTTCCTCATCTACACCGCGATCAACCTGGCCCGCCAGGGTGAGCCGGACGAGGACGAGTTCACCGAGAACGTGCTGATCCGGTGGAGCCGGCGGGCGCTGCCGATCTCCCAGGGCTACGACGGCGCGAAGATGACCACGCGGATGCACGGTCGGCGACTCTTCACCCCGATGCTGATCGTCATGATCGCGATCGGCACCACCGACCTGATCTTCGCGTTGGACTCGATCCCGGCCATCTTCGGGATCACCCAGGAGCCGTACCTGGTCTTCACCGCGAACGTCTTCGCGCTGATGGGGCTCCGGCAGCTCTACTTCCTTCTCGGTGGCCTGCTCAGCCGCCTGATCTACCTGAGCACCGGCCTGGCCGTGGTGCTCGGCTTCATCGGCGTCAAGCTGGTGCTCGAGGCGCTCGCCGAGAACAAGGTGCCGTTCATCAACGGTGGCGAGCACGTCGGCTGGGCTCCGCACATCCCGATCTGGCTCTCGCTGACGGTCATCCTCGGCACCCTCGCCGTGGCGACGGTCGCCAGCCTGGTCAAGTCCTCCCGGGACCGCCGCCGCGAACTGCTCGCCGTCAAGCACTGACCGTTCCGCGCCGCTCGGGTCGTCCGCCGTCTCCGGTGGTCGCCCCGAGCGGCGCCGTCCGTGGCGCCGCGCGGTGGGAGGCGGTGGGGCGCGGTGTGGGGGCAGCCCCAGGGCGCGGGCTCAGACGCGGTGGACGCCGACCAGGGTTGCGGTGCGGTCGTCGGGGAGGCGTTCCTCCAGCACCCGGCGGCGCTGGTAGCAGGCGTGCACCATCCGGCGGTCGTCGCCGGGCCCGGGTACGGCGCTGACGATGCCGACGTGGTGGATGCCCCGGCCGGGCCGGGCGAAGAAGTACAGGTCGCCGGGGCGTTCGGTGCCGAGTTCCACCGGGGTGGTCGCACCGGCCTGCTCCCCGGCGTCGCGGGGCAGCCACGTCCCGAACCGTCGCCAGGCCAGGTGGACCAGGCCGGAGCAGTCGATCCCGGCGGGGGACGTGCCGCCCCAGACGTAGACGACGTCGCGGAGCCGCTCGGCGACCGCGAGCGCCTCGTCCGGGGCACAGGGACGGGTCGGCAGGGCGACGGTGTGCCGGTCGGGGAGCCAGAGCGGCTCGGGGTGGCCGGGGGCGTGCACCGGTCGCCAGCCGTCGACGGCGGGCCCGGTGGGGACGAGCCGGGTGCCGAGGACGACCCCGGGGATCCGGACGTCACCGTGCGGGGTGGCGTGCAGGGCGGTGGCGGTGGCGTCGACGACCAGCGGGCCGGTGGGGGCCGCCGCGGCGGCGGGGGCGGCGGTGAGCTGAGCGGCGGGCAGCCAGCCGGGGTAGCCGCGCGGGTCGAGGTCGGCGGCGGCCTGTTCGACGGCGACGACCCGTACCCAGCCGGGTGGGCCGACCTCGGTGACCAGCACCTCCTCGCCGAGCAGGAGCTGGCTCAGGACGCAGTCGCCGACCTGCTGGTCGGTGTCCATCCCGGTGATCCAGGCGACGGTGTCGACCGGGGTCCCGAGGACGGGGGTGTCGATCGGGCGGACCGCTTCGGGGCAGCTCCAGAGGGTCGCCACGGCGACCCGGACGACGGCCCGGTGGCCGGCTCGCAGTTCCACGTGCACTCCCAGGCGTCGGGGGGCGTCTGCGGTGACCCTATGAAAGATTCCAACGGTCATCAACCATGCTGCTGAATCTTTGCTTCATCGATGGCCTTCACGCCGAGGCCGGGAGCGTCCGGGAGCACCACGGTGGGGCCGTCGTACCGGATCCCACCGCGTACCGGCGACCAGGCCAGCCACCACGCGGCGTCGAGGTCGGACACGACGGTGGTGCCGTGGGCGGCGACCAGGCTGGCGGCGGCGCCGACGCCGATCTGGCTCTCCATCATCGACCCGACGAGCGTGCCCATGCCGTGCGCGGCGGCCAGGTCGAGCAGGGTACGGGCCGGACGCAGCCCGCCGGCCTTGGCGAGCTTGACGTTGACCAGGTCGGCGGCGCGTCGGCGGATCACCTCGACCAGGTCGCGCGGCCCGAAGACCGACTCGTCGGCGAGGATCGGCACGTCCACCCGGTCGCTGACCCAGGCCAGCCCGTCCAGGTCCCAGTGGGCGACGGGCTGCTCGACCAGTTCGACGTCGAGGCCGGCGTCCTCGATGCCGCGGATGATCCGGACCGCCTCACGGGGGGTCCAGCCCTGGTTGGCGTCGAGGCGGATCCGTACCCCGGGACCCACCGCCGCGCGGACCGCGCGGACCCGGTCCAGGTCGCCGGCGGCGTCGGTGCCCACCTTGAGCTTCAGCACGGTGAAGCCGTCGGCCGCGCGGTGCCGGGCGGTGGCGGCCAGGTCGACCGCGTCCCCGGCGGAGACGGTGACGTCGGTGGGCACGTGCCGGCTGGTACCGCCGAGCAGCCGCACCAGGGGTACGCCGAGCCGGCGGGCGGCGAGGTCGTGCAGGGCGGTGTCGACGGCGGCCTTGGCCGCCTCGTTGCCGGCGACGGCGCGTTGGACCTCCGCGCAGCGGGCGTTGAGGTCGTCGGCGTCGCGTCCGGCGACCAGCGGGCCGAGCATCTCGTGGACGCAGGCGCGGGAGCCGTCGATGGAGGCGCCGGTGACCTGCCAGACCTGCGGGGCCTCGCCGAACCCGGAGCGACCCTCGTCGTCGACGATCTCCACCACGAGGGTCTCGACGGTGGTGGTGCGGCGCAGCGCGGTGACGAAGGGGGTGTGTAAGGGGGCGGAAAGCCGGTGGGTGCGTACCGCGGCGATCGTCATTCCGGCACCCTATACAGACCGACGCGGGCAGGGGAGGCCGGATGAGGGTGCGGGACTGGGAACTGGTGGGCGCGCCGAACGCGCGTGACCTGGGTGGTCTGGTCGGCGCGGACGGGCGGCGGGTGCGGGCGGGGCTGCTGCTCCGTACCCCGGCGCTGGGGCGGCTGGCCGACGAGGACCTGCCGGTGCTGACGAAGCTCGCCCCGGCGTGCGTGGTCGACCTGCGGTACGCCGCCGAGATCGCGGAGGCTCCGCCGGACCGGTTGCCCGGTGAGCCGAGGGTGGTGCACCTGCCGGTGCACGACCCGGCACACCCGGTCTTCACCTACGTCTCGGCATTGCTGCTCGGGCACGACCTCCGGGCGTACGGGGGACTGGCGGAGCAGGGCACTCCGGCGGCGATGGCGGCGATCTACCGGTGGTTCGTGACGGGGGAGTCGGCGCGGCGCGGGTTCGCCACGGCGCTGCGGCTGGCCGCCGACCCGGCGAACCTGCCCCTGGTGTTCCACTGTTCGGCGGGCAAGGACCGGACGGGCTGGTTGGCGGCGGTGCTGTTGACCGTGCTGGGGGTGGACGAGGCGACGATCCGCGCCGACTACCTGTGGCACAACGAGTTGACGGTGAGCCTGCGGGAGGTGCTGCTGGAGGCGATGCGGCGGCGCCGGCCGGAGCTAGACGCGGACGCGGTGCGGCCGGTGTTGGAGGTGCGGGCGGAGTACCTGGACGCCGCCTACGACGAGGTGGCGCGGGTGCACGGGTCCTTCACGGCGTACCTGCGCGACGGCCTGGGGGTGACCGACGAGCTGGTCAGCGCTCTGCGGGCGAACCTGCTGGAGTGAGCCGGGCGACGAGGCCGGTGACGATGAGCGCCTGACCGAGGCAGTAGGTGCCCATCACCCACACCCCGTGGCCGGGCAGCTGGCCGACGTCGGCCAGGCCGGTGGCGATGATCAGGTCGGACAGGAGGAAGAGCCCGCCGCCGAGGGCGACGCGGGGGCCGTGCCCGGCGGCGGTGGTGGCCATGGTGGCCAGCGCGACGGCGTAGCCGGCGATGGGCAGGGCCAGTCCGGCGTCGGTGAGGCCGGGCCACATCCAGGCCAGCGCGGCGGTGGTGGCGACGGCGTACCCGATGGCGACGGCGACCAGCGGCGGGCGGAGCAGTTTCCGGGCGGCGCCGTGGCGGGTGAACACGGTGATGTAGCACAGGTGGGCGCCGAGGAAGAGCGCCATGCCGACGAGGAACGCGGGGGTGCTGTCGATCAGGAGGGCGATGTCCCCGCCGGTGGAGAGGGCGAGGGCGGCGAGGACCAGCCGGTCCGGTCGCCGGCCGTGGGCGGCGGCGACCCGCGAGAGGTACGCGGCGAGTGCCGGGATCAGCAGCGGTTTGGTGAGCAGCACGCCGATGCGGTGGTCGGCGGCGACGGCGACGAGGTTCGCCGCCGTCAGGACGGCGAAGACGAGCAGCGGCAGACGGTGGTGGCGCATCAGGGCTCCTGGTGGGGGTGGGGGAGCGGGGGGTGGGGCGGATCCGTCGCCGGCCTCCGGTCAGGGGGCGGGGCGCAGGTCGTGGCGGGCGGCCCAGACCCGGGCGGAGATGTCGGCGAGCAGCAGGCACGCGTCGGCGTCGGTGAGGTCGGTGGTGGCGCAGACGGCGAGCACGTACGGGGGCGCGTCCCGGGGGAGGACCACGCCGACGCCGTGCCGGACACCGGTGACCCAGCCGTTCTTGTGGGCGATCGGCACCCCGGCGGGGAGTCCGGCGGGGAGGTCCTCGCGGAACTGCTGGGCGCGGAGCACGTCGAGCATGGCGGCACAGCTGGCCGGGCCGGCGAGCGGGCCGGGGCGGGTGGCCCCGACGGCGAGCGCGCCGAACAGGGCGGCGAGGTCGGCGGCGGTGACCAGGTTGGTGATGCCGGCGTCGCGGGCGGCGGCGTCCTCGATGCCCCGCCCGGTGACGCTGTGCCGGGCCCCGACCAGGGCCCAGACCTCGGCGACGGCGGGGAAACCGACGTGGCCGAGGAGGATGTTGGTGGCGAGGTTGCTGGACCGGACGATCATGCGTTCGGCGAGCCAGCGTGGCGTGGCGGTCCGGTCGAGGCGGTCCCAGACGACGTCGTCGTTGTCGTAGTGGGGGGTGAGGGAGAACCGCGGCCGGTCGGGGTGGGTGGACGGGAAGTCGTTGTGCACCGGCACCGGCGCGTCCGGGTCGAGGGTGCCGGCCTCGGCGGCCCGGTGGAGGGCGGCGAGGACGGCGACCTTCATGGTGCTGGCCGCGTAGTGGGGGGTGTGTTCGGCGCGGGTCCAGGTGGGGGCGGCGTCGAGGCGGCCGGCGTGCACCGAGACGGTGCCGGGTACGTCGGCCAGGCGGGCGTCGAGGTCGTCCCAGGTCATGGCGGTGACCGTAGCTGATCGCCGATGGGCGCGGGGGCCGGTGCGGCCCCCGCGCCCGGTGGTTCAGCCGGCGTGCTTGCGGCGTGCGGTGGCGCGGGCACGCTGGGTCTGGTCGAGGACGACCTTGCGGATGCGTACGGCCACCGGGGTCACCTCGACGCACTCGTCCTCGCGGCAGAACTCGAGGGCCTGTTCGAGGGAGAGCTTGCGCGGCGGGATGAGCTTCTCGGTCTCGTCGGCGGTCGACGAGCGCATGTTGGTGAGCTTCTTCTCCTTGGTGATGTTGACGTCCATGTCGTCGGAGCGGGAGTTCTCTCCGACGATCATGCCCTCGTACACCTCGGTGCCCGGCTCGACGAAGAGCTGGCCGCGCTCCTGGAGGTTGGTCATCGCGAACGCGGTGACCGAGCCGGAGCGGTCGGCGACGAGGGAGCCGTTGTTGCGGGTGCGCAGCTCGCCGAACCAGGGCTCGTAGGACTCGAAGACGTGGTGCAGGATGCCGGTGCCGCGGGTCTCGGTGAGGAACTCGGTGCGGAAGCCGATCAGGCCCCGGGCGGGGACGAGCCACTCCATCCGGATCCAGCCGGTGCCGTGGTTGACCAGTTGTTCCATCCGGCCCTTGCGGGTGGCCAGGAGCTGGGTGATCGCGCCGAGGTAGTCGTCGGGCGCGTCGATGGTGAGCCGTTCGACCGGCTCGCAGGTCTTCCCGTCGATCTCCCGGGTGACCACCTGCGGCTTGCCGACGGTAAGTTCGTGGTTCTCCCGGCGCATCTGCTCGACCAGGATGGCCAGGGCGAGTTCGCCACGGCCCTGCACCTCCCACGCGTCGGGGCGCTCGGTGGGCAGCACCCGCAGCGACACGTTGCCGACGAGTTCCTTGTCGAGGCGGTCCTTGACCATCCGGGCGGTGACCTTGGCACCCTTGACCCGGCCGACCAGCGGAGAGGTGTTGGTGCCGATGGTCATGGAGATCGCCGGCTCGTCCACGGTGATCAGCGGCAGCGGGCGGGGGTCCTCGGCGTCGGCGAGGGTCTCGCCGATCATGATCTCGGGGATGCCGGCGACCGCGATGATGTCGCCCGGCCCGGCGCTGTCGGCGGACTTGCGCTCCAGGCCCTCGGTCATCAGCAGCTCGGAGATGCGGACCTTGGCGATGGTGCCGTCGGTGCGGCACCAGGAGACGGTCTGGCCCTTGCCGATGGTGCCCTGCCGGACCCGGCAGAGCGCGAGACGGCCGAGGAACGGGGAGGCGTCGAGGTTGGTGACGTGCGCCTGCAGCGGGGCGCCCTCGTCGAAGGTGGGCGGCGGGATGGTGTCGAGCAGGGTACGGAACAGCGGTTCGAGGCTGTTGCTGTCGTCGGGGACGGCACCGTCGGCCGGCTGGGTCAGCGAGGCGATGCCGTCGCGGGCGCAGGCGTAGATGATCGGGAAGTCGATCTGCTCCTCGTCGGCGTCGAGGTCGAGGAAGAGTTCGTAGGTGTCGTCCACGACGTCCTTGATCCGGGCGTCCGGACGGTCCACCTTGTTGATCACCAGGATGATGGGCAGCCGGGCCTTCAGTGCCTTGCGCAGCACGAAGCGGGTCTGCGGCAGCGGGCCCTCGCTGGCGTCGACGAGCAGGATCACCCCGTCGACCATGGTGAGTCCGCGTTCCACCTCGCCGCCGAAGTCGGCGTGGCCGGGGGTGTCGATGATGTTGATGGTGACCGGGTCGGAGCCGTCCGCCGGGAGATACCGCACGCCGGTGTTCTTGGCGAGGATGGTGATGCCCTTCTCCCGTTCCAGGTCCATCGAGTCCATCACCCGCTCGGTCGTCTCGCCGCGGGCGCCGTAGGCGCCGGCCTGCCGCAACATGGCGTCGACCAGCGTGGTCTTGCCGTGGTCGACGTGGGCGATGATGGCGACGTTGCGGAGGTCGGTGCGAAGCTGCATCCCTGCATCCTCCCGTCCGCCGGGATCGCCGGTGGCGTCGGGGTCACCCTGAGCGGCCCCGGATCTCCGGTGAAACTCCTGTCACACAGGGTGCCGGTGCTGGCATGCTGACCGACGTGTGTCGGGGGCTTGTGTGCACGATCTGGTGAACCAGCTGGAACACCTGCCGGTCGAGCTGATCTACCTGGTCGCGGCGTCGATCGTCGCGGCGGAGACGGCGCTGCTCGTCGGTCTGGTCGCGCCGGGCGAGGCGACGCTGCTGCTGGTGGGGTTCCTCTCCTTCACCGGCACCCTGCGTCTGGGCCCGGCGATGCTGATCATGATCGCTGCGGCGGTGCTCGGGGACACCCTCGCCTACCGCTCGGGCCGCCGGTACGGTCCCCGGCTGCGCGCATCCCGGTGGGGGGCCCGGGTGGGGCCGCAGCGGTGGGGGCGCGCCGACGCGATGCTGGCACGGCTGGGCGGTCGGGGGGTGTTCGCGGCGCGGTGGGTGGCGTTCGCCCGCACCCTGGTGCCCCGGTTGGCCGGGGCGGCGGGGCTGCCGTACCGCCGGTTCCTGCCGTGGAACGTCGGTGGTGTGGTCACCTGGGTGGGTGCCTCGGTGCTGGTCGGCTACCTGGCCGGCGAGTCGTACGAGACGGTCTCGGCGTACCTGGGGCGGGCCACCGGGGCGGTGCTGGTGCTGGCCGCCTGCGTGCTGGCGATCGTGCTGGCCGGGCGGTGGCTGGGTCGTAACCCGGACCCGGCGCGGGCGCTGTTCGACCGGGCGTTGGCGGTGCCGCCGCTGAGCTGGGTGACCCGCCGCTACGGCATCCTGCTGTTCCTGCTCGGCACCCGGATCGGCGCCACCTGGGCGCTGCTGCTGAACGTGACGGCGGGGTTGGCGCTGCTGTTCGGCGCCGGGCTGGCGATCGCCTGGCTGCTCGGCGCGGTGGTCCGGCACAGCGGTCTGGCCTCGGTGGACACGGCGATCGCGCAGTGGTTCGCGTCCCGTCGCACCCCGGGGGCGGTGGACGTCACCCTCACCGTGGTGTCGGCGTTCCGGGGGCCGGTGCTGATCGTGGTGGTGGCCCTGGTCGCCGGGGTGCTGGCCTGGCGGCGGCGGACCTACCGGGCCGACCTGCTCGGTCTGCTCGGGACGGTGGGGGCGTTCGTGCCGCCGGTGGTGGTGGCGGTGGTGGCCGATCTCACCGCACCGGCGGAGGCGTTGCTGTTCCCGACCCAGATCGCGGTGGTCTCGGCGGGGTTCTGCACCCTGGCCTGGCTGCTCGCGCGGGGCGCCCGCTGGCCGGTGGCGGTGGCCTGGTGGACGGGGGCGGCGGTCGGTATCGCCGGCATCGCTCTGGCCCGGCTCTACCTGGGGTTGAGTTCGGCCAGCGGGGCGGTCAGCTCGGCGCTGCTGGGGGTGCTCTGGACGGTGGTGTTCGTGGTCGCCTGGGCCACCCACGACCGCGCCCAGCGCGCCGAGGCGCTGCCCGGCCCCCGTCCACCCGAACCGGCCGAGGTGGACGGCGCCGCAGAAGCGCCATCCGGTGACGAGCACGGCGCCGTGGACGCGCCACCCGGTGACGAGCACGCCGTCGCACCGCCACCGGCCGGCGGGGACGACCCCGGGCCGCTGGCGTACGGGGCCTCCGGGCGACCTGATCCTTGCTAGGGTGCGGCCTCGACACGGGGGAGGGGTGGGGCATGCGCGTGCTCACAGGTCGGATCGGTGCGGCGGTGCTCGCCGGGGTGCTCCTGACCGCCCCGCTGGTTGGCTGCGGTGGCCAGCGGGACGCGGGCGCCGATCCGGCCGCCGGTGCCGTCGGTGCGCCGGTGGACCTGCCCCTCATGGAGTCGGCCACGCCGGCGGCGTCGCCCTCGGTGGTCGAGTCGATGGGGCGGGGCCCGTCGGCCACCCCGAGCCGCTCCGGCGCCCCGTCACCGACTCCGAAACCCACCGCGAGGCGCACCGCCGGGCCACGGGCCACGCCGAAGCCGCCGACCGAGACGAAGGTGCCGCCACCGCCGCCGAAGCCGGCCCCGAGCGGATGCCAACCGTCCTACTCGGGCACCCAGGCCAGCCGTGCCCAGGTGCGGTCGGCGCTGGCCGACGCGGCGGCGCGTACGTACTGGCCGACGTCGGCGCCGGACATCCGGATCCCGCTGAACCTGGTGAAGGCGACCGCCTGGCAGGAGAGCGGCTGGCAGTCGAACATCGTCGCGTGTGACGGCGGGATCGGGCTGATGCAGGTCATGCCGGGCACCGCGGACTGGATGAACCAGCGCTTCGGCCAGTCGTACGACGTGCGCGACCACCGGGACAACGCCTACCTGGGCGGCACGTACCTGGCCTGGCTGACCAAGTACATCGGTGACATGTACTTCGACGCCGACTACCGCCTCGACGCCGGCCTGTGCACCGCCGAGCTGACCTCCTGCCTGCTCAACGCCGTGATCGCGGCGTACAACTACGGGCACCACGCGGTCGCCCGGGAGGGTGAGCCGCTGGCCGTGCCCAACCCGGGGTACGTGCGCAACGTGCGGGCGCTGATGACCGAGTGCGTCTGCCTGGACTACTGAGATCCGGGTGAACATCCGGTGAACCCCGGGTGTCCGGAAGGTTGCCAACATCGATCGGCATGACGAGGATCACGGTGGCGGTCACGTCCGTGGCCGGCCCGGCGACGAAGGAGTCCCCTCATGTCCGACGTGAACCGGCGTGGCCTGCTGCGTGGCGCGGCCGCGGTGGCCGGCGGCGCGGTCCTCGGTGGTCCGTTCCTCGGTTTCGCGGCCCGTGACGCCGCCGGGGCGGCCGGCCGCCGTCCCCGCCCCCGGCCGACCCTCGGGGCGGTGCCCGACCTGCGCGACGGCAAGGTGCGTCTCTGGCTGCCCGACGGGTTCCGGTACCGCTCCTTCCACGACACCGAGTTCCCGGTGACCCTCGACGACGGCACCGTCCTGCCCGGTCGGCACGACGGCATGGGTGCCTTCCCGGGGCCGGGTGGCACCGTGCGGCTGGTCCGCAACCACGAGATCGCCGGCCCCGTCCCGGCCTTCGGTGACCCCGCCGAGGCGTACGACCCGATGGCACCGGGCGGCACCACCACCGTCGAGGTGACCCGGTTCGGGGAGGTCCGCCGCTCCTGGACCAGCCTGAACGGCACCATGACGAACTGCTCCGGTGGGCAGATGCCGTGGGGCAGCTGGATCACCTGCGAGGAGACGGTCAACGGCCCGGACGTCGGCCCCGACTTCACGGGCGCGCCGAACGTGTCGCTGACCAAGCGGCACGGGTTCGTCTTCGAGGTCCCCGCCGGCGGGCGCGGCGACCGGCGGCCGGTGACCGCCGCCGGCCGGTTCTGCCACGAGTCGGTGGCGTACGACCCGCGCGGTGGGCACCTCTACCTGACCGAGGACAACTTCGGCTACGCCTCCGGCTTCTACCGGTACACCCCGCCGAAGGACCCGATGCGGATCGGCCGGCTGGCCGACGGGGGCCGGTTGCAGATGCTGGCGGTGCGCGGGCGACCCAACCGGAACCTGGCCGCCGCGCAGCGGCGGCACGCGACCTACCGGGTGGAGTGGGTCGACATCGACGATCCGGCGCCGTCGTTCCCGTACACGCCGGGGCAGCCCGCGCCGACCAGCAACGACACCGCGCTGACCCACGTGGCGCGGCAGGGCTGGGCGCAGGGCGCGGCGTACTTCTCCCGGCTGGAGGGGGCGGTGTACGACGACGGGATCGTCTACTTCACCGCGACCCAGGGCGGTGGCCCGGCGGAGACCTCGGTCGGACCGGTCGGCGACGGCTACGGCAACGGGCACGGCCAGGTGTGGGCGTACGACTGCCGGACGCAGCTGCTGCGCCTGGTGTACGAGTCGCCGGGCCCGGACGTGCTGGACTTCCCGGACAACGTCACCACCAGTCCGCGCGGCACGCTGGTGGTCTGCGAGGACAACACGTCGGACAACTTCATCCGGGGGCTGACCCCGCGCGGGGAGCTGTTCGACATCGCGCTAAACCGGCTGACCAGCAGCACCGGGGCGGACCGGTCGAACGACGAGTTCGCCGGGACGACGTTCAGCCCGGACGGGCACACCCTGTTCGTCAACATCCAGGCCAGCCGGGGGATGACCTTCGCCATCTGGGGGGACTGGGCCCGGATCGGCGTCTGACACGCCACGGCGGGTGGCCGGTTCGCCGGCCACCCGCCGTGGTGGTGGCACCGGGTCAGTCCCGGGTGGTCACCGCCTCCCGCGTCGCGGGAGCGTCGGCGGGGTCGGGGCGGACCCGACCCGGCCACCAGAACCGGTCGCCGAGCAGGAAGGCCAGCGCCGGCACCAGCACCGTGCGGACCAGCAGGGTGTCGAGCAGGACACCGATGCAGACGATGATGCCGATCTGGGTGAGCAGGATCAGCGGCAGGACGCCGAGGACGGCGAAGACCGCGGCGAGCAGCACGCCGGCGCTGGTGATGACCCCGCCGGTCACCCGCAGGGCGGAGAGCATCCCGTCCCGGGTGCCGGCCCGGCGGGCGTCCTCCCGGGCCCGGGTGACCAGGAAGATGTTGTAGTCCACCCCGAGGGCGACCAGGAACACGAACGCGAGCAGCAGGACACCGCTGTCCAGTGCCGGGAAGTCGAGCACGTGGTCGAAGATCAGCCAGGCCGCGCCGAGGCTGGCGAAGAACGACGCCACCACGGTCAGCACCAGCAGCACGGGTGCGAGCAGGCCGCGTAGCAGGGCCACCAGGACCCCGAGGACCAGCAGCAGGATGATCGGCAGGATGAGCCGTAGGTCCCGGCCGTCGGCCTCGTCGGAGTCGTAGGTCGCGGCGACGGTGCCGCCGACCACCGCGCCGGTGAACTCCTCGACGCCGTCGAGGGCCGGCGGGGCGGAGTCGGGCACGGCGGCGACCGCGTCCCGCAGCGCCCGGACGGCCCGGTCGGAGGCGGCGGTGCCGGGTTCGGCCTCCAGCACCACGTCGACCTGGGCGACGGCCTGCCCGGCGTCACCGGGGCGGGCGGAGGAGACCCCCGGTACGGCCGCGGCGACCTCGGTGACCGCGCGCACCGCGGCGGGGGAGGTGAGGACGGCGACGGGCTGGGTGGAGCCGGCCGGGAAGGCCTCGGCGAGGGTCTTCGCCCCGGCGACCGCCTCCGGCTGCACCCGGAACTGCTCGGTCTCGGACAGGCCGGTGCGGATGCCGAGCCCACCGAGGGCGAGGCCGGCGAGTAGCAGGGTGGCCAGCGCCGTGACCGGCAGCGGCCGGCGCAGCACGCCCGCACCCAGCCGACCCCAGAGCCGTCCCTCGCGGGCCTCGCCGCCGACGTGCGGCACGAACGGCCAGAACAGTCCCCGGCCGAAGATCACCAGCGCGGCGGGAAGGACGAGCAGCGCGGAGAGCATGGCGAACACCACGCCGGTGGCGCAGGCCACGGCGAGCGCCCGGTTGGTCTCCTGCTCGGACAGCAGCAGGGTGAGCACCCCGAGCACCACCGTGCTGCCGCTGGCCAGGATCGGCTCGGCGGTGCGGCGCAGTGCGGCCCGCATCGCCGCGAACCGGTCCTCCTCCCGGCGCAGTTCCTCCCGGTAGCGGGCGATGAGCAGCAGGGCGTAGTTGGTGGCGGCGCCGAAGACCAGCACGCTGGCGATGCCGGTGACCGCGCCGGTCTGGAGGTTGATGCCGACCGCCGGGACGATGGTCTCGATGGCCCGCAGCGTGAGCTGTTCGGTGGCGGCCACCACGGCCAGCGGCACCAGCCACAGGAACGGGCTGCGGTAGGTGATGAACAGCAGCACCGCCACCACGCCGGCGGTGACGGCGAGCAGGGTGACGTCCGCGCCCTCGAAGACCTGGCTCAGGTCGGCGGAGAACGCGGGCGCACCGGTGACCTCCGCCCGCAGCGGGTCGGGGAGTCCGCCGAGGCTGTCCCGCAGGTCGCCGACGCGCTCGGCGACGGCCTCCTGGCCGTCGGCGGTGGACATCGGTACGAGGAGCAGGGCCACCGTGCCGTCCGGGGAGACCTGCGGTGGCGGGATCCGGCTGCCGACGGCGAACCGGCCCAGGTCGCCGGTGACCCCGGTGACCCGGTCCCGGTCCGTGCCGGTGAGCGGGCCGCCGTCGTCGCGGCTGACCACCACGATCGCCGGCTGGACGTCGCGCGACGGCAACTGCTCCTGGAGACGCTCGGCCTGCGTGGACTCCCACTCCACCGACAGTCCGGTGGCGGAGACGGGGGCGGGATTGTCGGGTCGCGGGAGGCCGAAGACGGCCCCGGCGATCGCGATCGCGGCCGCCACGGTGAGCCACGCGGCCAGTCGGCTGCGGGCGACGCGGGTGAAGACGGACATCAGGATGCCTCACGGTCTATGGAACGGGGTAGCTTCTCAGGCGTCAAGAATCTTGATAGCCGAGATTATCGACTGCTGAGTTATGCTGCAACCGGGACAACGACAAGGGGAGAAGCGACGCAACGTGGCAGGGCACGGCATGTACCGGCGGCGTGACACCCGACGCGAACACCTGGTCGCCGAGATCACCAACGACCTCCGGCGGTACGCCGTGGACGCCCAGCACGTCGCGCACGCCTTCGCCGGCCTGCACGGACTCGGCGGCACCGACCTCCAGGCGCTGATCGCGGTGATGGACGCCGAGCTGCGCGGCGACCCGATCACCCCCGGTCGCCTCGGCGAGCAGCTCAACCTCTCCTCCGGCTCGGTCACCGCCCTGGTGGACCGGCTGGAACGGGCCGGGCACCTGCGCCGTGACCGCGACCTCACCGACCGGCGCAAGATCCTGCTGCACTACGCCGAACGGGGCGCCGCCGTGGCGCTGGAGTTCTTCCGGCCGCTCGGTGCCCGGACCGACGCGGTGATGGCCGACTTCACCGACGCCGAGCTGGAGGTCGTGCACCGGTTCATGGTGGGGATGAGCGCCTCGCTGCGGCAGCACCGCGACGACGTCCGCGCCGCCCGTCCGGACCCACCCCGACGCCGGGCGGAGTAGATGCTCACCCGGCTCGCCGCCGGCCTGCTGCGGCTGCCTCCCGCCCGCGCCCGGGTCACCCTGACCCGTGACCTGCCGGTGCGGGCGCGCGACGGTGTGATTCTGCGCACCGACCACTACGCGCCGGACCCGCCCACCGCCCCCACCGTGCTGATCCGCACTCCGTACGGGCGGGGCGGGCCGATGCGACTGCTCGGCCGGCTCGTCGCCGCCCACGGCTACCACGTGGTGATCCAGTCCTGCCGGGGCACGTACGGCTCGGGCGGTGCCTTCGAGCCCCTCGTGCACGAGCGCACCGACGGTCTCGACACCCTCGACTGGTTGCGCCGGCAACCCTGGTACACCGGCGCGTTCGGCATGTTCGGCGCCAGCTACCAGGGCTTCGTGCAGTGGGCGCTGGCCGCCGAGGCCGGCGACGAGCTACGCGCCCTGGTCGCCGTGGTGACCGCCTCCTCCACCCGCGACTCCACCTACGCGGGGGAGTCGTTCTCCCTGGACACCGTGCTGACCTGGGCGGAACTGCTCCAGGCGCAGACCGTGCCCTGGCTGGCCCGGCAGTGGGAACTCAAACGCGGCCAGCCCCGCCTCGCCGCCGCGCTGGCCCACCTGCCGTTGGTCGAGGCGGACCGGATCGCCACCGGGATCACCGTCCCGTTCTTCCAGGAATGGCTGCGCCACCACACCCCCGACGCGGCGTACTGGCACGACCGGGTCTTCGACGGCCGGCTCGCCGAGGTGCGCGCCCCGGTGCTGATGGTCAGCGGCTGGCACGACATCTTCCTGCCCGCCCAGCTCGCCGACCACGCGGCCCTGCGGGCCGCCGGCACCCCCCGCCGGCTGACCGTCGGCCCGTGGACCCACGGCAGCCCCGGGCTGCTGCTCGCCGCGCTGCGGGAGGGGCTGGACTGGCTGGACACCCACCTCGCCGGCCGGCGTCCCGCCGCCGGCACCGCGCCGGTACGGGTGCACGTCGGTGGGGACGGTGGCGGCTGGCGGGACCTGCCGGACTGGCCGCCGCCGGGCGGGCGGAGCAGGTGGCACCTGCACCCCGGGGCGGCGCTGCGACCCGAGCCCCCGGGACCGTCCCGCCCCGACCGGTTCCGGTACGACCCGGCCGACCCGACTCCGTCGCTGGGTGGTCCGTTGCTGGTCGCCCAACGGGCCGGACCGGTGGACAACCGTCCGGTCGAGGCCCGTCCCGACGTGCTCACCTTCACCAGTGCTCCGCTGGCCGCGCCGCTGGAGGTCGTCGGCCCGGTGCACGCCGAGGTGTACGTCCGCAGCGAACTGGCGCACCTGGACGTGTTCGTCCGGCTCTGTGACGTGGATCCGCGCGGGCGGTCCTGGAACGTCTGTGACGGACTGGTGCGGCTCTGGCCGGACCGCTTCCCGGCCGACGGGACCGGCGCGGTCCGGGTGCCGGTGCCGCTCTGGCCCGTGGCGCACCGTTTCGCTCCCGGACACCGGCTACGGGTCCAGGTCAGCGGTGGCGCGCATCCCCGCTACGCCCGTAACCCCGGCACCGGGGAGCCGCTCGGCACGGCAGTCACCCTGCGGGCCGGGTGGCGGGAGGTGCTGCACGATCCGGCGCACCCGTCGGCGGTGCACCTGCCGGTGCCGTGACGCACGCGGTGGCGGCGCCCCCGGACGGGTGCGCCGCCACCGGCACGGTCTACAGCGGGCGGACGTTGTCCGCCTGCGGACCCTTCTGACCCTGGGTCACCTCGAACTCGACCTTCTGTCCCTCGTTCAACTCACGGTAGCCACTCGTCGCGATGGCGGAGTAGTGGACGAAGACGTCCGGCCCTCCGCCGTCCTGCTCGATGAAGCCGAAACCCTTTTCCGAGTTGAACCACTTGACCGTGCCGGTTGCCATGCATCTCTCCCTGTTGCCATGGGAGACCACCGGCGTTCGACCGATGATCGCCCTGTACCACCCCGACAGTAACCGCCCGCGCGATCCTGCGCTGGCCGAAGTGCCGTGTCGGGATGCGAAAGCGTCCCGTCGTCGCGCCGATGACGGCATGCTTGCCGGGATGGACGGTGCCACGCGGGACGCGGCCGCCGCGTTGCGGCGGGAGATTCGTGTGCCCGGCGGCGGTCCCGACCGGCTGCGACTGCTGCCGACCCCGCTGGTGCCCGAGGTGCGGCTGCACGTCGCCGAGGACGCCATCCTCTGGTGGGCCCGGATGGAGGCGAACGCCGGGCAGCGGCTGCCCGCCCCCTACTGGGCCTCGGCCTGGGCGGGCGGCCAGGCACTGGCCCGCTACCTCCTGGACCATCCCCGGGTCGCGGCCGGCCGTCGGGTGCTCGACCTGGCCACCGGCTCGGGTCTGGTGGCCATCGCCGCCGCCCTGACCGGAGCGGTGCGGGTCCGGGCCAGCGACATCGACCCGTACGCGGTGGCCGCCGTGGGCCTCAACGCGCACGTCAACCGGGTGACCGTGGACGCCACCACCGCCGACCTGCTCGACACCGACGGCGGCGACGTCGACCTGCTGCTGGCCGGGGACGTCTTCTACGACCGGCCGATGGCCGAGCGGGTACTGCCCTTCCTGGAACGGGTCGCCGGCCGTGGCGTGGACGTGCTGGTCGGGGATCCGGGACGGGGCTACCTGCCGGAGGAACGGCTGGAGGCGGTCGCCGTCTACCGG
This sequence comes from Micromonospora sp. NPDC023956, assembly GCF_040639195.1. Lineage (NCBI taxonomy): Bacteria > Bacillati > Actinomycetota > Actinomycetes > Micromonosporales > Micromonosporaceae > Micromonospora > Micromonospora sp. NPDC023956. The sequence continues at coordinate 555,265 of NZ_JBEZZN010000004.1, forward strand.
GTGCCCAGCACCGAACCCGCCGTCGAGTCGCCGGTACGCCAGGTACGGATCATGCGCCCGCGCCGCCGTCGCGGCTGACACCCGGGTCCGGGGCTCCGGGTCGTTCTCAGGGAAAATCCGGGGCCGAAGCCCCATGTGCGCGGTGGTGGCCCCGGCATAGCCTCGACGGCATGACGGACTGGTTGACCCAGATCGGAGAGCTCCCCACCCTGCTGCTGATGGGGGTGCTCGGGATGGTCATGCTCTTCGACGCCATCCCGCTGCTCGGCGTGCTCGTCCCCGGCGACGTGGCGGTGCTGGCGGCGGTCGGGGTGGGCCAGCCCGCTGCGACGTTCGCCTCCTTCGCCGCGGTCGTCGGAGGCTGCCTGGCCGGCTGGTCGGCGAGCTTCCTGGTCGGCCGCCACTACGGTGGGCGGCTGCGGGCCAGCCGCGTCGGAGGCTGGATCGGGGAGGACCGCTGGGCCGCCGCCGAGGGGATCCTGCACCGGGGCGGCGGGCGGATGGTGCTGGTCGCCCCCTTCCTGCCGGTGTTCAACGCGCTGCTGCCGCTCGCGGCCGGCGGGCTGCGGATGCCGTACCGGCGCTTCGTGGCCTGCGCCGCCTCGGGCGCGGTGCTCTGGGCGGGGCTCTACGTCGTGCTGGGCTCGCTGGCCCGGTCGCTGGGCGGCCTGCTGCCGGGAGACTCCGCCGCCTGGGGCACCCTGGCGTTCGGGATGATCTTCGGAATGGTGGTGCTGCTGGCCAGCCGCCGTCGGCTGCGCGCCGCCGCCGTCGTCCCGGCGTCCTGAAAGGCCCCACCCCGGTCGGGGGTGGAGGTGGTCCGGCACGCCCCCGCCGGCACGCGGGACGTCACTCCTCGCCGCCGTCGTCCGTCCGGTCGTCGGGGGCGTCGAGCAGGTCGAGCAGGGTCGGCCCGTCGGGCTGTTCCGACCGGGGCCGGGGGATGTACGGCGGGAGAAGGCCGAGGTGCCGGGCGCACGCCTCGCCGTAGCCGTCGTAGAGGCGTCCCCTGGTCACCGGGTGCCGGCAGCGGCGGCAGCGCAGCGGCGGCGGGTCGGGCAGCAGCGGTTCGGTCATGGTCGGTCCTCGCTGGCGGTGTGCTGTCGCGTCGACGCGCCTTTGCGCGCGGGTGAGCCGGCGGGCGGCCGTCTCCCGGGCGAGCGGCCCGGAGCCGACGGTCGGTCGGTCCCGGGCCTCCTGTCCACGCGTGCCGGCCTACCAGCCGCGCGCCCGCCACTGCGGCACCGCCAGGCGTTCCGCGCCGAGCGTCGAGTCCTTGCCGTGGCCGGGGTAGAACCAGGTCTCGTCGGGCAGCCGGTCGAACAGCTTGTGCTCGACGTCGTCGATCAGCGAGGCGAACCGCTCCGGGTCCTTGTCGGTGTTCCCGACACCGCCGGGGAACAAGGAGTCCCCGGTGAGCAGGTGCGGGGTGCCGGCCGGGTCCCGGTAGAGCAGGGCGATCGAGCCGGGGGTGTGCCCGACGATGTGGATCACCTCCAGCGCGCAGTCGCCGACCGGGACGGTGTCGCCGTCGGCCAGCGTCTCCGACGCGATCGGCAGCCCCTCGGCGTCGGCCTCGTGCACCAGCGACCGGGCGCCGGTCGCCGCCACCACCTCCTCCAGGGCAACCCAGTGGTCCATGTGCCGGTGCGTGGTGACCACGGCGGCCAGGCCGGCGTCGCCGACCAGGTCGAGCAGGCGGGGTGCCTCGTTGGCCGCGTCGACGAGCACCTGGTCGCCGGTGGCCCGGCAGCGCAGCAGATAGGCGTTGTTGTCCATCGGCCCCACCGACAGCTTGGTGATGGTGAGCCGGTCGAGCTCGCGCACGGCCGGCGGGCCGCCGGGGGTGACGTCTCCGCGATAGGTCATCGGGGTTCTACATCCATTCGGGTGGGAGCGGGAGGGGTCCGTCGGGAACGACGGTGAGGGTCCGACCGTCGAAGCGGCCGGTGAGCCAGGCGGCCAGCTCGCAGGCGGGCCCGGTGATCGTCGGAGCGTGCTCGGCGGCGCCGACGACGAGCTGGTGCCGGACACCGTCGAAGCGCAGCACCATGGCGGGGGCGTCGGTCCGGTCGGCGAGCCCGGCGGTCACCTCGTGCAGCAGCCGGTGGGCGAACGGCTCCGACCAGTCGGCCGGGCGGTAGTCGGCGGCGAGGTCGACGTGGTGCACCTCGATCTCCCGCAGCCGGGCCCAGACGAGGGTGGCCGCCGGCAACGGGCGACCGCTCCGTCCCTGGACCGTGGCGGCCCATGCCTCGGCCGGCATGGCGGCGACCGCCTCGGTGAACCGGTCGGCGCACAGGCGCAGGTCGTCCAAGAGCGCCTCGGGCGGCCGGGCCGCGCCGGCGGTGATCTCGGTCTCCCGGGCGGTGGCGCTGGCGTACATCGGGACGTGCTCGCCGGTGCGGGCGGCGGTGAGCAGGTTGACCAGCCCGTCGGCGTTGCGGGCCAGGTGGGCCAGGACGTGCCCGCGCGTCCAGCCGGGTAGCAGCGACGCGGCGGAGAGGTCGGTGCCGTCGAAGCGCGCGGCGGTGCGGAACAGGCGGTCCGTGGCGGCGTCCACCTCGCCCGTGAGCAGAAGCGGATCAGTCACCTGGCGACCCTATCCCCAACCGTGCCGCCCCGCTGACGGAAATCGGTTTCGGCGTGTCGGTGTGCCACCTACCGTCGACGGCAACGCAGGCGACGGCTTCGGACGGGGGGTGGGTTTCCGCTGGCCGCGTGCCCGCCAACCACTCGTTCGCGACCGATGGGGATGCCATGACGATCGATCTCACCGCTCTCGGCTGGGACGCCGCCCGCGCGGCGGCCACCCGGCCCGGGCAGCGTCCCGGCCGGGTGGCCCGGGTCGACCGGGGGGTCTGCACGGTGCTCTGCGCCGAGGGGCCGGTCCGGGCGAGTCTGGGCGGTGCGGTCCTGGCCGCCGCCGCACGTGACCTGACCAGCCTGCCCTGCGCCGGCGACTGGGTGCTGCTGGGCACCTGGCCGGACGGCCCGGTCACCGTGGAGCGGGTGCTGCCCCGCCGGACGGCGCTCGTCCGGCGCACCGCCGGTCGGGACGCCAGCGGGCAGGTGCTGGCGGCGAACCTGGACGCCGTCGCCGTGGTCGAGCCGGTGCATCCCGCGCCGGACGTCGCGCGGCTGGAGCGGCTGCTCTCCCTGGTGCACGCCTCCGGCGCCCGGCCGCTGGTCGTGCTCAGCAAGGCCGACCTCGCGGCGGACGCGGCGGCGGTGGCCCGCCACCTGGCCCAGGCCGCCCCGGGTGTGCCGGTGCTGCCGGTCAGCGCGGAGCGTGGGACGGGGCTCGACCCGCTGCGTGCCGAGATCGTCCCGGGCCGGACGCTCGGGCTGCTCGGGATCTCCGGGGCGGGCAAGTCGAGCCTGGTCAACGCGTTGGCCGGGGTGGAGGTGATGCCCACCCAGGCGATCCGGCGGGTCGACGGCAAGGGGCGGCACACGACCACCTGGCGGGCGCTGGTGCCCATTCCCGGCGGTGGCGCGGTCCTGGACACCCCGGGCGTTCGGGCGGTCGGGCTGCTCGACGGTGCTGACGGCCTGGACCGCGCGTTCGCCGACGTCACGGAGCTGGCCTCGACGTGCCGGTTCGCCGACTGCGGGCACGGGGTCGAGCCGGGGTGCGCGGTCCGGACCGCGCTGGAGACCGGCGAGCTGACCGCGCGCCGCTGGGAGAGCTGGCGCAAGCTGCAACGGGAGCTGGCCTTCGAGAGCCGGCGGCGGGAGTCCCGGCTGGCCGCCGAGCGGCGGGGCGGTTGGCGGCGCGGGCGGCGGCACACCGCCCGGCCCTGAGCCCCGCCCGGCCCGGCGACCGGTGAAACGGCGGTCGCCGGGCCGGGCACACCCATGCTGAGCTGGGGGAATGCGTCGGCGCGGGAAAGTGTCGTACCCCGGGGCTAGAGTTGCCGGGGCGCTTTCCTGCGCCGCAAGGACCGCTCGGATCGCCATCAGAGTGGGACAGATCGCATCTTCTTCTCTCAAATCATGGAGTACTCGGACAGTGGCCGACCGCCTGATTATCCGTGGCGCGCGCGAGCACAACCTGCGTGACGTCAGTCTCGACCTGCCCCGGGACGCGCTGATCGTCTTCACCGGGCTCTCCGGGTCGGGCAAGTCGAGCCTGGCGTTCGACACGATCTTCGCCGAGGGGCAGCGGCGGTACGTGGAGTCGCTGTCCTCGTACGCCCGGCAGTTCCTCGGCCAGATGGACAAGCCCGACGTCGACTTCATCGAGGGGCTCAGCCCGGCCGTCTCCATCGACCAGAAGTCGACCTCGCGCAACCCGCGCTCCACCGTCGGCACCATCACCGAGGTCTACGACTACCTCCGGCTGTTCTTCGCCCGGGTCGGCGAACCGCACTGCCCGGTCTGCGGGGAGCGGATCTCCCGGCAGAGCCCGCAGCAGATCGTCGACCGGGTGCTCGCCATGACCGAGGGCACCCGGTTCATGGTGCTCGCCCCGGTGATCCGCGGGCGCAAGGGCGAGTACGTCGACCTCTTCGCCGAACTCCAGGCCAAGGGGTACGCCCGCGCCCGGGTCGACGGCGTGGTGCACCCGCTGACCGAGCCGCCGAAGCTGAAGAAGCAGGAGAAGCACACCATCGAGGTGGTGATCGACCGGCTCACCGTCAAGCCCAGCGCCAAGCAGCGGCTCACCGACTCGGTCGAGGCCGCGCTCGGGCTCTCCGGCGGACTGGTCCTGCTCGACTTCGTGGACCTGCCGGAGGACGACCCGGGCCGCGAGCGCCGGTACTCCGAGCACCTGGCCTGCCCGAACGACCACCCGCTCGCCATCGAGGACCTGGAACCCCGGGTGTTCTCCTTCAACGCCCCGTACGGTGCCTGCCCGGAGTGCACCGGTCTGGGCACCAAGAAGGAGGTCGACCCGGAGCTGATCATCCCCGACCCGGAGCGCACCCTGCGCGAGGGCGCGATCCAGCCCTGGGGCACCGGGCACAACCTGGAGTACTTCCTCCGCCTGCTGGAGGCGCTCGGCGAGAGCGAGCACTTCGACCTGGACACCCCGTGGCGGGCGCTGCCCGCGCGGGTGCAGAAGACCATCCTGCACGGCTCCGGCGACCAGGTGCACGTGCGCTACCGCAACAAGTACGGCCGTGAGCGCTCCTACTACACCGGCTTCGAGGGCGTGGTGCAGTGGATCGAGCGCCGGCACACCGACACCGAGTCGGAGTGGTCCCGGGACAAGTACGAGGGCTACATGCGGGACGTGCCCTGCGCGGCCTGCGGTGGCGCCCGGCTCAAGCCGGAGGTGCTGGCGGTCACCGTGGCCGGCAAGAGCATCGCCGAGGTGTGCAACCTGTCGGTGGGGGAGTGCGCTGATCTGCTCGCCGGTATCGAGCTGACCGACCGGCAGAAGATGATCGCCGAGCGGGTACTCAAGGAGATCAACGCCCGGCTGCGGTTCCTGCTCGACGTCGGCCTGGACTACCTCTCCCTCGACCGCCCGGCGGGCACCCTCTCCGGCGGCGAGGCACAGCGGATCCGGCTGGCCACCCAGATCGGCTCCGGCCTGGTCGGCGTGCTCTACGTGCTCGACGAGCCGTCGATCGGCCTGCACCAGCGGGACAACCACCGCCTGATCGAGACTCTGCTGCGGCTGCGCGGTCTGGGCAACACGCTGATCGTGGTCGAGCACGACGAGGACACCATCCGGGTCGCCGACTGGATCGTCGACATCGGTCCGGGCGCGGGCGAGCACGGCGGGCGGATCGTGCACTCCGGCTCGGTGCCCGCCCTGCTGGAGAACCCGGAGTCGGTGACCGGGGCGTACCTCTCCGGGCGGAAGTCGATCCCGACGCCACCGCAGCGCCGCCCGCAGACTCCCGACCGGGAACTGGTCGTGCACGGCGCGCGCGAGCACAACCTGCGCAACCTGACCGTGGCGTTCCCGCTGGGGCAGCTCATCGCGGTCACCGGGGTCAGCGGCTCGGGCAAGTCGACCCTGGTCAACGACATCCTCTACGCGGTGCTGGCCAACCAGATCAACGGGGCCCGGTTGGTGCCCGGCCGGCACACCCGGATCACCGGCCTGGAGCAGGTCGACAAGGTCGTCGGCGTCGACCAGTCGCCGATTGGGCGGACCCCCCGCTCGAACCCGGCCACCTACACCGGGGTCTGGGACCACGTCCGCAAGCTCTTCGCGGAGACCACCGAGGCGAAGGTCCGGGGGTACGGCCCGGGTCGGTTCTCGTTCAACGTCAAGGGCGGCCGGTGCGAGGCGTGCTCCGGTGACGGCACCATCAAGATCGAGATGAACTTCCTGCCCGACGTGTACGTCCCCTGTGAGGTCTGCAAGGGCGCCCGGTACAACCGGGAGACCCTGGAGGTGCACTACAAGGGCCGGACCGTCGCCGAGGTGCTGGACATGCCGATCGAGGAGGCGGCCGAGTTCTTCTCCGCGATCCCGGCGATCCACCGGCACCTGAAGACCCTGGTCGACGTCGGCCTCGGCTACGTCCGGCTCGGCCAGCCCGCCCCGACGCTGTCCGGCGGGGAGGCCCAGCGGGTCAAGCTCGCCTCCGAGTTGCAGAAGCGCTCCACCGGCCGGACGGTCTACGTGCTCGACGAGCCCACCACCGGCCTGCACTTCGAGGACATCCGCAAGCTGCTGATGGTCCTGGAGGGGCTGGTCGACAAGGGCAACACGGTGATCACGATCGAGCACAACCTCGACGTGATCAAGAGCGCGGACTGGCTGATCGACATGGGTCCGGAGGGTGGCCACCGGGGCGGCACCGTGCTCGCCACCGGCACCCCGGAGGAGGTCGCCGAGGTCGCCGAGAGCCACACCGGCCAGTTCCTGCGCCCGGTGCTCGGCCTCGACGGTGCGGCCCGGGGCGCGGCGGCGGCCACCGGCCGGGCCGCGAAGGCCAACGCCGGCCGTGCCCGCACCACCCGGCGGACGCCGGTCCGGTCCCGCTGAGGTGAGCGGGGTGTCGCCCCGACGGTGGCTGAACCGTCCGGCACAGTGGTCCGTGTTCCCTGGTGTGGCCGCGGATCATGGAGGGCGGCACGGAGTGCGAGAAAGAGGTTGGGCATGAGTGACGACAACGGGCCGACCGGGCCGGCCACCCGACGCACCCTGCTCGCCGGGGCCGGCGCGGTCGGCGCGGCGGTCGTCCTGACCGCCTGTGGCGGTGACGACGAGCCGACCGGCTCCACCGCCCCGACCAGCGGCGGTCCGGACGTGTCGCCCAGTGCCGACGCGGGCGGCGACCGGGACGCGGCCGACGGCGTCGTCGCCACCGCCGACGTCCCGGTCGGCGGCGGGGTCATCCTCGCCAGCAAGGGTGTGGTGGTCACCCAGCCCAGCGCCGGGGTGTTCAAGGGCTTCAGTCCGATCTGCACGCACCAGAAGTGCCCGGTGTCGCGGATCGACGGCGGCACCATCATCTGCACCTGCCACAACAGCAGGTTCTCGATCGAGGACGGCGCGGTGAAGGGCGGCCCGGCGAAGAAGCCGCTGCCGGCGAAGGAGATCGTCGTCGACGGCGACCAGATCCGGCTGGCCTGACGCGGCACCGGCGTGGCCGGCACGGTGTCCCGTGCCGGCCACGCCGGACCCGTCGCCCGCCGACGAACGGCGGGTCAGCGGGCGTACACCGCCATCTCCCAGAGGGAGAAGCCGTGGGTGGTGGCCCGGGTCAGGCCGCGCATCCGGACGTACCGGGCGGTCTCGGTGGGGAAGGCGAGCGCATCGGTGCCGCCGTCGCCGGCCGTGGTCGACCAGGCGGTCCGCCAGGTGCTCCCGTCGGTGGAGACCTCGATCCGGTACGACCGCGCGTACGCCGCCTCCCAGGCCAGCACCACCCGGCCGACCGGTCGGGCCGACCCCAGGTCAACGGTGAGCCACTGGTCGTCGGACTTCGAGCTGGCCCACCGGGTGCCCAGGTCCCCGTCCACCGCCCGCGCGGCGGGGTAGCCGAGCTGGCTGCTCGACGCGGTCACCGGCCGCTGCGCGGCCAGGTTGGTCAGGTCGTCGCCGCGCTTGGCCGGGAACGAGACGACCTGCTGGTAGGTGGGACGGTTCTGCCAGGCGATCGGGGCGTGGGTGATCCCGCCCAGCGGTGACTGGACGATCGCGTCGGCGCACCACTGGTCGCCGGCCGCGCAGGTGGCGTCCCCCGGGTAGGTCTGGGTGGCCGGGGTCGCCGCCGCCGCGCCGAGCGTGTCGAGCAGGATCTGCCGACAGCCGGCCAGGCCGCCGTTGCCGCAGTGGGTGCGGCCGAGGCCACCGGCGACCGGGTCGCCGAGCACCGCGCGCAGGTCCTTGTCGACCCAGCCCCACCAGCCGTACTGGAACGCCGAGCCCTTGTGGGTCTGGGTGGTGCTCGCCGACCCGGGCAGGGTCGACTTGTCGCCGGCCTGGTGGCCGGAGGGGGACTCGTTGATCGCGAGGGTGTTCACCAGCGCCTGGTAGAGGTCCGCGCCGAGCGGCTCTTTGAACATGCCCCGGACCAGCAGCGGCCACCAGGCGTCGAAGGTGCGGATCGCCTCGGCGTGCCGGTAGACCTTCGAGCCCTTCGCGGTCTCCACCCGCAGCGCGCCGTCCTGCCGCCACGCCTTGAGCCGGCTGATCTCGGCGGCCAGGGTGGCGTCGGTGACCGGCTGGCTCTCCAGCACCCGGATCAGCTCGTCGAGCACCTCGATGCCGCGCAGGTCGGTCAGGCCGGCCCGTTCCACCAGCGAGGTGAGCGAGGCCTGGTCGAACTTCTGGCCGGCGGCGATCGCCGCCTTGATCGGCTTGTCGAGCAGGTCGCCCCGGTGCACCGCGCCGAAGCTGAAGTTGCCGTCGGCCGCGCCGAAGTCCTTGGCCTGCTTGTTGTTCCAGCTGACGTAGTAGTCCTGGTTCCTCGACTGCGGGTGGGTGGCCGGCGCGGCGTACCGGGCGGTGTTGGTCGCCGGGTCGTAGCCCTGCCACTCGTACGCCGGCTCGGCCCGCATCGGCAGGTTCGGGTTGGCTCCGGTGGCGCGCAGCGGGTGCAGGCCGGAGGTCACGTACGCCGACTCGGTGGAGTTGACGTAGAACCAGTTGAACGCGTACTCGACGGTGTTGGCCGAGGCGATGAAGGCGTCGGCGGAGCCCATCTGGGCCGGGTCGTTGAACAGTTGGAAGCCGATCGCCGAGACGGCCTCGTGCCGGTAGGTGGAGCGCAGCTGGGTGAAGGCGTGCGGCCGGCCGCCCACCGTGCCCCGCCAGGCCACCAGGCCGAGCTTCGTCCGCCAGGCGACCAGCCGGTACGACCCGGCCGGCGTGCCGTCGGCCAGGGTGGGCTTCCACGTGTTGACGTGGGACAGCTTCTCCATCGGCAGGCACTGGCCGCGGAAGAGGTAGTGGTCGCTGGTCGGCGTCGGCGCGCTGCCGTCGGGCGTGCAGAGCGGCACGGCGTACGTGTCGGTGATGTCCTGGTTGGCGGAGGTGGCGCTCCAGGCGTAGTCCTGGCCCCGGCCGAGCAGGACGTAGAGGTTCAGGCCGGCGAAGGCGGCGCCCCGGGCGCTGATCCCCGGCCCCTGCAACTCCTGCACCATCAGCAGTTGCGGGGCGAAGTAGCCGGTCTGCGGGCCGAAGACGGCGACCGGGTGGCCGGTCTTCGAGTGCGCGGCGGAGATCACGGCGGCGTTGGACATGCCCCGGTGGGCCGGGCTGATGGTCAGCCCGGAGAGCGCGGCGGCCAGGTCCGCGCCCCGGGTGGCGGCGTTGCTGCCGGCGGAGCCCGTGGGGTCGGTGAAGACCGGCTCGGGACGGGCCGAGCCGGCGTCGGGCAGCACCACGCTCGGGGCGTTCGGGTCGGCGGCGCCGTACGGGAAGCTCTGCCCGTCGTGCAGGGTCAGGACGGCCTCCGGGTCGTTCTGCCCCCGGAAGGCGTTCCACACCCGGTCGCCCTCGGTCGGGCCGTACTTGGCCCGAGCGGCGATCCGGACCAGCGCGGACTGCATCTCGGTGCCGCCCCCGCCGCCGAACAGACCGCCGACCACCCCGGCGATGGCGATCAGGTCGGTCATCGTGAACGGCTTCGGGCCGCCCTCGTTGGTGATCGCGTCGAGGTGCCCGGTCAGTACGTACTCACCCGGGCAGTTGCGGTCGTCCATGCAGTCCCGGACGTAGGCGTTGATGCCGGCGATGTACTCCTGCACGTCGGCGTAGAGCTGCTCGCCGCGCGGACCCCTGCCGCGCAGCGCGTCGACCTGCGCCTGGAGGTCGGCCTCGGTGTACGGCGAGTTGCGCCAGACGCTCTGCTCCAGGGCCCGGTTGCCGGGCGCGCCACCGGCGAACGGGGTGAGGGTGCCCCGCCCGACGTGCCGGAGCAGGTCGATGGTGAAGAGCCGGTCCTCGGCCCCGGCGTACCCGGCGCCGTACATGGTGCCGCCCCGGGTGGTGCCGGTGATGTGCGGGACGCCGGTGGCCCGGTCCCGCACGATCCGCACGTCGGCACGGGGCGAGTAGTCCCGTTCGACCTGGCCGGGCGGCACGCCGAAGGAGGCGTCGTTGAAGAACGAGCCGAGCTGGTCCTCGCGCAACCCGGCGTAGCCGTAGACCAGGTCGGCGTAGCGGCCGAGCTGGTCGCCGGAGTGCCGGGGCATGGTGCCGAGGGTCTGGTGGGCGAGGATCTCCACCAGCGTGGCGTTGCCGTTCTGGCCGGGCGGCACGATGTCGCCGCACTCGCCCAGGCAGTAGTCGTCGGCGGCGAACGTGGTGGTGCCGGTGACCTTCGGGGCGACGGCGGGTGCGCCGGCCGCCGGGGGCGGGGTGGGGGAGACGAGCAGGGCGGCGAGGCCGACGACGGCGGTCGCGCCGGCCAGCAGGCGGCGGGTGGTGGCGGGACGGGGCATGTGATCCTCCGGACCCTGGGGATCATGGCGTGGGACGGACGTGCCGGGTGTGACGTGAAGAACATTCGGTTACCGGATGGTAGGCCGGACCGGCCGGCATGGGAAGACATCAATCGAGGTCCCTGCCCGAGGTGTTGAGCGCGCGGCCATTGCTCGATAGCCTTCGATTTCTGGCGCCGTCGCCGGACCGGGCGGTGGCGCACCGTCGAAAGGGGACCCACCGGATGATCGCCGTACGCCTGCTCGCGTCGGCGGCGCTGCTCGCCGCCCTGGTCCCCACGCCGGCACCCGCCGCGGCGGCGTCCCCGCCGGCCGTCGCCACGGGCGCCTTCTCGGTGCTCACCTACAACGTCGCCGGCCTGCCCGAACCCCTCTCCGGCAGCAACCCGGCCGTCAACACCGGGCCGATCGGGGAGCGGGTCAACGCGTACGACATCGTGCACGTCCAGGAGGACTTCAACTACCACGCCGACCTGTACGCCACCGACCGCCATCCGCACCGGACCCGGACCAGCGGCGGCGTGCCGTTCGGCAGCGGCCTGAACACCATGTCGAACCTGCCGTTCTCGGACTTCCAGCGGGTGACCTGGAACCGGTGCGCCGGTGCCGACTGCCTCACCCCGAAGGGCTTCACCGCCTCCCGTATCCGGCTGGCCGAGGGGGTGTACGTCGACTTCTACAACGTGCACGCCAACGCCGGCAGCGGCGAGCGGGACCTCGCCGCCCGGCGGGACAACCTCGCCCAGCTCTCCGCGTACATCACGGCCAACTCGGTCGGCAACGCGGTGGTGGTGATGGGCGACCTCAACGTCCGCTACACCCGCACCGGCGACACCATCCGGGAGCTGGTCGCCGCCAACGGCCTGACCGACGCCTGGGTGCAGCAGGAGCGCGGCGGGGTGCCCCCGGCGCTCGGCAGCCCCGCGTTGACCTGCGATCCGGCCAACGTCACCAACGCCTGCGAGGTGGTCGACAAGATTCTCTACCGGAGCAACCCGTCGGTCCGGCTCGACCTGGTCCGCTACGCCACCGAGCACCAGCGGTTCCTGGACCCGGCCGGCGAGCCGCTCTCCGACCACTACCCGCACGCCGCCTGGTTCTCCTGGCGCCTCGCCGCCTGATCGCCCCGGGGGGCGCCGGCGGGCGGTCGTGGACGGACCAGCCGGCCGGCGACGCCTGAGGCGGCCCGCCGGAGGCCGGGAGTGTCGGTGCCGGCGACTAGGCTCGCAGGTGTGGCCGATCCGTCGACGTACCGCCCCGCTCCCGGCACCATCCCCGAGTCCCCGGGGGTCTACCGGTTCCGCGACGGCACCGGCCGGGTCGTCTACGTCGGCAAGGCCAAGAACCTGCGCAGCCGCCTCAACTCCTACTTCGCCGACCCGGTCGGGCTGCACCAGCGCACCCGGCAGATGGTCTTCACCGCCGAGTCGGTGGAGTGGACGTCGGTGGCCACCGAGGTCGAGGCGCTCCAGCAGGAGTTCACCGAGATCAAGCAGTACGACCCGCGGTTCAACGTCCGGTACCGGGACGACAAGTCGTACCCGTACCTCGCCGTCACCCTCGACGAGGAGTACCCCCGGCTCCAGGTGATGCGCGGCGCGAAGCGCCGGGGGGTGCGCTACTTCGGGCCGTACTCGCACGCCTGGGCGATCCGCGAGACGCTCGACCTGCTGCTGCGGGTCTTCCCGGCGCGGACCTGCTCCGCCGGGGTCTTCAAGCGGGCCGGTCAGGTCGGCCGGCCCTGCCTGCTCGGGTACATCGGCAAGTGCTCCGCACCCTGCGTGGGCACCGTCACCGCCGAGCAGCACCGGGACATCGTCGACGCCTTCTGCGACTTCATGGCCGGCCGCACCGACACGATGGTCCGCAAGCTCGAACGGGAGATGACCGAGGCGAGCGAGCAGCTGGAGTTCGAGCGGGCCGCCCGGCTCCGGGACGACGTCGCCGCCCTGCGCCGGGCGATGGAGAAGCAGACCGTCGTGCTCGGCGACGGCACCGACGCCGACGTGGTCGCCTTCGCCGACGACCCCCTGGAGGCCGCCGTCCAGGTCTTCCACGTCCGCGACGGCCGGGTCCGGGGCCAGCGCGGCTGGGTGGTGGAGAAGACCGAGGAGCTGACCACGGGCGACCTCGTCCACCACTTCTGCACCCAGGTGTACGGCGGCGAGCAGGGCGAGGCCGACCTGCCCCGCGAGCTGCTCGTGCCGGAGCTGCCCGGGGACGCCGACGCCCTCGCGGACTGGCTCTCCGCCCGCCGGGGCAGCCGGGTCACCCTGCGGGTGCCGCAGCGCGGTGACAAGCGGGCCCTGCTGGAGACGGTCGGCCGTAACGCGAAGGACGTCCTCGCCCGGCACAAGCTACGCCGCGCCGGTGACCTGACCACCCGCGGCAAGGCGCTCGACGAGATCGCCGAGGCGCTCGGGATGGACACCGTCCCGCTGCGCGTCGAGTGTTACGACGTCTCCCAGATCCAGGGCACCGACGTGGTGGCCAGCATGGTGGTCTTCGAGGACGGCCTGCCGCGCAAGAGCGAGTACCGCCGGTTCATCGTGCGGGGCGCGACCGACGACCTGTCCGCCATGTCCGAGGTGCTGCGCCGCCGGTTCGCCCGCTACCTGGACACCCGCGCCGAGACCGGCGAGATCGGCGAGGAGACGGCCGCCGACCCGGACCGGCCCGGTGTGGACCCGACCACCGGTCGGCCCCGCCGGTTCGCGTACCCGCCGCAGCTGGTGGTGGTCGACGGCGGCCCGCCACAGGTGGCCGCCGCCGCGGCGGCCCTGGCCGACCTGGGCGTCGACGACGTGGCGCTCTGCGGACTCGCCAAGCGACTGGAGGAGGTCTGGGTCCCCGACGACGAGTTCCCGGTCGTCCTGCCGCGCACCTCCGAGGCGCTCTACCTGCTGCAACGCGTCCGCGACGAGGCGCACCGGTTCGCCATCACCTTCCACCGGCAGCGCCGCTCCAAGCGGATGACCGAGTCCGCGCTGGACACCGTGCCCGGCCTGGGCGAGGTCCGCCGCAAGGCGCTGCTGCGGCACTTCGGCTCGCTGAAGCGGGTCGCGGCGGCCAGCGTCGACGAGATCACCGAGGTCCCCGGCATCGGCCCGCGCACCGCCGAGGCGATCCTCGCCGCGCTCGGCGCGGGCGAGCAGCCCGCCCGCTCCTGAGATCAGGTCACTCGGCGAGGACGGCGAGGATCTGCTCCCCGTACTTGGCGAGCTTGTTCTCCCCGACGCCGCTGATCCCGGACAGTCCCGCCAGGGAGGTCGGGGCGTCGGTGGCGATCTGCCGCAGGGTGGCGTCGTGGAAGATCACGTACGCGGGCACGCCCTGCTCCTTGGCGGTCGCCGCGCGCCAGGCCCGCAGCCGCTCGAACAGCGGCGCGGCCTCCGGCGACAGCTCGACGACAGCGGTGGCCCCGCCCCGGGCCGCCTTCGCGGCCTTCCCGGCCGACACCGGGCGCTCCGGCTCGCGGCGCATCATCACGGTGCGCCGCCGGCCGAGCACCTCGGCGCTGGCGTCGGTCAGCACGAGGGTGCCGTAGTCGCCCTCCACGGTGAGCAGCCCCTCGGCGAGGAGTTGGCGCACCACGCCCCGCCACTCGGCCTCGCGCAGGTCGGTACCGATGCCGAAGGTGCTCAGCGCGTCGTGGCCGTACTGGGCGACCTTGTCGTTGCTCCGCCCCAGCAGGATGTCGATGCAGTGCCCCGCGCCGAACTTCTGGTTGCGCTCCCGGTGCAGCCGGTACACCGTCGAGAGCAGCTTCTGCGCGGCGACGGTGCCGTCCCAGGACTCCGGCGGGTGCAGGCAGGTGTCGCAGTTGCCGCAGGGCCCCGTCGCCGGTTGGCCGAAGTACTCCAGGAGCTGCCCGCGCCGGCAGCGGACCGTCTCGCAGAGGGCGAGCATCGCGTCCAGGTGGGCGGCCAGGTTGCGCCGGTGGACGAGGTCGCCCTCCGAGGTGTCGATCATCTTGCGCTGCTGGACGACATCCTGGAGGCCGTACGCCAGCCAGGCGGTCGACGGCAGGCCGTCCCGCCCGGCGCGGCCGGTCTCCTGGTAGTAGCCCTCCACCGACTTCGGCAGGTCGAGGTGGGCGACGAAGCGGACGTCGGGCTTGTCGATGCCCATGCCGAAGGCGATGGTCGCCACCATCACCAGGCCGTCGGAGCGCAGGAACCGCTGCTGGTTGGCGGCGCGGGTGGCCGCGTCCAACCCCGCGTGGTACGGCAGCGCGGCGACGCCGTTGGCCACCAGGAACTCGGCGGTCTTGTCGACCGAGGCCCGGGAGAGGCAGTAGACGATGCCGGCGTCGCCGGGGTGCTCGTCGCGCAGCAGGCTCAGCAACTGCTTGCGCGGCTCCCGTTTCGGCACGATCCGGTACTGGATGTTGGGCCGGTCGAAGCTGGCCACGAAGTGCCGGGCGTCGGTCAGCTTGAGCCGGGTGGCGATCTCGGTCCGGGTCGCGGAGGTCGCGGTGGCGGTCAGCGCGATGCGCGGCACCCCGGGCCAGCGCTCGTGCAGCATCGACAGGTTCAGGTAGTCGGGGCGGAAGTCGTGGCCCCACTGCGCCACGCAGTGCGCCTCGTCGATCGCGAACAGCGCGATCCGGCCCCGGTCGAGCAGGTCCAGCGTGCCCCGGCTGCCCAGCGCCTCGGGCGCGAGGTAGAGCAGGTCGATCTCGCCGGCCACGAACTCCGCCTCGACCAGGCGGCGGGTGTCCAGGTCGAGCGTCGAGTTGAGGAAGCCGGCCCGGACCCCGACCGCCCGCAGCGCGTCGACCTGGTCCTGCATCAGCGCGATCAGCGGCGAGACGACCACCGCCACGCCGTCGCGCAGCAGCGCGGGGATCTGGTAACAGAGCGACTTGCCGCCGCCGGTCGGCATCAGCACCAGGGCGTCGCCGCCGCCGGCCACGTGGTCGACGATCTCCTGCTGGAAGCCCCGGAACGAGTCGTAGCCGAACACCCGCCGCAGCACGTCCAGCGGGGTCTCGGTACGCAACGCGGCGGGGGAGTCCATCGGGGGATTGTACGAGCGCCGGGTGACGCCGGACTCGTGTGGTCGGCGCGGCGGCGGAACCCGGCACGACGGCCGGGGCGCGCCGGGCGGGCGGTGAGCGGGCTCGGGGGTCGACGGGCCCGGCGCGGGATAGAGTCGCTCACTGACGATCGCGGTCGGTGGTGGCCGCAGGGGCACCGCCGGGGGGTAGCAGGTGAACGAGGCGCTGACAGGCCGGTCTCCGGCGGCTGAGGGCTCCACACCCGTGGAGTCGTCCGCCGTGACGGGGGGTGAGCCGTACGTCGAGGGGGAGACCAGCCTGGTCGTCGTCACCGGGCTCTCCGGCGGCGGCCGCAGCACGGTGGCCCGCGCGCTGGAGAACGTCGGCTACTACGTGGTCGACAACCTGCCGCAGGCGCTCCTGCTCGACATGGCCGAGCTGGCGTCCAAGGCCGGCGGCGCGGCCCGGCGTACCGCGATGGTGCTGGACGTGCGCTCGCGCGCCTTCTCCACCGACCTGGCCGGCGCCATCCGGGAGCTGAAGGAGCGGGGCTTCTCCCCGCGCGTGGTCTTCGTCGACGCCGACGACGAGGTGCTCATCCGGCGGTTCGAAAGCGTCCGCCGCTCGCACCCGTTGCAGGGCGACGGTCGGCTCGCCGACGGCATCGCGGTCGAGCGCAGCCTGCTGGAGGAGGCCCGGGACAAGGCCGACGTGATCATCGACACCAGCCACCTGAACGTCAACCAGCTCCGGCGGCGCATCGAGGAACTCTTCGGCGAGGAGGACGCCCGGCGGCTGCGGGTCACCGTGCTCTCCTTCGGCTTCAAGTACGGTCTCCCGCCCGACGCCGACTTCGTGCTCGACGCCCGGTTCCTGCCGAACCCGTTCTGGGTGCCGGACCTGCGCGAGCAGACCGGCCGGGACGCGCCGGTCAGCGAGTACGTGCTCGGCCAGGAGGGCGCCGAGGCGTTCGTGTCGGCCTACGCCGACCTGGTCAACGCCACCACCGCCGGCTTCGAGCGGGAGGGGAAGCGGTACCTGACCGTGGCGGTGGGCTGTACCGGGGGCAAGCACCGCAGCGTGGCGATCACCGAGGAGCTGGCCGGGAGGCTGCGCCACTCCGGTCTCGCCGCCAACGCCCAGCACCGGGACCTGGGGCGCGAATGACGGCGACGAAGGTGGTGGCCTTCGGCGGCGGGCACGGCCTGTCCGCGTCGCTGCGCGCGCTGCGCCGGTGCGCCCCCGAACTCGACCTCGACATCACCGCCGTGGTGACCGTGGGTGACGACGGCGGTTCCAGCGGTCGGTTGCGCGCCGCCCGGGGCGGGTTGCCCCCCGGCGACCTCCGTCAGGCGCTGGTCGCCCTGGCCGGGGACCATCCGGCCACCCGGCGCAGCGCGCGACTGTTCCAGCACCGGTTCGCCCGCACCGGCGCCGGCGCCACGGCCCCGACCGGCGCCACGGCCCTGGCCGACGTCGTGGTCGCTGCCGGCGCCGCGTTCGGCGGCGGTACGCCGTCCACCCGCGGCCCGGCGGGACGGCACCCGGCCGACGGGGTGCCGACGCCGGCCGCCGGGGTGCCCGGACCGGCCGGGAACGGGGACCGCCCCGCCGGCAGCTGCGCCGACGGCCTGGACGGGCACGCGGTCGGCAACCTGGTGCTGTTCGGCCTGATGGAACTGCTCGGCGACCCGGTGGTCGCACTGGAGCACGCCGGCACCATGCTCGGCACGGTCGGTCGGGTCCTCCCGATGTCCTGCGAGCCGGTCGGCATCGAGGCGCAGGTGCGGGGCGCGGACCCGACCCGCCCGGACGAGGTGCGCACGGTACGGGGCCAGCACCAGGTGGCGGTCACCACCGGCCGGGTGGAGGCGCTCCGGCTCACCCCGGCCGCGCCGGTCGCCTGCCCGGAGGCGGTCACCGCGATCCGGGACGCCGACTGGCTGATCTTCGGGCCGGGGAGCTGGTACACCAGCGTCCTGCCGCACCTGCTGGTGCCCGGCCTGGCCGCCGCGATCGTCGCCAGCCCGGCCCGGCGGCTGGTCACCCTGAACCTCTCCGCCGAGAAGGAGACCCTCGGGCTCTCCGCCGCCGGCCACCTCGCCGCGCTGCGCCGCTACCTTCCGGAGCTGACGGCCGACTGCGTGCTCGCCGACGCACGGGTGGTGAAGGACCCGGAGTCGCTGGCTCGTGCGGCAGAATCCCTGGGTGCCCGGCTCGTGCTCGCCCCGGTCGCCGTCGCCGACGGCAGCTCCCGGCACGATCCGGCCGCCCTGGGCGCCGCCCTGGTGCCTGTCCTGGGCGCCGCTCGTTAAGCACCTACGTAATCACCGGTCGTTAAGCACCTACGTAAGCACCGGCGGCACGCCGGAACCGGTCCGTGAGGGGACGCACAATGGCGATGACGGCTGCGGTCAAGGACGAGCTGAGTCGGGTCGACGTGCCCAAGCCGTGCTGCCGGCGGGCGGAGATGACCGCCCTGCTGCGGTTCGCCGGCGGGCTGCACATCGTCTCCGGTCGGGTGGTGGTCGAGGCGGAGCTGGACACCGGGGCGACCGCCCGCCGGCTGCGCCGGGAGGTCGCCGAGGTCTACGGCTACCCGAGTGAGATCCACGTACTCGCCTCCGGTGGCCTGCGCAAGGGCAGCCACTTCATCGTCCGGGTGGTCAAGGACGGCGAGTCACTGGCCCGGCAGACCGGGCTGCTGGACGTCCGGGGCCGTCCGGTGCGCGGCCTGCCGCCGCACGTGGTCGCCGCGAACGTCTGCTGCGCGGTGTCCGCCTGGCGGGGGGCGTTCATGGCACACGGCTCGCTGACCGAGCCGGGCCGGTCCAGCGCCCTGGAGATCACCTGCCCCGGCCCGGAGTCGGCCCTCGCCCTGGTCGGCGCGGCCCGCCGGATCGGGATCACCGCCAAGAACCGCGAGGTGCGCGGCGTGGACCGGGTGGTGGTCAAGGACGGCGACGCGATCGCCGCGCTGCTCACCCGGGTCGGTGCCCACTCCAGCGTGCTGGCGTGGGAGGAGCGCCGGGTGCGGCGCGAGGTCCGGGCCACGGCCAACCGGCTGGCCAACTTCGACGACGCCAACCTGCGCCGTTCGGCGCGGGCCGCGGTCGCCGCCGCCGCCCGGGTGACCCGGGCGCTGGAGATCCTCGCCGAGGACGCTCCCGAGCACCTCACCTCCGCCGGTCGCCTCCGGCTGGAGCACCGGCAGGCCTCCCTGGAGGAACTCGGCGCGCTGGCCGACCCGCCGCTGACCAAGGACGCCATCGCCGGCCGGATCCGCCGGCTGCTCGCGCTCGCCGACAAGCGCGCCCGCGACATCGGCATCCCCGATACGGAAGCGGCAGTCACGCCCGACATGCTCGTGGTCTGATAGGACGGTGGGCTGCTGGCGGCGTCCGGGTTCACGCCCCGGCGCAGCGAGCTGTCGTGCGCTCGGATAGGGTCGCAGCGTACGGCAAGGGAGCCGGCAACCGGCTTCCCCCGCCGTACCCACCGCCTCGGCGGTCTGGTCCGTGCGACCGCGGCGGGGTGGCCGAGATGAACTGTCGACGGCCGGCTCCAACGGTCGGCGCACACCAACTCGCCGGCCGCCGTCTGGCGCCGGCGGACCAGAACGCGAGGAGATGGGACCTGTGACCATCCGGGTTGGCATCAACGGCTTCGGCCGCATCGGCCGCAACTTCTTCCGGGCAGTGCTGGCGTCCGGCGCGGATGTCGAGGTCGTCGCCGTGAACGACCTGACCGACAACGCCACGCTCGCTCACCTGCTCAAGTACGACAGCATCCTCGGTCGGCTCCCGCACGAGGTCAAGGCCACCGCCGACGAGATCACCGTCGGTGGCCGGGCCATCAAGGCGTACGCCGAGCGCGACCCGGGCAAGCTGCCCTGGGGCGACCTGGGCGTGGACGTGGTCATCGAGTCGACCGGGTTCTTCACCGACGCCACCAAGGCCAAGGCGCACGTCGACGGCGGGGCCAAGAAGGTCATCATCTCCGCCCCGGCGAAGAACGAGGACGTCACCGTCGTGATGGGCGTCAACCACGACGACTACGACCCGGCCAAGCACACCATCATCTCGAACGCCTCCTGCACCACCAACTGCCTGGCCCCGATGGCGAAGGTCCTGCACGACACCTTCGGCATCCAGAAGGGTCTGATGACCACCATCCACGCGTACACCCAGGACCAGAACCTCCAGGACGCGCCGCACTCGGACCTGCGCCGGGCCCGCGCCGCCGCGCTGAACATCGTGCCGACCTCCACCGGCGCCGCCAAGGCGATCGGCCTGGTCCTGCCCGAGCTCAAGGGCAAGCTGGACGGGTACGCGCTGCGGGTGCCGATCCCGACCGGCTCCGCCACCGACCTGACCGTCGAGGTCGGCCGGGAGACCACCATCGACGAGGTCAACGCCGCCATCAAGGCCGCCGCCGAGGGCCCGCTCAAGGGCGTCCTGGTCTACAACGAGGACCCGATCGTGTCGGCCGACATCGTCACCGACCCGGCCTCCTGCATCTTCGACGCGCCGCTGACCAAGGTCATCGGCAACCAGGTCAAGGTCGTCGGCTGGTACGACAACGAGTGGGGCTACTCGAACCGCCTGGTCGACCTGGTCAAGCTGGTGGGCGCGTCGCTGTGACCATTCGTACCCTCGATGACCTGCTCGCCGAGGGGGTTTCGGGTCGGCGCGTCCTGGTACGCGCCGACCTGAACGTGCCCCTCGACAAGCAGACCGGCGCGATCAGCGACGACGGGCGGATCCGCGCGGTGCTGCCGACGCTCGGCGCGCTGGCGCAGGCCGGCGCGAAGGTGGTCGTCTGCTCGCACCTGGGCCGCCCGAAGGGCGCGCCGGACCCGCAGTACAGCCTCCGCCCGGTCGCCGGGCGGCTCGGCGAGCTGCTCGACGCACCGGTGCACTTCGCCACCGACACCGTCGGGGAATCGGCCCGTTCCACCGTGGAGGCGCTGGCCGACGGCCAGGTCGCGCTGCTGGAGAACCTCCGGTTCAACAAGGGCGAGACCAGCAAGGACGACGCCGAGCGGGGCGCCTTCGCCGACCAGCTCGCCGGTTTCGGCGAGGCGTACGTGGACGACGCGTTCGGCGCGGTGCACCGCAGGCACGCCAGCGTGTACGACGTCCCGGCCCGACTGCCGCACGTGGCCGGTCGCCTCGTGCTGCGTGAGGTCGAGGTGCTCAGCCGGCTCACCGGCGAGCCGGAGCGCCCGTACGTGGTGATCCTCGGCGGTTCCAAGGTCTCCGACAAGCTCGCGGTGATCGAGGCGCTGCTGCCGACGGTCGACCGGCTGCTCATCGGCGGCGGCATGTGCTTCACCTTCCTCAGGGCGCAGGGCCACGAGGTTGGCACCTCGCTGCTGGAGGAGGAGATGGTCGAGACCTGCCGCAGCCTGCTGGAGCGCTCCGCGGGCAAGATCATGCTCCCGGTCGACGTGGTGGCGGCGGACGCCTTCGCCCCGGACGCGGCGCACGACACCGTGCGCGCCGACGCCATCCCGAGCCACCGGCTCGGGCTCGACATCGGCCCGGAGACGGTCGCCGGCTTCGCCGCCGCGCTCTCCGGCGCGAAGACGGTCTTCTGGAACGGCCCGATGGGCGTGTTCGAGATGCCGGCGTTCGCCAACGGCACCCGGGGGGTCGCCGAGGCGATCACCAAGACCGACGCGTTCACCGTCGTCGGCGGCGGTGACTCCGCCGCCGCGGTGCGGGCGCTCGGGCTCGACGAGTCGTCGTTCGGGCACATCTCCACCGGCGGGGGCGCCTCGCTGGAATATCTCGAGGGCAAGACCCTCCCCGGCATCGCGGCGCTGGAGGACTGATGGCGGCGGTTACCCGCCGGCCCCTGATGGCCGGCAACTGGAAGATGAACCTGAACCACTTCGAGGCGAACCTCCTGCTCCAGAAGCTGGCGGCCAGCCTCACCGAGAAGCAGCTCACCGACGTCGAGTGCGTCGTGCTGCCGCCCTTCACCGACCTGCGGACGGTGCAGACCGCGGTCGACGGCGACAAGCTGCTGATCGGCTACGGCGCCCAGGACATCTCCGCGCACCAGTCCGGGGCGTACACCGGGGAGGTCTCCGGGGCGATGCTGGCGAAGCTCGGCTGCTCGTACGTGGTGGTCGGGCACTCGGAGCGGCGCGCGTACCACCGCGAGGACGACGCCCTGGTCAACGCCAAGGTCACCGCGGCGCTCGGCAACGGGCTCACCCCGATCCTCTGCGTGGGCGAGGGGCTGGACGTGCGGGACGAGCAGCGGCACGTCGCGCACTGCCAGGACCAGCTCACCGCGGGCCTGAAGGGGCTCAGCGCCGAGCAGGTCGCCCGGGTCGTCATCGCGTACGAGCCGGTCTGGGCGATCGGCACCGGCAAGACCGCGACGCCGGAGGACGCCCAGGAGGTGTGCGGTGCGGTGCGGGAGCGCCTCGCCGAGCTGTACGACCAGGCGACCGCGGACCAGGTCCGGGTCCTCTACGGCGGGTCGGTCAAGGCGTCGAACGTCGCCGCGATCATGGCCAAGCCGGACGTGGACGGCGCGCTCGTCGGCGGGGCGAGCCTCGACGCCGAGGAATTCGCGCAGATCTGCCGCTTCCCGGAGCACATCACCCGCTGATCGCTCGCTATCCTTGACTCCGCCCGTCCGTCGGTCGGTGCCGCACGCCCGACACGCGCGGGGCGAGGATCGCAATGAGAGGACTGACCCCAGCCATGCCGACTTGGTTCGCATACACGTTGATCGTGTTGCTGACGATCACGAGCATTCTGCTCACCATGCTGATCCTGCTGCACCGGGGCAAGGGCGGCGGGATGTCCAGCATGTTCGGCGGCGGGGTCAGCTCCAGCCTCGCCGGCTCGTCCGTGGCCGAGAAGAACCTCGACCGCTACACCGTCCTGGTGGGCATCGTCTGGTTCGCCTGCATCATCGGCCTCGGGCTCTGGCTCAAGCTGGCGGTTCCCGCCTGAGGCCAGCCCGTCGTGACCCGCTGCGCGCGGCCCGTACCCACGGGCCGCGCGCAGTCCTTTTTTGACCCGAACGCCCCGACTGGTGCGGTCTCGGTCAGGTGGTTGCCGGGGCACCCAGCGGTAGCAGGGGTCCCCGGCGACACCCGGGACGGGTGGGTCGGGTGCGGGTGGCGGGGCTCAGCGGAGGCTGCGGAAGCGGGGACGGACGTCCGCCGCGGCGGCCCGGTCCAGCAGCCAGAGGGTACGGCCGACGCCCGCCACCCCGGCGGCCGGCAGCTGCACCGGTCCCGCGCCGTCGAGGGCCATGTGGACCGGTGCCGCCTTGTCCGAGCCGCTGGCGATCAGCCACACCTCCTCGGCGGTGTTGATCGCGGGCAGGGTCAGCGTGGTCCGTACCGGCGGCGGCTTCGGGCTGCCCCGGACCGCGCTGACCGGGCGGCTCTCGTAGTGCACCGGATGCTCGGGGAAGACCGACGCGACGTGGCCGTCCTCGCCGACGCCGAGCAGCAGCACGTCGAAGTGGGGCAGGGTGGCGGTCCCGGGGCGGGCCGAGGCCGCGAGCTCCTCGGCGTACCGGGCCGCCGCCGCCTCCGGGTCCGCCCCGGCCGGGCCGTCCGAGGCCGGCATCGGGTGGATCCGGGCCGGGTCGAGCGGGAGGTCGTCCAGCAGGGCCGCACGGGCCTGGGTCTCGTTGCGCTCCGGGTCCCCGGCGGGGAGGAACCGCTCGTCCCCCCACCAGACGTCCACCCGTGACCAGTCGACCGCGTCCCGGGCCGGCAGCGCCCCCACCGCCCGGTAGACGGCGGAGGCGATCCGCCCCCCGGTCAGCACCACCGACGCCTGGCCCCGGTCGGCCTGTGCGTCCAGCAGCCTCACCAGCAACCGGGCCGCGACCGCCTGCGCCAGCAGGTCGGCGTCGGCGTGTACGGCGACACTCGCCTCACTCATCGCGTGCCTTTTCCTCGTCGACCGCGGGCGTCCGCCCGACGGTGGTGTCGTCCACCGGGCGGCCCCGCCCGTGGTGCGTGATGGTGACCGTCGCGTCCCGCCCGGCACGGAGATCCCGGTGAACGGGCGGGACGCGACCGGTCAGGATGGCCCGTTGGTCGAGGCGTGCGCCGTGACGCCCGCCTCGGCCCGACGCGCGGTGGCCGGGTCCTTCCAGACGTGCACCCGCTGACCGGGACGGTCGTCCAGGCCGGAGATCCCGGCCGCCGCCCCGAGGGCCTCGGCGTAGATCTGGTCGGCGTCCAGCCGGCGCAGCTCCTCGGCCAACTCGTCGCCGAGCGGGCGCCGCACCAGCGGCAGGTCCCGGTCGGCCTGGCCGGTACGCCGGAACGTCGCCGTGCTGTCCTCCCGGGTCAGGGTCAGCTCGTCGCCGTTGGCGCAGCGCAGCCGCACCTCACGCATCCGGGGCCGGTCGTCGGCGTACTCCCAGTGCGGGTCGATGCCGAGCCGGCTGCCCAGCCAGCCGCACATCAACGCGGCCGTCGGATCGGTGCGCGGGGCCACCACGGTGGCCTCGGTGACCTCGGCCTGGGTGGTGTCGAACGCCCCCGCGACCAGGGTGCGCCACGGGGTGATCCGGCTCCAGGCCAGGTCGGTGTCGCCGGGGGCGTAGTCCCGGGCCCGCTGGCGCAGCGCCTCCACCGGGTCGGCGGCCTGGGCGGAGTCGGTGATCCGCCGGTCGGCGACCACCCCGAGGAAGTCGGTGGCGATCTCCTCGGGGGGCTCGGCGTGCCACCAGGTGACCACCGGTACGTCCGGCACCAGCAGGGGCATCACCACCGACTCGGCGTGCAGCGCGAGCCGCCCGTACATCCGGGTGACCACCGCCTCGCACGGCCCGAGCCGGCCGCCGACGACGATCTCGGCGTCCAGCCGGGTGTGCTCCCGCTCCACGTCCGAGCGGACCACGACCAGCAGCCGGCACGGGTGGGCGGCGGCGGCGATGGTGGCCGCCGCCTCCGCCTCCCGGACCCGCTTCTCGTCCACCACCACGATCAGGGTGAGGGCCATGCCACTGGCCACCCCGCCCGCGCTGCGCCGCTCGGCGGCGAGCGCCTTGACCACCTCGTTGCCGGTGGTGTCCCACAGCCCGATCACGGGAGCCTCCTGGTTCGCTCGCTCTGCTCGCTCACGCGCGCCGCCAGGCCCGGCCCTCGCGGGCCAGCATCTCGTCGGCCGCCCGGGGACCCCACTCCCCGGCCCGGTACGGCTCCGGCTTGGTGTCCGCCCAGGCCTGCTCCAGCGGGTCCACCACCTGCCAGCTCTGCTCCACCTCGGCGGCGTCCGGGAACAGGGTGCGGTCACCGATCAGCACGTCCAGCACCAGCCGCTCGTACGCCTCCGGGCTGGCCTCGGTGAACGCCTCGCCGTACTGGAAGTCCATGGCGATGTCCCGGACCTCCATGGTGGTCCCCGGCACCTTGGAGCCGAACTTCAGCACCACGCCCTCGTCCGGCTGGACCCGGATGACGAGCTGGTTGTTGCCGAGCATCTCGATGTCGGCGTCGTTGAACGGCAGGTGCGGGGCCCGCTTGAACATGATGGCCACCTCGGTGACCCGGCGGGGGAGCCGCTTGCCGGCGCGGATGTAGAACGGCACCTCCGCCCAGCGGCGGTTCTGGATGCCGAGCCGGACGGCGACGTACGTCTCGGTGGTGGAGTCGGCCGGGACGCCCTCCTCCTCCAGGTAGCCCACCGCCCGCTGCCCACCGACCCAGCCGGGCAGGTACTGACCCCGCACGGTGCCCCGGCTGATGTCCTTCGGCAGGGTGATCGCCCGGAGCACCTTGAGCTTCTCGGCGCGGATCTCGTCGGCGCCGAAGCTGGTCGGCTCCTCCATCGCCACCAGGGCCAGCAGTTGCAGCAGGTGGTTCTGGACCACGTCCCGGGCCGCCCCGGCGGAGTCGTAGAACCCGGCCCGGGAGCCGATGCCGACGTCCTCGGCCATGGTGATCTGCACCGAGTCGACGTAGTGCGAGTTCCACAGCGGCTCGAACAGGTTGTTCGCGAACCGCAGGGCGAGGATGTTCTGGACGGTCTCCTTGCCCAGGTAGTGATCGATCCGGAAGACGTCCTGGCTGGTGAAGACGTCGTCGACCAGGTCGTTGAGTTCCTTCGCCGAGGGCAGGTCGTGCCCGAACGGCTTCTCCACCACCACCCGCCGCCAGCCGCCGGACTTGGCGTTGTCGGCCATCCCGGTACGGGCGAGCTGCTTGAGCACCACCGGGAACGCCGCCGGGGGGATGGAGAAGTAGAAGGCGGCGTTGCCGGCGATGCCGTGGGTCGCGCGGAGCTCGTCGAGGGTGGTCGCGAGGTGGTCGAACGCGGCGTCGTCGTCGAACGACCCGCCGACGAACTTGATGTTGCCGGCCAGGCGCGCCCACACCTCCTCCCGCCACGGGGTGCGGGCGTGCTTCCTGGCCGCCTCGTGGGCCAGCGACTCGAAGTCGCCGTCGCCCCAGTCCCGGCGGGCGAAGCCGAGGACCACGAAGCCCGGGGGCAGCAGCCCTCGGTTGGCCAGGTCGTAGACCGCGGGCAGCAGCTTCTTACGGGCCAGGTCACCGGTGACGCCGAAGATCACCAGAGCGCAGGGCTCCGGGATCCTCGGCAGCCGCCGGTCCTGCGGGTCGCGCAGCGGGTTCACGCCGCCTCCTCGGTCCGCCGGATCCGTTCCGGTCATCGTCACGTCCGGAGCAGTCGGGCCGCGTCCAGCAGCTGGCTCACGCCCGCCGCCCGGTCCGTCAGGTGCAGCCGCACCAGCGGACGGTCCCGCCCGGCCAGGGCCTGCCGGTCCCCGGCGGCCTGGGCCGCCTGGAGCTCGCCGAAGGTGTACGGCTTCCCGGGCACCGGCAGGTCCTCGGCGACCGCGCCGGTGACCTGGAGGAAGCTGCCGACCTGTGGGCCGCCCTTGTGGTACTGGCCGGTGGAGTGCAGGAAGCGCGGCCCCCACCCGAAGGTCACCGGCCGTCCGGTCGCCTCCGCGAGCAGCGGCCGGAGCCCGGCCGCGTCGGCGTCGGCGAACCGGTCGAGGTACGCCATGACGGCGAGGTAACCGCCGTCGGCCAGCCCGTCCGACAGCCAGCGCAGCACGCCGGTCACGTCGCCGGGGGCGCCCGCCGGGGCGTACACCTCGATCGCGCCCGAGGTGAACGACGGCGACTCGGCGACCGGCCCGGCGGCCAGGATCCGGTTGGTGTTCTCCTTGCTCTCGGTCACGTTCGGCTGGTTGAACGGGTCGATGCCGAGCACCGCACCGGCCACCGCCGTGGCGTACTCCCAGGTCAGGAAGTGCGCCCCGAGCGGGCCGTTCACCGCGAGGTGCGGCTGCGCGCCGCCGCCGGGCACCGCCCCGGCAGGCAGGGCCCCGCCGTAGCTGACGGTGAGCACGTCGTCCCCGGTCACGCCGGGGCTGTCCGGCGACTCCACCACCACCGGCAGGATGCCGACGCCGGACTTGCCGGTCGACTCGGCGACCAACTGCTCCGCCCAGTCGCCCAGCCCCTCGATGCCGGTGCCGTCGCTGACCAGGGCGACCTTGTCCCGGGCCTGGGTGGCGGCGGCGCCGAGCGCGGCCCCGAGCGCCAGGCCCGGGTTGTCACGCTCGCCGCCGAAGCTCTCCGCGAGCGCCTCGGCCTCGTCGATCAGCTCGGCGACGTCGACTCCGGCCAGCGCGGCCGGCACCAGCCCGAACGCGGTCAGCGCGGAGAACCGGCCGCCCACCTCCGGGTCGGCGAGCACCACGTGGGCGCCCATCTCGGTGGCGGTGGCCTCCAGCGGGGAACCCGGGTCGGTGACGATCACGAAGTGCCGCCCGGCCTCGGCCTCGGTCATCCCCGCGTCGAGGAACGCCTGCCAGTACGCGCGCCGGTGGCTGTCGGTCTCGACCGTGGAGCCGGACTTGCTGGCCACCACGACCACCGTCCGCTCCAGCCGGTCGGCCAGTGCCGCCCGGACCTGCCCCGGGTCGGTGGTGTCCAGCACGGTCAGCGGCCTGCCGAGGGTCCGGGCGATCACCTCGGGGGCCAGCGAGGAGCCGCCCATGCCGGCGAGCACCACGTGGTCCAGGTCGCCCAGCTCGGCTTTCAGCTCGGCGAGCTGGGGGAGCAGGTCCCGGCTGCGGCGGTGGGTGTCCACCCAGCCGAGCCGGATCTTCGCCTCCTGCTCGGCCTCCGGACCCCAGATGGTGGGGTCCTTCTCGGCCAGTCGTCCGGGCACGCCGGAGCGCACCAGCGCATCCCGGGTGGAGGTGGCGCCGGCGGCGTCCACCGCCGCCGCGCCGTACACCGCCAGTCCGGCAGCAGCCTCCACCGGACCGTCCAGCAGGTCACTCACGCCTTGCCTCCTCGCTGCGCCGCTTCCAGCGACGTCCGGACCCCGTCGAGCAGTTCCTGCCAGCTCGCCTCGAACTTCTCCACACCCTCGCGCTCCAGGACGGCGATCACGTCGTCCATGTCCACGCCGACCGACTCCAGGTCGGCGAAGACCTGCCGCGACTCGTCGTACGCCCCGGTGACCGTGTCGCCCCGGGTCTCGCCGTGGTCGGCGTACGCGTGGATGACCGGCTCCGGCATGGTGTTGACCGTGCCGGGGGCGATCAGCTCCTCGACGTAGATCACGTCCCGGTAGTCCGGGTTCTTCGTCGAGGTGGACGCCCAGAGCGGGCGCTGCGGGTGCGCCCCGGCATCGGCGAGGGCCCGCCAGCGGTCGGAGGTGAAGACCGTCGAGTAGCTCTCGTACGCCAGCCGGGCGTTGGCCACGGCGGCCTTGCCGCGCAGCCCCTTCGCCTCGGCGGAGCCGATCTTCTCCAGCCGCTTGTCGATCTCGCCGTCCACCCGGGAGACGAAGAACGAGGCGACCGAGCCGATCGTCGACAGGTCGTGGCCGTTCGCCTTCGCCTGCTCCAGACCGGCGAGGAAGGCCTCCATCACCTGCGTGTAGCGCTCCAGCCCGAAGATCAGCGTGACGTTGACGCTGATCCCCTCGGCCAGCGCCGCGGTGATCGCCGGCAGCCCGGCCTCGGTCGCCGGGATCTTGATGTAGAGGTTCGGCCGGTCGACCAGCCACCAGAGGGCCTTCGCCTCGGCGACGGTCTTCAGGGTGTCGTGGGCCAGCCGGGGGTCCACCTCGATGGAGACCCGACCGTCCACCCCGCCGCTGCCGTCGTACGACGGGCGCATCACGTCGCACGCCCAGCGCACGTCGTACGTGGTGAGCATGCGCACGGCCTCCTCGACCTGCACGTCCCGGGCGGCCAGCTCGCGTACCTGCCAGTCGTACTCGTCCGCGTCCTTCAGCGCCTTGGCGAAGATGGTCGGGTTGGTGGTCACCCCGGCCACGTGCTTCTCCCGCCGGAGCTGGTCCAGCCCGCCGGAGCTGAGCCGGGTCCGGGAGAGGTCGTCCAACCAGACCGCCACACCTGCGGCGGTCAACTCGCGCAATCTGTCAGTCATACCGTTCACGCTCCCCTCAGTTGCCGGTGGTGAAACCGGTGATGTCGCCGATCCGGGTGAGCGACGCGTGCGCGGCGGCCACGATCCGGTCGGGGGTGAAGCCGAACTGCTCGAAGAGCATCGAGTGCGGGGCGCTGGCCCCGTAGTGCTCCAGGCTCACGGACTCGCCGCTGTCGCCGACGACGCCCCGCCAGGACATCCCGATCCCCGCCTCGACGCTGACCCGGGCCTGCACGCCGCGCGGCAGCACCGACTCGCGGTACGCCTCGTCCTGCGCGTAGAACCACTCCTGGCACGGCATCGAGACGACCCGGGTGGGCGTGCCCTGCTCCTCCAGCCGCTCCCGCGCGGTCAGGCAGAGCTGCACCTCCGAGCCGGTGCCGATCAGGATCACCTGCGGCTTGCCGTTGGACGCCTCGGCGAGCACGTAGCCGCCCTTCACCACGCCCTCGGCGCCGGTCAGGGTCGACCGGTCCAGGGTCGGCAACGGCTGCCGGCTCAGCGCCAGCGCGGTCGGCCGGTCGGTGTGCTCCAGCGCCGCGCGCCAGGCCCAGACGGTCTCGTTGGCGTCCGCCGGGCGGACCACGTCGAGCCCGGGGATGGCCCGCAGGGCGGTCAGATGCTCCACCGGCTGATGGGTGGGGCCGTCCTCGCCGAGGCCGATCGAGTCGTGCGTCCAGACGTAGACCACCGGCAGCTTCATCAGCGCGGCGAGCCGCACCGAGGGACGCATGTAGTCGCTGAACACCAGGAAGGTGCCGCCGTAGGGGCGGGTGCCGCCGTGCAGGGCGATGCCGTTGAGGATCGCCCCCATCGCGTGCTCGCGGATGCCGAAGTGCAGGGTACGGCCGTACTCGTTGCCGGGGAACGCCTTGGTGGCGTGGCTGGCCGGCACGAAGGAGGGCTCGCCCTTCATCGTGGTGTTGTTGCTCTCCGCCAGGTCGGCCGAGCCGCCCCACAGCTCGGGCAGCACCGGGGCGAGGGCCTCCAGGACCTTGCCGGAGGCGGCCCGGGTGGCGACACCCTTGGCGTCGGCCGGGAAGGTGGGCAGCGCGTCGGCCCAGCCCTGCGGCAGGGTACGGGTGGCCAGCCGGTCGTAGAGGGCCTTGCGGTCCGGGTCGGCCTCCGCCCAGCCGTCGAACGCCGCCTGCCACTCCCGCTGCTCCCCGATGCCCCGGGTCAGCGTCTCCCGGGTGTGCGCGAGCACCTCCTCGGTCACCTCGAAGGTGCGCTCCGGGTCGAAGCCGAGCAGCTTCTTGGTGGCGGCGACCTCGTCCGCGCCGAGCGCCGAGCCGTGGATCTTGCCGGTGTTCTGCTTGTTCGGTGCGGGCCAGCCGATGATGGTGCGCAGCCGGACGAACGAGGGGCGGTCGGTCACCTCCCGCGCGGCGAGCAGCGCGGCGTACAGCGCCTCGACGTCCTCGTGGTAGTCGCCCTGGTCGGCGTCGCCGCGCCGCCAGTCGACGGTCTGCACGTGCCAGCCGTACGCCTCGTACCGGGCGGCCACGTCCTCGCTCAGGGCGATCCGGGTGTCGTCCTCGATCGAGATCTCGTTGTCGTCGTAGATCAGGGTGAGGTTGCCGAGCTGCTGGTGGCCGGCGAGGGCGCTGGCCTCGTGGCTGATGCCCTCCTCGATGTCACCGTCCGAGGCGATGCACCAGATGTGGTGGTCGAAGACCGACGCGCCCGGGGCGGCGTCCGGGTCGAACAGGCCGCGCTCCCGCCGGGCCGCCATCGCCATGCCGACCGCGTTGCCCAGGCCCTGCCCGAGCGGGCCGGTGGTGGTCTCCACGCCGGGGGTGTGCCCGTGCTCGGGGTGACCGGGAGTGAGCGAGCCCCACTGCCGCAGCGCCTTCAGGTCGTCCAGACCGAGCGGGTAACCACTGAGGAAGAGCTGGATGTAGAGGGTGAGGCTGGAGTGGCCGGCGGAGAGGACGAAGCGGTCCCGTCCCGGCCAGTTCGGGTCGGCCGGGTTGTGCCGCATCACCTTGTGGAAGAGCAGGTACGCCGCGGGCGCGAGGCTCATCGCCGTACCGGGGTGACCGTTGCCGGATTTCTCCACGGCGTCCATGGCCAGCACGCGGACCGTGTCGACGGCCCGCCGGTCGAGGTCGGACCAGGTCAGGTTTGGGTGCTCGGGTCGGTTGGCAGCCACGATGGTTGTGCTCCTCGGCAGATGGGCGGAACCCTCAGAGATGACCCTATCGAGCGGTGGTAAACCCCCGCCCACGGATCTCTGCATGCGGTTTCTTCGCCGGTCGCCGGTCACCCGCCCGAGCCGCGTCCGGCATTCGACGGGGCGCGGCGGATGTGATGGCGGGCACGGGAGCCGGGGTGAACGGGCTGCGCGGATCACGCCGCGTAGGCTGTCGGTCGGTATGTGCGTCCGGAACCGGCCGCCGCCCAGCCGATCTCCTGCCGATGCCGGAAGGTGGCCGTCCGTGAGCATGATCACCGAACGCCCCGTCAAGAGTCCCGCCGCGCGGCCCGCGGCGGAGGTGACGTCGGAGGGCGTCGGTGCGCGGCGGGACGTCCGGGCGGTGATCTCGGCGTACGTGACCCTCACCAAGCCACGGATCGTCGAACTGCTCCTGGTCACCACCGTTCCGGCGATGATCCTCGCCGCCGACGGCCTGCCGTCGCTCTGGCTGGTCGCGGTCGTGGTGGTCGGTGGTGCCCTCGCCGCCGGCGCGGCCAGCGTGATCAACTGCTACATCGACCGGGACATCGACCAGGTCATGCGGCGCACCAAGCGCCGTCCGCTGCCGACCCACACGGTCACCCCGCGCAACGCGCTGGTCTTCGGGCTCGTCCTGGCGGCCGTCTCGGTGGTGCTGATGGCGGCGTTCACCAACTGGCTGGCCACCGGGTTGACCCTGGCCGCGATCGTCTACTACGACCTCGTCTACACGCTCTGGCTGAAGCGCACCACCCCGCAGAACACCTTCTGGGGCGGGGCCTGCGGCGCGGCCCCGGTGCTGATCGGCTGGGCGGCGGTGACCGGTTCGCTCGCCCCGGCGGCGTGGGCGCTCTTCGCGGTGGTCTTCTTCTGGCAGATGCCGCACTTCTACGCGCTGGCCATCAAGTACAAGGCGGACTACGCCCGAGCCGGCATCCCGATGCTGCCGGTGGTCGCCTCCACCCGCCGGGTCAACGCCGAGATCATCATCTTCACCTGGCTCACCGTCCTCTCCTCGCTGGTGCTCTGGCCGCTGGGGATGAGCCCGATCTACGGTGCGGTCGCCCTGGCGGTGGGAGCGGTGTTCATCGTCGAGGCGCACAAGCTGTGCCGGCGCTCGGCGCGGGGCGAGGCGGTGAAGCCGATGCGGCTGTTCCACTGGTCCACCACCTACCTCACCATCCTGGCGGCGGCGGTCGCCCTCGACGCGCTGCTGTAGGGGCCGTCCCCGGCGGATCGGAACGCTGTTTTCCTACTGCGCCGGGCGTGCCGGATTCGCTCCAAAAAAAGCGGACACAACCCCTCGAATTGCGTTTGCCTCTCCGTAAACCTCGGGTAATCGGCATCACAAATCGTTCATCATTCTCGCCCATCCGTGGCGGCATCTGCTTAGGCTGCCCCACATGGCAGATGGTTCCGATACGACGCTGACGACTGATCAGATCGCCGCCGGCAAGGCCCCCGACGGCCTGGTCTCCGGCATCCGGTCGTGGGGCGGCGCCCCCCCCCCCCCGGCCGGCGGGCGTCGGGGCTGGCGCCACAGATACTAACAGCCAACGACAT